>JAUSDY010000114.1 GCA_030650395.1 Acidobacteriota bacterium | reverse complement strand
CTGGGTGCAGGCAGTTTTGTGTTATCATCAAATAAGATAGTGATAACATGATTCGAACGCAGATCAGCCTCGACAAGCACGACTACGAACTGGTCAAACGCGAGGCGAAGGCGATGGGGATCTCGGTCGCGGAGTTCGTGCGGCGCACGATCCGCCTCGGCCTGCCCGCCAGGAGCCAGGCGCCATGGATGCGGTACGCGGGGCTGGTCGAATCCGGCAACCCGAACTCGAGCCAGACCGTCGACGAGATCGTCTATGGCTCGAAAGACTGAAGCCTACGTCGATACCGCAGCCTTCATCGCGTTTCTCGACCGCTCCGACAGCCACCATCCGCTGTTCCGGCGGCTCTTCTCGGACCCCCCACCCCTGGTCACGTCCGCGCTCGTCGTCGCCGAAGGCCACGGCTGGTTCCTCCGCCGCTACGACCAGCGGAGGGCGCTCGAGTTCCTGAACTTCGTCGCGACGCTCCCCGTCCTGGCCATTGAACCCGTCGACGCCGACGCGCTGTCGCACGCCGGCACGCTGCTCAGAAAGTTCAACGATCAACCGCTCACCCTGGCCGACGCCCACGGCCTCGCCGTCATGACAAGCCGTCGCATCTCGGTGTGCTGGTCCACCGATCGCCACATGGGGTTGACCGGCGTGAGGCTCGTCATTTGATTCGCGGCGCCGCTACGGCGGCAGCAACCGCCACTTATCGCCGATCTTGTGCAGGCGGTATTTCTCGGTTCTCGTCTGCGTCAGCTTGATGCCATTCTTCTGCGTCACGATCAGCGTTTCCTGGACCGGGACCACCGCTTCGTCTTTCTCATTCACTTCGGGATCGTCCGTGAGCTTCACGCTCATCTCGATCGCCTTGTAGATCTTGTAGGTGTCCTGCCAGTTCTGCGCCTGCTTCTTGTCGAAGCTGCGAACGTTGCTGATGGTTGCGATGTTCATCGTGCCGACCGCGCGCGACCATTCTCTGATCGCGGCCTCGATCGCAGGCCGCTCGACTTGACCGCGCAGCAGCGGCGTCGTGGGCGCGCTCTCCACCACAAACCCACCGCCTGGGAGCACCGATGCAACGGGCGCCGTTGGCGAAGGCGCGGGCTCAACCGGATCCGACAACGGCTTCGCCGGCGCAGCAGAAGGTGCATTCGCCGCGGCAAGCGACGCGGCAGCCGCAGCGGAGGCGGCTTCTTTCTGCTTCACCTCGAACGCGCGCTGGTTGTCGATCGCCAGCAGCAACCCCGCGAGCCCTGCGTATTTCGCATCGCGCTTGCGGATCACTGAAGCCAGGCGCACCGCGTCGTCGAGGCGATTGTTCTTGATCGCGTCGTACGCCTTGGTCAGATCGGGCCCGTTCGGATCGGTGGCCTCAACGACCGGCGCCGTCACTACCGGGGGCGTCGGAGCCGGTATGGGAGGCGGCAAATTGATCGCGTTGAGCGGGCCGGCAGAGCCCAGAGCCCCCGGCGACTCGGTGAGCGACGGCGCCGCGTTTTCCCACGGGCGATAAATCGCCATCACCGCGATCAGGATCACCGCAAACGAGCTCACGGCGATCAGCATGTTCCGCCGCGCCGGCAGATCCTCGGTCGCCCCGCGCGCCCCGCGAAGAATATGCGCGGTCTCGCCGCCCGCCGCACCCGCGAACTCGGGCTCCGGAACTTTTTCGCCCTTGAGCGTGGCGAGAAACGCCGAGACCAGATCGTGCTTCGGCGTAAACGCTTCGAGCTGCGCGATCGCGCCGGGACCGTCGCCGCTCTCGAACATCTTGCGCGCGGCGGCCACCGCCGCTTGCGCCGCCTTGTCGCGCTCGCCCCTGGTCGCCTGCGCTTCGATCGCTTCCTGCGCGCGCGTCTGCAGATC
>JAUSDY010000112.1 GCA_030650395.1 Acidobacteriota bacterium | reverse complement strand
ATCGAAGAAAGGACTTTGCGTATCGGGTTCGGGATCAAGTGACCCTCCGAGCCACAGATAGGTCTGCCACAGCTTCTCGCTCTCCAGCCACCGCTGCGCGGGCGTGAGCCGATACCACTCGGCCCATTCGTCCTCGATGAGGCTCTGCCAGCGAACCATGCAGGACGAATAGTACCGTACTGTGGGATCGGTCACGGTCAGCCCTCGCGGCGCGCATCATCCATCTCGCGGAGCATCTCGGCGAACTCCGGCTGATCGTGGAACCACCGATAAGAGGGATTAAATCGGGCTGCAAACAAGAAGTATGGGTCCTGTTCGGCCCAGGCGCGCTTGACGAGCATCAGCGCGTGCTCGCGCTCGCCCGCGGCGGCAGCCGCAGGGGCCAGGAGCGACGGCGCGACATACACCGAAGCGGCGCGTGCGACCAGTTCATGAAGCACCGCTTCTACGACGCCAAGATGCACGGTGCCAACTGGGACGCGCTCAAGGCCACTTACGAGCCGCTGCTCGATTACCTGGTCGATCAAGACGAGCTGCACACCGTCATGATGATGATGATCGGCCAGCCCAACGCCTCGCACACCGGTGTCAGCGGCGGGCCGGCCACCGGCGAGCGCCCGGTACAAACGCGCCACCCCGGCTTCGACGTCGTCGCCGACGCCTCGGGCTTCTACAAAGTCGGACGCCTCTACAAGGATGGCCCCGCCGATCGGGACTACCTGAAGATCAAGGAAGGCAACTTCATCATCGCCGTCGATGATCGCGACCTGAAAACGAGCGACAACTATTGGCAGCGCTTCACGCTGGCGGCTGGTCAGAAGTTCCACTTCCTGATCAACGACAAGCCGGCGAAGGAAGGCGCCTGGGACGTGACGATCACACCGGTCAGCGGCGCCGCCTTTGGCGATCTTCAGTACGCCCGCTGGGTAAGCGATCGCCGCGAGATGGTGAGCAAGGCGAGCAACGGCGAGTTTGGTTACTTGCACATCCGCGCCATGGCTGCGCCCTCACTCAGGCAGTTCCAGCTCGATCTGGCGGCGAATCGCACCAAGCGGGCGCTCGTCATCGATCAGCGCTTCAACGGCGGCGGCGGAATCGATCAGGAGCTGCTCGGCATTCTGGCCGGCCGCCAGTATCAATACACCATGGGCCGCGATGCCGGCTTCCAGCAGCCGCGGCCGCAGAACTTCTACGGCCCGATGGTGGTGATACAGAACGAGCGATCGGCGTCGGATGCCGAAGATGTTCCCGGCCGGCTTCAAGGCGCTCGGCCTCGGCAAGGTCGTCGGCGTGCCGACGATGGGCGCGGTGATTGGAACCGGTGCTGAAAGAGCAGCTCGCCGGCCGCAAGACCGCGACGCAGCAGCCATAGCCGCTGACGGGGTCAGACCCTGATGTGATCGGCCTCCCAACGTTTGATCATCTTCTTGATGTCACGCTGGGAGGTCTTCTCGTTGAGCGCCGTGCGGCACAGGTCCGGCAGCTCGGCGTCACTGGCGAAGCGCAGCGCGACCAGCTGCGCCCGGGTCAGCTCGTTGAACCGTGCGTTTAAATCCGGCGGCAGCAACCCCGCAAGCCGCAGCCGCATTTCGAGGCGGATCAACCGGTCTTGCGCCGTCAGCGCCATGATCCGCGCGAGGAAACACGTGGTGAGGATCGCGGCCGCCACCAGCACCTGGAACGCCGTGCTGCGCGTTGGGTCGTTGTACAGGTGCCGGATCGCGTTCAGCGTGTTGATCAGCAGGACCGGAACTGCGAAGAAGTGAAACGCCGGAAGCCAGCGCGTGTGGCTCTTGTACGATTGTTCGCTCGCCATAGGGGATGGCCCTCCTCAGGACGGCTCAGCTTAGCGCAGATTGAGGTAGAGGCGGGTCTTTCGACCGTCGGCGTAGCGCGGAACTTTAGTTCCGCGATGTCCGCCCGATCCGGTACAACCGCGTCTGCGTCCGTATGAAGAGCGTGCCCGGCGCGCGCCTTGTAAACTTCCTTGCCCGTCGCCGCGTCAGACACCGTCAGAATGCCGTTGTCGTTCCCGTCCCTTGACCTCGGCGCTCCACGCGACGTTGCTGGTGTTGGACCACGTGACAGGCAGCTTCGCCCGCTCGAGAATGCCGGCGCCCCGTGTTGACGCTAGCACAGACGCCGGGCCCGGCTTGAACGGCGGCCGGACAAACGAAGGTTCGAGTGTGGTGACGAATGGCGCTGTAGAATCGATGCATGGCGGTAGAGGCAAAACCCAAGGGCGGGCTCGAGGATGTCGTCGCGACCTCGTCGCGCATTTGTTTTCTCGACGGCGATCGCGGCGTGCTGGCCTATTGCGGGCACGACATTCACGACCTGGCGCGCAACGCGACCTTCGAAGAGACGTGCTTCTTGCTGTGGCATGGCCGCCTGCCAAATCGGGCTGAGCTCGGCGACCTGCAATCGCAGCTGGCCGCCGCCCGGCCGCTGCCGGAGCCGATTCTCCGGCTGATGAAGATGCTGCCGCCCTCCCACCCCAGCGCGGGTGCCGCGCTGGGGGCCCCGGGAGACAGCATGGATGCGCTGCGGACGCTGACCTCCGCGCTCGGGCATTACGACCCCGATGCCCAGGACAACTCGCAGGCGGCGTCGTACCGGAAGGCAGTACGGCTGACCGCGCAGATTGCCAGCCTGGTGGCCACGTGGGGCCGCATGCAGGCGGGCGGCGGGCCGCTTGCGCCCGACCCGGTGATGGGCCACGCCGCGAACTTCCTCTACATGCTGTTCGGCGACCGGCCCAACGCCACCTACGTCCGCGCGATGGACATCGCGCTCACGCTGCACGCCGACCACGAGCTGAACGCGTCGACCTTCGCCGCGCGGGTCGCGGCCGCCACCCTCACCGACATCCACTCCGCCATCGTCGCCGGCATCGGCACGCTCAAGGGGCCGCTGCACGGCGGCGCCAATGCCGAGGTGATGAAGATGTTGATCGAGATCGGCCAGGACGCGCCACCCGAGCGCATCGACGCGTACGTCAAGGGCAAGCTGGCCCGGAAGGAAAAGATCTCGGGCTTCGGCCACCGCGTCTACAACACCGAGGATCCCCGTGCCACGCACCTGCGGAAGATGTCGAAGGAACTGGGCCAGAAAGTCGGCAACACCAAGTGGTTCGAGATGAGCGAGCGCATCGAGGCGCTCATCAAGTCAGAAAAGAAGCTCTATCCGAACGTGGATTTCTATTCCGCGTCGACCTACTACACGATGGGGATAGCGATCGATCTCTACACGCCGATCTTCGCGGTCAGCCGCATCAGCGGCTGGACGGCGCACGTGCTCGAGCAGCTGGCGAACAACCGCTTGATCCGCCCGCGGGCGGACTACACCGGTCCTACCTATCCTCAGACCTGGATCCCTCTGGAACAGCGGTAATCACCTGAAGGGTTGACCTGGTCGCGCCTTTGACGGCGCCGATTGAAATCGACCGGTCGAATGTCGCCAGGGTGCCGTGGTTCGCCGCTGCAAGGCCGAGCAGGTAGACGTCTGTAATTTGTTTGTGGCCACGGACGAGCGACGGCGCGAACACCCGCTCGTCGGCGAGCGAAAGCGAGTCGGGCCAGAAGTGATGCCGGCCGCTGCGGCGGAGCGTCGCCAGCCGTTGAACGATTTCAACGGGCCGATGCGGCGGGCTGGCGTAGACGAGGCTGGTCGCCAGGCGCACGAAGCCGTTTTCCGTCAGCGGACAGGTGGCCCATCCCTCTCGACGCTGCTCGTCGAACCAGTCGTGGGCAATCTCGTGATGAACGTGACCCGGATCGAAGAGGGCCACGAGAATGCTGACGTCGAGCAACGCAATCACCGTCAGTCATCCCGCAGCTGATTAATCAGTTCGACAGTAAGAGGCGCTGAGCCCGCCGGCCGTGGCGGCAGCAACGGCACGCCATTTCGAACTTTCGCAGTCCGCTTCGGCGGTTCGAGTCCCTTTCGAGCCAGGCCCGACAGGACCTTGCCCGCTGTCAGGCCATGCGCGATCGCGATCTCCTTGACCGCCAGCAGCACGTCATCGTCGATTTCCAAGGTAGTCCTCACGCATCTAGCATCACGCATCACGCATCAGATGTCAAGGGCTGTCTCGCGCCGGTCAAGTGTTACCCTCGGTCGATTCCGTTCGGAGGAACCCATGATGAAGGCCACTGTCCGCTTGTCCCTGGTCGCTACGCTTCTCGCCATTGCGGCGCCGATTCACTCGCAAGAGCTCGGGCAGATCACGTTCCCGACATCAGGCGCGCCGGCGGCGCAGGCCGCGTTCCTCGAAGGCGTGAAGAACCTTCATAGCTTCCAGTTCGACGAAGCCGCCGTGGCGTTTCAGCGCGCGCACAAGACGGATCCGAACTTCGCGATGGCGTACTGGGGCGAAGCGATGAGCCACAACCATCCGCTGTGGGCGCAGCAGGACACCGAAGCCGCCAAGAAAATCCTGGAGAAGATCGCGCCGACGCTCGACGCGCGCGTTGCGAAGGTGAAGACGCCCAAAGAGAAGGCGTTCCTCCAGGCGATCGACCCTCTGTACTACTCGCCGGGCGACAAGCTGGCACGCGACAACGCCTACTCGAATGCCATGGCCGCCATGTATGCACAGTGGCCGGAGGATCACGAGGTCGCGACGTGGTACGCGCTGTCGCTGCTCGGCACCGTCCGGCCGGCCGACCGCGGGTTCAGGCGCCAGGCCCTTGCGGCGTCGATCGTCGAGAAGGTCTACAAGGACAATCCGAAGCATCCCGGCGCCGCGCATTTCATCATCCATGCGTTCGACGACCCGGATCACGCGCCGCTGGCGCTTCCGGCCGCGCGCGCCTATGCGGGCATCGCGCCGTCGGCGGCGCACGCGCTCCACATGCCGTCGCACATCTTCGTTCAGCGCGGGATGTGGGAAGACGTGCGGACGTCGAACACCGCCGCCTACAAGGCCGCGGCCGATCTCAACGCGCGGATGAAGCTGGCCGAAGGCCGCGAAGACTTCCACACGCTCGGCTGGCTGACGTACGCCAACCTGATGCTCGGCAACATCAACGAGGCCAAGCAGAACGTGGAGTCGGCGAAACTGGCAGCGGATCGTAACGCCGGCAACCGCGGCGTCCGCGATGGTTACCTCGGCATGCGCGCGCGGGTCATTCTCGAGACGGGGCAGTGGGAGAAAATCGCGCTCGAGCCGGCCACGCCGGCGGCGGCCGATCCTGCTCACGCGAACATGCCGGGCATGGCGACGGCCGGCTACTCGGGCAGCAACACCTGGATCTTCATTGCGGGCTACAGTGCCGCGAAGCTCGGTGATTTCGCCACCGCCGATCGGGCCGAAATGATGCTGCGACAGGCGCGCGAGAAGGCCGAAGCCGGGCCCAACGCCAACGCGCTCAGCGGCAAGCCCGTTGCGATCATGGAAAAGCAGATCGCCGCGTTGTCGAAGTTCGGACGGGGGCAGAGGGACGACGCGTTGCGCCTTGCGAAAGAGGCGATGGAGATCGAACTCACGCTGGGCGCGCCGTCGGGACCGCCCGATCCCATCAAGCCCGCGCCCGAGTTCTACGGCGAGATGCTGATCGAGGCGGGACGGAACACCGAAGCGATTGCCGCGCTCGAGCTGTCGCTGCAGCGCACCCCGAACCGGGTGCCGTCAGTGACAGCCATGGCACGCGCGCGCGCCACCGGCACCGCGATGCAATAGTCGTAGCGCGGAACGTAGCGCGGAACTTTAGTTCCGCGATGTCCCCGCCTTGAGGAGCTGCCCATGCGATCCGCCCGCTTGTTCGCCGCCTGCATCACCATCGTCCTGTTCGGCGGCCAGCCGCCGTCATCGGTGTCGGCCCTGGAGAATGAGGCGCCCGGCGAGTGCGGACAACTGGCCGCGCTCAAGCTGCCCGATGTGAGGGTGACCGAAGCAGTCGCGGTGCCGGCAGCAGCGACCGGGGCTCTCCGCGTTGCGCACTGCCGTGTCAACGGCGTCGCCGGCAAGGAAATCCGCTTTACCCTCCTGCTTCCGGACTCGTGGAACCAGAAGTTCATGATGGGCGGCGGCGGCGGGTTCGTTGCCGGCATCGACAACCAGGCGCGCGGCTCGCTCAATGCCGGCTACGCCACCGTCGGCACCGACACCGGCCATCAAGCCGGGATGACCATCGCCAGTTGGGCGCTCAACGATCTCGAACGGCAGTTGAACTTCGGCCATCTCGCCGTGCACCGCGTCGCCGAAGTGTCGAAGGCGATCATCCGCAGCCATTACGGATCGGATCAGACGCGCTCGTACTTCAACGGCTGCTCCAACGGCGGACGTCAGGCGCTGATGGAAGCGCAGCGCTACCCGGACGACTTCGACGGCATCGTAGCCGGCGCGCCCGCCTACGACTTTCTCGGCATCGGCGCGCAGTTCATCAAAGACATGCAGGCGGCGTACCCCGATCCGGGCGGCCTCGCGACGGCCCCGTTCTCCAGCGAGACCCTGAAGAGCGTGGAGAGCCAGATTGTCGACAAGTGCGACGCGATCGATGGTGCCAAAGACGGGCTGATCGAGGACCCGCGCCAGTGCCAGGTCGACGTCGCGGCGTTGAGCGGCATCAGCGATGCGCAGAAGGCGACGCTGAAAAAAATCTATGGCGAGACCAGGAACAAAGACGGCCTGATCTTTCCGGGTCAGCCGGTCGGCGGCGAGGGCGACGCGCAAGGGTGGCCATCGTGGATCATCGGGCCCAATCCGCTGGTGGCGATGCAGAAAGCGCCGAGCCTGCGCTACGCGTTCGGCACCGAGATGTTCAAGTACTTCATCTTCAACGATCCGGCGTGGGACTACAGCCGCTACGACTTCTCGAACTTCCGAAAGGAAACCGCGCAGGCGGGGTCGATCTTGAATGCCACCGATCCCAACCTCGACGCCTTCAAGGCCAAGGGACACAAGCTCGTGATTTGGCACGGCTGGTCGGATCCTGCGCTGACGGCGCTCGGCACCATCAAGTATTACGAGCAGGTGCAGGCGCGCGATCCGGGGGTGCGCGACTTCGCGCGCATGTTCATGATGCCGGGCGTGCTGCACTGCGCCGGCGGTCCGGGCCCCGACACCGTCGACTGGACGTCGGTGATCGACGACTGGGTCGTGAAGGGCCAGGCGCCCGAGCGTGTGATCGCGCGAAAGGTATCAGCCGCGGGAGTGGTTTCGCGCACGCGGCCGTTGTGTGTGTATCCGCAGCGCGCGGTGTACAACGGCACCGGCAGCCTGGACGACGAGAAGAGCTTCTCGTGTTCTACTGCGGCCAGCCGGCCTGCGGCAGCCCCTTGAAGACGCGCAGCGCTGTCTTGTAATAGACCTTCTTCAGCACGTCGTCCGGCAGCGCCATGCCGTACAGCTTCCAGAAGGCGTGGTAGTCGCGGTAGTAATCGAAGTATTCGTCCGCGGTCTCGAACACGCGCCAGTAGTACGGATACTCCTCGGGCTGGAACGAGTCTTTCCCGAACATGATCCGATCCTGATATTTCACGAAGAAGTCGCGCGCCGCGCGAGGCTGTCGGCCGAGGTCGTACAGGATCGCGCCGGCCTCGATCGTGACGTTCGGGAAATCGTCAAGCATCTTGGCGGCGCGCGCAAGGTCGTTGGCGTGCCAGCCGAAGTGCGCGGCGACGAACCGCGTCTTCGGATGCTTCCGAAACATGTTGTCGCGCTCGGTCATCAGCTGTTCGAACGTGACCTGGCCGGGCTGGTTGTTCCGCCGGTCCGCGAACAACGACAGCTCGAGCCAGCGCTCGTTCTTGTAGTCTTGCGGCTGGAAAAACTCCTGCGGCTCGGCGGTGTGGATGAACGCCGGAACATCGAGCCGCGCAAAGGCCGCCCACAACGGATCCAGCTCAGGGTCGTCGACCTTCAGACGGGAGCCGTCAGGCTTGGTGGTCCGCAGGCCGAATTGCTTGCCCACCTCGCCGACGCCGATCGCGCCGGCCTTGAGATCGGCTTCGAGCTGCTTCGCCGCGCGCTCGCCCCAGCCCGGTCCGACATTGCGGAAGTCGATGCCGGCGAGCACCCGAAAGCGATCCTTGTGCGGCGAGGCATTGAGCGCCGCCATCGTGCTGGTCAGCCGCTGGCCCGACACGTTCTCGGCCACGAGCATCATCCGCAAGTTGAGCGAGTCCATCACCGAGACGATGCGATCGATCGATTCGGCGGTGGTGAGCGATCCGGGATGCCCGTGCACGTCGATCGACGGGAACTTCGACCTGGGCACCTTGTGCTCGGCCGTCACCAGCGTCGAACGCGGCCGGTAATCGAGGATGCTGGGCGGCGTTTCGCTCGGCGCCTGGCAGCTGCCCGGCCTGACCTCGGTGGTGCCGGGCGGGCACTCCTGCCCGGGCGAGAGCCGCGTGCCGCCGCGCTGGGCCGCGAGGACGGCGGTCAGCGCTGCCGGCGCGAGTAGGAAGAGAATCAGCTTGGATCTGTTCATAAATGAGGGCTCGGCCGAAGGGCTCTCTCACCACAATCTCACACTTGGCGGCCGCCGATCCAGCCACGCGTCGCCGCAGAGTGAGCAACCGCAGCCCAGTGTTCGGTCTATGGATCGAACTGCAGAAGCGTCGCGCATCATTTTCCACAGGACCTACTCTTTTCCACTCTGGCTCGCACGATGACGGCGATAGGCATCGTTGAACTCTTCGATCGGATGTAGATCTCGAATCATGATGTAGTGACATCTGTAACCACCCCGCCCGCCGAACTTACTACCGAAGTCCTTCAAGGGACCTAGGTCGATTTCGTCGGCACTCGCATAGCCGCAGATGTGAGCGAGTGCTCCCGCTTTAATACGGTCGGCCTTGGGCGAATCGACGGCGACGATAACCTGCACGTAAAAAGGGGGCTTCCGCTTCTTAGCGTAGTCTTCGCGAACCAGTAGGTTAAGCGTCTCGCGGAATGGGAACGCAGAAGTCTTGACCTCGATATCAGGGAAGTCCGCTTCCCCCTTATTCTGCCCCACCTGGTGCCTTTGCCAGTCCCCAAAGAAATACTGCGCGAACGCCAACTCGCCCAGGTGTCCCGTTAGCGTGTCGATCTTCGACGCGGTGGTGCGATGAACCGCTGCGGCGGGGACTAATCGCGTCGCATCATCGATCATCTCAGACGTCAAGATTACGAACGGGACCTCCCGCATGATACTCAACCTGGCATCAGGGCTATTCTGGGCGGCGGAGAAGGACGATGCGGTTCGAGTTCGTTCCCTTAGAGTTGTTGGTGACGCCCCAGCAGTTTGCTGTCTTGGTGAAAATCTGAGAGTTTATTAGGATCAGATCTGCGGAAAAACCAGCCAATGCGGCCGCTGGTATCACGGTTTCTTCGAGTCTGATCTTGCCACCACGAACCTCGCCGACGTCAAAAGCAACGTGACCGCCGGGTCTGAGAACCCTGAATAGTTCAAGGAATACCTCAGCCATCGCGTTTCGCCAATCCTCTAGGCGTTTCGCTATTGTGATCGTTACGGAATTGGGGTCGATGTTGCAGAACCAGCCTCGCAACCAGTTATCACCCGCGTAGTCCACAACGTCGAGAAACGGAGGAGATGTCACAACGAGATCAACGGCCCGTTCCGGCAAGGCCGGCGTATCGGCTGCCCTTCCTGTCAGGATCATCGCATCGTCCCCATAAGCGACAAGCTGCCGCCGGGTCGCAGTGTCGCGTCCGCTAAGAGAGAGGCAGTCTTCTTTGCGATGATTCGCTTCACGTCGCGGCGTGATGGTACCTGCTGACGCTTCGCGTTAATCTTCCGCTGTCCATCGACGGAAACGGCTTGGTTCGGCGGTAGGGTATATACCGAGAAGAACCCCGTCGAATGCCCGGTGAGGCGGTTGACGGCCACCATGCGAATCCAACGATCAATAGAGTCTAACGTGCCGGACGCTTCTCGCTTCAGGAGATAGGCTCTCAGCGCGCAGATTTCCTTTAGCGTTTCTGGGTGATAAAAAACTAACAGGTCCTCTCGAACATCGATACGACCAGATAACTCGAGGTTCTTCAATCGACTCTCGACCTGCGCCATTGTTGGCGGTTGTAATCTCCCTGAAACAAGAACTGCACTCAATGGATTCACGTCACAACCAGCCGCCCGACGACCCAGTAGAGCCGCTTCGAGGACCGTCGTACCTCGCCCCATAAACGGGTCATAAACGCGGTCACCGGGATGGGTGAGTCGCTCTATAAAGAATCGTGGTAGTTGGGGCTTGAAGCATGCGCGGTATGAAATCTCGTGCATGCTATGCGCTGCCCGCTGACGGCTCGTCCAAAACTCATTCGTAAAGGTCGGCACGTCGAGTAGCTTCGCCCCATCAATCACAGCTTTGGTGCTCGAAAGCTCAGTGCGTTTTCCGTAGTAGGTGAATTCCGCCAGCTCTTCGGCAAAAGAGCCCGCGCCCACATGATGCTGAGCCACTGGCGTATCAAAGAAACTGAGCTGATTACTCATTCACAATTATTCACAATGCCTTCTGCAGAAGAGCAAGGGCTCTGTCTCGGGAGATCTGAGTTGAAGACCCCAGCAGTCCCTTGTTCCACCAATCGCGAACAACCGCGGCTTCGACAATCCAGTATGGGACCTTGGGGAACAAAGAAATATCGGAAACCACGTAACCAGCGACCTCGTCCAGCTTGCTGAAAAATCCCGGCTCATTAAAACAACGTCCCGATCCCACCATGTAGCTCGGGCAAAAATAGATCCCTCCCCGCGAGATCGAACGGACTTCCCACTTGCGGCCGGCAGAGTCATCAGATCGTACCCTGCACCCTCGGAAGGGGCCAGTGTGCCCATTGGCACCTCCCTGGCAAGTCGGCGTTCAAGCACGAACGAAACACGGCGACCGTCGGTGAAGTAGGTTCGGACCTCCTCGGGGGTCAGCTTGAGCGCATCGGCAAGTTGTCCTAAGTCCCATTCTAACAGTCCGCGGCTGAGCATGTCGCCACCTTGCCCGGTCTCTCAAGCCTCCACGAGGCATCGGTCGCGCCCGGATCTGTGGTCGCGACTGTAGCCGAAAGGCGACTCAGCGCAAAGGAATTCGCGATCTGCAGATCTCGCACGACAAAAGTAAACCTTCATCGTCAGGCTCGCCTCTTGGCCTTGGCGGAGAGAAGGATCTTGACATGTACTATAATACTAGTAAAATAGAACGCAGCATGAGTGGGTTTCTGACCCTCGATCACCGGCACCCGACGCCGCTCTACGCGCAGATCGAGCGCGGCATTCGCGCCGCCATTGCCAACGGGCGCCTGGCGCCCGGCGACCAGCTACCGACGGTGCGGGAGTTGGCGGTGGACCTCAAGGTCAACGCCAACACCATCGCGAAGGTCTACCTCGAGCTCGAGCGCGCCGGCGTGCTGCAGACCCGCCGCGGCGTCGGCACGTTCGTCGCCAGCGGCGGCGCAGCCGCGCCGTCGAAGCGCGGCCAGCGTGACCCGGAGCTGCGCGCGCTGGTGCAGCGCTGCCTGGACGAAGCGTCTGCGCGCGGGTTTTCGACAGACGAGGTGATGCGGCAACTGAAGCAATCGATAGTCAAACAGGGAGGGTAGCGTGGCGACTTCACTAGGTTTGCGGCGTGATGACCGTGACTCGGCCGGCAGTCCGGTGAACGTGATTGCGTTCTTCATGTTCGCGATCCCGGCGTTTGCGGGTGGGCTCGTCGCTCTACTGGACGGAAACCCCTACTGGGCCGTGGCAGGCGTCATCATCGGATACGTGCTCGGCCAGGCGCCAAAGGTTGCGGCGCAATGGGAGCGCGCCGTCTTGTTCCGGCTTGGCCGGTATGCCGGGCTGCGCGGACCTGGCCTCTTCTGGATCGTGCCGTTCATCGAAACCATCCCGGCCTGGATCGATCAGCGCGTCGTCACCACCGGGTTTGCCGCGGAGCAGACGCTGACGGCCGACACCGTTCCCGTCAACGTTGACGCCGTGCTGTTCTGGATGGTGCACGATCCCCAGAAGGCCGCGCTCGAGGTGCAGAGCTATCGCAATGCGGTGAGCTGGGCCGCGCAGACCGCGCTGCGAGACATCATCGGACGCACCTCGCTTGCTGACCTGCTGAGAGGGCGCGAGCAGATCGAGGAGGAATTGCAGCGCATCATCGACGCGCGAACCAACCCGTGGGGCGCGACCGTGCAATCGGTCGACATGCGCGACATCGTCATTCCCGCGTCGCTGCAGGATGCCATGTCGCGCGAAGCGCAGGCGACGCGCGAAAAGCAGGCGCGCGTCATCCTGAGCCAGGCCGAAGTGGAAATTGCCAAGAGCTTCGAGACCGCATCGCTGTCATATCAAAATAACCCCGTGGCGCTGCAACTGCGCGCCATGAACATGTTGTACGAAGGCTTGAAGGAGCGGGGCGGCTTGATGGTGGTGCCGAGCTCCGCCGTCGAATCGCTGGGCATGGGCGGAATGATGGGGGCCGCCGCGCTCTCGCAACAGCAGCCACAGCGCCCGCCCGAGCCGCCCGCACGGGATCGCGGGTGAGTCCGTAGCGCGGAACTTCAGTTCCGCGAAGCAAAAGCGCTCGGCATGTGGCGTCGCACCGTCGCCAGCGCGCCGTAGACGGCGGCCATCGCGGCGGCGATCACTCCGAAGAACGCCGCGCTGCCGCCGGCGGCGAGCGCCCATTCGCCGGTGTAGCTGCTGAACACTCCACCGGATCGGCCGAACGCCAGCGCCCAGCCGATGCCGGTGGCGCGGACCGACGTCGGATAGACGTGGACCGCAAGCGAGTACATCGCGATCTGCACGGTGTTCAACAGGCACCCGAGCAAGGCGAGCATGCCAATCGCGGCGACCGGCGCCGACGCGGCGATGGGCATCGCCGCCATGACCAGCGCGACCGCGACAGCGCTGGCTGCCAGGCTCAGCAGCGTCGGCCTCGATCCATACCTCGTCACAAAGGCGGCGCCGCCAAACGCGCCGATCACGCCGCCCAGGTTGAAGGCGAGCAGCCCGCGGCTTGCGGTGGCGCCAAATCCCGCGCCCGCGAGCATCGCCGGCACCCAATTGAAGCAGCAGTAGACCGCGAGGAGATTCGCAAAGAACGCGATCCACAGTCCGATCGTGTCGCGGCGAAGCGCGGGCGCAAATAACGCGCCGATCGACGCGCGCTCAACTTGCCTGGCCTGCGCTTCGATGAATACCGGCGATTCCGGCAGCACCACCGTCAAGACGCCGGCAAGGACGACAGGCACGACGCCGCCCAGCGCGAACAGTCCTCGCCAGCCGAGATGGGGGAGAAGCGGTTCGGACAGCGCAGCGGCCAGGATGCCACCGACCGGCACGCACACGATGGTGAGCGTCACGGCTAATGCGCGCCGGTTCCGGGGGACGAACTCCGCCGCCAGCGCCGCAGCGTTAGGCATGGCGCCGCCTAGGCCGAGGCCTGCAAGGAACCGCAACACCGCGAGGGCGATCGGGCCGTTGGCCGCCGCGGCCGCGAGCGTCAACACGCCGAACATGACGACGCTGCCGAGCAGCGCCCGTTTGCGCCCGAGTCGATCGCCGATCAGACCGGCCGCCGCGCCGCCGATCAGCATGCCGATCAGTCCACTGGCCAACACCGGCGCGAACGCCGCGCGCGACACCGCCCACTCGCCCATCAGCGCCGGAATTGTGATGCCGAGCAGCTGGTTGTCGGCGCCATCGAGGACCACCGTAGATGCCACGAGCCCGACGAGCAGCTTCTGACGGCCGGTCCACGGCTGCAGGGTGCCGGCGTCGCCTGTTTCGTCAGCCACGAGCGGTCAGGCGATCTCTCAACTGGTAGCGCTGAATCTTCCCGGTCGCTGTTTTCGGCAGCTCCGGGACGAATTCGACCCAGCGCGGGCGCTTGTAATCGGCGAGCTTCTGCCGCACGAATCCCTGGAGCGTAACGGCCAGCTCGTCGTCGCCGCTGATGCCGGCCCGCAGCACGACGCAGGCGTGCGGCTTGACCAGGCCGTCGCGATCTTCGCGCGCGATCACGGCGCACTCCTGGACCGCGGGGTGCTCGATCAAGACGTGCTCGACTTCCGTTGGGCTGACCCAGAGTCCGCCGACCTTGAGCATGTCGTCGGATCGGCCGCCGTGCCAGAAGTAGCCGTCTTCATCCTGCGAATAAGTGTCGCCGGTCCGGATCCACTCGCCGCTGATCGTGGCCTTGGTCTTCTCGTGCTGGTTCCAGTAACACGCGCAGATTGAATCGCCCTTGATGTAGAGATGACCGACGTCGCCGCGCTTGACGGGGTGGCCATCGTCATTGAGGATGCGCGCCTCGTAGCCGGGCACCATCACGCCGCTCGAGCCGGGCCGGATGGCGCCCGGACGGTTGGCGATGAACATGTGCAGCGTTTCGGTGGATCCGATGCCGTCGATGATGTCGACGCCGAAGCGCGCCTTGAATCGCTCGAATAGCGCCGCCGGCAATGATTCACCCGCCGACACGGCGAGCCGCACCGTCGACAAGTCGAAATCGGTCTGGCCTGCCCTGAGCGAGGCCGGGCGTTTTCGCTCGGCCGAGTCGAATGGGTGCGAAAGCATCATTGCGTAACCGGTCGGGACCGAGAAGAACAGCGTTGGCCGGTGCGCCTCGATCATCGCGTAAACATTGGCCGGCAGTGGCGGGCCGGGGAAGAGAATCGACGTCGCCCCAACCGCCAGCGGGAAGTACATCGCGTTACCGATGCCATAGGCGAAGAACAGTTTCGGCACGCTGAAGCAACGGTCGTCCTCCCGAATGCCCATCACGCCCTTCGCGAACGATTCGGCGCACACCACCATGTCGTGGTGCAGGTGCACGCACGCTTTCGGCGCGCCGGTGCTGCCCGAGGAATACAGCCAGAACGCGGCCTCGTCCTTGCTGGTTGGTGCGGCCACCAGCTCTGGGGACCCTTCCGCTCGCAACAGGTAGAGCGGATCTTTAGATCCGCTATTCACGCCGGTAGATCCGCTATTGACGCCGGTCGATCCGCCGCCTCCAGAAACGATCACGTGTTCGAGGTGGGGCAGCTCGGATCGGGGAATGCGCTCAAACTCCGGCAGCAGCGCCGCACTGATGATCAGCACACGGGCGCGCGAGTCGTTGAACACGTAGCGATACTCGGCGGTCTTCCACAGCGTGTTGATCGGAACCGGTACCGCGCCGATTTTGATCGCGCCAAAGAAGCTGCTCGTGAAGTCCGGCGTATCGAGCAGCAGCAGCGCGACGCGCTCTTCCTGGCGGACACCGAGATGGTCGCGCAGCGCGCTACCAGTGCGATTGACGCGCTCCAGCAGCTGTTGATACGTGACGCGCTCGTCGCCGCATTCGATGGCGACCTTCGCGCCGCGGCCTTCGCCGATGTGACGATCGACGAAGTGCGTGGCGACGTTGAAGACCTCGGGCAGGTTCATCGCACCGCCGATTCTACAAGCCTTCGGGCGCCCGCCGTGCCCACTACTCACAGTTTCTCAGCCCGTTCTCAGGACATGACCGCCTGAGCTCGCTACAGTGCGCATACGCTCATGGTCAACCTTCATCTCGTCGGACGTCGCGGTCGCGTCGCGCTCGTCATCGCCGCCGCGGTGGTGCTCTCGAGTTGTGGCGCCGCGAGGTCGATGGCACTCAAGAGCGTCGCCGGCTCTCTCGCGTCGACCGGCGACACGTTCACCTCCGACAACGACCCCGCGCTGGTCGCCGCGGCGTTGCCGTTTGCGCTCAAGCTCCACGAGTCGCTGCTGGCTCAATTGCCGAAGCACGAGCCGTTGCTCACAGCCACCTGCGGCGCGTTTACGCAATACGCCTTCGGATTCGTGCAGGCCGACGCCGAGACGCTGCAGTTCGACGACTACGAGAAGTCACGAACCGTGAACGCGCGGGCCCTGCTGCTGGCCTTGCGGGCGCGGAGTTATTGCTGGCGGGCGCTCGAGGTGCGATACCCCGGGACGACCGCGCGGCTGCGGGATGCAGCTGCCAGCGCTCTGCCGCGGGCGAAGAAGGCGCACGTGCCCCTGCTCTACTGGTCGGCGTCGTCGCTCGCCGCCGCGATCTCGATCGGAGGACTGGACACGCCGGAGCTCCTCATCGACTGGCCCATGGTACGGGCTCTCGCTGAACGCGCGCTGGCCCTCGACGACACCTGGAACAGAGGCGCGCTCCATGAACTGATGATCGCGATCGAGAGCCAAAGCGACGCGTTAGGCGGGTCTGAAGCGCGCGCCCGCCAGCATTTTGCTCGCGCCGTCGAGCTCCAGCACGGCCTGTCGCCGGGGCCGTATGTCAGCCTGGCGATGAGCATCGCGAAAGCCAAACAGGATCGAGGCGAGTTCGAGCGGCTGTTGAAGCAGGCGCTGGCGGTCGATCCTGAACGTGACCCGGGCAATCGTCTCGTGATTCTTCTGACGCAGCGGCGGGCGCGCCTCCTGTTGGCGCACATCGATGATCTGATTCTGCAATGACAGCGGTTCGGTTGCGCCGAACCAGGGGGAAGCCATGTTCGAACGAACATTTCGTTGCGTCGCGGTGCTCGCGCTCTCCGTCGCCGTACCTCTGGCTGCTGCGGGGCCCGTGACGATCAAGCTCGGGACGATTGCGCCGGATAACTCGCCATGGACCACCGCGCTCCGCACCATGGGCGCAAGCTGGGCCACGGCCACCGACCATCGCATCAGGCTGACGGTGTTTGCCGGCACGATCCCGAGCGAGTCATCCGCGATCGCGCGCATGTCGATCGACGGCCTGCAGGCCGCGATGCTGATGATTGCGGGCCTGTCCGAAATCGACCGGGGCTTCAACGTGCTTGGCATCCCATTCTTCTTCGAATCGGACGAAGAGCTGCTCCACGTCCAACAGAAGCTGACGCCTATGCTCTCACGGCGCCTCGAGGCAAAAGGGTTTCACCTGCTCAGCTGGGGCAATGCCGGCTGGATCCAGATCTTCTCGAAGAAACCGATCAGAACGGTGGCTGACCTGCAGCGTGCGAAGCTCTACACGACGCAGGGCGACCCTGAAATGGCGCAGTGGTACACCGCGAACGGCTTTCACGCGGTGCCGCTCGCCACAGGAGAGATTCCCAAGCAACTGAAGCTGCCGACCGGCGCCATCGACGCCGCGCCGAGCCCGCCGGTATTTGCGTTGGCGCTGCAGTTCTTTCGTGACGCGCCGTACATGCTCGACGTCCGTGTGGTGCCGCTCATCGGCGCGACCATCATCACCGACACCGCGTGGAACAAGGTCTCGCCAGAGGATCGGGTAAGGATGATCGCGGCCGCCGGCGTCATGGAGAAACAGCTCTTCGCGCAGGCTCCGGGGCTCGATCAGAAATCCATCGGCGAGATGAAATCCGCCGGCCTTACCGTGATCACGCTTGACGCCGCGGGCGCCGCGCAGTTTCGTGCCGCCGCAGAGCGATTGACCACGACGCCGAGCGGCATGGTCCCTCCCGAGGTGTTCGATCTGGCGGTCAGGGAACGCGAGAGCTTCCGGCGATCGAGAGCCGCGCGATGAGCACGCCCGCCGGCCTCCGGCCGCCGCTCGTGCGGTGTGTGGCGGTCGCCGAAGGCACCGAAGACGTGATCGTCGCCGTCGCCGCCCTGGGCATCATCGTCCTGCCGCTCTCGGAGGTGGTGCTGCGGCGGTTGTTCAACACCGGCGTGCCGGGCTCCGCGTCGTTCACGCAACACCTCACGATGGTGGTGGGCCTGATGGGCGCCGCCGTCGCGGCTCGCGAGGGCAAGCTGCTCTCGCTCGCCACCGGCGCGCTGCTGCCGGCAGGGCGCGCACGAAACGTCGCCGCGATCGGTGCGGCGCTCGTCGGCGCCCTTGTGGCGGTGGTTCTCGCCGTCGCTGGTGGTCGACTGCTCCAGGTCCACTATGAGTCCGGCAAGACCATCGCGCTCGGCGTTCCGGTCTGGGCGGCGGACCTGGCGTTTCCCGTCGCGTTCGCGCTCATCGCACTGCGGCTGGTTTGGAGATCCGCGTCTTCGCCGTTGGGTCGTCTCGTGGCGGCTCTTGGTATCGTCGCGGGCATCGGCCTGGCCAGCGCTCCCGAGCAGATCGCCGGGATGGCATGGTGGCCGGGCATCGCGATCCTGATTGGCGCCGCGATGCTGGGTATGCCGATTTTCGCGCTCCTCGGTGGATCTGCTGTGCTGTTGTTTCTCGTGCAGGGTGACAGCGCCGCCAATGCCGTGATCGGCGGATACGACCAGCTCACGTCGAATGACCTTCCGGCGATTCCCCTGTTCACGCTCACAGGCCTCCTCCTCGCGGAAGGGCAGGCCTCTGCCCGGTTGATTCGCGTGTTTCGCGCCGTCTTTGGCTGGGCGCCCGGCGGTACGGCTGTCGTCGCGACGACGCTCTGTGCGTTCTTCACCGTGTTCACCGGCGGATCGGGCGTCACCATCCTCGCGCTCGGCGGCGTGCTGTTGCCGGCGCTGCTGGCGGAGGGTTATCGCGAGCGGTTCTCGATTGGCCTGTTGACCGCGTCCGGATCGATCGGCCTGCTGTTTCCTCCGTGCCTGCCGTTGATCCTGTACGGCATCGTCGCCGGCGTGGCGATTGGCGATCTATTCATCGGAGGCCTGTTGCCGGGCCTGTTGATGCTGGGAGTGCTCGCCGCGCTCGGGATCCGTGAGGGGATCGTGGCGGGCAGCCGGCGCACGCCGTTCGAGGCCCGCGAGGCCGCGTTAGCGCTATGGGGCGCCAAGTGGGAGCTGTTGATGCCGGTGGTGATCGTGGGATCGCTCGCCGGCGGCGCGACCACCGTGCAATCCTCCGCACTGGTCGCGTTCAGCGCGATCATCGTCCAACGCTACATCCATCGGGATCTGCCCACGGCGGCGGAGCTCGTGAGGGTGTTCCGCGATGCGATTTCGCTGGCCGGCGGCGTGCTGATCATCCTGGCGGTCGCCGTCGGACTCACGACGTACTTGATTGACGCGGAGGTGCCCGCCGCTCTTGTCGACTGGACACGAAGTCACGTTCAATCGCGGGCGATGTTTCTCCTCGGCCTCAATGTCTTCCTGCTGCTGGTCGGATGCGTGATGGACATTTTTTCGGCGATCGTGGTCGTGGTCCCGCTGATCGTGCCGATCGCTGCCGCGTTTGGCGTCAACCCGGTGCACCTGGGCATCATCTTCGTGGCGAATCTCGAGCTGGGATACCTGACGCCGCCGGTGGGGCTCAATCTGTTTCTCGCGTCCTACCGTTTCAAGAAGCCCGTCTGGGAAATCGCGCGAGCCACGCTGCCGATGCTGGGAGTTCTCGCCGTCGCCGTCCTGCTGATCACCTACGTGCCGTGGTTGACGACCGGCGTCATCGATTTTCTGAATCGGGAATGAGACGAAACGCCTATCGGGCTGCTCCCGCGGCCCGTAGCTGATCAATTTCGTTCTCACTGAACCCGACCATGCTCAGCACTTCGTCGGTGTGTTCGCCAAGCATAGGCCCGCGGCGAGCGGGATTGAGCGGCGCCTCCGACATCTTGATCGGCGTGCCGAGCGTGCGCAGGGGACCGAGTGTCGGATGGGCGACCTCGACCGTCATCTCCCGCGCCACTGCCTGCGGCGTCGCCAGCGCCTCGCCGTAGTTCAGAATCGGCCCGCACGGGATCCCCGCCGCATCGAGCCGCTCGAGCCAGGACGTTCGCGGTGCGGTTGACGTGACCGCGTCGATCAACGCCGCAAGCTCGGATCGATTCTTCACCCGCGCACTATCGGTTGAGAACCGCGCATCAGTTTTCCACTCGCTATGACCGATCAAATCCGCGAGCTTCGCGAAGTTGCGATCGTTTGCAGCACCGATGGTGATGTAGCCGTCCGAACAGCGAAACGCCTGGTACGGCGCGGTCATGCGATGCGCCGATCCGAGAGGCCCGGGCACCTGGCCGGTGGTGAAGTAGTCAGTCACTTCCCACACCGACAACGCGAGCCCGGCGTCGGCGAGCGAGGTGTCGATGTGCTGCCCGCGACCGGACGACGACCGGTGGTGCAGCGCGCCGAGAATGCCGATCGCCGCGAACAGCCCGGCGCCGAGATCGGTGAGCGGCACACCCGCCTTCACCGGCGGACCGCCCGCGTCGCCGGTCACCGACATGATTCCGCAGACGCCCTGTGCGATCAGGTCGAAGCCGCCCTTCGAGGCCCACGGGCCGGTTTGCCCGTAGCCCGAGATCGACCCGTAGATCAGTCGCGGGTTTTCCGCCGACAGCGCGGCATAGTCGAGACCCAGTCGCGCCATCACGCCCGGCCGGTAGTTTTCGATCAGGATGTCTGCGGTGCGGGCCAGGCGCTTGAACGCGTCGATGGCCTGTGGCTTGGCGAGGTCGAGCACGATGCCAAGCTTGCCGCGGTTGACCGCGTTGAACGCGGCGCTGTCGCTGCCGACCGCGCCGGCCATGGCCCGCGTCGAATCGCCCGCCGGCGGCTCCACTTTGATGACGCGCGCGCCCATGTCCGCCAGTAACATCGCGCAATACGGCCCGGCCATGACCTGCGTCGTATCGAGAACCACTATGCCATCGAGCAATCTAGCCTGGGACATCAACGGATCCGTCGGAGTGGTGACCTTCAAGCGTCCCGAGGCGCGTAACGCCCTGACCTGGGACATGTATGACGCCCTCGTCGAGGCCTGCGACACGGCCGAGGCCGCCAGCGACGTGCGCGTGCTCATCATACGCGGAGAGGGGGGCGCTTTTGCGGCCGGCACCGACATCGCGCAGTTTCGCGAGTTTGCCAACGGCGACGCCGGGGTCGCGTACGAACGGCGGCTCGACGCGGTGATCGATCGCATCGAGCGCGTCTCCATTCCAACCATTGCCGAAGTCGACGGCGCCGCCGTCGGCGGCGGGTGTGCGATTGCCATGGCGTGCGATTTTCGCTTTTGCTCCGACCGCGCGCGCTTTGGCGTGCCCGTCGCGCGAACGCTCGGCAACTGCTTGTCGATGGCCAACCTGGCGCGCATGGTCGATCTGATCGGTCCGGCGATGACGCGCGACCTGATGCTCACCGGCCGCCTCGTCGATGCCCGCGAGGCCCAGGCCGCCGGTCTGGTGTCGCTCGTGCTGCCGGTCGACCAGCTCGAAACCGAGACGGTCAAGATCGCCGCCGAGCTGACGACGCGCGCCTCGAGCACGATCAAAGCGACCAAAGCGATGATGCTCCGCCTGCGCGATCATCGCCGCCCGCCCGCGGGCATCGCCGACGATCTCCTTCAGGAATGCTACGGCAGCCAGGAATTCAAAGAGGGCGTCGAAGCGTTTCTCGAGGGCCGCCG
>JAUSDY010000110.1 GCA_030650395.1 Acidobacteriota bacterium | reverse complement strand
TTGTTTCTTCGGCATCTTCAGGTAATTGGTCATCGACATCCTCCAAGGGGGAAACCCTTCAGGATGCCTGAATTCCCTTACCTGCCGTGGCCGGTTTTCAGACGTTCGGGAGTGGCCGCATTTGACCGTTCGCTAACACTCATTGATGGCTTGGAAGTCGACGTAAAGTTCACGCAAGGTCGCTCTTGGACCATTCCTAGAGAAGCAATCGGGAAACCGTGCCTGCTGATTTCAGCCGACGATCGCTCGGCGAAGTTCTCTCTCGGCTTCTTGATTGCTCGATCCGAGTACCTCCGACCCGCTAGGAATCAGGACAAGAAAAGGGGAACCAGCGCGGCTGCATTCGGACACACGTACTGGGTCTTTAGTGACGAACCCTATCCCGAGAACTTCTGGCTACGGGTTGAGAGCAGCGTCATAGACAAGATTGTGGCTGGAAGAACGGGGAACGAACGCGTCTCGGCGCTTTTTCGTGAGTTGCTCGATCGTCCAATACCCCGGAGAATCGTGGAGGATGTTGCGGGTGCCAAACACAAAGACCCATTGAGACGAGTCCGATCAGACGACGGAGTAGGAACTCGAGAGGTCCTTGCTGGAGAAGGTATTCTCGTCATATCTGGAAACAAGAAAAAGCATCAACGACTCGTCCAAACGATGGGTCTGCCAAGCATCTCCCGCGATCAATTCATTTCGCACCGGGTATCGCGCGCTGATCGCAGAAAAGCCCGTGCTGCGGGCTTGGTGATCTGATTTCTCCCAATGAGTAAGCCAACCGAAATTCACCGCCGGATGGTCGCACTTCTTCAAGCACATCCTGAAGGACTCACCAGCGGAGAGATTCGGGCGAAGCTTGGGATTGAAGCCTCAGAACAGGCGCAACTGGATCGGAGGCGTCGCGATCTGTATGTCTGGTACGAGATAGGAAAGGAAAATCGCGATGGTGAATGGAGGTATCGCTTCATCTCCGAACGAGCAACTCCGCGACACGCGGGGCCAGTACCAGCCCCGCTGAGGGCTCAAATCAAGCTGGCTGCACATGGCCGTTGCCAAATCTGTGGAAAGACAGTCGAGAAGCACGGAGCGGTGTTGGTTGTTGACCACAAAGTGCCGCAGGATTGGGGAGGGACAAACGAACCGAGCAATCTGTGGGCGATTTGCGAGGAATGCAATTCAGAGAAGAAACACTATTTCTCGGCTCAAGATGCCGAATTCATGCGAGCGGTAATGAGCCATAAAAGTGTGCACGTACGCATCGGCGAGGCGCTCAAGAAGATGGGTTCTGTGCCTGCCTCCCTGTTGTCACTAGTCGCCGGGCAGTCTGATTGGATGAAGCGTGCTCGCGAGCTGCGATACCTTGGTTGGAATTTCGAAACGGTAAACCGACGGCTACCGAGCGGACGAGTCGAGGCGACATACAAGCTCTTGCAGTTTCAAGAGTGGCCAGAAGATCCGACAGGCGACATTCGACGGTACGAGGTCGAACGCGCGTCGCGGAATACTCGCCGCTAGGCCCAACCAGGACACGTCTTGGAGAGTAATTCCTAGTATTTCCCGTCAAGGAATGCGGTCCCGTCAAGCAGTGTCGTCCCGTCAAGTAATACCCTCCCGTCAAGAGGTGCCGTCCCGGTAGAATCTGCCCGTGATTCGGTTCGGTCCGTTCCAGGTCGACCCGCGGACGTGGTCGCTCAGCCGCGGCGGCGACGCGGTGGACCTGTCCCCGCGCCTCGTCGAGATCCTCACCGCGATCATCGAGAAGAACGGTGAGATCGTCACGAAAGACGAGCTGCTCGATCGCTTCTGGCCGGGCGTCAACATTTCCGAGAACACGCTGACCCGGGCGATCGCCGACATTCGCAAGGCGCTCGGCGAACAGGCGTCGGAGCCGCAATACATCCAGACGCTGGCGCGGCGCGGCTTTCGATTTGTCGGGGCCGCTGAGACGGGCGGGACAACCGGGGCGAGTGAGAGTACCGGCGAGGATCCATTCCAGTCCTGGGTGCAGGGGAAGCTGGCGCTCGACTCGCTGAATCTTGAGAAGCTGACCGGTGCGATCGCCGCCTTCGAGCGCGCGGTGGTGGAGCTGCCGTCGTACGCACCCGCACATGCGGGGCTGGCCAACGCGTACTTGATGCAATTCGAGCAGACGAGATCGGGCAGCGTACCCGACCGCGGCCTGTTGACGCGAGCGATGACGGCGGCGAAGCAGGCGTGCGCCGTCGATCCATCGCTCGGCGAGGGCTGGGCGGTGCTCGGATATTTGTTGTCGGCGGCCGGCAAGACCGAAGAGGCGCAGGCCGCGGCCCGCCGCGCCGCTGCGCTCGAGCCCGATAACTGGCGGCATCAGTACCGTCTCGCGTACAGCGCCTGGGGCGAGGAACGGCTACGCGCTGCTGGGCGTACACTGACACTGATGCCGGGTTCCGCTCCGGTGCGCATGCTCTCGGCGATGGTGTTCATCGCGCGCGGCACGCTCGACCGCGCCGAGCGCGAGGCCACGGTCGGCGCCGAGACGCAACGCCGGCAGCGCGGCGA
Source organism: Acidobacteriota bacterium (assembly GCA_030650395.1). Taxonomy (GTDB): domain Bacteria; phylum Acidobacteriota; class Vicinamibacteria; order Vicinamibacterales; family UBA2999; genus 12-FULL-67-14b. Next base: position 63,380 of record JAUSDY010000110.1, on the reverse strand, counting down.
TCGCACGCCGTTGCCTGCCATTGGGTTTCACTGGTTGCGAGGTCTGCTGCTGGCGGCGCGCGGCGATACCTCGGCCGCGCTGTCGAGCCTTGATGAGGAGAGCACCACCGACGCAAGCGGGCACATTTATGCGCGCGAGTTCGTGCTCAATGCGCGCGTGGCCACCGGGTTCATGCATCTGACGATGAACGACTCTTCGTCCGCGGCAGCCACGTTCAATCAAGCGCTGGCTGAAGCGCCGGCCCATCCGCGCGCCACGCTGGGACTTTACGCCGTGGCCACCCGCGGCGCCGACGCGCGTGAATGCAAGAACGCCAGGACTGCAGCCGAGCACGCCATCGCTGACCTCATGCGGGGTGAGCGCCACGTCGAAGCGGCGCTCGTGTCGGCGGGACAGCGCATCGTGGAAGGGCAGACCGCCGCAGCGATGGAGCTGCTCGATCGCATGCTGGCAGATGCGCCGGCGGGCCCGGCCGGCTGGATTATCCCGGTCGATCCGATGCTCGAGGCGGTCCGCGTTGCGCCAGGTTACCCGGAACTTCTCGCCAAGCTCGCGGCCCGCGCCTCATAGGTTCAGGGGTTCGAACCTCTGAACCTCTGAACCTCTGAACTTCTGAACCTCATAGTTTCTCAGCCCAGACTCACTCAGGTCTCAGGACTCCCCCGCAGGCGTTCGCCATGATGCAGGTGGAGGTTGTCATGGTGAATCGAATCGCTGTTTTCTTGCTCGTCGCGCTCGCCGCTTCGTCTCAATCGGCACAGGCCCAGGTCGCGGCAACTCAAGCTCCCGAGGTCATGAAACTGTCGGGACCGCGCATAGGCGTCACGTTTCTCAGTGATGGGATCGTGCGCAAACTCCACGACGACCTCGCCGGCGACTTCGACGGTGTCGGCTCGGTCATCAGCCAGTTCGGCTGGCAGTGGGAGAAAAGATTTTACAGCAGCGACAACGGGCTCACGGCGGTGACCGAGTGGGCACTGCTGTTCGGAGGGATGGAGCAAGGCGTGGTGATACCGAGTTTGAGTTGGCTGGTGGGCGCCCGGACGGCGAAGGGCGTCGAGTTTGCCGTCGGCCCGAATTTCACGCCGGTCGGCGTCGCTCTTGCTGCGGCGGTCGGCGTCAACTTTCCCATCGGCCATCTCAATGTTCCGGTCAACCTGGCCGTCGTGCCATCAAAGTCCGGCGTGCGCGTGAGCATGCTCGCCGGATTCAACATGCGGAAAAAGTGAAATAGTAAGGACTGGAAGGTTGGTCATGACTGGATTGATGCTCGCGTCGTTGCTCGTGGCGCTCTCGGCGTCTCCCCAACAGAGTTCGCCGCAGCCGACGATCTTGATCGCTGTGCCGGCGGAAGGAGAAACGCAGCAGCTGGAATTAAAGGACGGCACACGCGCGATTGGGCGCGTTGAGTCCGTCACCGGCGAGCGCTTCACCTTCCGCACCGTTTCCGGCGTCGCGATGGAGGTGGACCGGGCCATGGTGCAGGCCATCGGCCCGGTGACCGGCCGCGTGGTTAACGGCGAATTCTGGACAGCGGATCCGAATCCGACGAGGCTGTTTTTCGCGCCGACCGGCCGATCGTTGAAACGCGGCGAATCCTACTTCGGCGTCTACGAGATCCTGCTGCCGTTCGTGCAATACGGCATCACCGATCGCATCTCGATCGGTGGCGGCACGCCGCTCATCTTCGGCAGCAACGACCTGCCGTTCTGGGTCACACCGAAGGTGCAGATCTATAAGGCCAGGTCCACGGAGGTGTCGCTCGGCGTCCTGCACTTTTTCAACGTCGGGGACTATAACCTCGGTATCGCGTACGGAGTGGTCACGACGGGCAGCGCCGATTCGGCCTTCACCGTTGGCGCGGGTTACGCCTACGAGCGCAGCGGCGAAGAGGGCGATGACGGGGGCTCACCGCTGTTGATGGTGGGAGCCGAACATCGGGTCGGCCGCAGAATCAAGCTCGTCACCGAAAACTACCTGTTTCGTGACGGCGGATTGGCGAGCGGCGGCCTGCGATTTCTCGGCGAGCGACTGTCAGTTGATCTCGGGCTGGTGTCACCGATCGGCGTCGGCGAATTCGTCGCCGCGCCGATCATCAATTTCGTCTGGAAGTTCTAGCGAGGTGTGAGCGTGAGCGTCGACACCGTGGGCCCCGGCAGAAATGGCGAGGGCTCGCCGTTGAGCCAGGCGCGATATTGATCGCCGTAATGCGGCGAGAGCGGATGTCCGCTCTGGCCGGTGGGCACTTCCATAATCCCGTCCTTCTCGAGACCGGGAGACACCGCCATGCGCTGCGACGGGCCGGCGCGCGGTGAGTGGGCGCGCGGCGTGTAGACATCGCCCGGCAGCGGATCCGACGGCATGTTGAGATAGCGGCCGAAGAACGGAATCCCCGACGCGAGCGGGTGAAACATCTGCGCGCGATTAAATTCGCCCCACGTCCGATCGGCAAGCGTGGGACCGGCCTCGGCGAGCTCGCCAATCGCGACATCGACGGCAAACAGGATCTGTTCATCCCACGTCTTGAACTGCGGATCGAGCAGATGCGCCGGCTTCTCGCTCACCAGCTGCCACACCGGGCTTTCGCCGCGAAGCGATCGCGTGTAATCAAACGCCGGATCGATACGCCTGGCAGGCGCCGTGAGCGTCGTCATCACGCGACGCACCAGCGCCGCGCGGAACTGTCGCACCAACCGGTACGCGACCGAATCCGGTGACGCGCGTCCGGTCCAGGTTGTCTCGACGAGACGCCCGAACTCCGCTCTTTGGCGCGAGTGCGGTCCCGTCCCAATCGCGTCCGGCCGTTGCAACGCTTCCAGCACGAGCGTCCGCCACCGATCCAGGAAGAGCGCCTTGTTTTCGAGCTGGATGGCCAGCATATCTTTCGGCGTGGCCTTGTCGATGGCCATCAGCCGATCGCGAATCAGGCGCGCGCGAATGCCGTCCGCGTAGCCGCCCTCGCCGATGGTGGCCAGCATGGCGCCGTCGACTACCGGAGCGTTGGCGGTCCAGATCCGGCCGCCCTCCGGATTGGTAATGCGGGGGAACTCGCCGGCGGGAAGGTAGCCATCCCATCGATGCGTGCCGTCGGCCCACGACGCCGGCGTCAAACCGTCGTGGCCCACCCGGCGCGGAATGGCGCCGCCGATCGTCCACCCGATGCGGCCGCTCGTGTCACCCGCCGTGACGTTCTGATTCGGGATGCCGAGGCCGGCGACGGCCGCGAGCACCTCGTCCACCGTCTGCGCGCGCTCCGGCCTGGTCACGTCCGACGAAATTGCCTGCGCATCGTGCGCGATCCACCGCTGCGCGTATTCGCGGCCCTTCGCGTCTTTCCAGACAATCGGTCCCCACATCGTCCACCGCACCTGCACCGTCTGCGACGCCGCGCCTTTGGCCAAGATCGTTTCGCTGAAGGTCTCGAACGGCTTCGGTCCCTCGGGCGTCAGGTACCGCGATGGCTCGCGGGGGTCCGGATCGATCCGCACCAGGTCGCTCCAATCGCCGCCGCTGTTGGTGAATCCCCACGCGACCTGACCGTTGCTGCCGACGACGATGCTTGGCAGGCCCGGCAGCGTGACGCCGGTGACGCGCGCGGCCGTTTTCGGCTGCGACGAATCGGCATACGCCATCGAGGCGCGATACCAGATGATCGGAACGTTGATGGCCAGGTGCATGTCGTTAGCCACAAGCGCCGTGCCCGACGCCGAGTGCGCCGCATCGACCGCCCAGTTGTTGCTGCCGGCGATCACATGCTCATCACGGAAACACCCCTCGACTACGCTCGGGGCAAGCAGAAACACCGAAGCCCCCAGCAAGGCGATCTCATTGCACCCGCTTGCCCTGAGCGACGCCCGCGTTTTCGCGAGCGGAGTCGAAGGGTGTTTCCGTGTTTCCGTGGCCTGGCCGTGACGTAGGTCGAACACCTCGGGCCCTGGTATCGGCGGGCGCGCGATCGCCGATCCGATCACGGGCGTGTCCCATTCGGATCCGGCCGTCATCAGGAACCGGAACATCGGTTCGGGCATCGTCTCTTGAATCGCACCGAGCGTCCGCTCGAACAACGCCTGCCGGCCTTGCAGCGTGTTGAACATCGCGAGCACCGTGAGGATCGAGTCTTCCGCCTGCCACGGCTCCGGCACGGCGCGCAGCACGAGGTATTCGAAGGGCGCCGCGCCGAGCGCGCCGAGGCCGGCGTTGACGCCTTCGGCGTAGGCGTCGAGGATGCGGCGGTACGAGGGCTCGGTGAGCTCGAGTGCCCGATGCGCGACATCGCGGAAGCGATGCACGCGCGCCTCTTCGTCTACTTCGAGCGCCCGGATGCCAACCAGGCCCGACAACTCACCGGCCGGCTGGCGCCGCTGGAGATCCATCTGGAAAAAGCGATCCTGCGCGTGCAGGAAACCGAGGGCCCGCGCAGCGTCCTCGCGGGACCCGGCGGTGATGGTCGGCACGCCGAGCGCGTCGCGCTCGACTCGCGCCGGCGCGGCCAGGCCCGGTACTGAAGAGGAACCATCGACGATGGGAAGGCTGGCCTTGAGCTGAGATCGTGCGTAAACGCCGCCGCCGACGATAAGCCCGATGATGACTGCCAGCAGGATCAGCGTGTAACGAAGTACCCGTCTCACGCGCCCATCTTACCCTTCGACTCGCGCCCGGCCCGGCCCGTGCCACACGCTCGCTCAGGGCAGGCTCAAGCCCTCAAGCCCTCAAGCCCCCTAGTCCCCAAGCCCTCGCCATCCACTCTGATCGCAAGCCGCGGATCGCGACGGGAGGAACGACTGGCGTACCGTGGCTCTCATGATGCAGCATGAACTCGTGGCCCGCCCCCTAGGCACTCCAGGCACTGTACGCACGGCGAGCACCGCAATCGCGGGCCTCGACCCGCGGTGGGCGGCCCTTGCGACCCGCGATGCAAGAGCCGACGGCACCTTTATTTATGGCGTCACTTCGACCGGCATCTATTGCCGTCCGAGTTGTCCGAGCCGGCGGCCACGTGCCGATCGTGTGAAGTTTTTCGACACGACCACCGAGGCTCGTCAGGCAGGATTCCGCGCGTGCAAACGGTGCAAACCCGACACGATTGGCATGGCGCAGCCGGGTGTCGAAGCGATCCGCAGGGCCTCGGCCTATCTCGCCATTCACGCCGATCGGTCGGTGAGCCTCGCCCGGCTCGCCCGCGTCGCGGCGATGAGTCCCGATCACCTCCAGCGGCGATTCAAGGCCATCGTCGGCGTGTCGCCCCGCGAGTATCAAGCCGCGGTGCGGGCGGTGCGCCTGCGCGCCAGCTTGCGCGACGGTCGCAGCGTGACGACCGCGATCTACGAAGCCGGCTACGGGTCGCCAAGCCGGGTCTACGAAGACCCTCCCACGGGCCGCGGCATGTCGCCGTCGAATTACCGGCGCGGCGGCGCGGGCATGCGGATCGGATATTCAGCCGTGCCAAGCCCGGTCGGTCACATCCTGGTTGCGGCCACCGAGCACGGCGTGTGTTCGGTAAAGCTGGGCGACAACGTGGCGGCGCTGGTGCGCGATCTGCACCGCGAGTATCCGTCAGCGGAGATCGCGGCAGACCGCAAGCCGCGCAGCGAATGGGTCAAAGCGGTCGCCCAACACTTGCGCGGCGCGGCCGCGTCGCTCGATCTGCCGATCGATGTGCAGGCCACCGCTTTCCAGTGGAAGGTGTGGCGCGCGTTGCAGCAGATCCCGTACGGCGAGACCCGCGCCTACGCGGACGTGGCCAGGGCGATTGGGAAGCCCAGGGCGGTCAGGGCCGTGGCCCGCGCCTGTGCCACCAACCCGGTGTGTCTCGTCGTGCCGTGCCACCGCGTGGTCCCGGCCGCCGGCGGACCCGGCGGCTACCGTTGGGGAGCCGGCCGTAAGAAGCGCCTGTTGGATCGAGAGCAGAAGCCGGCCAAGAGGGCTTAGCCGGCTGCCCAAGGCTGCGCGCTTCTTCCCAGTCGGGCTCCGGGCGCCGAACTCCGGGCGCCGGATGACGGCCGGTTCTCGGAGCCCGGAGCCCGGAGCCCGGTTAGAATCCCAAGGTGCGTTCGATTCGTTACGGCGTTTCCCCCTGGACAGCCGCCGTCCCAGTCAAGAAGCGACCAGAGTTTCCGGCCTATCGCGGCGGGAGCACCGCGGCCGCCGTGATCGTGGGCGGCGGCATGGCCGGCGTGATGGCGGCCTACGCCTGCGCCGCGGCCGGCGTGAAGGTGATCCTGCTCGAAGCCAATCGCATCGGGCAGGGCGGCAGCGGGCGCGCCACCGGTTTTCTATCGAGCGAAGCGTGCGAGTCGTACCGCGAGCTCGAAGCGCGCGCCGGCCGTCGCGCCGCGCGGGCCGTGTTCGAAGCCTCCGAGCGCGCGCCCCGCGAGCTGGCCGCCGCGGTCAAGCGGCTCGGCATCAAGGCGGGCCTCGAGCTGCGCGATGCGCTGCGGGTCGTGCCGGCGGGCACACCAGACAAGTTGATTCGGCGCGAAATCGACGAACGTCGAGCGGTGCGACTCGACGCCTCCTGGGTGGTGCCGGCGTCGACGACGAGGCAGACCGCCATTCCCGCCGCGGGCGCGATGCGCCTGCACGACTTCGGATTCGTCGATCCGTACCGTCTGACGCTCGGCTTTCTTTCCGCTGCCACCAAGCGCGGCGTCAAGGTGTTCGAGCGTTCGCGCGTGCGCAAGATCACGTTCAACCGCAAGAACGCCACCGCGATGCTCGACGGCGGCGGCGCGATCACAACCGAGAACCTGATCATCTGCATCGGCGAGCCGACCGATCTCTTCAAGCCGCTCAAGCGGCATTTGCGCCACGAGGATCGCTACGCGGTCTTGACCGAGCCGCTGTCGGCGGCGGTGCGCGCCGAGCTGGGACAGCGCGCGGCGATTGTGTGCGACACCGAAACGCCGTCGCATTCCTTGTGGTTGACCGGCGACCATCGCGCGATCTTTGCCGGCGGCGACCAGAAGCGTCCGGCCGAGCGGCTGCGCAACCAGACGCTGGTGCAGCGGACGGGCCAGTTGATGTATGAACTGTCGCGGCTCTATCCGGCGATCTCCGGCACGGCGCCGGCGTACGGCTGGGACGTGCCGCTGGCGCATCCGGTCGACAGCGTGTTGTATGCGGGCGCGCACCGCAATTTTCCGCATCACCAGTTTGTCTTCGGCACCTCGCACGATCCGGCGCGCGCGTATCTCGCCAGCCGGATCGTGATGCGGGGCGTGATCGGCAAGCCGGAAACAGAAGACGAGCACTTTTCGTTCGCACGGAATCTTTGAAACACGTGACTAGCTTGGATTTGGAGAGGTTACCCCACATGCTCCGCACCCTAACGGCGTTCATCCTCAGCTTTGCCATGGTCGCGTCGGCCGCCGCGCAGTCGACGGCCATCAACGGCACCATCGAAGGCACCGTGAAAGACGACCAGGGCGCGCTGCTGCCCGGCGTCACGGTGACCGTCGCCAACATCGACACCGGCGAGCAGCGCAGCGTCGTCACCAACGAGAACGGCCTGTACCGCGCCCCGCTGCTGTCGCTCGGCACTTACCGTGTGGTGGCGGAGCTGCAAGGCTTCAAGAAATTCGAGCAGACCGGCATCTCGCTCCGCGCCGGCCAGACGGCCGTGATCAACGTGACCTTGAACGTCGGCACCATCTCCGAGACGATCACGGTGACGGCCGATTCGCCGCTGGTGGACCTGGCCAAGATCGAACAGGGCCGCACGCTGACCGAAGCGGAGATCAAGACGCTGCCGCTCACCTCGCGCAACCCTTATAACTTCGCGCTGCTGCAGCCCGGCGTCGTCGGCTTCGAGACCAACGAGTTCGGCGTGCCGCGCATCACCGCCAACGGCGCGTTGCTGCGCGTCAACTACCAGGTGGATGGCAGCAACAACACGCAGAAAGATCGCGCCGGCCTGCGGCAGATGCCGATGTCGGAAGTGATGATCCGCGAAGTGAAAGTCGTGACGAGCGGCTACGCCCCGGAGTTCGGCCAGACCATGGGCCTGGTCTACAACGCGATTACGCCCTCGGGCACCAATCGTTTCAAGGGCCAGGGTAGCTACCGCATGCAGCGCCAGCCGATGGTGGCGCTCCCGTTCTACACGGCCGTCGGCGCGGCCAAGCCCCCCACCGACGTCAACGTCTACACCTTCGACATCGGCGGTCCCGTCGTGAAGGACAAGACACATTTCTTCGGCGGCTACGAGCACACCGAGCGTGACCTGTCTGGCCTGAGCGTGATCACCATCACGCCGGCCAACCAGGCCCTGTTGGGCCTGACCGAGGCGCCGTACATGCCCCGCGGGCTCAACACGGAGTTTGCGATCGGCAAGGTCGATCACCAGTTGAGCGCGGGCAATCGCCTGTCGGCGCGCTACATGTTCTTCGACAACTTCATCACGGCCAACGTCGGCGGCGGGCTGACGTCGGTGCAGCGCGCGACCGACTTTGCCGATCGCCAGCACTCGACCGGCGCCCAGCTGATCTCGACCATCGGATCGTCGATGCTGAACGAGCTGCGCGTCCAGTACGCGACGCGCGCGCAGGGCCGCGGGCCCAACGCCCTCTCGGGCACCGGTCCGGCGATCAACGTCACCGGCGTCGCCAGTTTCGGCGGGCCCGTAGCCGGTGTGGCCGATTCGGGTTTCGGCTTCACGCAGAACGTGGCGCAGGTCAACAACAGCACGACGCTGCTGCGCGGCAACCACGGCTTCAAGGCGGGCCTCGACCTGCAGTTCGTCAAGGACACGCGTACGTCGGCCGCGGCACAGGCCTACACGTTCCCGAACGTGGCCGCCTACCTCGCCGCGCGTGACGGCACGAACCGTGTCGGCTACACGACCTTCACGCAGTACTTCGGCCTGCCGAACCTCGAGTACAACACGCGGCAGTACGGGTTCTTCGTCCAGGACGACTGGCGCGTGACGCCCGACCTGAAGGTGCTCTACGGCGTACGCTATGACATTTACGGCGTGCCTGACGGTATTCCGAACGCGCCGGTCGCGACATCGCAGGAATTCCCGGTGTCGAACAACAACTTCGCCCCTCGCATGGGTGCGGTATGGACGCTCGGCGAGTCGCGCCAGTCGGTGTTGCGCTTCAACTCGGGCCTGATGTACGACCAGACGCTCAACGCCATCTACGAGCAAGCGCTGCAGAACGATGGCACCAATGCCCGCGCGTCGGCGTCGTTCACGCCGACCCAAGCGGGCGCGCCGGTGTTTCCGGCCGTCCTGAGCGCCGGCGCCGGCGCCCAGCCCAACCTGGCGTGGACAGTCGACCCCGGCTTCAAGGTGGCGCGGTCCTGGCAGAACAACCTGCAGTTCGAGCGCGCCCTGAACGATCGCTACTCGGTGAGCGCGGGCGCGTCCTACGTGAAGGGCTACAACCTGCCGGTGGTGACCAACATCAACCTGATCAACCCGGCCGGCGCCCTGCCGGACGGCCGGCCGATCTTCGCCACCGCCGTCAACGCCTCGACGCGCGTCGATCCGCGCTACAACGTCATCAACAGCACGCAGTCGCTGGGCAACTCGACCTACAAAAACATGACGCTGCAACTGACGCGCCGCCGCTTCAAGGGCATCGGCTTCGACCTCGCCTACACTCTGGGTAAGAGCGAAGACAACGCGCCGATCACTGGCACCCTGTCGGTGCAGGGTGACGCCGGACGCGTTGATCCGACGAACCTCGATCGCGACCTCGGCCCGAACGTGCTCGACCAGCGCCACACCTTCGTCGGCAGCATCGTCGCCACGCCGACGTTCGAGAGAGACGGCGCCGCGGGCGCGATCCTCAACAACAACGTGTTCGGCGTCCTCATGCAGTTTGCGAGCGGAATTCCGGTGAACCTGCGCAGCAACCTTGAGCTGAACAACGACGGCACGGCCAGCGATCGTCCGAACGACGTGCCGCGCAACTCTCTGCAACTGCCCACGCGCTATAACGTCGACGCCCGGTACTCGCGCCGTTTCCGCATCCAGGGCAACATGGCCGCGGAAGTGATCGCGGAGATGAAGAACGTGTTCAACACCGTCCAACCCTCCGGCGTGACAGCGGTTGTGACCACAAACCCCCAGGGCGTGCCGGTAAACCCGCTGCCGACATCAGCCAAGGACCTTGTGCCCAACGGCGGCTACGAGCAGCGGCAGTTTCAGCTTGGGTTCAAATTCACGTTCTAGGATGGGACCAGGGATCGGGGATCAGGGATCAGCGCACGCTGATCCCGATCCGCTGATCCCTGAAACCTGATCTCTGATAGAGGTTCCGCCAGTGCGCAAGATCGTTCTTTCCGGCATCCTGCTCATCGCATTCGCGTCGGCGCATTCCACCGCGCAGCATCAGCTCCAACCGATCTCGACGATGAAGGGCGCACCGGCGCTCGAGCTTGCGCTGCGAAAGCTCGACACCGTGGGCAGCTTCATGATGACCACGGCGCATCCCGACGATGAGAACAACGCGATGCTGGCGTACTTCTCCCACGGCAAGGGTTTTCGGACCACGCTCGTAACGGCGACGCATGGCGAGGGCGGGCAAAATGAGATTGGCCCGGAGCTGTTCGAGGCGCTCGCCGTTCTCCGTACCGAGGAGCTGCTGGCCGCGCATAAGTTCGACGGCGCCGAGCAGTTCTTCACGCGCGCGATCGATTTCGGCTTCTCGTTCAGCATTGAGGAAACGCTGGAGAAGTGGGGACACCAGGAGATCCTCGGCGACTACGTCCGCATGATCCGCACCATCCGGCCGGATGTGATCGTCGGCTTCGTGTTCGACGGTGACGGCGGCGGCCAGCACCACCAGACGTCCTCTCGCTTGACGCTCGAAGCATTCCGCGCGGCCGCCGACCCGACCAAGTTTCCGGTGCAGCTCGCGGAAGGCCTGCGCGTGTGGCAGCCGAAGAAGTTCTATTACACCGCAGGCTTCGGCGGACCTCCGCCTGGGGCGGGTGGGGCGGGTGGGGCCGGTCGGGAATTGCCCGGTGAAGGCGCGCCGACGCTGCTGCAGTTTGCCGGCGGCGATCAATTCGACGCGGTGCTTGGCCGCACCTACAACGAGATCGCGGGCGAAGCGCGCAGCATGCACAAGTGCCAGGGCATGTCGCAGCTGCTGCCGTTGCCGGCGCCAACCGGCGGCGGCGGGCCGATGGGTCCCGGCGGCGTTCGCGCCTACCGGCTGCGCGACACCGTGCTCGACGGCGGCGTGGCACGGCCTGACCGCGAGGTGTTCGACGGTGTCAATACCGGCCTCAGGAGCATGCTGTCGTATGCCCCGAATGCACCGGCGGAGCTGGGGAGCCTGCTCGATCGCATTGGCGCGGCGGTCACCGAAGCCCGCAGCGCGATGGCGGCGAGCGGCGAGAGCGCGACGGTGGCACCGCTGTCGCGTGGCCTGAAACTGGTTCGCGACCTTCGCGGCGCGCTGGCGTCGATGGGTCTCGGCGAATCGGGCCGCTACGAGATCGATTTCCGGTTGGCGCAGAAAGAATCGCAATTCTCGCAGGCGATGCTGCTGGCGACCGACGTACGCATCGACGCGGTCGCGCGTGATGGGCTGGTCGTTCCCGGCCAGCCCGTGCAGGTTGACCTGATGGCCGCCAATCGTGGCAAGAGCACGGTCGACCTCGCGATTGCGGCCAACGGCTTTGCCCCTTCGAATCGCGACGCTCAGAGCCCTTCGACTCGCGACGCCCTGAGCGATGCTCAGAGCGCCGCTCGCTCAGGACAGGCGTGCGAATCGAGCACCGCCCTCGTGCCGGGCTCGTCGCGCAATTGCGGCAAGACCTTGACCATTCCCGCCGATGCGCGCCTGACTGCGGCTCACTTCCGCACCGGGCCGGTGGGCGCGCGCTACGTGTTCGACCCGGACGTACCATTCGGCCTGCCGTTCAGGCCGACGCCGTACACGGCGACCTTTTCGCTGTCGGTCGAGAACGTGCCCTTCACGCTCACGCTGCCCGTTCAGGCCAGGTCCGACGCCGATATTTTCGCGGGCGAGAAGCGACAGGAGATTCACGTCGTGCCGTCGTTTGCCGTCAAAGCGACGCCGGAGATCGTGATCGTTCCCACTCGAGCCGCCGCGCAGGACGACAAACCTAAAGGTTTGTCGCCACAGACGCCTCACGGCGCCAGAGACGTTCGCGTGACCGTGACCAATCACGCCAAAGGCGCCGCGCAGGCAGAGGTCGCGCTTGCGCTGCCGCAGGGATGGCGCGCGACGCCGCCGACTCAAAGCGTGAGCTTTTCGCGCGAAGACGAAGCGATGACCGTGAAGTTCACGTTGCAGCCGCCGGCGCAATCAGTGCTGGCCGCTGCGGCGATGAAACCGGGCGGCAACCAGTTCAAGGTGAACGCGCTCGTTAAACAGTCGGGCAAGAGCTTCGAGCAGGGTTACCAGGTGGTCGAGTACCCGCACACGACGCGCCGCCACGTGTTGAGCGCTCCGCAGGTCGCGGTGAAAGCGCTCGACGTCAGCGTGAAGCCGAATCTCACCGTGGGTTATGTCATGGGGGTCGGCGACGAAGTGCCGGCGGCGCTCGAGCAGCTCGGCGTCAAGCTGTCGATGATCACGCCCGACGAGCTGGCGTGGGGCGACCTCTCGCGTTACGACGTGATCGTGACGGGCGTGCGGGCGTACGAGCGCCGCGCCGATCTGCGCGCCTACAACCATCGCCTGATCGATTATGCGAAGGCCGGCGGCAGGGTGATCGTCCAGTACAACAAGTTCGAGTTCAACGACGCGCAGTACGGGCCGTATCCGGCGAAGGTGGGCCGCGAGCGGGTCACCGACGAGAACGCCGAGATGAAGCTGCTGGCGCCGCAGCACCCCGTGTTCAACTCGCCGAACGCGATCGGCCGCGCCGACTGGGCGGGTTGGGTGCAGGAGCGTGGTTTGTACTTCCTCGACACCGGCGCGCGCGACCCGCAGTACACCGATCTGATCGAATTCACCGAGCCGTTTGCGTACAACCAGGGCGCCAAGCGCGGTGCGCTGGTCGAGGCGGAGGTCGGAAAGGGCCGCTGGATCTACGTTGGCCTTGGTTTGTGGCGGCAATTACCCGCCGGCACCGATGGGGCTTACCGGCTGCTGGCTAACCTGATCAGCCTGCCGTGACCTCTTGGACTCGGCGTTCAACCTCCTGAACTCCCCCCCGGTCTAAGGAACTACTGCGCGCTTCTTCCCACGAGGACGCGGGGATCACGGTTCCGTGATCCGATGTCGCTTTTCAGGCGTTTACAGCACGCCCTCGTTGCGGCTACAGTTGGCGCAGACAAGGGATTACATATGCTCGAACACATTCTGCGCCGCATGGGGTTCGGGGCAAGTCCGGCCGATCTGTCTTTCTGGGCCGGTGTGCCGATCGACACCGTGATCGACCGGCTGCTCAACTACGAGAATTTCTCGACGGATCACGACGTGAAGATCGGTCAGGCCGCATACGTCGGCATCACGACAGCCGCGGGCCAGCCCTTTTCGGCGAACACGCTGATCAACGATGCCCGGCAGCGCTGGCTGTTCCGCATGATCCACTCGCAGCGCCCGCTCGAAGAGAAGATGGCGCTCTTCTGGCACAATCACTTCGCGACCGCTTACAGCAAAATCGCCGGCGCCGTCGGCCAGGAGCGCGCCACGCGGATGATGGATAACGATCCGCAGAGCCTCCCAGGCAGCCAGCCCGGACAGATTCAGACACTGCGCCATTACGCGACCGGCAACTTTCGCGACATGCTGATGGCGATGGCGAAGGACCCGGCCATGATCTACTGGCTCGACAGCCAGCTGAACACCCGGACGCGGCCGCAGGAGAATTTCGGCCGCGAGATCATGGAGCTGTTCAGCCTCGGCATCGGCAACTACACCGAACAAGACGTCTACACGGCCGCCCGCGTGTTCACCGGTTTCAACTGGCAGATCGTCGGGGACCGCGCCAACACCCAGGCCAGTTACTACACGTTCCTTTACCGGCCGAACGATCACGACACCAACGCAAAAGAGTTCAGCTTTCCGATCTACACGGACGGGACCCGAACCATTCCCGCGCGCGCGGCCGCGGCGGGTGAGCAGGACGCCGCGGATTTCATTACCGCCGTGGCCCGTCATCCGGCTACGGCGAGGCGGCTTGCGACGAGGCTCTACCAGTTTTTCGTCAACGAAACGTCGACCCCCGATGCGGCACTGGTCGAAGCAATGGCGCAGACCTATCTGTCGAGCAACTACAACATCAAGGCGACACTGCAGACGCTGTTCCGCTCGTCACAGTTCCTCAATCCGGCCAATTTCTTCCAACGCTATTCATGGCCGATTGAGTACGCGGTGCGTGCCATCAAGGAAGTCGGCTGGAACGGCTTCTCGGTCGCCACCGCCATGACGCCGCTGACCAACATGGGCCAGCAGCTGTACGAGCCGCCCGACGTCAACGGTTGGGCGACCGGTCCCGACTGGATCTCGACCTCGTCGATGCTGGCACGGATGAACTTCTCCTCCACGCTCGCGGCCAATCAGCGCTTCAACCTGGCGCGCGACGCGCAGCCGTACCGCCAGTCGCCCGACCGCGTGCTCCAGTACATGCTCGCGCGCTTCCCAAACATGGGGTTCTCGTCCACGGCCACCGTCGCGATGTCGGAGTATCTCCGCTCGACCGCGTGGACCGGCACCGACGCGCAGTTGCAGCAGAGAGTGCCTGGCCTCACGCGCCTGATCGTGGGATCCGGTGAGTACCAGTTCAATTGATGGAGACCGCGCTCGCAACCCCGGCCGGCCGCTCCGATGTCGCGGCCGCCTTGGCAAAGGTCGAACAGATCATGACTCGCACGTTACTTCCGGGTTTGGGCTTTTAGGAGCGCCAATGAGTTTTTCACGACGACAGTTCGTCAAGGGCGGCGTCACCGCATTCACGTTCGGCTTCGCGGCGCCGGAGATGATCGCCAACATCGCCTTCGCGCAGGGCGTGCCGTCGCGCAACCTGGTGGTGGTGTATCTCAGCGGCGGCAACGATTCGCTGAGCACGGTCGTCCCGTATCGCGATCCGAGCTACGCGTCGCGCCGTCCCACGCTGGCGATTCCTGCCGGCAACGTGTTGCAGATCGGCCGCGACTCGTCGAACATCGAGCTCGGATTGCACCCGCGACTCACCGGCCTCAAGGCGATCTTCGACGGCGGACGCCTGGCGATCGTGCAGCGCACCGGCTACGCCAACCAGAGCCGCTCGCACTTCACCGGCTACGACATTTGGGGCACGGCCAGCACCAGCAACACGTCGGGCACCGGATGGCTCGGCCGCTATCTCGACACCTTGCAGGCGCCGGTCGATCCCCTCGTGGCCTGGAACACCGTGCGCGAAACGCCGCGGCCCCTGTTGGCGCGCACGGTCGGCGTGCCGGCGATCACCAGCCCGGCCACCTACGCGTTCTCGAGCCCCAACAGCGGCGCCGAAGCGGGCTACGAACGCACCGCGCAGACGCGGATTTCGTCGCACATCCCGGTTGATCGTCCGCACCTGGCCTTCGTCAACTCGACGACGCAAGCGGCGCTCGGCACGCTCGATCGCGTCGCCACCGTCGCGACCTATCGTCCGGCCAACACCTACCCGAACAACGGCTTCGGCCAGGCGCTGACGGCGGTCGCCGGCGCCATGAACAAGCAGATTGGCACGAAGGTGTTCTGGGTGCAGACCGGCGGGTTCGACACGCACGCCACGCAGGGCGCAAATCAAGGTGCGTATTTCAACCTGATGGCGACGCTCGGCGACGGCCTCAAGGCGTTCTACGACGACCTGAACGCGCAGGGCCTGCTGAACAACACGCTCGTGCTGGTGTATTCGGAGTTCGGCCGCCGCATCACCGAGAACGGCAGCGCAGGCACCGATCACGGCGCCGGCGGCAACATGATGGTGCTCGGCGGGCTGGTGCGCGGCGGCATCTACGGCACAGCGCCCAACCTCAGCCTCGATCCGGCCAACCCGACGCTCGAGAACAGCGCGGCCGATGTGAAATACGAAACCGACTTCCGCGCGGTCTACGCCAAGATCCTCGACAGCTGGCTCGGCTCGAATTCAGTCACCATTCTTGGTGGTGACTACCGCGGCGGAGCGCCAGCGATCCTCTAGAAAGGTTCTGAAAGGTTCTGAACCCTTCTACTTGGCGTGTTTGACGAGCGTGTCGCGCCAGGCGGCCACCGGCTCTGGCGCGCCGCCGAGTCCATCGAACACGATCTCTCCGGTACGGAAGCCTGTGCCGTAGAACCGCTTGTTGGCGTCGCGGTCTGCGCGGACCGTCGAGCCGTTTAGCGTCACGCCTGCAAACAGCCCACGCGCGCGCGAGTAGCCGAGGATCTTCGCGCGCATCTGAATGTCGGTCTGCGCGGTGGCTTCACGGCCGAGCGGCCCGGCCGCGATGCCGGCATCCGCGCCCAGCTTGATCTGGTTCTTCACCAACTGCTCGAGCCCGCGTCGGTCGTTGATCACCAGCACGAGGTCGATCGCCTGGAGGCCGAACTGCGCGCCGACGCTGCCGCCGGTGAGGGTGAGAAACCCTGGGGCCGACCACGCGCCCGATGCGTCACGCACGCTCAGGATGCCGTGGCCGCGCTGGCCGCCGACAAACACGCCGCCCTTGATGAGCGACGGGAACACGGCAATGCCCTGGGCCTTCTCGAGGATGGCGCGCGGGATGGCTTTGTCGCCGGCCGCCATGATCTCGTCGAGGACGGTTGCGGCATCGGTGATGCGCTTGACCTCGTCCTCGGATGTTTGCTGCTGCGCGGTTGCAACCGTAAGACTGAGAGCGAGTGCGGAGACTGTCAAAAGTGTCTTCATGTGTTTTTCCTGCGTCGACTGTCGGGGTCCCCGCCACGCGGACTTAGCGTGGGGGGGCCGAGACCCCTTGCACACTTAGTATGTCTTGAAGGGCCGGTTCCAGCGCGCGGAAGCTGAACCTGAACCCCAGCTCCTCGGCGCGGGCCGGCAGCGCGCGCTGGCCCGCGATCAGAAGGTACGACATGTCGCCGAGTCCAAGCTTCAGGGCGAATTCAGGCGCGTGCAACACGGCCGGCCGCCGCAGCACCCGTCCGAGCGTGCTCGTGAAATCCCGATTGGTCACCGGCTCCGGCGCGGTGGCGTTGAATGCGCCGGTGCCACGCTCGGATTCGATCAGCCACAACACCATCGACACCCAGTCCGCAACGTGAATCCACGGCATGAACTGCCGGCCTGAGCCAATCGTGGCGCCCAGCCCCAATCGGAATGCCGGAAGCATCCGCGGCAACGCGCCACCCTTCGCGTCGAGCACGAGCCCCGTGCGCACCATCGCCACCCGCGTGGCCCGACCCTCCGCGGCGCGCGCCTCCTGTTCCCATTCGACGCACAAGCGCGCGAGAAAGTCCGGGCCTGCCGGCGTGCGCTCGGTGACCGCTTCGTCGCCGTGCGGCCCGTAATAGCCGACTCCCGATGCGCTCACCAGCACGCGCGGCGGCGTCTGGCAGGTCGCCATCGCGCGCACCAGGGCGCGCGTGGCCAGCAGGCGGCTGTCACGTAGCGCCGTCTTGCGATCGCGACTCCATCGCCGATCTGCAATGCCTTCACCGGCGAGATTGACGACGGCATCGACGCCATCGAGATGGCCGGCGAGCGAGCCGGCCGAGCCGTCGGGGTGCCAGGCGACGTCGCTGTGGCGGTCTTTCCTCGGGCGGCGCGTGAGCACCACGACCTGGTGGCGATCGTGTTCCAGCCGCGCGGCCAGCTTGCGCCCGAGAAAGCCGGATCCGCCGGCCAGCACGATCGTCATCGACAGTAGTGTCTGACACCCGCTGTTGCCGTGCGCGACGATTCACGGCGGCTTGACATACGGTTCAGGTTCGCATTAACTAACCAGTTAGTTGGCTATCAGGACCGCCTCGCCCGGCTCAAAGGGCCCCCGACCCGACACCCGGACCGCCGTCTTTCAAGCGGCGGCCGCCGAGTTTTCTGCCCGCGGCTTCGATGGCGTCGGCGTGGATGACATCGCCGAGCGCGCGAAGGTGAACAAGGCGATGATCTATTACCACTTCGCCGACAAACTCGCGCTCTACCGCGCCGTGGTTGGCGACATGCTCGCCACGATCGGCACCACCGTCACCGAGATCGCCGCCGCCGACCTCACCCCGGCCGACAAGCTCAATCGCTTCATCGAACAGTTCGTGCGCCACGCCGATGCGCGGCCCTGGTTCCCCACCTTGATGCTCCGCGAGATCGCGGCGGGCGCTCCGCATCTCGACCTGGAAACCCTCACTCTTATGAAGGCCGTGTTCCTGGGGTTCGGGAAGATTCTCGCGGACGGCGCGGCCGCCGGCACCTTCCGGCCCGTGCATCCCGTGCTTGCCTACACCTCGATCGTGGGCCCGCTCTTGATGAACGCCGCCCGCGAACGCATGGCCGCCGAACCCGGGCGTTCACAACTGCCCATGTTCGTCGCGATTCCCCATCAGGACCTGATCGCCCACCTTCAACTGACAGCGCAACGCATGCTGGAACCCAGATGACGCAGATCCAATACATATCCGCCGTCGCCATCCTGCCGCTCGTAGTCGTGCTCGCGGCGTGTCAACCTGAACCGCCGAGCGATGTGTTGCGTGTGTCCGGGCACGTCGAAGCCACCGAGGTCCGGCTTGCGCCTGATGCGGGTGGACGCGTGCTCACGCTCACGGTCAAGGAAGGCGACCGCGTGCAACCCGGCCAGCTCGTGCTGACGCTCGACACGCGCGACGTCGAGCTCGCGATTGAGCGCGCGAAGGCCGATCGATCGCAAGCCGAAGCGCAGCTGCGCCTCGTGATGGCAAGCGCGCGGCCCGAAGACATCCGCCAGGCCGAGGCGCAGATCGCGGCCGCTCGAGGCGAACTCTCGGCGGCGCAAGCCGAGCTCGACGGCGCCCAGCAGGACCTCGACCGCTTCGAAACGCTGCTCAAGAACAACTCTGGCTCGCGCAAGCAGCGCGACGATGCAGAGACGAGGCGCGATGTGGCGAAAGACCGGGTCGCAACTGCGGCGAGTCGAGTGCGGGCGGCTGAAGAAACGCTGGCGCGCTTGCGTGCCGGCGCGCGGAAAGAGGAGATCGAAGCGGCGCGGAGCCGGGTGGCGGCCACCGCCGTGCAGATTGCGACGATCGAGAAACAACTCGGCGACACGAAACTCGTGGCGCCGGTCGGCGGCATCGTCACCGAAAAGCTCGTCGAAGCCGGCGAGATGATCGCCCCCCGCGCACCCGCCATCATCATCGTCGACCTCGACCACGCCTGGGCGGATGTGTTCGTGCCCGAACCGGCGGTGCCACGGCTCAAGGTCGGCCAGGCGGCCTCGGTCTTCACCGACGCGGGTGGCGCAGGCATCGCGGGCACCGTGTCGTACATCTCGCCGAAAGCCGAGTTCACGCCACGCAACGTGCAAACCGCTGAGGAGCGATCGAAGCTCGTGTACCGGATCCGCATTGCCGTCGACAACAAGGACGGCGTTCTCAAGCAGGGCATGCCTGTTGAAGCCGAGCTGCGACTGCAATAGTTGAAAGTTGAAGAGTTCAAAGTTCAAAGTTTCAGTTTTAAGTTTCAGTTTTAAGTTATGGACTCCGCGATCGAGTTTTCGAGCGTCAAGAAGCGGTACGGGCCGGTCGAGGCCCTGCGCGGCGTGTCTTTCAACGTCGGACGCGGCGAGATGTTCGGCTTGATCGGCCCCGATGGCGCCGGCAAGACGACAGCGATCCGCGCGATCTGCGGGCTGCTGCATGTCGACGCCGGATCGATTCGCGTGCTTGGCAAAGATCCGGTCACGGCTCACCGCGCGATCACCGGATCGGTCGGCTACTTGTCGCAACGCTTCAGCCTGTACGGCGACTTGAGCATCGACGAGAACATCGCCTTCTTCGCCGAGATTCACGGTGTGCGCGATTACCGCGGCCGGCGCGATCGCCTGCTGGACATGACGCAGCTCACGCCCTTCCGCGGCCGGCTGGCCGATCAGCTTTCCGGTGGCATGAAGCAGAAGCTGGCGCTGGCCTGCACGCTCGTGCACGAGCCACAAGTGATCCTGCTCGACGAGCCCACGACGGGCGTGGATCCGGTGTCGAGGCGAGAGTTCTGGAAGCTGTTGTCGCAGTTCCTGGCATCGGGCATCACCATCCTGATGTCGACGCCCTATCTGGACGAAGCCGAGCGCTGCAGCCGGATCGTCCTGCTGCATGAAGGCCGCGTGCTCGCGCTCGACGAGCCCGGCGCGCTGCGCGCGAGCCTGCCGGGCACGATGCTGGAAGTGCTCGTGCCGTCACCGCGTGAAGCCCTGGATCGGTTGAGAGATCCCGGCGGGCTGGCCAACGCACAAGTGTTCGGCGATCGCTTGCACGTCTGGTTCGACCACGACAACGCGGCTGGGGCGGCGGCGGCATTTCAGCAGGCCGCGGCGCGCGCGCAGGTCGACGCAACCGGTGTGCGCGCCATCGTTCCGTCCCTCGAAGACGTGTTCATCGCGAAGCTTTCCGTCTCACAAGAGGCCTCAGCGCCATGATTCGCATTTCCCTCACTGTCCTTGTTCTCGCGTGTCTCGCCGGAGCGGTGACGGCACAGGCGCAGGACAAACCTAAAGGTTTGTCCCCACATTCGCCGGCGCAACCACATTCGCCGGCGCAATCGCCGGCCGTGATCCGGCTCACGCTCGACGAAGCCATCGCACGCGGCTTCGAGGCCAGTCACCGGCTTGCCGAAATCAGGGCGCGCGAGCAAGGCGCGCAAGCGGCGGTGCGCGGCGCCCACGTCGCCGACAAGCCGATCGTGTCTGCCACGGCCGGTTACATGCGCACCAACCACGTGCCGGAGTTCGGGTTCCTTCAGCCGTCCGGCAGTCGGCTCGTGGTCTATCCGGACATTCCCGACAACGCGGTGACGCGAGTCGCATTTCAATGGCCGATTTACACTTCGGGCCGGGTCGATGCGATGGAACGGGCGGCGTCGGCCGAAGCGCAGGCGATTGCGGCCGACATCGAGACGGCGCGTGCGGATCTGCGGCTCGAGATCGTGCGGGCGTACTGGGCGGTGGCGACCGCGCGCGAAGCGGTCAAGGTGCTCGAGGAAGCGGCGACGCGGGCCGACGCGCAAGTCAACGACTCGAAGCGGCGGTTCGAAGTCGGGCTCATTCCGCCGAATGAGGTGTCGAGCCTCGAGGCGCAGCGATCGCGCGAGCGCGCACAGTTGATCGAAGCGGGCAACATCCGCGAGTCGACGCTCATCGACCTCCGGCGGCTGATTGGCGTCGAGCCCGCGACGATCGTTGAGCTCGCGGACGTGCTCGATGCGGGCCCGCCTTCGCGGCCGGAGGCCGCTACGGCCGGGTCCCGCCGTAGCTCGCTAGAACCCCAGCGAGCGGAGGCGGATTCGCCAGGTTCGATCGATACGGCCGTAGCTGACCGGCCCGAGCGGAAAGCGCTGACGCTGCGGCTGGGTGGACTCGAGGCGCGACAGCAGGCGGCCATGACCGGCAACAAGCCGACCATCGGGTTGGGCGGCGGCGTCGATTATGCGAATCCGAATCCGCGCATCTTCCCGCGCAAAGGCGAGTGGCAGGAATCATGGGACGTCTCCGTCAACGTGAGTTGGCCCTTGTGGGACTCGGGACGCACCAAGGCGCAGGTCGCCGAGGCTGAGGCCGCCGTGGCGGCGACACGCGAGCGCATCGCGGAATTCGATTCGCTGGCTGCCGCGGATGTTCGTCAACGGCTGCTCGACATCGACTCGACGGCCGCGATGGTGCGGGCGGCGAGTGATGCGGTCGTGAGCGCGGCGGAGGCCCGGCGGGTCATCGCCGATCGATTCAATGCCGGAGTGGCGACCAGCACCGAGGTGCTGGTTGCGCAAGTGGCGCTGCTCGAAAGCGAGTTGGCCCGCACGCGCGCGCTCGCAAACGTGCGGCTCGCTGAGGCGCGGCTGCATCGCGCCCTGGGGAAACCATGACGGAAACCGGCGGCGTCGCCATCGATGTGCGCGGCCTGTCGCGCAAGTTCGGCGCCTTCGTCGCGGTGAACGATCTGTCGTTCTCGGTGCGGCAAGGCGAGATCTTCGGGTTCCTCGGCGCCAATGGGGCGGGGAAGTCCACCACCATCCGAATGCTGTGCGGCCTGCTCCGGCCGACCAGCGGCACGGCGATCGTCGGCGGTGTGGATGTCAGCCGGGATCCCGAGGGCGTCAAGCGGCGCATCGGTTACATGTCGCAGAAGTTTTCGCTGTACGAGCTTCTCACCGTGGACGAGAACATCCAGTTCTTCGGCGGCGTCTATGGGCTGTCAGGCCAACGCTTCGAAGAGCGCCGCCGGTTCGTTGTTGAGATGGCGGGGCTGCACGGCCGCGAGAAGACGCGGGCCAGCCAGCTGCCGGGCGGCTGGCGCCAGCGGCTCGCTCTGGGCTGCGCCATTCTCCACGAGCCGTCGATCGTGTTTCTCGACGAGCCCACGGGCGGCGTCGATCCGCTGTCGAGGCGCCGATTCTGGGATCTGATTGGGGACCTCTCGCATCGCGGCATCACGGTGCTCGTCACGACGCACTATCTCGACGAAGCCGAGCACTGCCATCGCCTGGCCATCATTCACGCCGGCAAGCTTGCCGCCTTGGGAACCGCCAACGAGCTCAAGCAGGTGTTTTCGTCGCGGCCGATCGTCGAGATCCACGCGTCGCGTCCGGTTGACGCGATGAAGGCGCTCGACGCGCTGCCGGCGGTCGAAAAGACGAGCCTGTTCGGCACGTCTGTGCATGCGGTGCTGCGCGACGCCGGCACACCGCCGGAGGCGCTCGCAAATGCGCTTCGCAGCGCCGGCATCGACGTCAATTCCGTGGCGCCGGTGTCGCCGTCGCTCGAAGACGTGTTTCTCGATGTGGTCGAGCGGGTGGCGGTGCCGGCATGATCAGCCAGGCCATTCGATTCGCGGCAGCTCGCTCGCCGCAGGCCGCTCGTCGCGCTGCCGCTCCCTCATGGCAGGCCCTCGCCGTCGCATCGAAAGAACTTCGCCAGATCCTGCGCGACCAGCGGACGCTGTTGATCCTGCTGTTCATCCCGGCGTTCTTCCTGCTGCTGTACGGCTACGCGCTCAACTTCGACATTCGCAACGTCCGGCTGGCGGTGCAAGACCGCGATCGCAGCTCCAAGAGCCGGGAGCTGGTGTCGTCGTTCGTGAACTCCGGCTACTTCGAGCTGGTCGGATACGTCGATTCAGACAAGGAGATCGAGCGGCTGATCGATCGCGGCGAAGCACGAGTGGTCGTGTCGATTCCGTCCGGCTTCGATCGCGATCTTGCGCTCGGCCGTCCGGTGGTGGTCCAGGTTGTGATCGATGGCGACAACGCGAATACCGCCGCAACCGTCGCCGGCTACGCGCGGATTCTGATCGGCCAGTACAGCTCAGCGCAGATGGCGCTCGTCCGGCCTGCCCTGAGCGACTCCCGAGGTGCCCGAGTCGAAGGGAGCCCGATGGCGATGATCGCCATCGAACCGCGCATCTGGTACAACCCGCAGCTGCGCAGCACGATCTTCCTGGTCCCCGGCTTGATTGCCTACATCTCGATGCTGACGGCCGTGGTGTCGACGGCGCTATCGGTCGTCCGCGAGAAAGAGCGCGGCACGATGGAACAGGTCCGGATGGCTCCGGTTAATCCCCTTGCCTACATCCTCGGCAAGACACTGCCGTACCTCGTGATCTCGTTCGTGTCGGCGCTGCTGATCATCCTGACGGCGATGGTACTCTTCGACCTGCCGATGAATGGGTCGTGGGCTCTCTTGTGCCTGTCGATCGGCCTGTTCCTGATCGGCGCACAGGCGCAGGGCCTGTTGATCTCCACCATCGCGGACACTCAGCAGGTCGCTTTCCAAGTCGCGCTGCTCTCGTCGTTGCTTCCGACGATGATCCTGTCAGGATTCATCTTCCCGATCTCGAGCATGCCCACGGTGGTGCAGGGCATCACCCACATCGTGCCGGCACGCTACTTCCTGGTGGCGCTTCGCGCCATCGTCCTGAAAGGCGCCGACCTTGCCGCCTTCTGGCAGGATCTGGTTGCGCTGGCGATCTTTGCCACCGTCGCGCTGACGCTGGCGTCGCTCCGTCTCAGAAGGGAATGGTCCTAATGATGGTGCGATTACTACATCTCATTCGCAAGGAACTGTTGGAGCTCCGGCAGGATCCGCGGCTGTTCGGGGTCGTCATCCTGGCGCCCATTCTCCAGCTCACCGTGCTGGGCTATGCGGCGACGACGGATGTGAAGGATGTGCCGCTCGTGATCGTCGATGCCGACCGCTCGACCCAGAGCCGCGACCTGATTCACCGCTTCGAAGCGTCCGAGAACTTCAAGATCGTCGGCCTGCTCGGATCGACAACGGAGATCGATCGGTATCTCGACCGCGGCGATGCCTGGATGGCGATCAGCATCCCGGCCGATTACGGCCACCGCATTGCATCGTCGCGTTCGACGTCGCTGCAGATCGTGGCTGACGGCACCGATTCCAACTCCACGACGGTCGCTCTCGGCTATGCGCAAACGTTGATCGGCGGGTACGTCCAGGATCTGGCCACGGCGGCCTCGCCGGCCGGCGCCGCCGAGGAAATGGTGCGGCCGGAGATTCGCGTCTGGTTCAACCCGCGCCTGGAAAGCCGGGACTTCATGATCCCCGGCATCGTTGCGCTGCTCCTGCTCGTTGTCACGACCAACCTGTCGGCCATGGCCATTGTGCGCGAGAAGGAGGTCGGCACGCTCGAGCAATTGAACGTCACCCCGCTGGCGAGGTGGGAGCTGATCGCAGGCAAGCTGCTTCCGTACGCGCTCATCGGCATCCTTGACGTGATCTTGGTGCTGGTGGTGGCGATCTACTGGTTCGAGGTGCCGATGCTGGGCAGCATCCCGCTGCTATTCGGGATGTGCCTGATCTACCTGATGTCGACCTTGGGCCTCGGACTGTTCGTGTCGACGATCTCGCAAACGCAGCAGCAGGCGATGATGACGGCGATTTTCTTCTTCCTGGTGCCGATGATGTATCTGTCGGGATTCATCTTTCCGATCGAGAACATGCCCGGCTGGATCCAGCCGTTGACCTACCTGATTCCACTCCGCTATTTCCTCGTCATCGTTCGGGGGATCTTCCTGAAGGGCGTCGGGCTCGAGACGTTCTGGCCGCAGGCGTTGGCGCTGTTCACCTGGGGAGCGGTGGTACTCACCCTGGCGACCCTTCGCTCGTCTAAGCGGCTTGGGTAGGCGAACCGCTGTCGCCGCGCATCGTCCTCGCCGCCGCGCTTGTGTTGATTGGAACGTGGATTGTCGGCCGCAAAGCAAACTGTCAGTGCCGTTGCGGCGGCAGAGCGCGCGGAGAGAGGCCGTGCCGGCGTTCGCTCTCACTCGGCGGCCAAATCTCCTTCGCCACATTAATCGCCCCAGCGATGGACGCGCCAAAGACGGCACGACGCCTGCGTGGGGTGCTCAATGCGCTGAGCGACATTTGTCCGGCGAACGAGAGCGAGCGAGGGCCGGTGTCTCTCGGCGGACGGGCGCTAAGCGACGGCGGACGGCGCTCCGATCTACGGTTGCCCTTTGTAGAGGACCCGGCCGAGACGTTTGCTCCAGGCGGTGAATTCGTCGGAGGACGCATCTTCGCTGATCGCGCGGCGGACCTGATTGAGTTAGCCACGAAGCCACGAAGAAGACGAAGAATGTTTCTTGAAGTCTGGCCTTCGTGTGTTCTTCGTGGCTTCTCTATGATGCCTGTGCGGCGCGGGTGCCTTCTTCTTCGTCGACCAAACTGAGGACCGACGCCCCCGCGACGAAGAATCCCAGAATCACCAGGATTGCGACCTTGCTCGACCCGGTCAGCGTGACGCTGATATAGAACACGAGCGGCCCGAGGATCGTGGCGAACCGCTCGGCAATCGCAAAGAACCCGAAATACTCTGACGTGCGATCGGCGGGCACCATTCTCGAAAACAGCGCGCGGCTGAGCGCTTGCGCGCCGCCCTGCACCGTTGCGATCATCGCCGCCAGAATGAAGAAGTGCGTCACCGTCGTCATGAAGTAGGCGAGCACGGTGGCCAGCGCGTACACCGCGATCGCAATAAAGATCGCGCGTTTGGTGCCGATGCGCGTCCCGAGCGCTCCGAACATGAACGAAAACGGAATGCCGAGGAACTGCACCATCACAAACGCCGCGATCTGCGAGGTCTGCTCCACGCCGACCTCCGCGCCGTAGACACCGGCCATGCGGATGATCGTCTGAATGCCGTCCTGGTAGAGCAGCATCGCCACGAACAGGTAGAACGCGTTTTTGTACTTACGGATCTCGCGCAACGTCGTGGCGAGTCGCGAGAATGCCGCGAAAATCGCCACGCCCGATTCGCCTTCGGGCTTGGGTCCCGTCGCCGGCTCGGGCACGACCCGGAAGAGCGGCAGCGAGAAGACCGCCCACCAGATGGCCACCGAGACGAACGAAGCCCGGATCGCCGATGGCTGGCTCGCAAACCCGAACATCTCCGGCTTGAGAATCCACGCCAGGTTGATCAAGAGCAGAACGCCGCCGCCGATGTAGCCCATGGCGTAGCCCGCGGCAGACACGCGATCGGTTTCCGACGGCTTGGCGACGTGCGGCAGCAGCGAGTCGTAGAAGACGGTCGAGCCCGACACGCCGATGTTGGCGATGAAGAACAGCACCGAGGCAAGGCCGATGTCGCCTCTGCCGATGAAGACCATCGACGCGCAGGCGCACACGCCGATGGCCATGAACAACCCGAGCAGCCGTTTCCTGGCGCCACTGTAGTCGGCCAGCGCGCCGAGCACGGGCGCCGAGATGGCGATCGTCGCCATCGACACGGTGGTGATGAGGCCGAAACGCGCGGTGGCTTCCGCGGGCGCGAGGCCCGCCGCCGCGTAGGTCGCGAAAAACCCCGGGAACACCGCCGTGACGACGGTGGTGAAGAAGGCGGAGTTGGCCCAGTCGTACCACGCCCAGGCGCGCTGCTCGGGCGTCACGAGGCCCACGCGGGCCATTAGCCGGGCAATCATCCGCCCGAAGAATACACGTACGTTAGCCACAGAGGACACAAAGGACACAGAGAAAAATATTCTCTGTGTCCTCGGTGTTCTCGGTGGTTCGCGTGGGTAGGGTCAGCGTCGAATTGAGACGGAGCCGCTGAACGTCTTCAACCGGAAATCCCCCGAGCCGCCGCCGTTGAGCGCGCCGCGGAAGTTGCGCCGGCTGCTGTTGGTCAGCGTGACCGGCAGGTCGCTTTCGAAGCGGCCGCTGAAGCTGTTGAAATCGATCTCGCCCTTCGCGCTGTCGGGCAGGCGCAGGTGGACGTCGCCGCTGAACGTGTTGATGTCGAGGTTGTTGCCGTCGCCCCACTGCGATGCCTCGACGCGGATGTCGGAGCTGAAGCCGTCGATCTTCTGGCTCTCGCTGACGCCGATCACCGTGACCGGCGCGCTGAACGTCTTGATGTCGAGCCGGGTGCGGGCCGGCACCTGGATCTCGAAGTCGGTTTCGACGACGTTGTCGTTGCGGCGCTCGACGAGTCGATGGTTGGCGTCGACCTCGACGGTGTTGCCGCTCTGCGTGATCTCGAGCTTGATGTCGTCAAGCCGGTCCTGCTTGCCGCGGCGAACGGCGTGGATCACGACCTGGTCGCCCGAGCCGCCGGTGATCCGGACGCGGCCGGAGAAGGTCTTCAGCCTCAGCGTGCCGCCGGGCTGCATCGTGAGCGTCTTGTCCACGGTTTCCGTGTTGGTCTGCGCCCCTTCGACTCGGCCTGGTCGCGGTGCGACCGAAGCCGCGCTCAGGGCAGGCGCTGGGGCAGCGAGAACGAGGGCGAAAATCAGGGCGAAAACCGAGCGGGTCATGGTCACCTCGGTTGAAATAGACGAGGGCGGGCTCCAGAGGGTTGCCACGGTTCGCCGCTTAGCTGCTTGACCCCTCCGCCCTGGCACTCCTCCGCCAGGTCCATCGCCGAAGCCCGCCGAGAGGCATAATCCAGCGCTCGCTCTCGTTCGCCGGACAAATGTCGCTCGGCGCATTGAGCGCTGGCGCGATGGACGTCTAAACCCGCAATGGCGCCTGCGTGGCCTCCGCTCCATTTGTCTCTCGGCTCACTCGAACGCTCGCGCTGGACTATGCCTCTCGGCGAGGCTGGTGACGCCTGGGCGCTGGGCGATTGGGCGGAGACATGCGATTCGTCGTGAGCGTCCGACTGAGCCGATACCCATGACCTCCGACAAATTGAGCGGAGCCTACGCTGGCGAGTTGCGGTTCTGGCGTCCATAGCGTGGGCGCCCAATGTGGCGAGCGAAATTTGTCCGGCGAAGGAGGGCGAACGACGAATCGCATGTCTCCGCCAGGACGGGCGCCTCGCCACTTCCTGCTTGGGGTCAGACCCCTCGGAACTACTTGCTCGGGGTCAGACCCCTACGGGCGAGGGCCAGCTCCGGCAGGTCTTTGTCCGCCGCGGCCCAGGCCTTCACAGCCAGATCGAACTCCCGCTTTGCGGTGGCGGTGTTGCCATCGTGCTCGGCGACCAGGGCCAGCGCGTAATGGGTGCCGGCGTAGGCCGCGTCATGCTCGAGCATGAGCTGGGCGAGCCGCGCGGCAAACGGCCAGTCGCCGACACCGCGCGCGGCGCGGGCCATGGCTTCCAATCGGAACAGCGCCTGGCTCCATGCGTCGGGGCCCGGCAGCGCGCGCCATTTCTGCGCGGCGCGCTCCATGCCCTGCCGCCCCTTTTCGCGCTGCGCGGTCCGCAACAGAAACTCGCCCTGCAGTGCTTCGAGTGCGATCACCGCCAGCGCCTGGCCGTCGGCCGCGCCTCTGAGCGCCTTGAGCGCCGCGTTCGACTCGTTGGCCGCATCGCCAAAACGCTTGGTCGCCAGCAGCGCAAAGCCGGCTTCGATGTGGCCGGTCGCCTGCACCACCGGGTTGGGATGGGCGACGAGCACCTTCGCCGCTTCCAGCGCTTCCGCCGGCCGGTTCCGCGCGAGCAGGAACGCCGGCCACTCGCGCTTGTTCACCACTTGCACGAGCAGGCTCGACGGCAGCGCGAACGATTCTTTCAACAGCGGCTCGGCTTTTCGCATCTGTCCGACGTACTGGTGCGAAGCAGCAAGCAAATCGAGATTGTGCGGGAAATGCCAATCCAGCTCCGCTGCGACCTTCTCACGCGTGAAGTACGCGCGCTGCAGGCGATCGGCCGCCTCGAATTCGACAATGGCCTCCGCCGGCCGGCCCGACCGGCGCAGCTCGTGGCCGTGCATGTGCCGCGCGTGCGGAATCTCGGACGCCTGTGTCGAAAATGAAGCCGCATGCGCCAAGGCGTCGGCCATGCGGCCGGCGTTCTCGGCCGCGTGCGCCAGGTAGTGACGGGCTGCGAAGTGATTCGGCGACGCTTTGAGTGCGCGCTCAAAAAACGGTACGGAGCCGGCCACCGAACCCTGCCCGCGATCCGCGGGGTCGGGCGATTCCGCCATGCCGCGCTTGAGCAGCAGCTCGACGTCGGCAGGGAAGGCGGCGATCGCCGCATCCAGCGCCTGACGGTAAGCGACGAGGCGAGCTTGATCGCGCGGGTTGTCTTCCGCGGCCATCTGCAGCGCGCGCGCCTCGATGTGCCGGCGCTCGTGATCCGACACCTTTGGGGCCAACGCACGCGCCCGCTCGATCGCGCGCCGCGCTTCGTCGGGCTTGTTCAACTCGAGGTAGGCGTAGCTCAAGCCCACGTGCGCAAGCGCCAGGCCCGGATCGCTTCGCAGCGCCTGGTGAAACGATCGGGCCGCTTCGATCCAGACGAAGGAATGCAGGTACGACAAGCCCTGGTCGTAGAAGCGCTGGGCCTCGTCCGACGCGGTCGTCACTTGATCATGCGCCGCGCCGATAGCTGTGCGAATTGAAACCGGCCGCTCGAGTAATTCCTGCGGGACGCTGGGGCCGCGGTGGGGCTGATGCTGGGCGGGGCCGCTTTGTGCGAGAACAAGGCGAAAGGCAGAAGGCAGAAGGCAGAAGGCAGAAGGCAGAAGGCAGAAGGCAAAAGGCAGAAGGCAGAAGGCAAAAAGGAAAAGGCAGAAAAGCAACGAGCGTCTCACAACGCTATTCTGCCTTCTGCCTTTAGCCTTCTGCCTTCCTAATCGCTAGAAGCTGACGTGCGCTCCGAACTTGAAGAACCGATGCTGCAGCACGTTGGTCGGACGCAGCCACTGGGCCGCCGCCGCCGACGTCGAATAGGCCCCGTTGACTGTGTAGGGCCAGCTGCTGTTGAGCACGTTGTAGAGGTCGAAGTCGACACGCAGCTTGGCCCTGCCGGCCTCGAAGCGCTTGCCCAGACGCAGGTCAAGCTGGTTGAGGTTGTACTTGCCGTAGTCGAGACCGTCGCGGATCAACTGAACCGTCCGTGATCCGACGCCGGTCCAAGCGGCGCGACCGGTCATGGGCGCGGCCACCGCGCTCGTCACCGCCCAGCTGGCGCCGATGCTGGACCCACCAGCGGCGCCCGACTGCACGCCACGGGTGAACTGATACGTACCCGCCAGCTGGACGCCCCAAGGCAGACTGTAAGAACCCGACATCTTCGCGTCCGGGCGATACCCGTACTCGCGATGGCACGCGGTGGTGCCGTCCGCGTAGATTTCGGTGCCCTGCGCCGCCGCGCCCACCACCGCATCAAGACCGGCCTTGAGCAGGTTGCAGTTGTCGAAAGTGCGTGCCGTGGCTGCGATGCCGCCCTTGAGGAACGCGCCGTTGCGGAACCGCGCCTCGAGGTTGACGTCGTAGCCTTGAAAGAGATTGGTCTCGCCGCCAAAGTCCTCCGAGAACCGGATCAGGCCGTTCGCCGGCAGGCCCTGCGCAAAGACTGCGGGTTTGAGGTCCTTGACGCCGCACACCTGGTAGTTACCGCCGCCGGGCAGGTCGGGATCGGAGGGCGCCGTGATGCAGAAGGTGTCGTAGCTGTTCTCGTCGTAGCGCAGATCGTCGGTGAAGGTGGCGTTCCCGAACGTGCGGCGATAGTAGCCGCCGTTCACCGAGATCCGGTCCGCGAGCTGGTGCTGCGCGGCGACGGTGAACTCGTTGTTGTAGCCGCGCGCGCCCCAGCCGTTCAGGACGGCGGGATCGTACTGAGTGGTCGGAACGGTGAGGCGGCCGAATGTCGGCGTCGCCGCCGAATTGGTCAGCTCATTGAACTGGATGTTGCCGTTGCTGTCGAGCGGCAGGCCGTTGCCGTCCAAATCGCGCCACACCCGGGTGTCAGCCGCGGTGAGCGCGCCGATCGGGTTCACCTGATTGGCCACGGCGATCTGCTGACCCGCCACGTAACGCGCGAAGCTGGCCTTCAGAGCGGTGCGGCCATTGCCGAACACGTCCATCGCGAAGCCGACGCGGGGCGAGATGTCCTTCCAGTTCTGCACCTTGCCGGCACACAGGTCGCCGGGGTCGACCTTGCCATCGTCGCACAGGCCGAACTTGGCGCCGCCACTCAGGCGGCTGGCGAGCACTTCGCTCTCTCGCGACTCGCCGATGAACTGGTCGAACCGCAGGCCGAGGTTCAACGTCACGCGGCCGAGCGACCAGCGGTCTTGCGCGTAGAGTCCGAGGTCGCGGTTGATGCCGTTGTTGCGGTCCGACGGCAAGCGGAGCGTCACCTGCACCGGTGCGCCGGCGTTATAGACGATGGGCTGCATATCGCCTGTCCATCTGGTGAGCAACTTCCAATCGCCGTTGCTCAGCGTGCCGCCCACCCGCAGGCTGTGCGCCCCGGCCACGTATGACGCCGCGCCCATGAAGGTGCGGAGCACCGAGTAATGATCCGCCGGGTTCGGCCAGGCGTTGGCCTGGCGGTTGTTCGAGGCGTCGACCACGTTGTAGACGCGCGCATTCTGAATAGCCGCGTCGTCCCAGACTTTCTTGTTGTCGCCGGTGACTTCCGCCTGATACAGCTCGGTGTAGTTTTGGTTGTACATGCCGAAGCCAGCTTCAAGCAGCAGCCTGTTGGTGGCGGTCCGCTGCCACTTCGTGACGTTGACGAAGCTAGTGGGTGTCACCTGCACACCGGCTGCCTCGGGCGGTATCGCCGCCTGAATACCCCAGTGATTGCGGTACTTGCGCTGGTTGTCGTGGTAGACCGAGATCTTATCCTTGCTGCTGACCTGCCACGAGATGCGGCCTGCGTTGCTGGTGAGGTGCCCATCGTCGATGCCGGGCTTGGTAAAGTCGGGCGCGTAGACGAACTGCGAGGGGTTCGAGTCGAAGTAGGCGTCGGCTTTCGTCTTTTCCGAGCCCCAGTTCCTGAAAGTGTAGTTGAACCACACTTTGTTCCTGATGATCGGACCGCCGATCTGCGGGTTGATATCCCAGATCTTCTGGATCACGTCCACGTTGGTGAGCGTGTTGTTCCGGTTGAACGACTTGCTGCCGCTCAGGTTCGAGCGGGTGCACGCCTGGCCGATGCCCGGCGAGCCGCAATTGTCGGAGCCGAATGATTCACCGGCATAGTTGCCGATCACGGAGCCGCGGAAGGAGTTGCCACCGTCGCGGGGTACCATGTTGACGCGCATACCGCCCTGGCCCATTTCGGCCGAGTCGGCGCCGGTCACGTAGCTGAACTCTTCGAAGCTGGCATCGTTCCAGTAGACGCCACTGTAGGCGCCTTGCGCGCAGAGGTTGTTCAGGCGAATGCCTTCAATCGTCTGCACGGTGTCGGCAGAGCCGCGGTACTGAAGAGGCGACTGCTGCAGGTTGCCCGAGCCGCCGACATCGCGCGACAGCGCCCCGCCACCGCCGAACGCGATGGTCGTGCCGGGAATCATGATGCCGACCGCCTGGATGTTGCGGCCGGTCGGCAACGCCTCGCGCACTTCCGCCGTCATCACCACGCGTTGCGTCAGGCTCTGCGTGTCGACGATCGGCGATTCACCGGTGACCGTCAGCGTTTCCTCGAGCGTGCCGACCTTCAAGTCCACGTTGATCGTGGCGGTGAAGTCCGACGTCAGCTCGATGCCCTGGCGCACCACGGTCTGGAAACCGGGGAGCGTGAAGGTCACCGTGTAGATACCGGGCCTGAGCGCCAGAATCGAATACTGGCCCGAGCCACCCGTCGTGGTCGAACGGACCTTTTCGATCAGCGCCGGGCTGGCGGCTTCCACCGTGACGCCGGGCATGACCGCGCCCGTGTCGTCTTTGACGGTGCCGCTGATGGAGCTGGTTTGCGCTGACGCAAGTGCCGGCGCAAGGACAAGACAAGCGAGCATGAAAATCCGAACCGTGAGCGAACGCATCACTATTCCCCCTCTTTCAAATTGCATCCCTTAAGCCCACGGCGCATGGGTGAGCCTTATCGACGGAGCGACAACGGGTTTCAACGGCAGTTGGGCAAACAGCCCCTTACTGAAGCCACATTAGGCAGCAGCAGCGGGTGGCTGTCAACGGACAAAGCTCCGATCCCTGAACGGCTTTTTGGATCGGTACGGTAGAGGTTTTGCTTCTGGGTAGCAGAGGTTTTACTTCTTGGACGCCGTAAAGGTGCCAGTTGCCATCCCGCCGATGTCCAAGGTGCCTTTCATGGTGTTTTTCTCGACAGTTCCCGCATAAGTGACAGGGGCTTGCTGTCCCTGGACATCGACCGTGAAGGTGAACTTCACATCATTTCCCTTCACCGTGCCGGTCAGGTCGGCCGCGCCCAACTGGCCGTTGTACTTGCCGGTCAGCTTTTCGCCATCCTGCTTGAAGGTAATGGTTGGCGTTCCGCCGCCTTGATCGGTCTGGACGGTGAAGACCCAGTCGCCGGTAATGTTTGCGCCCTGTCCCACGACCCGCGCGGAAGCAAGCAACCCAACAACGAAGATCACGCCAGCCACGATACGAATAATCGATTTCATCTTCTACCCTCCTCCGAGGCCTGCATGCTACCCCAATCCGGTGCCTACGGTGCCAAATGGTGCCTAAGGTGCCAAGGGGATGGTGCCAAAGGTGCAGGTGCCAATGGTGCTAGCATGACGCCACTTTCAAAGGCATCCAATGCGCCGATTAGTCATCGCGTTAGCCGTCGCGTTCTTCGCACCTGGCACTGTAGGCACCTTAGGCACCATCCTCTTTGGCACCCAAGGCACCGTTGGCACCATAGGCACTTCGGCCAATGCCGGTGAATGGACACACTACGGAGGTAATGCCGCGAGCCAGAAATACTCTCCATTAGATCAAATCAATAAAGACAACGTCGGCAGGTTGGCGATCGCGTGGCGGTGGGCCTCGCCCGACAATTTGGATCTGGTGATCGGCCCGGTTTCCGAGCCAAGGTCGACAACCCGCTCCCAAGATCACCAGATCTAGATCACGAGATCACAACATCAACAGTTCAACCGCTCGATCGACTGATCACCACATCAAGAGGTCATAAGATGAATATCGCCCGATCCTTCGCGTTCATTAGCCTTCTCTTAATGCCGTCGCTGGCGATCGGCCAGGCGCTGACCAACGTCAGCTCGACGATGGTGCGCTACAACACGCGCAAGGCCACGGTGAAGCCGCAAGGCGAGCTCAAGGCGCAGGTCGACGCGGTCGATAAAGAGATTGCCGACGCGCAACGCCTCGGCAAGATCGGCGAGCTTCGCCGGCAGGTCGCGAAGGGGCTTGCGCTGCTCGACGGCGTGGCCTGGACGCCCGCGCTCGATTTCCAGAGCTCGCTGGCGCTGCGCAGCGAGCGCACGATGATCGACTCGTCGGCGCCGTACTCGCTGCGGCTCGAACAGATCTACAGCCCGTCGATCGAGCTGACACCCGCCATCACCGCGAAGGTCACCCTCCGCAGGCGCGTGGCACCGGCCGCCGGCGGCGCGAGCGCGCCCGCCCCGGCGCCGCCCCGCGAGCTGGGCACGTTCGACGGCGTCAGCCGCGACCTCCGCGAATCGCCCCTGGCGATGGAGCTCGACGTGACGGGAGTCGAAGACGGCAATTACGTGATCGAGACCGAGTTGTTCGACGGCACGACGTCGATCGGCACCGCAACGCTTGGCGTCGTGCTGCAGAAAGGGCTTGATGCGAAGCTGCGCGCGCTCGAAGCCAGCGCCGCCGCGGCCACGCCGGCCGTGCGCGCCGACATTCTTTACCCGTCCGACTTCATCAAGAACATCAATCGCGGGCGGATCACACCCGGAACGTTCAACGCCGCCAGCGAGATCGCCGCGGCTGAAGCGGTGGTGGCGGCTGCCAAGGGCGGCAAGGATCCGTTCAAGGGCAAGACCGGCGACATGGAGCGGCACCATCCGCTCGAGGGCGCCAACGAGATCATGCCGTACCGGGTCTACGTGCCGAAGGCGTACACCGGCGCCACGGCGCTGCCGCTGGTGATTGCGCTGCACGGCCTCGGCGCGAACGAAGATTCGTTCTTCGACTCGTACTCGAAACTGCCGCCGCAGCTCGCAGAGAAGCACGGCTTCCTGATGGCCGCGCCGCTCGGCTACCGCGTCGACGGTTTCTACGGCTCGACGATCATGGGCTCGGGCGATGCGGCCGCGCGGCGCCGCATGGAATACAGCGAGAAGGACGTGATGGAGGTCCTTCGGCTGATGAAGACCAACTACAAGGTCGAGGAATCTCGCATTTACCTGATCGGCCACTCGATGGGCGCGATCGGGACGTGGGCGATCGCGTCGAAGTATCCGGACATCTGGGCCGCGCTGGTGCCGTTCTCCGGCGTCGGCTCGCCCGCACTCGCGGAGCGGATGAAGGGCATTCCGCAGTTCGTGGTGCACGGCGACACCGACCCGACAGTCAACGTGTCGGGATCGCGGACGATGGTGGCGGCGTTGAAGAAACTGGGCGCCGACGTGACGTATGTCGAAGTTGCCGGCGGCAATCACACCGACGTCGTCGTCCCGAATCTGCCGAAGGCGTTCGAGTTTCTCGCCGCGCAAAAGAAGAAGGCCGCGCCGGCGGGCACGAGCAAACAGTAACAGTTGAAAGTTGAAAGTTGAAAGTTGGAAGTTTCAGTTTTCAGTTCAGTTGAAAGTTAGGAGTTGACAGTTATGCTCCGCGCCGATCACTTTGAACTTGAAACTGAACTTGGAACTGAAACTTCCAACTTTCAACCTTCAACTTTCAACTTGAGTTGATCAGGATCGATCTGGGACGTGTCGTGCTGGAAGAAGTGCCCCGGCTCGCCGCCGCGGTGGCGCGACGACACGGCGCCGTTCGCGCAGATTCCCCCCGCGTGCCCGCATTGCAACGGCCTGGTCCGGCCCGGCGTGGTGTGGTGTGGCGAAGCGCTCGATCCCGACGTGCTCGATCAAGCCGAAGCGGCCGCCGACTGCGACGTCTTTCTGACCATTGGGACATCGTCCGTGGTCTACCCGGCGGCGTCGTTTATCGAGCAGGCACGGCGGAACGGAGCGTTCACGGTCGAGATCAACCCGGAGGCGACGCCGGCGTCGAGCATCGCGGATCTGGTGCTGCGCGGCCCGGCCGAGGTGGTGCTGCCAGAAGTGGATGCGACCCGTAGCGCGGAACTTTAGTTCCGCGACGGACGGGCCGTATAATACGAACATGCGTTGGGTTACCGGGGTCGTGCTGGCCGGATCGGTTGTGGCGGGAGCATTGCTGCTCAAGCCCGAGACCGTCTACACGCATACCCCGATCACGACCAGCATCGTGTTCCAGAAAGAGATCGCGCGGATCTTCCAGCGCAAGTGTTTCCAGTGCCACACCGACGGCAACATCTCGATGTCGCTCACGACCTACAAGGACGCGCGGCCTTGGGCGGTGGCGATCAAGGAAGAGATCCTCGAGCGGCGCATGCCGCCGTGGAGCGCGGTCAACGGCTACGGCCACTTTGCGAACGACATGAGCCTGACGGCTCGCGAGGTCAGCCTCATCCTGGCGTGGGCCGATGGCGGCGCGCCAAGCGGCGTGCTGCTGGCCGACGAGAGCAAGCCGCCGGTGTTCGTGCCCCCGCTGAACGGATGGGAGCAAGGCACGCCTGACGCGGTGGTGAACGTGGCGAAGGATCAGAAAGTCGCAGCCGGCTCACCCGATCGCACCGCGCGATTCGAGGTCGCATCCGGCCTCGATCGATCGAGGTGGCTGCGCGCGCTGCAACTCAACCCGGGCGATCGTCGCGGCATTCGCTACGCCGCGATCTACGAAGCAGCGTCCGGGCGGTGGCTGGGCACGTGGACGCCGAGCAATCCGGTCAACAGCCTGCCTGCCGGCGTCGGGATCCAGTTGCCGGCGAAAGCAAGACTTGCTGTCGAGATCGGTTACCGGGGAACGGAGGAACCCGTCTCGGGCGCCGCTGAGCTCGGCCTGTATTTTTCGGAGAAGCGTCCGCCGCAGGCGGCGATGCCGCTCGAGATTTCGGCGCCGCCGTTCACGGTGGCCGCCGGCAAGACCCGCGAGAAAGTCCGCACCGAAACGGTGTTGAAGACGGCGACCACCGCATCGGCGTTGTGGCCCAGGCTGGGTGCCGGCGCGAAGTCGATCGAGGTCACGGCGATCAAGCCGGACGGCGTTGTGGAACCGCTGTTGTGGTTGAAGAATTACCGGCCCGACTGGCCCTCGTCGTACGTCTTTCGCGAGCCGGTCACGCTGCCGGCGGGCACGCGCGTGATCAGCACCGCCTACTACGACAACGTGACCGACGCCGCGCTGCAGGCGCGGCCGGCGCTCTCGGTTACTGCTTTTCCGCCGTCTCGCCCGCCCGCAACACTCGCACCGTAAACGGCACGGTCGACAGCTTGTTGTTCCGCAGGAACTGCAGCCAGATCCGGTAGTGGCCCGGCTTCGGGAAGAGCGCGTGGAAGGTCAGGTCCGGCCCGCCGCCCTCGGTGATGTTCGTGCCTTCCAGCAGCTCTTCCGGATGCGCGTGCACGTGCTCCATCATGTCCTCGCTCAACATCATCGCGTGCCCGAAGGCGCCGAGATAGCGCTGCAGGTTCGTCACCGGCTGTTCGGTCTTCTCGTCGATGAATCGGATCGGGACGTCGAGCTCGTCGCCCGAGACGAGCTTGGCCGGCTCGACCCGCAGGTCGACGGTCACGCCATCCACTGACTTCACCCACGACTTGTCGGCCGTGAGGTTGGCCGCATCAGACGCGATGTCGCCTTCATACCCGGCGGTCACGATCGGCGTCGCGATCAGCTGCGGCCCGCCGCCCACCGGCATGAAATCGCTGAAGAACACGTAATGACCGGCTTTCGGCAGCGTGTGCTCGATCGTGAACGAGCCGTCCTTCTCGAAGACGGGGTGCTCGTGATTGAACAGCGTCATGTCGCGGCTGACGATGAAGAGGTGATAGAGCCTGTCGTGGACGTCGGCAAACTGCCGCACGGTTTCGCCGGTCAGCGGATGGGTAATCGTGAAACGAAACTTGGTGTTCTCTCCGGCCTTCACCGCGCGCGGCTCAGTCACCACGCTCATGCGGTAGTCGGCCGTCGCCATCGGGTCGCCGGGCACGAGCGTCATGCCGCAGATGCTGCACTTGCCGGGCTCGGCCTTCACCTCGTTGGGGTGCATCGGGCAGATGAAGCCGCTGGTCGAGGCGGGCGCGTTCGGGTCGACGATCGGCCGCGCGGTGCCAGGGATCAGCTCCTGAGCGGACAGGGCGATGCCGGAGGCTAGAGCCAGAACCAGGAAGAAACGCATATACCCACAATAACAAATAACCAATTGCGAATAACCAAAGCACATTACGAATAACCAAAGGGGAAGGCCGCGCTTTGGCCCTAATCCCCTTGGTTATTGGTAATTGGTTATTGGTGATTTCAGCTCGGCCAGAGCCAGCCGAAGGCGCCGCCAGTCAGGCCGGCATAGAGCAGGCTGTCGATGGCCGATCTGAAGGTCCACCCCCAGCTGCGGCTCCACCAGATCGAGCTCTGTGGCAGCGACAGCCAATAGCCCATGAAGCTGACGCAACCGGCGATCTGGAACACGCGCAGGTAGTCGGTGCCGGGGCCCATTGCGCGGCTGGAGACGTAGGCGGTGAAGAACGAGACCACGACGCAGTAGATGAACCAGTTGATCAGGTTGCTGGTCATGCTCATCTCGCCGGCCGGCCGCACCGTCAGGAACGCCACTGGTCCGGCTTTGTACTTGGCGAGAAACTCGGGCGATCTCATCTCGGCTCGCGAGGGGGGCATCGGGAACCCGTAGTCGCCC
The DNA here is from genome assembly GCA_030650395.1 of Acidobacteriota bacterium. Classification (GTDB taxonomy): domain Bacteria; phylum Acidobacteriota; class Vicinamibacteria; order Vicinamibacterales; family UBA2999; genus 12-FULL-67-14b. Next base: position 24,236 of record JAUSDY010000110.1, on the reverse strand, counting down.
GGCGGGAGGTTGAGCGGGCGCAGCGCGTTCATGACCGCGTCTTCGTTCGGCAACCGCTTCAAGTCGTTCTTATGGAGCGGCGTCATCATGTGGACGATCGAGCTGGCGATGAACACGAGCACGGCGGACAGGCCGAGGGGAATCAACAACGACAGCATAGAGACCATGGGGTCCCTCCTTCGGCGCTCATCCTAACACGCCCCCTTCGCCAAGGCTTCGGGGGACAGGCTTAACGGGCGCCGGCCATCTCCAGTGCGGTCAGGAAGATGGCCGAGAGGTAGACCATGCAGAATCCCAGGACCATCGCGCGTTCGAGGGCGAGCATCCTCGGACCCGGCGGCATTGCGGCGGCCTCGATTCGTTGCCGATGTCGCGCGAGCGTGGCACGGCAGCGGGCCGCGACGCGTTCGGCACGCGCGGCGTCGGGTGTCAACACCGGCAATTGTTCGATCATGTCGTTGCCTCCTTCAGCGCGACCAGGCGCGCTTCGCTGCGTTCGTCGAGCGTGCGCGCGAGCCTGGCACGCGCGCGGCTGATACGCTGCCGCATGGCGACCGGTGCGATCCCGCAGATCTCTGCGGCCTCAGCCGGCCGCATTCCTTCGACGGCGACCAGCAGCAGCGCCTCTCGATCCACCGCGGGCAGGGCCGCCAGCGCCGCCTCGACGCGTTGCTCGGTTTCACTGGCGACCGTGGCATCGAATGGCGACGGCCAGGGCGTTCCCGACGGCCACAGCCCGATCATGCCAACCGTGTGCGAGTCTTCGATCAGGCGCGATCGGCAATAACTCACGTAGAGATTGCGAGCGACCGTGAATAGAAACGGACCGAGCCGCGTCTCGTCGCGCAGCCGCGGCGCGCGGTCGACAAACCGCAGCCAGGTCTCTTCGAGCAGATCCTCGGCGACATCCCGGCGGCGCGCGAGCCGCGCCAGGAAGTTGAAGAGTCGGGTATTGAACGCGCCGTGCACGACGTCGAAGGCGCCGGCGTCGCCGGCCCGCAGCCGCGCGACGAGCTCGAGCTCGGACTCCCGGTCCATACAGGTCATAACGCGTGGGATCGCGAATTGTGACCAGTGACCAGCGACCGTGTCACGTTCGGCCCCGTGAGGCGTTATATCCGGATCATCCCCCTTCGCCAAGGGCTACGGGGGACAAGGGAGCGAGGAACAACCATGGAACTCATCGACATGCTCGGCAACGCCAGTATCGCGGCCCTCTTGAGCCTGCTCGTTACCCTGTTTCCGTTGGCCGCCGGCGTCGCATACGTGATTCGGCCGACCGAACAGCGCCTCGCGATGATGCGGCCGATCTCGCTCGCGGGCCTGTTCGCCGGACTCGGTGGGACGATGCTGGGCTTCATGAACGTGCTTCGGTCGTTCTTTATCAACGAGCCGCCGCCGCCCGCTCGAATCCTGGCGGTGGGGGCCGCCGAGTCCCTGGTGACACTGTTCGTGGCGTTCGGATGCCTCACGGTAGCGTGGCTGTGTGTCGCGTTCGGGATGCGGCGGCACCCGTGAGCTGGCGGCGAGAAAGGTTGGTGCGAGTAACCTGCCGCGGCGGCCTCCTGGAGGAGGAGCCCTCGCCGAGAGGCACCGGCCCGAGCTCGCTCTCGTTCGCCGGACAAACGTCGCTCAGCGCATCAAGCGCTCGAGCGATGGACGTCTAAACCCGCACGGCGCCTGCGTAGCTTCCGCTCCGTTTGTCTCTCGGCTCACTCGAACGCTCGCTCGGGCCGGTGCCTCTCGGCGGGGGCGCAGAGCGGAGAGAGGCCGTTCCGGCGTGAGCGTTCGAACGAGGCGACGACAAGCATCACGCTGTCAAATCGACTGGAGCCCACGCAGGCGTCCTGCCGTCTTTGGCGCGTCCATAGCGGGGCGATTAATGTGGCGAAGGCGATTTGACCGCCGAGTGAGAGCGAACGACGGAACGGTCTCTCTCCGCGCGCAGTGCGCCGAGCGGTCAGCCAGACTGACACTCAGTCGATAGCCAGCGATCCGGTGTAAATCGCCATCCCGACGACGGCGTCGATGCCGAGGGCGTCAAGCGCATCGATCTCGGCCCGCGTCGTGATGCCGCCGGCGGCGGTCAGCTTCCGGCCGGTGGCCTTCGCCACGGCCCTGATCGCGCCCATGTCAGTGCCCTGCATCAGGCCTTCTCTGTCGACATGGGTGTAGAGGAATTCGGCGCAGTACGGCTCGAGCGCGGCGACCGCTTGCACAGCGGTCAGGGGCAGCGAGGTTTTCCAACCGTGAATCACCACGCGGCCGGCCTTCGAATCGACCGCGGCGATCAGGCGATCGGGCCCCACCAGGTCGGCCAGCGCCCGCGCGAAATCGTGGTCGATCATCTGGTTGATGTCAGTGCCGTCGCCACACCGGAACAGGCCCGAGCCGGCGATCACGGCCTGCGCGCCGGCGGCGATCAGCTCTTCGGCGCGCCGCACGCTGCGCACGCCGCCGCCGACGCGGCAGGGCAGCCGCGAGGCGATCTGGCGGACCAGCGCGTCGTTGTTGCCGCGCGACATTGCCGCATCCAGATCGATCAGCTGCACCTTCGGGAACGTGGAGAACTTCGCGATCCACCCCTCGAGATCGTCGGACGCGATGGCCAGCTTGTCGCCCTGTACGAGCTGAACGACGCGGCCGCCCTGGAGATCAATTGAAGGGATAAGCATGGAATCACCATGCAACCACGAAGGGCACGAAGGACACGAAGGAATACATTCTAAGAGGTTTTCTTCGTGGTCTTCGTGTTCTTCGTGGTTGCCTTTTCACAGGCGCACTGGAATGTTCTTTGAGTGGAGAAACTGTTTGAGCTCGGTGACGCTCTTTTCGTTGAAGTGAAAAATCGATGCGGCGAGGGCGGCGTCGGCTCGGCCGGTGGTGAAGACCTCGGCGAAGTGTTCGAACGAGCCCGCGCCGCCGGAGGCGATCACCGGGATGTTGACAGCATCCGAGACCGCCGCGGTCAGCTCGCAATCGAACCCGGCTTTCGTCCCATCGCGATCGATCGAGGTCAGCAGGATCTCTCCCGCGCCTCTCGCCGTGGCTTCCCGTGCCCACTCGACCGCGTCGCGCGGCGTTTCCGACTGGCCGCTGCGGCCGTAAACGGCGAACCGCCCGTCCTGCAGCTTCGCATCGATTGCGACGATCACCGCCTGGCTGCCGTAGCGCCTGGCCAGCGTCGTAATCAACTCCGGATTACTGATCGCCGCCGTGTTGAGGCTGACCTTATCCGCACCCGCCTCGATCGCTGCCGCCGCATCGTCTTCGCTTCGAATGCCGCCGCCGACGGCGAGGGGCAGGAAGATCTCGCGCGCGACCGCGGCAATAGTGTGGGCGCGCGCCTGGCGGGCCTCGACCGTGGCGGTGACGTCGAGAATCACGATCTCGTCGATGCCTTCGGTGTTGTAGCGGCGCGCGAGCGTGGCCGGGTCGCCGGCGTCTCGAAGACCTTCGAAGTTCACCCCCTTGACGACCTTGCCGTCGCGGACGTCGAGGCACGCGATGATCCGCTTAGCGAGCATCGCGCAGCCAATTGCCGAGAATGTGGAGGCCTGAGGGCCCGGACTTTTCAGGATGGAACTGCACCGCTGATACCCGATCGCGCTCAACCGCGGCGCTGAAGGCGGTGCCGTACTCACAGACGGCCGCCGTCTCGTCGACGACCGGTGCGGCGTAGGAATGCGTGAAGTAGACCTGCGTGCCCGGCGCGACGCCGGCCATCAGCCGCGTGGCGCGCGGCATGGTGAGGCTGTTCCAGCCAACATGTGGCACTTTCAGACGCGCGCTTTCGGATCCCGTAAAAATGAAGCAGGTTCCTTTAAACACCCCGAGCCCCGCGACGTCGGGCGCTTCAGTGCTTCCCTCGAACAGCCACTGCAAGCCGACGCAGATGCCGAGCAGCGGCGTGCCGTCGGCGACGGTCGCCGAGATCGCCGCGCGCCAGTCAGCGGTGAGGCCGCGCGTGGAATCGAAATGGCCGACGCCGGGAACGATGATGCCGTGGGCGCGCGCGAGCTCGCCAGGCACGGTCGGTGTCCACACGCTCGCGCCGAGTGCTGCAAGCGCCTTGCGCACGGACGTGAGATTGCCCGCGCCGTAGTCGACGAGTGCGATCACAACAGGCCCTTGGTGCTCGGGAGCATGCGCGCCATGCGCTTGTCTTTCGAGCATGCCACCCTCAGCGCGCGGGCGAACGCCTTGAAGCAGGCTTCGATCTTGTGATGATTCGAGCGGCCGTAGAGGACCTTGAGGTGCACGTTGGCGCGGGCCGCCATGGCGAAGCCCTCGAAGAAGTCGTGCACCAGCTCGGTCTGGAGATCGCCGACCAGCCGCACGGTGACTTTCGTATCGATCACCGCATGCGGTCGCCCACTCAAGTCGATCGCCGCGACCGCGAGCGTGTCGTCCATCGGCATCACGAAGTAGCCGGCGCGATTAATGCCGCGCTTGTTGCCGACGGCCGCCAGCACAGCTTCGCCGAGCGCGATGCCGGCGTCTTCGACGGTGTGATGCTGGTCGACATCGAGATCGCCGCTGGCCTTGACCTTCAGATCGAACCCGCCGTGCCGCGCCACCAGATCCAGCATGTGATCGAGAAAGCGGATGCCGGTGGCATTCTGGAACTTGCCCTTGCCGTCGAGCGACAGCGTCACCTTGATCTGCGTTTCGGCGGTCCGCCGATCGATTACCGCTTTGCGGCTTGCCCGCCGTCTTGTCCGCCGTAGCCTTGGCGGAGGTGGAAGCTTTAGCGAAGGTGGGCGCATAACGCCTCCAGCGTCTCGACCGCCGCGCGGGTGTGTTCCACCACGCCGGTGGTGAGCCGGAAACAATTGGGGCAGGCCGGGTCCTTCGTGCGATCGCGAACGAACACGCCCCTGGCGATCATGCCGTCCACCAGCTCGCGCGCCCGGCCGGCGCCGTCGATCAGCACGAAGTTGGTGGCGCTCTTCCAGTATTTCAAGCCGGCGCGATCGCACGCGGCGTACACCAGCTCTTTCGACTCCGCCGCCTGCGCGAGATACCACGATCGAAATTCCGTATCGGCAATGGCGGCTCGCAACGCGGCCACGGCAACGACGTTGAGGTTGAACAGCGGCATTGCGCGCCGGATCGGCTCGAGTATTTCGGGCGATGCGATCATCACGCCGACCCGCATGCCCGCTAACCCGAACGCCTTCGAAAACGTGCGCCCGACCAGCACGTTTGGGTACTCGGCAGCTTCCTTCAGGAAGTTCTCGCCGTGGAAATCCTGATAGGCCTCGTCCACGAACACGAGCGCATGACCCGCGTCCCGCGCCACGCGGTGAATCGCGTCTTTCGGCACCGGCCGCCCGCTCGGGTTGTTGGGATTGTTGATGTACACGATTCGTGTGTTGGGCGTGAGCGCCTGCAGCACCGCATCGACCGGGTACGAGTAGTCCTTTGCCGCCGGGACCGAAACCACGCGCGCGCCCATCGCGTGGGCAGTGCTCAGGTACGGTTCAAAGGCCGGCTGCGACACCAGTATTTCCGGCGTGTCTGACGGCGCGGTCAGCGGCGCGCCCAGTTCGACAAGTGCTTCCGGCGTGCGGCTGGTCAGGTAGCCGATCGAGGCGAGCAGGATGCCCTCATCCAGTCCGTTGGTCAAAACGATGCGATCGGGATCGACGCCGAGGAAGGCCGCCGTTTCGAGGATGGCGTCGCGGAAGTCCGGATAGGTCGCGAGGCGCGGCCCATCGAACGCGCGGACGGCGGCGACGACCTTCGGCGAACAGCCGCCGGTGTTTTCGTTGAGGTGCAGCCGCAGGCCGGGGCCGAGATCGGGGACACCTTGAATCGTGGTCATCGCTTTTGCCTTCTGCCTTTTGCCTTCTGCCTTGCGTCTGCCTTCTGCCTTACATCGATCGAACGTGCGTGGCATTTCAATCCCTCTGCGCGGGCGAGGGTCGTGACGGTCTTCGCAATTCGCCCGAGGCCCGCCTTCGTCATCCGCTGCACCGACACCAGCTTGACGAAATCGGCGGCGTTCAGCCCGCCGCGATAGCGCGCGGCGCCGGCCGTTGGCAGCACGTGATTCGATCCGATCGCGTAATCGCCGGCCACCTGCGCCGTCCATCCGCCCACGAATACCGCACCAGCATTCCAGACGAGCCGTGCCAGTGCCTCGGTTCCCACCACTAAGTGTTCCGGGGCGGCGGTGTTGGCCAGTGCCATCGCCTCGTTCATGCCGCGGCACACGATGATGCCGCCATGCCGCGCGATCGCCTGGCGCGCGGGACCTGACGCCGGCATGGCCGCTTCGACTTCGACGGCGACGCGGTCTGCCAGCCGTCGATTGGTGGTGATGAAGACCGCCCGCGCGTCTGGGTCGTGTTCGGCCTGAGCGAGCAGGTCGGCCGCGATCCATGCCGGGGACCCGCTTGCAGCCACGATCAGGATCTCGGTCGGGCCGGCGTAGAAGTCGATGCCGCAGTCCGCCGATACGAGCGACTTGGCCGCGGCGACCCACCGGTTACCGGGCCCGACGATCTTGTCGACCCGCGGCACCGTCCGCGTGCCATAAGCAAGCGCCGCAATCGCGTGAGCCCCGCCGATTTGAAAGAAGCGGTCGACGCCGGCTTCGATCGCCGCTGCGAACACCGCGGCGTCGGGCCTGGGGCACGCGACGACCACCTCCGGCACACCCGCCGCCCGTGCCGGGATCGCCGTCATCAACAAAGACGAGGGCAGGGGGTAGCGTCCCGCGGGCACGTAGCAGCCGACGCTGGCGATCGGAACGACGCGCTGCTCGACGGTGATGCCCGCTGCCACCTTCAGCCGCCACCCGGTTGGAACCTGCTGCCGCGACACCTTTCGGATGTTCGAGGCGGCGCGCTTGATCGCCGCGTGCGCCGCCGGCGCCAACGGACGCGCCCGTGATTCCCAGGCGCGCCGCGGCACTTCAATGGCGCCGCGATGGCCATCGAGGTCGCGGGCGTAGCGCGCCAGCGCCGCATCCCCGCCGCGCCGGACGCGCGCGATAATCTCCGCCGCCCGCCGCTCGGTGGCGCGATCGCGCACCCGCGTCGCCGACAGCAATTGGTCGACTGCGCGGCGGTTGGTTGACGGCACAATCTTCATAAAGGCCAAACTAGACCACGAAGGTCACGAAGACCTCTTCGTGGTTTCTTTTAGACGACGATCTTGTTAAGCGGGTACTCCACGATGCCCTGTCCACCCGCCCTCTTCAGCTTCGGAATCAGATCGCGCGCGACCTTCTCCTCGAGGATCGTATTGATCGCCACCCACTTGGGATCGCTCAGCGACGACACGGTGGGCCGCTGCAACGCGGGCAGCAGCGCGATCAGTTTCTCGAGGTCCGCCCGCTTGGCGTTGAGCATCAGTCCAACCCGCCCTTGCGCCTCGATCGCGGCCTTGAGCAGCAGCGCCAGGTTTTCGATCTTGGTCTTCTTCCACGCATCGGCCATCGCCGGCTGATTCGCGATCAGCTGCGTGTTCGATTCCATGATCGTTTCGATGATGCGGAGCCGGTTGGCGCGGAGCGTCGAGCCGGTTTCGGTGGCTTCGACGATGGCGTCGGCGAGGACGGGAGGCTTCACTTCGGTCGCGCCCCAGGAGAACTCGACGTCGACGTCCATGCCCTTGGTCGTGAAGTAATGCTTGGTGACCCGCACCAGCTCGGTCGCGATCCGCTTGCCGTTGAGGTCGGCCACGGTCTTGAACGGTGAATCTTCCGGCGCGGCCAGCACCCAGCGGACCTTGCCAAAACTCTGCTTGGCGTAAATCAGATCGCAGATGCGCGCGAGCGGCGTCTGCTCGGGGTGGCCGATCTCGTGCTCGGCGATCCAGTCGAGCCCCGTCAGCCCGGCGTCGAGCACGCCGTCGGCAACGTAGCGCGCCATTTCCTGCGCGCGGATCAACATGCACTCGATCTCGGGGTCGTCGATCGCAGGGAAATAGGAGCGCGAATCGACGCGCATCTGGTAGCCCGCGCGCTGGAACAGCTGCACGGTCGCGTCCTGCAGCGAGCCTTTTGGAATGCCGAGCCGCAACTTCATTTGGTTTCCTCATTCGCGGAACTGAAGTTCCGCGCTACCTGTGGCGACAAACCTTTAGGTTTGTCGATCACCCTGTAGAAGCAGCTGCGCTCGCCGGTGTGGCACACGTTGCCATCGCCTTCGCGCGCGACCTTGATCAGCACCGTGTCGTCGTCGCAGTCGACGAACATCTGCCGGACCGCGAGCCGGTTACCCGAGGTCTCGCCCTTGATCCAGAGCTTGTTGCGCGTGCGGCTGAAGAACGTGACGTAACCGGTGCGCTGGGTCAGCGCCCAGGCCTCGTCGTTCATAAAGCCCACCATCAGCACCTCGTTGCTGGTCTCGTCCTGCACCACCGCGGGGATGAGCCCGTCGAGTTTAGAAAAATCCATCACTTTTGATCCCGACACGAAGTGACCTCCCGACCAGGCAGGGGTGCCCTCCCGACAAGGAGTGCCCTCCCGCTTAAAAACAAAAAGCCCGCTGGTTACAGCGGGCCTTTGCGTCTAACGAATCTTGTTGGATGTCGTCGTCTAGCTACGCGCAAACTCCTGCCGTGCCGTTCTGTGAACGGTGATGATGGCTGCCGTGCGCGTGGTGGACGAGCGACATGACTTCCAGAGCGTAATTCATCGGCAGCGTGCTTTGCAAATAGAGCTGTATCCGGCACCCCATAACCGCCTCCGCCAAGGCTACGGCGAGTCTCGCCGTGGCGCGCTTCGCGCGAAGGCGGAAGGGGTGCCCGACATGGCCGACCTACAGGCGCGCACCAAGCAGAGGACTGAGGGCGTACAAATTGACGAGGTAATGTGAGCCCGACTTCGCACGACGTCTATTGCGTCGGTTTCGCCGCGGGCATCGGCTTGCGCGGGAGCTTCTCGGGCGTGTTGGCCGCGTACCACGCGAAGACGGCGGCGACCGCGCCCTGCTGGATCACCTCGTCTCGCTGCACGTGATCGAACGTGTCCATGTTGGAGTGGTGCGTGCGCGAGTTGTATTCGAGGCGCTCCTGCACGAATTGAAAGCCCGGAATGCCCGCCTCTTCGAACGAGGCATGATCGGTCTGGGTCACCGAGCGCGGGCTGACATTCTTCCAGCCCAGGTCTTTCAAGGCCACGCCCCACTGCTCGAACTGTTTCATGGCGCCGGCGTTGCCCTGGCCCCAGATGCCGAGAATGCGCCCGGTGCCGTTGTCGAGATTGAAATAGGCCTGCACGTTTTCGTGTCCCGGCTTCGCGGCTGTCATCTTCGTATCGTAGAAGTGGCTCTGCACGTAATCGCGTGAGCCAAGCAGGCCTTGTTCTTCAGCCGCCCAGAGCGCGATGCGAATGGTGCGGCGCGGCTTCAGGCCAAGCGCCTGGATGACGCGCACTGCTTCAATCATCGCCGCCGATCCCGTGGTGTTATCGGTGGCGCCGGTCGCATAGGGATAGGTGTCGAAGTGCGCGCCCATGATCACGACTTCGCTCGCGAGATCGCTGCCGGGGATCTCCGCGATGATGTTGAACGCATTGCCCGCGGGATCGGTTTCGGGATGGAACTTGGTCTGGATGTTCACTTCCATCCGCACCGGCTGCCCGCGCTCGAGCAGGCGGACGATGCGGTTGTAGTGCTCGACGGCAAGCGTCGCCGACGGCACTTGCTGTGGCGCCTTGGGATCGCGGCTGCCGCCGTTGCCGGGGAAGATCGTGCCGCCGTCGACGCGCTGGGTCTGCCACGACAAATCGCTGCCGCCCGCGGACGAATCGGTGTCGGAGCCACGATCGAGCACGACGGCGGCGCCCTCGGCGACGAGGAATCTCTGCACCGACTGCGCGAACTGCTGCGGGGTTTGCGCCGGTGCAGGCTTTGCCGTCGCAGCGCCGGCCGCAGGCGCCTGTGGAGGCGGCGGCGTCTTCATCGCCTCGGCCCAGTCGTTGTCATTCATCCGCAGCACGACGCGGCCTTCGATCATGCGCACCGCCCGCGGGCCCTGCAGCACGACGATCTTGCCCTGGAGCTGGCCCTTGTATTTGGCGAAGTCGGCTTCGTTCGCCGCCTTCACGTGCACGACATCGGCAAGCACCGGTCCGTTCGTCGACGGCGAGTACCAGCGCGGCTGCCCGATCAGCGATGCCGTTTGCGGTGCGACCATGTGGACGGAGAAACGATCGATGGTCCAGCCCTGTCCGAACAGGAAGCGCTCGGTGTGGATGTTCTTCAGCCCCCACTCGCTGAACTTCTTCATCACCCACTCGGCGCCTTGCGTGTAGGCGGGTGTGCCCGTAGCGCGCGGCCCGAACACTTCCGAGAGCCACCAGTGGGTCTCCATCGCCTGCGACTGGGTGATGGCCTCACCGCGAATGCGGTTGATGGTGGCGAGGTCGACGCCCGCCTGGGCCGAACTCTTGGAAGAGGCCAGAAGCAGAACGAGAGAGAGGAGAGCACAGGCGCGTTTCATACGGGAATCCTCTTGAAAGGCAAAAGGCAAAAGGCAAAAGGCAGAAAGCCGAGGCAGAACGTTTTTGCCTTGTGCCTTCTGCCTTCTGCCTTCAATTCACTGCTGCACCGCCGTAGTCGTCACGCCCGGCGCGCGTTTGTATTTGTCGAACCAGTACCGCAAGTACAGCTGCGTGCGGATGAAGTTCGAGGGCGTGGTAGTGGTGCCGTGCCACTCGTTGTTCATCCGCAGCATCGCCGTCGGTACCTTCCGCATCTTGAGCGCGCTGTAGAACATCTCGGTCTGCGGCATCGGCGTCCGCAGGTCCTGCACGCCCGTCATCAGCATGGTCGGCGTCTTGACGTTGCCGACGTAGCTCAGGGGCGAGCGGCGGAAGTGTTCCGCCGGATCCTCCCACGGCAGCTTCTCGAAGTTGTAGTACCACCCCGCGCTGTCGGTGGTGCCGACGAAGCTCACCCAGTCGATCACCGGGCAGTTCGCCGATGCGGCCGCGAAGCGATCGGTCTTGCCGACGATCCACGCCGTCAGCACGCCGCCGCCGCTGCAGCCGGTGACGAACATGTTGCGCTCGTCGATGAAGCCCTTCTTCAGCAGCTCGTCGACGCTGCCCATCAGGTCGTCGTAATCCTTGCTCGGATACGCGTTGTTGATCTGGTTGCCGAACGCGCTGCCGTAGCCCGTGCTGCCGCGCGGGTTGCTGTAGAGCACCACGTAGCCGTTGGCGGCCTGCTCCTGCCATCCGTAGTTGAAGCCGACGCCGTACATGCTGTGCGGCCCGCCATGGATGTGCAGCTGCATCGGGTACTTCCTGGTGGCGTCGAATCCGGGCGGCGTGATGTACCAGCCCTGGATCTTCAAGCCGTCGGCCGACGTGTAGGTGATCTCTTTCACGTCGCCCAGCTTCTTGCCCTTGAGAATGTCGTCGTTGACCCACGTCAGCTGCTTGATGTTCTGCGGCGACGCGATGTCGTAGGTCACGATGTCGGGCGGCGCCTGGAACGACGTCGACACGCCGACCGCCTTGCCGGTCTTGCTGATGCTCGACGTGGTCAACATATGCGTGCCCTTTGTCACCTGCTGCACGGCATCGCCACGCACGCCCGCCATCGGCAGCACGTAGAGATTCTGCACGCCGGTGTCCTGCGCGGTGAAGTAGAGACCCGAGCCGTCCGCCTTCCACTGCAGCGCCTGCGGCGAGCGATCCCAGTTGCCCGAGACCAGATGCGGATTACTGCCGTCGATGTTCATGACGTAGACCTTGCTGTCGGTCCAGGTGTTGCGGGAGGCGTCGATCCCCGTGTAGGCCACGAGCTTGCCGTCGGGTGACACCTTCGGCCCGTTGTCGGGGCCCTTGCGGTTGGTCAGCTGGGCGATCGCGCCCGTCTCGACGGTGACGGCGTAGATCTCCGATTCACGGTGCTGGTAGTCGGCGTCGGCAATGCGCAGCGACGTGAAGAGAATCTGCTTGCCGTCAGGCGTCCACTCGACGCCGTTGTGATCCCAGTCGCCGTTGGTCAACTGCCGCGGCGTGCCGCCGGTGGCCGGCACCACGAACAAATGCCGGAACCCATCGTCGTTGAAACCCTGCCCGTCTTGCCGGTAGTCGAGCCGCTCGACGATGCGGGGAGATTCGGTCCACTTGGCGCCTTCGGGCCGCTCGGGCATCTTGATGGGCCAGTTGTTCTTCTTCTCGACCTCCATCGCAAAAGCGATTGACTGTCCGTCAGGCGCCCATGCCACGTTGGCCGGTGATTTGTCGACGCGGGTGATCTGCGAGACGGCGCCTTCAGCGTCCATGTAGCGCACGAAGATCTGCGAGCCTTTCGGCTCGCCCTGCGCGGTGTAGACGATGCGGTCGCCGGTCGGCGACCAGCGCGCGTTGCTGCCGCGCACCAGGAAACGGTTCTTGCCGCCGTCGGCGTGCATCACCCACAAGGACGATTCGCGCTTGTCGTTGACCTTGTCGATCCAGCCGCGCGTGTAGATGATCTGCGAGCCGTCGGGCGACAGTTGCGGATCGGAGACGGTCTCGAGCTCCCAGTAGAGATCGAGGGTGAGCCGGTCGTTGGCCACGTTATTCTGAGTAATAGCGTTCTGGGCCGCGATCACGGCGGGACATGACGCCAGGGCAAAAGCGACGAGCAAGCGGCGCATAGATCCTCCTTCAAAGTGTTGCCGGCCCACCTTCGCGGCGGCCGCTACGCCGGGGATTCTAGCGCGTTTCACCCCCGAGGAGTTGGCGCTGGCTTCTCACCAAAAGAGGGGGATTCCGTACTCTTCGAACACTTCATCCCCACTGGCGATCGACACTCTCTCCAGCTGTGCCTGGGCGATCAGCATGCGGTCGAAGGGGTCGCGATGGGTGCCGGCCAGCCGGCCGGCATGTTCAGCGTGTCTCACGGTGATGTCAAGCTCCGAAAAGCCCTGGTTCGCAACGGTGAGCCCAACATCCCGCGCGACCGCCTCGGCTCCGGGCAACTTCCCAAGGCGAAATTTCGTTGCAATCTCCCAAGCTGACGCCGCGCTCACGTAGATGGTGTTGCCATTCGCGGCCATCTGGCGCCTGACTCGAGGGGGCAACCGCCGATCGCCGTCCAGCCACCAGAGAAACGTGTGGGTATCCAGCAGCAGACGCACCTTAGCCCTCCCAGCCCTCCAGCTCCGTAGCCGGGAGCGGCTCAAAGAATGCGTTCGTAACGCGGGCCTGTCCGCGCATCGATCCAAACTTGCGCGCTTGCACGGCGACGTGCAAGCCGACGAGCTTGGCGACCGGGGTTTTTCGCCGCGCGATGATGATCTCTTCGCCGTGTTCGGCGCGCTCGATCAGCCTCGACAGGTTGGTCTTGGCCTCATGCACGGTGACCATTTTCACAACTCGTATCTTAGCTAAGTGAAGATGACTAAGTAAAGGTGGTCGATGCTCTGATATTCTCGGCAACCGGAGATGGCCCCATGACGAATGTCCGCAAGGTTCTATGTGTGTTTACCGGGATCGCGAGTATCACGGGCGTGGTGTTCGCGCAGGCGCCGGCGACCCCGCCGCAGCCGCCGCGGCCGGCGATGACGCTGACAACCACGGCATTCCCGGACGGCGACCCAATCCCGGCGCGCTTTACGCAGGCCGGCGAGCAGGTCTCGCCCGAGCTGAAATGGACCAACACGCCGCCGGGCACGCAGAGCTTCCTGCTGCACATGCACGACCCGGACGTCGCCCGCAACAAGACCACCGACACGCAGGTGCATTGGCTGGTGTGGAATATTCCGGGAACTGCGACCGGGCTTCCTGAAGGCGTGCCCAAGGGCGAGAAGCTGGCCGACGGCAGCCAGCAGATCAGCGCGAGCGGCCCGGTGTATCGCGGCCCCGGCGCGCCGGCCACGGGACCGCCGCACCATTACACGTTCGAGATCTACGCGCTCGACACCAAGCTTGACGTGCCGGCCACCGCAGACGCGTTCGAGACGCGCGCCAACGTGATGAAAGCCGTGCAGGGGCACATTCTCGGGAAAGCCGTGTACGTCGGCTTGTTCCGCCGCCCGCAGTAGCACGGAAGGCAAAAGGCTCAAGGCAAAAGGCAAAACATTTCTGCCTTCTGCCTTCTGCCTTCTGCCTTCTGCCTTACTTTCTTCTGATCTCCTCGCGTCCGATCATCACCTCGGTTGATTTGATGATCGCGACGGCTTCGTCGCCGCGTTTCAGCTTCAACTCGGTCACGGCATCGCGAGTGATCACGGCTGTCAGCATCTGATCGCCGATCCGCAGACGCACCTGCGACAGCAGTCCTTCGCTTCGCACTTCATCAACGACGCCGCGCAATTGGTTGCGGCCGCTCAACGCCACCAAGACTCCGCGAGCCGCAGACTTGTCCACCGAAGCGCGGAGCGCGGAGGTGGATGACGCAGATGACGCAGACTTCTTTTTTTCAGACAACAACAAGCGCGTGATCTCCGACTCGGCGATGCGGTGGTGGCCGCCGTTGGTCTGCGTGGTGCGGACCGAGCCGTCGTAGATCCATTGCTTGAGCGTTGAGTAACCGACGCCCAGCCGATCCGCCGCCGCACGCACGGTCAGCAGCTCGCTCATCGGGCAGACCGCTGCACGCTTCTGCGCATTAGCACAAGAATCACCTCAAATCGTTTACTAAATCGCATTAAATCATACTAAATTGGTTGGTGAAAAAACCGTGCACTTGATGTGACAAAAGTGATGAAACGGCTCCTGATCGGCGTTACATTTCTGTTCGCGATCAGCACGCCCGTTGCTGCGCAGCCCCCCGGTCCGGTCGTTTCGGTCGCATCGAGCCTTCACGAAGCGCTCGTCGAGATCGCTGGCCTGTATCGTGCGGCGACGGGCGTGGCTGTATCGCTCAACCCCGGCGGTTCGAACACGCTGGCGCGCCAGATCGTCGAAGGCGCGAAGGTCGCGCTGTTCCTCAGCGCCGACGAGATCCAGATGGACGCGGTCGAGAAGGCAGGCCTGCTCGTTCCCGGCACGCGGACGCGCCTGCTGACGAACAACCTCGCCATCATCGTCCCAGGCGGCACACGCAAGACCATTTCGTTCGCGGACCTGGCCGGCCCGACTGTGCGGCGTGTGGCGATGGGCGAGCCGACCTCCGTGCCAGCGGGCGTCTACGGCCGGAAGTGGCTCGAGTACGAGGGTGTGTGGGCCGCCGTGGCGCCGAAAGTGATCCCGTTTCCAACCGTGCGCGCGGTGGTGGCCGCCGTCGAAGCGGGGCGGGTCGACGCCGGCATCGTCTATCAGACGGATGCCATCGGGCGCCCGGCCGTAGTGCCGCTCCTCATTCCCCGCGCCTCTGCGATGGCCGATCTCGCCATCGTCAATCCCGCTGCCGTGATCCGCGGACCGAGCGAGGCTGATGGCAAGCGCTTGCTGGCCTTCCTGCAAAGTGCGGCCGCGCGCGATGTGTTCATGCGCCGCGGCTTCGGCAGGCCTCACCCGTGAACGCCGACACGTGGGCCATCGCGCGCTTCACCGTGCTGATGGCGGTGGTGGCGACGGCGCTCGTGCTGCCGCCGGCCGTTGCGGCCGGCTGGCTGCTGGCCCGCCGGACATTTCCTGGCAAGACGCTGGTGGAAACGCTGGTGTCGTTGCCGCTGGTGTTGCCGCCGGTCGCCACCGGCCTGCTGCTGCTGTGGCTGTTCGGCCGCCGCAGTCCGATCGGCCAGGCGCTCGACGCCGCCGGCATCGAGGTGGTGTTCACGTGGAAGGCGGTCGTGATCGCCATGATGGTGACTAGTTTTCCGCTGGTGGCGCGGTCGGTCCGCGCCGGCATCGAGCAGGTCGATCGCCGCTTCGAAGACATCGCGTCGACGCTCGGCGCCGGCCCGCTCCGCGTCTTCCGGACGATCACGCTGCCGCTGGCCGCGCGCGGCATCATCGCCGGCGCGATCCTGGGCTTCTCGCGCGCGCTCGGCGAGTTCGGCG
Source organism: Acidobacteriota bacterium (assembly GCA_030650395.1). Taxonomy (GTDB): domain Bacteria; phylum Acidobacteriota; class Vicinamibacteria; order Vicinamibacterales; family UBA2999; genus 12-FULL-67-14b. The sequence goes on along the minus strand of JAUSDY010000110.1, from coordinate 8,329 downwards.
CCACGATCATGGTGGCCGGCGCGATTCCCGGCCGCACCCAGACGCTGGCCGTCGGCATTTACACGTTCGTCGAGACCGGCCGCGAAGATGCCGCGTGGGGGCTGCTGGCGGTGTCGGCGCTGCTGGCGTTCGGCGCCATCTACGTCTCGAACCGGCTCGTCGATCAAGCAGGGCGCGCGTGATCTCGCTCACGCTCGACGTGACGCTGCGCCAGCAGGCGTTCACCCTGGAGGTTCGCGAGACGGCGTCGGTGGAAGTGCTCGGCCTGTACGGACCCTCCGGCAGCGGCAAGACCTCGCTGCTCGAAGCGATTGCGGGCCTTCGCACGCCGGACGAAGGTGAGATCCGCATCAACGATCGCGTGCTGTTTTCCTCGCAGGGAGGCGTGAACCTCGCGCCGCGCGAGCGGCACATCGGCTACGTGCCGCAGGATGCGTTGCTGTTCCCGCACCTGGATGTCGAGCAGAACATCCGCTACGGCGAGCGAGGCGACACGCCGCCGGACCTGTTTCCGTCGCTGACTCAAATTCTCGAACTTGATCCGCTGCTGTCGCGCCGGGTGCGGCACTTGTCGGGCGGCGAAAAACAGCGCGTGGCGGTCGCCCGCGCGCTCATCACGCGGCCAACCGTGTTGCTGCTCGATGAGCCGCTGGCCGGCGTCGATCGCGCACGCCGGGAGCTGATCCTGCCGTACGTGCTCCGCATCCGCCGCGATCTGCACGTACCGCTCGTCTACGTGACGCACGATGCCGCGGAGCTCACCGCGATCGCCGATCGCGTGCTGCGCCTGGATGCTGGGCGCGTTTTAGCGGCAGGTGCGCCTTCCGACACATTGACGATTGCCGAATGACCGATTTGGCGACTGTCTGGTGATTGGCGATTGTTGAATCGTCAATTCGACTCGTTCAATTGCCAATTGGCAATCACAAAACAGTCACTAATTCAGTCAATCCTCAATCGGCAATGAGCCCGGCAGAAGCCCCCACCCAGCGAAGCCCCTTATTGTGATCGACACCCATCATCTTCCCGCGGCCCATGCGGATCAGCGGCAGCACGGGCTTCAATTCCCCAGCGTCCGTGTAGATGTACATGATCCGAATCTCGGCCTGCGTGGGACCATCGGGCGTTTCGATCACCGGTTCGAACTGGATGCGCTCCTGCAGAATATAATTCGATCGCTCGGCCGCAGGAATCGCCGCCACCTGCGCATCGGTCGGAGCGAAGATAATTCCGCCGCCCGCAAACGAAAACAGCGGTTTCAGCAGGTAACGGTCTCGATCATCCGGCAACCGATCGAGCTCGTGCAGAAACCACGTCTTCGGCACCGACGGGTGCGTCAGGAACGGGATCGAGAACTTGCTGATCCGGAAGTACCACGCCGGGTGGCCGGCCCACTCGACGTCGAGCTCGTCGCGATAGTCGAACGGCAATTGAACGCCCTTGCGTTCGAGCTCGTCGGGAATGACGCGGTTGTAGACGCGCGTGATTGGCGTTCGCCGCCCGTCGCGCGTGTAGAACAGCCGCCGCCCGTCGCGCGTGACTTCCGCGGTGTCGATCGCCCGCACGCCCCACATCTGCTCGGTGACGACGAAGTCGGGCCAGGTCTTCTGCTGCTGCGGATCGATCTCCATCAGCACGACCTCGCGCGGATCGTGCCCGCTGGTGATCGCCTGCCCGACGAGGCTGTGATACGAGCCGGCATCGAGGCCGCCAAGAAACAGCCCGAGCACCGGCGACAGATGAAACGCGTCGCGGTACGCTTCCGCCACGACCAGTTGGAAACCGTAGAGCGACGCAAAGGCCTGCAGCTCCACCAGCTTCGGTTCGATGCCGCCCGTTTCGCCGCGCACCAACCCGAAATCGACCTGCAGGAACACCGGCCGCTCACCCGCATTGGGCCCGCGAAACCGTTCAGGAACCACGGCCGCCGCCGCGGCCATCGCGGTGGGGCTGTCGAGGAGTTGCCGGACCAGCGTCGCGCCGGTGTCGGCGAGCTGGTCCATCAGGGACCGCGGAAAAAAACAGGGTGTCTCGCTGATCGGGAACCCGAGCGTGGCGCCCGTACGTGAGTCGAGCCGTGCAACCAGATCGCGGTAGGCCGCGTCGGTCCACGACTCGTTGAACGCGCGACGCAGGGCTGGAATCATGACGGTGCGTACCGTGCGTACAGTTCCTAAGGTGCGAACAGTGCTCTGGTGCTTGGGGTGCTCCGTGCTTTCAAAGCACCGTACGCACGTTTGGAACAGTACGCACCGTACGCACCTTATTTATTCGATCAGGAACTTGCCATCCGCCATGATCTGGCGCTCGTCGACCCAGATGTCGAACCGGGTCGCGACCACATCGATGTGCGTTGACGAGAACCACTCGGCGCCGGTGTGCACGCCGTAGGGGTTGCCGAACGCGACGTGGATGCCCGGAAACTTTTCATCCTGGAGGATGTGGCCGATGACCTCACGGAGCTCGATGTTGGTGCCGATCGCGAACTCGCCGACGCGGTCGGAGTTCTCGTCGGTGTGGGTGTAGTTCCAGAAATCGTCTTCGAGCACCTTGTTCTCGCTGAACGCCTCGACCAGCCGGTTGTCCTTGACCCGAAGCATGAGTGGCGTCGCGGCCAGGCTGCCGAACTTTTCGCACAGGTAATCGCCCACCACGCCGTCGATCACCAGCGTGCCCTCGACGTTGCCGGGACTCGTGAACACCTCGCCACCGGGCAGGTTGCCCCACTTGTCGGGGCTGATGAGGCCGCTGGTCTTGACCCAGCGATAGTTCGGGTTCAGATCGGCCTTGAAGTCGCTGCCGCCCTTCGTGGTGGCCCGCACCTGCCTGGCGTTGCGAACGATGTCGATCACCTTCGAGCTGAGGCGGTCGACCTTGTGAAAGTCGGCGCGCATGCCCTCGAGCATCATCTGGTGATTGATGTTCACCATGTGCCCGTGCCGCATCTTGCGGCGGTTGACGATGTCGGTGAGCTGCATGCGCGAGCGGAGCTCGTTCTGCTGACAGTGCACGGCCAGGATGCTGACCTGGCTGCGCTCCATGTCTTCGGCGATCACCGCGGGCAGGTCGACGAGCGGCCGCGGCGCGACCTCTTCGAGAATGAATGCCTGGTACGGCGCGCCCACTTCCTCGATCTCGTGCACCAGGCTGGCGGCGATCTCTTCGCAGTCGCGGTCGGCCACCACCGTCACGCGCTCGTGCGGCTGAACATTAAGGCAGACGCGAATCGCGTTGCGCGCGCCGGGAACGAGGTCGAAGTCAAAAGCGGTCGTCATGCTTTGGTTATTGTTAATTGGTTATTGGTTATTTCATAGCCCAGCCTGCGTCTCGGCGACCATGTACTGGACGACTTTCTTCAGGTCACCGGTCTCCGCAAATACTTTGAGCTGGCGTTCGGCCCCGCAACCCCGCTCCAGCATGGTGTGGATGTACTCCACCTCGCTCCGGCTATCCAGCTCATCGAGCACATCGTCCACGAAGTCGAGGTATTCGAGCATCAGCTCGCGCGCCGGCACTTCTTTTTCCTGCCCGAAGTCGATCAGCTTGCCTTCGAGCCCGTAGCGCGCGGCGCGCCATTTGTTTTCCATGATCAAGGCGCGGCTGTAAATCCGGAAGCCCTGGTTGCGGGAGTGGAGCTTATACAGCTTCGCCATCGAGGCCTGGATGAGCGCGGCGATGGCAAGCGTTTCGTCAGCGCGCATTGGGATGTCGCAGATGCGCACTTCAACGGTCGAGAAAAACGGGTGCGGCCGGACGTCCCACCAGATCTTCTTGGCGTTGTCCATACTGTTGGTCTTGACCAGCAGGTTGACGAAGCTCTCGTAATCGGCCCAGCTCGTGAACGTGTCGGGAATGTTGGTGCGCGGGAACTTGTCGAAGACCTTGCAGCGATACGACCTGAGGCCGGTGTTGAGCCCAATCCAGAACGGCGAGTTGGCCGAAAGGGCGAGCAGGTGCGGCAGGAAGTATCGCACCTGGTTCATCAGGTGGATGGCCGTTTCCCGGTCTTCGATCCCGATGTGGACGTGAAGGCCGAAAATCAAGTTGGAGCGCGCCACCAGCTGCATGTCTTCGACGACCTGGAGGTAACGCTCGTCGGGATAGATGTCCTGCGCGCGCCAGTCGGCGAACGGATGCGTCGCGCCCGCGCACAGCAACAAGCCGTTCTCGCTGGCGAGCTTCACCATGGCGCGGCGAAGGTTGAGGATGTCGGCGCGCGCTTCCTTCATGTTGCGGCACACGCCGGTTCCCACTTCGACGACCGACTGGTGCATCTCCGCCTTGATGCGCTCGTCGAGCTGCCGCTTGCCCTTCTCGATGATCTCGGCGTTGATGTGCGATCGCAGATCGTACGAGACCGGGTCGATGGTCTGGTACTCCTCTTCGATGCCGATGCTGAATGACGGCTTCATTGGTTCAGAAAGGTTCTGAGTGGTTCTGAACGGTTCTGAAAGGTTCCGACAAGTTCGAACCCTTCCGAACCCTTCTGAACCGTTCAGAACCCATCAGAACCCTTCAACAAGGTATCCCAGCGGTAAGGGCCGGCTGATGCCGGCTCGGTGGCTTTCTTGACGGCGAGGTCCGCGACCGCCTCGACGATCCAGTCGAAGTTAGCCTGGCCCACCGAGTGCAAGTCGGCGTCGGGCGCCGGGTTCATGAAGTCGATCGCGTACGGCACGCCGTCTTCGACCGCGAACTCGACCGTGTTCAGGTCGTAGCCCAGCGCCTTGCACAGCGTGCGCGAATCCCGTTCCACGCGCGCGAGCAGCTCCTGCGGGTAGGCCGGCGGGTTCTGCACGTAGCGCTCATGAAACGGCGCGCGCGGGTCGTAGGGCATGATCAGGACCTTCTCCTGCCCGACGACGTAGCAGCGGAAGTACTCCTTGAAATTCACGCCGCGCTGCAGCGTCATGCAGAGCGTCTTGGTCTGGTCATACGCGACAAAGAACTCGTCGGCGTTGTTGATCTTGTAGACGTCGCGCCAGCCGCCGCCGTCGAACGGCTTCAGGAACGCCGGAAACCCGACGTATTTGAAGATCGATTCCCAATCGAGCGGGTACTTGAGGTTGCGCAGCGATCGCTCGGTGGTGCCGGTCGGATGCTCCTTGTGGGGCAGCAGCACCGTCGGCGGGATGGCCACGCCCAGCTTGGTGGCCAGGGCGTAGTTGAAAAACTTGTCGTCCGCGCTCCACCAGAACGGGTTGTTGATGATCTTGGTGCCGCAGAGCGCCGCGTTCTTGAGATACGCGCGGTAGAACGGGATGTCGTGCGAAATGCGGTCGACGATCACGTCGTAGCCGCACGACTCGGCCATCCGCACGTCGCCGATCTGCACGTACGCCGCCGTCACGCCGGTCACGTTCATCTCGTTGATGCGCTCCACGAGCGCGCCCGGGAACGTGTTTTCCATCCCGAAGAGAATGCCGATCTTTTTCATAGAGTGAGGCTCATGTTAAGGCAGATAGGCCTCTGCCATCGGCCGCCAGTACGGCCAGTCGTGTTTCGAGTTGTTCCACACGTGCAGGCTGTGCGGGATGCCCTTGGCGTGCAGCAGGCCCGAGAACTGCTCGTTAGGGGTGCGGCAGATGTCGTGATCGCCCGTGACCAGCACCCACTTGTTCCGGCGGAACTGGTCCAGGTAATAGTCTTCGGACAGCCCGGGCAGAAACGACGGCGGGTTCAGGAAGTAGCAGTCCTCGTCGAAGTAGCCGTCGAGAAACTGCGTGATGTCGAAGGCGCCGCCCATGGTGACGCACGAGGTGAACGTGTAGGGGTGGCGCAGCGCGAGCGCCATCGCGTGGTAGGCGCCGAAGCTGCAGCCGGTGACGCCAATGCTGTCGTGGCGCGTGATGTGCCGCGCCAGCGGCACCACCTCGTTGAGGATGTAGTCCTCGTAATGGAGGTGCCGCTCGACGCGGTGGCGGGGATGGATCTTCCTGCAGTACCAGCTTTCGCCGTCGACCGACGAGACGCAGAACAACCGCAGCGCGCCCCGCCCGAGTTTGTCTTCGAGCGCCGTAATCATGCCGCGGTCTTCGTACTCGAAGAACGCGCCCATCGAGGTCGGAAACACCATCACCGGCGGGCCGTCGTGGCCGAACACGAGCAGCTCCATGTCACGGTTCAGCGCGCGCGAGAACCACTTGTGATGGTCGCGGGTCATGGGCACCCACCTTCGCGCACATGCGCTTCGGTGGGCAAGCCCAAGCCTATACTGATCACGCGACCTGATGCACCCTCCGAACGCAGCCCTGCGGCGCCACCAACAGTTTCACTCCGCGTTTCTTCCCGACGACCGCGACGTCCTCGTTTGGCTCCCGCCGGGGTACGACGAGGGTTCCTCACAAGGGTTCCTCACGGAGGTTCCTCACGGAGGTTCCTCACAGGGGTTCCTCACGGAGGTTCCTCACGAAGGTTCCCGCGAAGGTTCGTACGAAGGTTCGCGCGACAGTTCAGCTGGAACCCTCGTGCGGAACCCCCGTGCGGAACCCTCGTCCGGAACCCACGTGAGGAATCCTCGTGAGGAACCCTCGTTTGGAACCCCCGTGAGGAACCGACGGTACCCCGTCCTGTATATGCATGATGGCCAGAACCTGTTCGATCCGGATACGGCCTTTCAGAAGGGGCAGCACTGGCGGGTGGGCGAGACCGCCGGCGAGCTCATCGCCGCCGGCACCATCGAGCCGCTCATCGTCGTCGGCATCCACAATACCGGCACCACTCGCATCGAGGAGTACACGCCGACGGCCGACGCGCGTCTGGGTGGCGGGCTGGCAGACGCGTACGGGCGGTTGATCGTCGAAGAGCTCAAGCCGTTGATCGACCGGACCTACCGCACGTTACCGGAGCCGTCGCAGACCGGCCTCGGCGGCTCGTCGCTCGGTGGGCTCGTGACGCTTCACCTTGGCTACAAGTACCCGAACGTGTTTGGCCGACTGGCGGTGCTCTCGCCGTCAGTGTGGTGGGACCGTCGCGCGATTTTGCGGACGGTGCGCAGCACGCGTCCGAAGCCGCCGCTCAAGATCTGGGTCGACATGGGCACCGCCGAAGGCCGCCGCGGCCTGGACGATGCGAGGTTATTGAAGGCGGCGCTGGTGGGCGCCGGGTTCGTCGAAGGGCAGGACCTGCATTACGCCGAGTACGAGGGCGCCACGCACAGTGAAGGCGCGTGGGCGACGCGCGTAGGTCCGATGCTCGAATGGCTGTATCCGCAGAGGTCACTGCTCTAGACTCGTCAGTGCCTCACCGTCAGGGTGCACTGTTTCGCAGATGGCGCGTAATGGTCGCGATCGCCGTCGTGAGGTCGACTGGCTCAGCGGGCTTCGGGACATGCGCCTGAAACCCTGCCGCGAGGATTCGAACCCGATCCTCGGCGCGCGCATACCCTGTCAGCGCGACCGCGGGGAGAAGACCTCCGTGGTCAGCTTCATACTGTCGAACCTGTCGGATCAGATCGTAGCCGTCCTCACCCGGGAGGGCGATCTCGGTCACCAACGCGTCGGGCATCTCCAGTTCGAGCATCACAAGCGCTTCTCGGGCCGACGCCACCGCCTTCACGTTGGCGCCCGCCTGCGTCAGCACCAACGACGTCAGCGCGCGCCCGTCGGCACTGTCATCGACGACCAGGATGCGCAGCTGATCGAGTTCTGGTAGGCGCCGTATCGGCGAGGCCGTCGAAACCGCGGTCCGCCGCTCTCTGAGCGCGGCCGCTTGCCCTGCTTGAGCCGCGCCGGCTGCAATCGGCAGACGGACGGTGAATGTCGCGCCGCGCCCCACCCCTTCACTGGCCGCTTGCACGGTTCCCCTGTGCAGCTCAACGAGCTGCCGAACGATGGACAGCCCAAGACCGAGTCCGGTGTGACGTCCCGTCGTCGCGCCATCACCCTGGCGGAAGCGAGCGAACACGTGTGGCAGAAAGTTAGGACTGATGCCTTGGCCGGTGTCGACGACCCTGATCTCCATGTGGTCATTCGAGGGTGCGATGAAGACATCAACACGCCCGCCCGCAGGCGTGAACTTGATCGCATTCGCGAGCAGATTCCAGATCACCTGCTCTAGCCGGCCAGCGTCTCCGCTGACGGTTTCGATGGCCGCGAGATCGGGGGAGAACGCCAGCTGCACGTTCTTGGTCACCGCCAACGGCCGGACGGTATCCAGCGCCCGCTGCGCCAAGGCGACAAGATCGACGGGCTGAGCCGCCATGTGAAGGGTTCCCGTCGCGATGCGGGACATATCCAACAGATCGTCAATGATGTGCGCCAGAGCCCAGGCGTTGCGCTCGATGGCCGCGATCCCTGGTGCCGCGAGGTCGGGCGGCGATTGCTTCGAC
>JAUSDY010000109.1 GCA_030650395.1 Acidobacteriota bacterium | reverse complement strand
CATCTGGAAACGTACGAGTCGGAAAAAAATTGAACGCCGCGTAGGTCACAATTGCCACGAAAGTGAGCGTCTTCCCACCTGATTCCATCGAGACTTCGAATTTTGCAGAGATAGGTCGTTGGCGAACTCCGGCTTCCCCTGTAGGACTCCGTCAAAGTTACAACTTGAAAGATCCACGTTTGCGGAGAACTTTGCATTTCCGAATGGTGTTGAGCCGTGGAACTGTGAGCCAACAAACCTAACGGCCGAGTCCCATCTGATCGCGTCGAACGAAATTCCGTACCAGTGAAGGTTCGAGAGGTCAGCTGGGTTTCCCGTCGAGCGATCAACTGTGGATTGAATCTCCGCTATGAAAGCCGCCGTCGGTTTTCCGGGATCCGCGTCGTGCAAAATGCATCGGGTAGCCCAAACGGGGCGCCCGCACTTGGCCCCCCAACTCATGACCACGGGGCATAACTCTGACATCGAGGCCTCCGCCTGTAGCGACCGAGATCCGGCTGTGTCACGAGCTGATGCGAAGGCACCAGGCTACCGCACACCCCAGCTGATGCAAGGAAGCCAACTGTATCGGGTTACACGAATCGATGCAGCGATTTTGAGCATTTTCGCCGACAATCTTGCACAGACGATGCACAAGCGCTCGCCGCTGGCGAACCGTCGGCGCCGACATCAGCGGACGATAACTCTCTGAGTTTCGATGGGTTAATAGATGGAGCGGGAGACGGGGATCGAACCCGCGACCAACATCTCGGGAAGCTGTGACTCTACCAATGAGTTACTCCCGCTCAGTCCGCCACAGTCTGATAGGTCTTCACTAGGGCTCCCCACGTGGGTTCCTCACGGGGTTCGTCACGAGGGCTCTCAACGAGGGTTCGACGATGGTTCGCCGGCCAGTAGAACTTTCGCGAGGAACCGCCGCGAGGAACCTCCGGCTGGAACCTCCGTAAGGAACCTTCGTGCGTCATGAAGCCGCATCTCGGCGCGAGCTTCGACGTGCGCTTCACGAAACTGAGCTCGCGAGGCGCAAGCGGGCTGGTGCCATCAGCTAAACGGACGCAGATGGTGACGATGACGGTCGGGATTTCAATTCAGGAGGGGACTCGCTGCGCTCGTAAGAGTCGCCGCTTCGCGGCTCCTGCGACTCGGCTTCCGTCCTCGTGGGACTCGCGCCTGCGGCGCTGTCGGGACTTCATCATAGCCAGCGGAAATCACTGAGCGCCGCTGTGATCCGGACAGACAGACGGCTGCCCTATGCCGGAGGTGGGCTCCAGGGCGTTCCTGCCGCCAGTGTGCGCAGGCCTCCTGAAAGTCGCAATATAGCCCGCAGGGAGGTTAGAGTGTGGCCGTCGGTTCGCTCAACCGAGATGCCGCTGCCAGAATCGAGCCGCGGAATCTTCAGCACCTAAGGCCGAATGAGAATATGCGTCAAAAAGGGGTTGCGTAAGGGCAGGGACATGCGAAGATACTTCGAGAGTCTCGGTCGCTGCTGTGATCGCGGGGGACCAATGGTCAATTTATTAAGATCCCTTCGTTCTGTATTCCTGCTTCTACGCCAACGACAACAGTGGCGTGGTACATTGAAGTTCCTTAAAACTCTCAGAGACCGATTGACCGAGGCTGAGCTTGCGGCGGAGCTGTGGGAACGATGGCCCTTCGCAGCGAAGGTGATTGCTATTGTAGCAATATTATCCCTCCCGTTTGTCTGGAGCAACTCAGCGGTCCGCACTCGTCGTGCCCGTCGAGGTAATCCAAGAGCGTCGTATCCGCTATCCCGCCTAGCAGCAGTTCCCGTGGTTGCAGTCTTGGCGTTGGTGCTCACGATGCCGGATTCTCAGCATCCACCACAAGGCTTGGATGAACCAGTGAAACTCACCGTGAATGGTCAATCGGGAACCGTTGTGCTTGCCAGCGGCGACCCGTATTTTTACTCCTGGCGCACGACCGACCAAACCACCTGCGAGATCACTTCACCATTCCCTTCTGGCTCAACACTTCGAGGCGTTTCGAGCTTAGTCGCGCCAGGTTCCATGTACTATTATCCAACGGCCGACCGACCCGTGACACTGCGAATGTTGTGCGTTGATTCTCAGGGTAACGCGAGCCTCGATGAAGTGACGGTGAAAGCTGCCGACTAGCCAGAACATATTTATCGGTGTCGGCTCCCTTTCGTGGGGCGACGTGGGGACCGATATGCTCAGCGGTCTCGGCTGTAAGTCCCGCCTGTGAACGCCCTCGCGCCTGTCGCGGAGCGCCTATTCAGGCGCGTGAAGGCTTCGAACCCAAATGGCTTCATAATCTTTTGAGCTAAATCCAGAGGCCCATTTGAGTGAATTTGGAGATCCATGTGTTCAACAAGACCAACTGGCTCCTAATCTGGCTGATGCTGCTGCTCGCCGCCTGCGCGCAAGCGCCCGAGAGCCTGTCGAACGCCCAAGCTGAGGAGCTAATCAAGGCACACCTGAATCGACCCGAACTGTTTGTGGCGCTGGGAGACGTTCGGTTCGTCACTGGCGATGAAGATCTTTACAAGGGCAGGGAGAGCGTCACACGAAGGGACTTGTACCAAGAGCTAGCGGACGCGAAACTGATCACCCTCACGAACCAACGCGATTTAACGGGTGGGTTCTCAGGGTGGGGCGACTTCTTCGAACTCTCTCAAGCTGGGGTGCGCGCGACGGCAACTGTTGCAGCGACGGCAAAGGGACAGGCCTTGCACGACGCGCAGGGAGACGGAGCTTACCAAGGAGCGCCAAACGTTCTCCGGATTCGGGTTGGGACCTACGAGCCGCTGGAAATAGTGTCGAACGACCTGATAACGAGTGCCCAAAAGGAACATTACCGAGTGGTCGTAGCCACTGACGATTTCTTCCCGAACCCGGAGCTGTCTGAGATTCCGCCCGAGGGTGGGCATTGGGCAGTTTCCAAGGAGCGGGCTTCAGAGGGCTGTTCAAGCTCGACTTGGTGACCAAAACATGGAACCTGATCGCTCACGATACTGGGGATCGTGCAACAGACTTCCGCAGGAATACTGTGGGCGCGATGATGCAAGAAGCTGGTCTGGTAACTCGATAGAAAAGGACGCGCTTCCGGACAACCCCGGCCATGGCGTGTAACTCGATGAAAGCCGGGCGAAAGTCAGCAACGGAATCTCGGCGATTCCTCACCGAGAATTTTGGAGCGGGAGACGGGGATCGAACCCGCGACCAACAGCTTGGGAAGCTGTGACTCTACCACTGAGTTACTCCCGCTTCCGGCACATTCTAGCAGAACCGTCGTGAGGAACCTCCGTGAGGAACCCCCGTGAGGAACCTTCGTGTGGAACCTATCCCCTGATAATCCCGAGCACTTCGTCCCTGCGCTTCTCCATGATTTCTGGTGTGAGCCCTTCGAGGTTGAGGCGGAGCAGCGGCTCGGTATTCGACTGCCGCACGTTGAAATGCCAATCCTTGAACTCCGCCGACACGCCGTCCAACTCGTAGACGTTGCCGTCGGCGTAGCGCTTCTTGAGCTCGGCGATCTTAGTCGCCGCGATGTCCATGTTCGCGACCTTGGTGTTGATCTCGCCCGAGATGAAAGAGCGCTCGCGCAGCGGCTTGAGCAGGTCGCGCAGCGACAGGCCCTTCTTCGACATCAGGTCGAGGATCATCAGCGCCGGAATGAAGCCGTTATCGGCGTAGAAGTTGTCGCGGAAGTAGTAATGCCCGGTGACCTCGCCGCCGAACACGGCGTTCTCTTCGCGCATCCGGCGCTTGATGAACGCGTGCCCGACGCGGTTCATCAGGGCCTTGCCGCCGTACTTCGCGACCATCTCCTTCACCGCATAACTGGCGCGGACGTCGTAGATGATGGTTTCGCCCGCCGACTTCATGAGGAACGCCTCGGCCAGCAGCGCAGTGATGAAATCACCGGCGATGAACTCGCCGGTGCCGTCGATAAAGAACACGCGGTCGGCGTCGCCGTCCCACGCGATGCCGATGTCGGCCTTCTCAGCGATCACCTTTGCCGTGATGTCGCGGCGGTTCTCTTCGATCAGTGGATTGGCTTCGTGATTGGGGAACGTCCCGTCGACCTCGAAGCAGAGCCGCGTGGTCTTGCACGGCAGCCGATCGAACAGCCGCGGCGCCACGATGCCGGCCACGCCATTGCCGGCGTCGAGCACGACGTTGAACGGCTTGAGCGAGGCCTCGTCCACAAACGACAGGACGTGCTCGATGTAGCGGTCCATGATCTCGCGCCGCTCGACCGTGCCCGGGGTCGCCGGAGCCGCCGGGATCGATCCGGCGAGGATCATCTCTTTCATCTCCTTGATCCCGGCCTCGCCGCTCAGCGGAAACGCCTCGGCCCGCACCATCTTGCAGCCGTTGTATTCGCCCGGATTGTGCGAGGCGGTGACCTGCGCGCCGCCATCAAGCTTGTCGGCGGCGACCGCGTAATACATCTGATCGGTGCCGAGCAGGCCGTAGTCGTAGACCGTGCCGCCCTGTTTGCGGGCGCCGTCGATGAAGGCGGCCGTCAGCGACGGAGACGATGTCCGCATGTCGCGCGTGACGGCGTACTTGCCGGGGCCAAGATACGCCACGAACGCGCGTCCGAGCTGGTGAAACAAGTCCTCGGTGATTTCAGAAGGATAGAGGCCGCGAACGTCGTAGGCCTTGAATACGGATGCATTGATCATGGGCTTCAGGGGATCAGTTTAAAATTGAAAGTTGTAAGTTGAAAGTGTCAGTTTGGAGTTCAGTTGAAAGTTTGAAGTTCAGTCGAAAGTTCGATGTGACCCAGCTAACTGTAAACTCCAAAATCAAGACTAAAACTTAAAACTAAAACTTAAGACTGAACTTAAGACTGAAACTTTCAACTTACAACTTACAACTTTCAACTCAAATCGTCGTGTAGTCGGTCAGTAGGGTCTTGTCGCCGAGCACGGAGGAGGACTTTACCACCGAGTTGCGGCCGATGTGGCAGTTGCGGCCGAGGACCGGGCCATGCACGACCGCGTGCTGTCCGATGCGCGTATTCGGCCACAGGATCGTGTTTTCGACGTCGGCCGATTCTTCGACGACGACGCCGCGGCCGAGCACGGAGTAGGGGCCGATGCGTGCGCCCGCCTTGACGTGGGCCCCGGCGTCGATGAAGCTGGCGCCGGCAAAGGTGACGCCCTCTTCGATCCGCGCGTCGGGCGACACGATCGGCTTCGAGCGATCGGCCGTGGCGAAGATCCCGCCTGAGAAGCGGCCGTCGAACATGTCGTGGTGCACCTGGATGTACTTCTCCGGCGTGCCGATGTCGATCCAGTAGCCGCGGTCCACGTAGGCGACGAACGCTTCCTTGCGCTCGATCAGAGAAGGGAAGTAGGCGCGCTCGATCGAGTACGACACGTCTTTCGGGATCCGATCGAACGTGTCGGGCTCCAGCACATAGATGCCGGCGTTGATCGTGTCGCAGGTGATTTCGTCCGGGTTTGGCTTCTCGAGAAAGCGCCGCACGCTGCCATCCTGCTCGGTTTCGACCAGGCCGTAGGCCGACGGGTTGTCGACGGGCGTCAGCACGATGGTCGCCTTCGCCTGCCGATCGCGATGCAGCTTCACGACCGCGTTGACGTCCACGCTCGTCATGACGTCGCCGTTGAAGACCACCAGCGTCTCGGTGATGCCCTGGGCGGCATAGCGGATGGCGCCGCCGGTGCCGAGCGGGGCCGGCTCGACCACATAGCGCAGCCGCACGCCCGTGCCGGCGCCCTCGCCGAAGATCTCTTCGATGCGGCGCGGCTGGTAGTTGAGGCTGAGGATGACTTCGTCGATCTCGGGGACCTGCTTGAGCAGGTCGATTTGATAGTGCAGGAACGCGCGGTCGAAGATCGGAACGACGGGCTTCGGAGTGTGAATCGTGAGCGGACGCAGCCGCGTCCCCTTGCCCCCGGCGAGAAGAATGGCCTTCATGACAAACTTCCATCTTACACGACCGAGGCGTAGAATGACGGCAGGTCGCATATGAATCTGCCGAACGGCCTCACCGTCGCACGCATCTTCCTGGTGCCCGTGCTGGTGTCGGTACTCCTCACGAAATTCGAAGGCCGTCTCGTGATGGGCCTGCCGGTCGAGCTGGTCGCGGCCGGCATCTTCGGCCTCGCCTCGCTCACCGATTGGCTCGACGGCTACCTCGCGCGCAGCCGCAAACAAGTCACGACGCTCGGCCAGATCCTCGACCCCCTCGCTGACAAGCTGCTGATCTCAGCGACGCTGATCTCGCTCGTGCAGCTCGATCTGGTTCAGTCATGGATGGTCGGCGTGATCATCGGCCGCGAGATCGCGGTCACGGGCCTCAGGAACCTCGCCTACTCGCGCGGCCTCACCATGCCGGCCTCGGGCCTGGGCAAGCTGAAGATGGCGTCGCAGGTGACCGCGATCCTGTTGCTGATTCTTGGCTGGGAACGCGTGCCGGCGTTGCTGGTGCTGGGGCAGGCCGCGATGTGGGTGGTGCTAATCACGGCCCTGGTCTCTGCGGTCGATTACTACCAGGGCTTCCAGCGCGCGATGACCAGCCGCGACGACAAGGTCGCCGACTTCGAAGCGGCGAAGTCGGCGAGAGAAAAGAAGATCAGCTGAATCGTTCCGGATTGCGGCGCCGCACGACCACGTCGCCCTGCTGGACGACGTCGGTCACGCGCACGAGCACGACTTTCGAGGTCAGCTCGCCTTCTTCCATCACCACCGCGTCGCCGACATACACCAGCGGCAGGCCCGGCACGACGTTGCGGAAGATCGCAAAGCGCGCGCCCCGGGCCACGCCGTGCACCGTACCCCGATCGATGTTCAGCGTATCGCCGTCGCCGAACGTCGTGCGAGTGTCGGTGCCAAACAGGATGTTCCCGTACTCTCCAAAAATCGGCGCGCCCATCGGCTCGGCGGACGTTGGCAGCGGCTGCTCGACGAACGGCTCGAGAAAATCACCGGCCTCGAGGCTGTCGCAGCTGAAGTCAATCGTCGCCAGCGCATTGACCTCGTCAAGGGCGGTTACCGTCAGCCAGCCCGCCGTGCGGACCATGCCGAAGCCCTCGCCTTCGCGGGGGAGTCCGCGCGTCGCACCGACGTGCAGACGCCGCGCGAAATAGCGCTGGCCCACCCTCAGGCCATCGTCAACGGTTCGGTTCAGCACGGCGACCTCGCCCTTATACAGGCTGGTGTGACGGTCGGGGCTGTGTCCGCCTTTGATGAACAGCGTTGACTGCGTCCGCGTCACGACGGGCACATCCGTGCACATGACATGCGCCGGAGCGAGCGTGCGGGGCCCGGTAATCGAGGGGGGTGATTGCGCCCACAGAGGGCCGGCGGCCGCCAGGGTGCAGGCGGCAAAGGCAATAACCGTGCGCATTTCCAAAAAGCCTACTTTCTGGCGGAAAACCCGCCGTTGAGCCCGGGGAGCGCTCAGGCTTTCTTATCGGACGTTACCGCGATTTCGCCAGATCGCCTACAACAGCGGTCTTGAGCTCGGCGACTCGCTTTTGCGCAGCCGCGAGGTACTCGGACTTCTCGAATTCCTTGAGCAGCCGTTCGAAGAACGGGAGTGCTTCGGCGCGCGAGGCGCCCTGGTTGTATTGGTAGAGCGATTCAGCCAGATGGTAATAAAGGGCGTCGCGATTGGTAAAGGCCGGGTCGGTCTTGAGCACTTCCCGGAAGCGGTCAATGGCGCCGGGATAATACTTCAACCGGAAATAGAAGAAACCCACGCGGTAGCCGGCTTCGCTCAACCGATCCTTGGCCTCGCGTTCGAGCTTGCGGGCCTCCGGCATCAGCGCGCTGTTCGGAAAGCGCTGCAGGAAAATCTCGATTTCCTTGATGGCGTCTTTCGTCGCCGACTGATCCCGTTCCGGCGCGAGCATCTGCTCCGCGAACGACTTGGCCAGCTGCAACTGCGCGTAATCGGCGCGCGGGTTGGTGGGGTAGAACGTCAGGAACTCGCGAAACTCGTTGGCCGCCAGCAGCAGCGCCTCGGTGGTGTGCTCGCCGATGTAGCTATCGCCGAGCGCCAGCTTGGCGTCGGGGCGGTATGGGCTCTGCGGATAGTTGTCGACGATGTTGCGGAAGTACTCGCGGGCATTCAGCCACTTCCGTTCCTTGGCGGCTTCGCTGCCCTTGTCGAAGAGGTACTTGTCGGCGTCCGCGGTGCCGAGCGGCATCACGTCTTTCTTGGCGGCACACCCGCCGGCGATGGCCGCCACGACGGCCAGGGCCGACACCAGTCGAATCACAGTCATGTTCGCGTCGCTTCCATCCAGCGCCACATCTGCCGAAGGCCTTCTTCGAGCGTCACCGACGGGGCAAAGCCCAGGTCGGCCTGCGCCCGCGAGGTGTCGGCGTAGGTATCGCGCATGTCGCCCTTTTGCGGGCCTTGTTGATCGATCGTCACGGGACGACCGGAGACGCGGGCGATCAGATCGAAGACCTCCCGCAAGGAGACGCGTGCGCCCCCTCCAATATTGTAGACGCGCCCGGGCACCCCGCGGACTGCCGCCGTCGCCGTGGCGGCCGCGGCATCGGCCACGTAGGTGAAGTCGCGGGTCTGAAGGCCGTCGCCGAACTGGATCAGCGGCTTGCCGGCCTGGATCGCGGAAAAGAAGCGGTGAAAGCCCATATCGGGGCGCTGGCGCGGGCCGTAGACCGTGAAGTAGCGCAGCGACACCGTGGGCACGCCGAAATTCACGTGATAGAGGTAGCAAAGCTGTTCGGCCGCCAGCTTCGTGACCCCATACGGCGAGACCGGCTGGGGCAGCGCCAGCTCCGTCATCGGGATCTCGACATCGTCGCCGTACACCGACGAGCTCGAGGCATACACGAGGCGTTCGATGCTGCGGCCGACGCAGCCTTCCAGCAGGCGCTGCGTGGAGTCGATGTTGAGCTGCGTGTAGATCTCGAACTCCGCGCCCCAGCTGCGGCGCACGCCGGCCTGGGCGGCCAGGTGAAACACGTGTGTGACGCCGTCGAGCAGCGCCGCAAGGTTGACGTCGCGGATGTCGCCCTCAACAAAGCTGTAGCCGGGCCGGCCGATCAAGCCGGAGAGATTGCGCTCTTTGAGCGGGCGCGGATAAAAATCCGTAAAGCTGTCGAGCGAGACGACGCCGGCGCCCTGATCGAGCAGCCGCTCGCTGAGGTGCGAGCCGATGAAACCGGCGCCCCCCGTGACCAATGCTTTCATGCGAACAGATCCTTCACTCGCTCCGGTAAACGCACCGGCCGTCCTTGTCGATCGATCGTGGCATGCACGGTGTATCCGGTGGCGATCACCACGCCGTCGGCGCGGCGCACGACCTCGTAATCAAACTGAATGCGCACCGCCGAGGCCTTTGACGCCCGGGTGCGCACGTCGATCTCGTCATCGTACTTCGCGCTCTGACGATATTCACAGTGCGCCTGGATGACCGGGAGCGCCAGGCCATCCACTTCCATCTCGCGATACGACCAGCCGGTCTCCCTGAGCCAATCGCTACGTCCAACCTCGAACCACACCAGGTAGTTGGCGTAGTACACCACGCCCATCTTGTCGGTTTCGGCGTAACGGACGCGCACCGTGGACGTGGTGGTGCGGCCGGCAGCAGCGCCGCTCACCGCGCGGCGCCCTTGGCCGCCGCCAGTGCCGCGTCCTTGAGGGCGCGGGCCGCGGCTTCGGCCTTGTCGTAGCCGCCACTGAAGATCGCGTTCCCGGCTACCAGCCATTCGGCGCCGGCCTCGACGACGGCGGCCACCGTGGTGAGGTCCACGCCTCCGTCCACTTCGATGGGCGCCTTGCTGTTGCCGGCGCGATCGAGCAGGGTCCGCACGGCGCGGATCTTCGCCGGCGTGTTGGGAATGAAGACCTGTCCGCCGAATCCCGGGTTCACCGACATCACGAGCACGAAGTCGACGTCGCCCACCACTTGTTCGATCGCCACGACCGGCGTGGAGGGATTCAAGACGACGCCGGCTTTCGCGCCGAGCTTTTTGATCTGGGTGATGGTGCGATGCAGGTGCGGCAGCACTTCGACGTGCACCGAGATCATGTTGGCGCCGGCATCGACGAAGGCGTCGAGGTAGCGATCGGGCTCCATGATCATCAAGTGCACATCCAGCGGCAGCGTCGTCACTTTGCGCAGCGCGCGCACCACCGGTGGACCAATCGTGATGTTCGGCACGAAGTGCCCATCCATGACGTCGACGTGGATCTGATCGGCGCCGCCGCGCGTGGCAGCCTCGATGTCGCGGCCGAGCGCGGCAAAGTCGGCAGCGAGAATCGAGGGCGCGAGGCGGATGGTCACCGGCTGACCTCCAGCGCGATCGGATCACCCGGGTGCACCTGATACCCGCCGGCCGGAGACTGGCGAACCACGACGCCGGGAGGAATGGCGGAGGCGCTGGATTGCGCCGTAATCGACACGCGGAAGCCGCGAATCCGCATCACGTCGGCGGCGCGCTCGCCGTTCAATCCGATCAGATCTGGCATCACGTAGATGGCGCGGTCTTCGCCGCGATTGACCAGCAGGCGAATCTCGGCGGTCTGTGTCGACGGCGGCGGATCCTGTGCGACAACGACGTCAGGCGGGTATGCGCCCGAACGAATCTCGGAGACCGTGCCGATCGTGAGCCCGTCTTGCGCGACGCGGATCTCGGCGGTCCGTTGTGATTCGCCGAGCAGCGACGGCGCCAGCGCCACATGAGTACCCGAGCTCACCCACACGCGGACGCTGCGCTGCCGCCTCGCGGCGGAGCCGGCGGTCGGCTCCTGGCCGAGCACGTGACCGGCTGGAACCTTGGGGTCGGGCCGGGGTGTCTCATCCACTCGGAGCTGCAGATCGAGTTGCATGGAGAGCGCGGTCGCGTCGGCAATCGATCGCCCCACCAAATCAGGCACGGTGACCTGCCGCGCGGTAATGGCGACGCGCATGGCGATGGCCGCAAAGAGCAGGAACGTGACGGCCAGGGCCCCCGCCAGAAGCAGGATCTTGCCGTAGCTCACGACCCGCGTTTTCAACTGCATCGACAACGCTCAATGGTACTACAGGGTCCTGCGAAGGACCGCGCCGTAGAAGGCCTCGAGGCCGTCTCGGAATGGCAATGTCTGATGCGTGCGGACCTGCGAATAGTTTGCGTGGGTGCGAAGAAACGCGGCGACGACGTCTTCGTTCTCGTCAGGCTCGCTCGAACAGGTGCTGTAGATCAGCGTGCCGCCGGGGCGCACCAGCCCGCACGCGCGATCGAGCAGGTTCAACTGCGCCGCCGCGAAGCGCGGAAGATCCTCCGGCGAGCGGCGCCAGCGGATGTCCGGGTCGCGGCGCACGGTGCCCAGCCCGGAACAGGGCGCGTCGATCAGGACCGCGTCGACGCTTTCGTCGCGAAGCGGCAGCGGGCCTTCGGCGGGCACCTGGATGACCCGCGCGCGTGAGGCACAACACCGGGCGAGCGTGCTCGCCAGCACGCGAAGACGATGGGGACGAACGTCGGAGGCGACGACCAGTCCCTGTCCGCCCACATCCGCCACGAGCGACATCGTCTTGCCGCCTGGTGATGCGCATAAGTCCAGCACGCGAGAGCCCCGCGGCGGATCGACGAGCGCGGCAATTAGTTGCGAGGCCTCGTCCTGCACCAGGAACCGGCCTTCGCGGAAGGCGCGCGTGGCGAGTGGCTGTCCGCTGACCACATGCAGGCCGTGAGGGGCGCGTGAGGTCGGCCGGGTCTCGACGCCGTCGGCGAGCAGTTCCTCTGCGAGCGCGTCGCGCGAGACCAGCGTGCGATTGGGCGCGAGGCACAACGCCGCAGCGTGGTTGTTGAACTCGAGCCAGCGTTCGGCGGCGTCGCGGCCGTGACGCTCGACCCATCGCGCCACCAGCCACGCCGGATGCGAATGCACAACGGCGAGGTACTCGGCGACCGGCCCGACCGCGGCATCAGGTGGAGGCACGGCCGGCCACGTCAGTTTCTCGCGGTCGCGGGCGAGCGCCCGCAGGACGGCGTTCACGAGACCGGCGGCGCTCGACTTGCCTGAGCGGCGGGTGAGCTCAACCGCGTCGTTGATCACCGCCGAAGCGGGAATGCGCGAGAGGTAGAGGAGCTGAAAGCCGCTCATCCTGAGAATGATCCGCACCGCCTCATCGAGTTTGGAAAGCGATCGGATCACGCGGGATGCGAGCTGGAAGTCGATGGCCGCGCGCATTCGCAGCGTGCCCGAGACCAGCTCCAACAGCAGGGCGCGATCGCGCTCATCGGCGAGCGGCTTGCGCACCCGCGCGACCGCCTCGCCGAGATCGAGGTGCCTGGCTTCGATTTCTCGAAGCGCGTCGAACGCGGCGACCCGCGCCGTGGCAATCATGCCTTCGAGAAGCGGGCGCCGGCCCTCAATAACTGGGTGGCCATGGCATCTCGCGCGCTCATCACGCGCTTGCCCTCGAGTTGCAAGGCCAGGATCTCGAGGACGGTACGTTCGCCGCAGGCGACAAGCAGGCCCTCGTGGACAGAGGCCGTGACGATCGTGCCGGTCGCCGCCCCCTCTGGCGGCAACGCGCCGACGCGCGAGCCATGCAGGATGTAGCGGGTGTTGGCGAGAAACGTGTAGGCGTGCGGCCAGGGCGTGAGGCCGCGGATCTGGTCATGAAGGTGGTCCGCCGTTCTGGACCAGTTGATCAACCCGTCGGTTTTCGTCAGCTTGGGCGCGTAGGTCGCCAGCGCGTCATCCTGCGTTGTCTCGGTGACCGGACCGGCGGCCATGCGATCCACTGTTTCGAGCAGCAGCTCGGCGCCTCGATCCGCGATAGCACGTTCCACATTCACCGCCGTGTCGTCGGGCCCGATCGGCACCTCGGCCTGCGCGAGGATTGGTCCTGCGTCGAGCTCTTTGACGACCCGCATGATCGTGACGCCGGTGGTGCGATCGCCGGCCATGACCGCGCGATGAATCGGGGAGGCGCCGCGGTAGCGCGGCAACTGCGACGCGTGCACGTTGATCAAGCCAAGGCGCGGTGCCTCCAGCAGCCAGTCGGGGAGGATCTTTCCGTAGGCCGCCACCACGCCGAGGTCGGCATTGAGCGCCGTGAACTCTGCCTCGAACGTTTCGCGCGTCAAGCGCGCCGGCTGCAGGACGGGCAGGCCGGCCGATGCGGCCAGGGCCTTGATCGGGCTCGGGCTCACCAGTTGGCCGCGGCCGCGCGGGCGATCCGGCTGCGTGACGACGCCGGCGATACGGTGAGGGGAGGCGAGCAGGCGTTCCAGCGAGGGAAGCGCGAAACCCGGTGTGCCGAAGAACGCGATGCGAAGCGCCATCAGCCGTTCACCATTTGCCGGCCTTGCTCAGCTTTTTCACCTTCCGCAGGATGAGGTCGCGCGCGATGCCTCGCAGCCGATCGACGAACAGGCACGCGTTCAAGTGATCCATCTCGTGTTGCAACGCGCGCGCGAGCAGGCCGGTGCCTTCAATCGTATGGCTGTCGCCGTTGCGATCCAGGCCCTTGACCACCGCGCGCTTCGGACGCGCCACCGTCGCCGTGAAGCCGGGCACGCTCAGGCAGCCTTCTTCTTCCAGTTGCATGCCCTCACGCTCGACGAACTCGGGATTGACCATCACGACGAGGCCGGCGGGATCCTTGCCGAGCGACAAGTCGAGCACGAAAATTTGCAGCGACTGGCCGACCTGCGGCGCCGCCAGGCCGATGCCCGGCGCGGCGTACATCGTTTCGGCCATGTCGTCGATCAGCTTTTCGATTGCGGGCGTGATCGCCTCGACCGGGCGAGCCGGCTCGCTCAGGATCGAATCCCCCAGGCGAAGAATGGGACGAAGCATCCGCGGATGGCTCGGGTGAAGCGGCGCGGTCAGGCCCGCGCCGGGGAAGGCCGCCGGGTCAGGCGCCCGCGCACGCGGGCCCCGGTGCTGGCCACACGCGCGATCAAATCGGTGAGGGTGTCGCCGCCGAATCGCTCCAGCAGCGCATCGGCCAGGACCAGACCGACCATGGCCTCGGCGACCACCGCCGCAGCCGGCACGGCGCAGGTATCGCTGCGCTCGATGGCGGCCGGCGCGTCTTCGAGCGTCGTGAGGTCGACCGACCGCAGCGGCTTCATCAGCGTCGAGATCGGCTTCATGAACCCCGTGACGCGCAACTCCTGGCCGTTGGTGACGCCGCCTTCGAGGCCGCCGGCACGATTGGTGGGCCGACCGACGACCGGCTCGCCAGACGGCGCCAACGGGTCCGACACGATCTCATCGTGCACCAGGGAGCCCGGACGCCTGGCGCCATCCACGCCGTCGCCGATCGCCACCGCTTTGATGGCGGGAATCGACATCAGCGCCTGCGCGAGACGGCCGTCGAGCTTGCGGTCCCACTGGACGTAACTGCCGAGACCAACGGGAACATTGTGCGCGATGACCTCGAAGGACCCGCCGAGGGTATCGCCGGCTTCCTTGGCGGCGTCGATCGCCGCCATCATCTGCCGCTCGAGCGTGGCCTCGGTGCACCGCAGCGGCGCATCCAGCGCCATGGCCGTGACGCGATCGAACGGCACGACCGTTTGCGGCGGGACCACGACGGCGCCGATGCCGGTGATGTGGCTGCTGATCTCGCAGCCGACGGCTCGCAATAACTGCCGCGCAATAGCACCGGCTGCCACGCGCGCGGCGGTTTCACGCGCGCTGGCGCGCTCGAGGACATCGCGAATGTCTTCGTGGTCGTACTTGAGCGCGCCGGCGAGGTCGGCGTGGCCGGGCCGGGGCCGCACGACGGCGGCGCGGTTGGCGCCGGTTGATCCCTCGGGCGCCTCGGCCTCGACGTGCATCGTGTTCTGCCAGTTTTCCCAATCCTTGTTGCGCACCAGCATCGCGACTGGCGCGCCGGTGGTGCGCCCGCGGCGCACGCCCGAGAGGATCTCCGCGCGATCGGACTCGATCACCATGCGCCGGCCGCGGCCGTAGCCGCCCTGGCGGCGCCGCAGCTCCTGGGTGATGGCTTCGAAGTCGATCGCGAGTCCGGCGGGAAGGCCTTCGAGAATCGTGACCAGGCCCTGGCCGTGCGATTCACCGGCCGTCAAAAAACGCAGCATCCGTCGAGCATTCTATACGAAGAAACTGCGACCCCTCACCGCGCCACCCAGTCAAAACCCCCGCAAATCGCATCCATACCTGTGGGCCTTTGGCTTGCAGTAAACGCGGTCATGTTGATGCTCGATCGTTATCTCGTAGCGGGCGGACGCGCGTTGGATCTGGCTACCGGCGCCGCGATTCGATGGCATGTGCGGCGCCGGCCGGCGCAACCCGCGCTGCCGCTCTTTACCGTGCGCGCGCAGTCGTGGCTGATCGATTTCGACGTGCGAGGGCAATCGCGATTCGAAATTTGGGAGCGGCCCGCGGCCGGCGAATTCCCTGCCGGCAATTCCGCCGATACGCTCGAGACATTCCGAGCGGCGCTCGCCGATGCTCGCGACGGCAGGCCGCGCGCGCTCGACTTGGCGGAGCCGTCGACCGCTGCCTGGGCGCGCACGCATCGGCTGCTGGCGCGCGAAGCACGCCTGGCCGGCTTCGTGCCGCTCGCCGCCGACGCGCTGGGCGCGGTGTTGGCGCAGGCGCGATGGCGCTGGCCGTCGTGGCTCAAGGACCGATCGCTCGTCGTATTCGCCACTGATACACATTTATCGAACGACGCGACGCTGGCCCTGTTCCGGCTGGCGACGAAAGACGCGCGGCCCCACCTGATGGTGCGCACGGCGACGGCCGATCGGCCGTGGCGCCCGCGACTCATCGCCGCGCCGCTGCACGTGCACGAACAGAGCGCGCTCGAGTCGTTTCCAACCGCGAGCTCACTGATTGCGAGGTCGCACCAGCTTCACCTGGCCGGCCAGGTGACCGATGCGGAGGCCACTGCGAGGTGGGGCGTCCTCCTCACGACCGGGACTGAACAAGCGGCGGCCCGCTGTGCGCTGGCTCGGTGCCTGATTGCCCAGCGGCGGCTGCTGGAGGCGCGAGCAGCGCTGTTGTCGGTCGAGACACCGGAAGCCGACGATTTACGGGCCCAGATCACGCGCGACGCCCACGAGCCCCGCACCGAACCGGCGCTGGTCGATGCGTTTCTCGAGGTATTGCGGATCTGCCAGGAAGTCGAAGACGCATCGCTTGCGCTGTCGCGGACGGCGATGCTCGTGCGCGACATCCTGTCGGCGACCTGCGTCGCGTTTGTGTCGCGCCATCGCGACCAGCCGCATGTGATCAGTCATGCCGGCGCCGTCATACCGGCGCCGTCTCAACTCGAAGTCGCTCTACGCGTCCTCGACACCGGCGTCGCGGTGCCGGCCGTCGATGCGCGGCAATCGGTCGAGGCCGCCTGGCCGATTCGTTACGGGTCGAGCATTGTCGGCGCCGTGTGGTGCCGCTGGGCGATCGGGGTGCCGGTGGTGCCGCACGACATTGCCCGGCTGCTCGGCCTCACGGCCACGGCCGCCGCGCCGGCGATGCACGAGACCGTCGAGCGACTACAGACGCCGCAGGGGGCGGACGGGCTGATGCCCGACCTAATCGGCGAGAGCGCCGGCATGCAGGCGGTCAGGCAGGCGGTGGCGCGCGCCGCCTCGTCGCCGTTTCCGGTCTTGATCGAAGGCGAGAGCGGCTCGGGCAAGGAGCTGGTGGCGCGAGCGGTGCACGGCGGGAGCGTGCGGCGAAACCGGCGGTTCTGCGCGCTCAATTGCGCCGCGCTGGCCGACGATCTCGTCGAGGCCGAGCTGTTTGGCCACACCCGCGGCGCGTTCACCGGCGCCGTCGCCGAGCGGCTCGGCTTGTTCGAAGAGGCGCAGGGCGGGACGCTTTTTCTCGACGAGGTCGCGGACCTGGGCGCGCGCGTGCAGGCCAAGTTGTTGCGCACACTGCAAGAGGGCGAAGTCCGGAGGCTGGGGGAGTCGGCCACACGAAGAATCGACGCGCGAATCGTCGCGGCCACCAATCGTCCCCTCGCGGGGGAGGTCACCCTCGGCCGCTTTCGCGCCGACCTCCGCTATCGGCTCGATGTGTTGCGGATCGTGATTCCGCCGCTGCGCGATCGCCTTGAAGATTTGCCGGCGCTGGTGCGGCATTCGTGGGCCTTGCTGGCCCAGCGCACCGGCAGCCGCGCCGTGCTGTCGCCCGCGGCGTTTAGTTTGCTCGGGTCCTACGACTGGCCCGGCAACGTCCGCGAGCTGCAGAACGTGCTCGCGTCGGTCATGGTTGCCGCCCCGGCGCGGGGCGTGATCGGCGCGCACGTGTTGCCGGCGCACATCACGCGCGCGGCGGCGATTGGCACGCGGTCGACGCTCGCCGAAGCGCGGCGCTCCTTCGAAGCGCGGTACGTGCGGGCCGCGATGGCGCGCGCCGGAGGCCGGACGCCCGCTGCGGCGCGGGAGCTCGGCGTATCACGACAGGGCTTGACGAAGCTGTTGATCCGGCTCGACCTCGAAGGCGCCGAGAAAGACAGCCGCGGCGCATTAGAATGAGCGCGGTGCTGCCGTATCTCGTTCGTCGGATCGTGCTGGCGGTCCCCGTTCTGCTCGGCGTCGCGACGCTGGTGTTCTCGCTGATTCATCTCGTGCCCGGCGACCCGGCGCAAGCCATGCTCGGCGAGGGCGCGGCACCTCAAGACATTGCCGAGCTTCGCAGCACCCTCGGACTCGATCGTCCGTTGCTCACGCAGTACGGGGTCTTTCTCCGGCGTGCGGTGACCGGCGATCTGGGCGTCTCGTTCCGGACGGGCCAGCCGGTTGTGACGATGATCGCGGAGCGGGTGCCGGCGACGGCGGAGCTCGCAGTGGCGGCGATGGCCGTTGCCATTGTGATTGCCTTACCGCTCGGTATCGTCGCGGCTGTCTGGCGGGGCAGCGCGATCGATTACGGCGCGATGACGTTTGCGCTCGCCGGTATTTCGATCCCGAACTTCTGGCTGGGGCCGCTGCTCGCCATCCTCTTCTCGGTTGAGCTCGGATGGCTGCCGGTGTCGGGCAGGGGAACACCCGCGCAGCTGGTGCTGCCGGCGGTGTCGCTCGGCCTCGCGCTGGCGGCCATCCTGGCGCGCATGACGCGGGCGAGCCTGCTCGACGAGCTCGGCGAGCTCTATGTTCGCGCGGCGCGCGCTCGCGGCGTGTCGCGATCGGCGGCGGTCGTCGGCCATGCGCTGCGCAACAGCCTGATCCCGCTTGTCACGATCATCGCGCTGCAGTTTGGCGCGGTGCTCACCGGCGCGGTGATCACCGAGACGATCTTCGCGTGGCCCGGCATCGGACGCCTGCTGATCCAATCGATCGGGTTTCGCGACTACCCGATGGTGCAGGGCTGCATCCTGTTGATCGCCTTCACCTATGTGACCGTCAACCTGATGACCGACGTGCTGTACGGCGTCCTCGATCCGCGGATCCGGCTCGAATGACCCTTCGACTTCGCTCAGGGCAGGCGCGCGCGGGTATTGCGATCGTCGTCGTGGTCGTGATCGGCGCGCTGTTCGCGCCGTGGGTGTTGCCGTGGGACTCGTCGACCCAGGATCTGGCGCACCGGCTGTCGGGACCCAGCTGGCAGCACTGGTTCGGGCTCGACGAGCTGGGACGCGACATCCTGGCGCGCGTGCTGCTGGGCGCGCGCGTGTCGTTGCTGGTTGGCTTCGTGGTGGTCGGCGTCTCGTCGGTGGTGGGACTCGCCGTCGGCGCCGTGTCCGGCTACTACGGCGGGCGGATCGATCAGGTGATCGGCCGGCTGATGGATGTGTTGATGGCATTCCCCGGCATGCTGCTGGCGATCGCGCTCGTCGCCGTGCTGGGGCCGAGCCTGACCAACGTGGTGCTGGCGTTGGCGATCATCGGATGGGTCGGCTACGCGCGATTGGTGCGAGGGCAGGTGCTTCGCGCCCGCGAGTTCGAATACGTGATGGCGGCCCGCGCCCTCGGCTCCGGCACGCTTCGCATCCTCACGCTTCACGTTCTGCCCACCGCGATACCGCCAGTGCTGGTGCAGGCGACGTTGGGAATGGCCGGCGCGATTCTTTCGGAAGCGGCGCTCAGTTTCCTCGGCCTCGGCGTGCAGCCACCGACGCCCAGTTGGGGAACGATGATCAACGGCGGCCGCGCTCACTTGCTCGACGCGCCACACCTCACGATCTTTCCAGGAATCTTTCTCGCGATCGTTGTGCTGGGTTTCAACTTCGTTGGCGACGGCTTGCGGGATGCCATAGATCCGAAGCGGAAGTAGTCGATTTCAGATCTCAGATCTCAGATTGCAGATCAATTGAAGATCTCAGATCTAAAGATCTGAAATTAATCTGCAATCCGAGATCTGAGATCTGAGATCGACAGTCTTCACCACCAAACCGTACGTGATCAGAGCGGCGGCAGTTTTCGCTTGAGCTGCAGCAACCCGGGGTGGGTGGGCTCGACCGACAGTCCTTCGTCGACCACCTGACGCGCGCGCGGGATGTCGCCGGCCATCCACGCCGCCTCCGCCAGCCGCGCTAACAGCACGGGCGAGGGACCGGCCTCATCCACCGCGCGATCGAACCAGCGCACAGCCAGCGCCGGCTCTCCCAGTCGCACCGAAAAGTCGGCGATCCTCGTTGCGACATCCGCCAGCGGTTGCGCGTCACCGACCAGCGTGGCGTATTTGACGAGCGCATCTCGCGCGTCCTGAATGCGGCCATCCCCGGCGGTGACGTTGGCGAGTTGAAGATAGGCGTCGGGCGGCACCGGCAACCGCGCCACGGCCTGGCGCAACGCACGCTCGGCCGCGCGCCGGTCGCCGGCGAGAAGCCAGGCCCGGCCAAGCTCCGCGAACGTGTCGCTCGTGGCGTCGGAACGCCTGGCCGCGTGCTGCAACGCCTCAACGGCCTTAATGAGCGCGACGCGATCGCCGCGCGTCTGCGCCGTCATCAACCAGACGTGGCCCAGCGCGGCATATGCCTGCGGCGCCTCGGGGAAGCGCTCAACCGCGCGGCTGAGCGTGGTGACCGCCGCATCCGCCCGGCCGGCGCGGGCCTGCGCCAGTCCGACGGCCACCAGGCGATCGGCGCGCGCTGGCTCAAGCGCCGCCAGGGCCTCCAGCTGATTGATCGACTTGGTGTGATCGCCTTCGAGTCCGTAGACCTCGGCGAGCGCCTCGCGTGCCGCGGTCTGGCCGGCGGGAGATAACCGCACCGATTTTTCGAGCGAGGCGCGAGCGGCGGGCAGTTGATGTTGATCGCGCTCGACCAGGCCCAGCACGTAGTGCGCTTCGCCCAGCGCCGGGTCCAACGCGAGCGCCTGTTGAAGCGGTTCGATCGCCGCGGCGGGCCGGCCGGCACGGTAGCGGGCGAGCCCGAGCTTGTAGAGGACGCGGGCATTCTGCTCATCGAGGGCGACGTACGCTTCGTAGCGCTCGACGGCGCGATCGGCACGGCCCAATGCGACGCTGACATCGCCGGCGAGCTCGAGGGGACCCAGGGCGCTCGGGTCAATCCCGGTCGCGCGCCGCAGGTCTCGCAGCGCCGCGTCGAGCTCGCCCTGATCCAGATAGACCGAGCCGCGCTTGAAGTACGCGACCATGGAGTCGGGCTTCCGGGCCACGGCGCCGCTGAACGCCTCAATCGCCTGGAAATGGCGCTCGGCCGTCACCGCCTCGTCGCCGCTGGCCATCAGGCGGTTGAATTCCACCTCGTTGGCCCATGCCGAATACGCCAGCGCGCCGGCGACGCCGGCCACGGCTACGAACACGACGGCCATCAGGCTGCGGCGCACGTCCTAGTGGAGCGTATCAATGAAATGGAAAGAATCGAACATCGTTGCTCATCGAAGGTACTGGGGCCGTTCCGTAGGAACGGCCCGCTTTAGATATCGAGCGTACACGCCACTAGATGGTAGCAAACCCGGGAACTTTCCGGCCGGACCGGGTTCTAATCTTGATACACTGGCCATGGGCTTGCGATTTGTCGCGGATACCGTCATGAAAGACGCCGGGGCGCTCGGATGGGCTGATGTCGGCAACCGCGAGGCGGCCCTCATCGGGCGGTGTGCCGCGGGGGATCAATCGGCCTGCGCCGAGCTGGTTTCCGGCCACGAGCGGATGGTCTTTCAGCTGGCCCTGCACCTCCTGGGCGACCGCGATGAAGCCCTCGACCTCTCCCAGGACGTGTTCTTCAGCGTCTTCCGCACCATTAAGAACTTCCGCGGCCAATCGGCCCTCAAGACCTGGATCTACCGCATCGTCATCAACCAGGCCCGTAACCGCCAGCGATGGTGGAGGCGGCGCCACAAGAGCGAGCAGGTCTCGCTCGACCAGCACGTGGCCGCCCACGGCGATCTGCGCCAGCCGGGCGACGACACCTCGCCGGACCGCGCGTTTGCCAGGAAGCAGCTGGCGGAGCGGCTGTGGGGCGCGCTCGATCGGCTGCCGTTCGACCAGCGAACGGTGATCGTGCTGCGCGAGGTCGACGGCCTGAGCTACGACGACATCGCCTTCTCGCTGGGCGTGGCGGTCGGCACCGTGAAGTCGCGGCTGACGCGCGCTCGCCAAACCCTGCGACGGCAACTGCAGGAGGTGCGCGCGTGATGCACGAATTCCCGTGCCACATCGTGCGCGCGCGGCTCGAGGCGTTTCACGACGGCGAAGTGCCGTTCTCCGAGCGCCTCACCATCCAGGGGCATCTTGACGACTGCGTGTCGTGCAATCTCGCCAACGAGGAACTAAACGATCTCACCGCGTCGCTGCAACAGATGGTCACCGAGACCGAAGAATCGAGCGAGTCGCTGCACCTGTCGGAGCGCGTGATCGAGCGGTTGAACGTGGAAGAGCAGTTCTCACTGACGTCGCAGATGCGCGGGCTGTTCCAGGACATGCACCTGGTCTGGGCGGGCATCGGCGCCTCGGTGGCGACGATCATTTGCCTCATTGGCTCAGCGAGCGTGCTGCACGCGGCCAACCAGGAACAACCCGATTCGCTGGCCGCTGTGATCCAGTCACTCGCCAATCCCGGCTCGAACGCCAACCCGGTTCGTCTCGATGCCGACATGCTGCTGCCGAGGCCCGTCACCGACTCCGCCATCGAGATGGGCGAGGAAGACGCGGCGTTCGCGCTTGCGGCATCGGTGTCGCGCGAGGGCCGCGTGCAGGGCGTCTCGGTGATCGATCAGCAATCCCGCGTCACGAGCAGGGTCGTCAACGCGATGTTGAACGAAGCGTATCGTGTGCAGTTTGCGCCCGCGCAAGCGCGCACCGGTAATACGGTTGCGGTGAACATGGTGTGGCTGGTGACGAATACGACCGTGAAGGGCCGGCATACCGACGAAGACCTGTTGCGCCGTACCCTGCGCGCGCAATCGACGCCGCAGCCGATCGGTCCGCTGCCGATCCCCCCGCACGCCGCCCCGGCGCCGCAGCCGCAACTGGCGCCGATGGTCAAGCCCGTCGTGCCCGACGCGCTGCCGATGCCCTTGGCGTTCGCGGCCGGCGGGATGTAGGGCACCCCTTCATGGGGTGCCGCTTCGGTTGCCGCCTGGCGGCCGTCAACTGTCAGCCCCATCCATCGGTCCCAGAGCTGGTTACCTGCGCAGTGGTCGCCTTGACGGCGTCTGTCTCCAAAGGAGCTGGTATGTCTGAGAAAACGGCCGACGCGCAGGATCTGGCCGGGATCGAGCAGTTGCACAGCCAGGACATCGCGGCGACCTTGTCGGGAGATCTGGCGGCGCTCAGCGAGCTATGGACCGATGACATCGTGCGACTCCAACAAGGTCAGGAGGCCGAAGTAGGCAAGCAGGCGATTCTCGCGGCCGAGGAGCGCCGTCGGGCTGCCCAGCCAGGGTTCCGAGTTGTGAGCTATGTTCCGGAGATCAAAGACGTGACGGTCACCACGGACGGGTGGGCTTTCGAATGGGGTCACTTCACGGCGAGCTTTGTGGAGTCGCCCGGCGGTGAGGAGAAGCGCATCCGTGCGAAGGTGCTTCGGGTCATGCAGTAGCGAGCTGCGTTTCACTTCAAAACGACCGTGCCTCGCTCGGCGTCTGCGGGCACGCCACGCAAGCCATCTTCTCGACGGTCTTCAAGAATCAGCGCGATCGCCTGCGCGAGGCTCTCGCGCGCCTCGTCTTTGGTCTGGCCCTGCCCATTTGCCCAGCATCCCGTGTCGACTGACAGAAGTAATACTGAATTGATCTTTCTCTCGAACGGTGAACGCTATGAAACTAGGCTTCATCCTCGCGGCTCTTTTGCTTGCAACGGTATCAGCTGCTCTCGGTCAAACGCCTGGCAGAACCGAACAGGAATTGCTCAAGGCCAATCAAGCGTACGACGAGGCTTTGGTGCGCGGAGATGCGGCAGCTCTCGACCGGCTCTATTCGGACGAGTTCATCAATACGACCCCTGACGGCGAAGTGCGTGACAAAGCGCAGCAGCTGGCTTTCACAAGGTCTGGTGACCTGAGGCTTGAGGCTGGGCGAAGTGATGAGGTAAGAGTGCGCGTCTATGGGAATACGGCTGTGATGACGGGACGCTTTACGGCGAGAGGTAAGTTTAGGGATAGGAGTATAGATATTCGAGAGCGATATACTGCCGTCTGGGTAAAAACGCGGGGACGTTGGCTGCTTGTTGCCGAGCAAGGGAATTTCATCAAGCAGCAATGACTCTCAAGGAAAGTTGCGTGGCGGGCTGCTGCCCAACAGGAATTTGCCGACGCGCTGCTGAATGGCCCGGCCGAGATCGAGGCGTACTACGCACGGCAACTGGCGTCTTCTTCCGACAGCTCGTCGATGCCGAGGATCGCGATAGTGGCCTGCAGGTCCTGGTAGCGCTGCCGGCCGGCTAACACTGGCTTCGAGCAGAATTGAAACGCATTGGCTGAGGCGCTACACTGCAGCCGCCGTGGCGACAGAACCAGTCATCAACGTATCCGGGCTGACGCGCCGCTTCGGCGCCACAGCGGCCCTGGCCTCCGTCAGCTTGTCCTTGTCGCGCGGCGCGGTCTACGGCCTCGTCGGCGCAAACGGCGCGGGCAAGACGACGCTCATCAAACATATTCTCGGTCTGCTGCGTGCCGAAAGCGGCTCGGTGCGCGTGTTCGGCCTCGATCCCGTGGCCGATCCGGTCGGTGTCCTATCGCGCATCGGCTACCTCTCCGAGGAAAACGACCTTCCGGGCTGGATGCGGGTGGACGAGCTCATTCGCTACTCGCGCGCGTTCTACCCGGGGTGGGACGATGGGTATGCGGAGGAGCTGAGACGGGCCTTCGCACTGGACCCGGCGGCGAAAATCAAGACCCTGTCAAAGGGGCAGAAGGCGCGGGCGGGACTGCTCATCGCGCTGGCATATCGGCCCGAACTCCTGGTGCTGGATGAACCCTCGTCCGGCCTCGACCCCATCGTCCGCCGCGACATTCTCGGCGCCGTGATTCGCACCATCGCCGATGAAGGCCGCACCGTGCTCTTCTCGTCGCACTTGCTGGAGGAAGTGGAGCAGGTCGCCGATCACGTCACGATGGTCAGCCAGGGCAAGATCGTACTGAGCGCGCCGATGGCCGCCCTCAAGGCATCGCACGGCGGCGCGTCCCTCAACGAGATTTTCGTTGCCCATGTCGGGACGGCCGCAGCGCCGGCCCCAGAGTCGTAAGCCTTGCGTTCCCCAGCCAGGGCAATCGCTTGGGAGTTTCGCCGACAGCACCGCTGGGGCCTGATCGCCCTGGCCGGTCACGTGCTCTTCGTGGCGGCGTTCAAGCTCGTGATCGTCGGGCCTGAAACCGCCGTCGAGCTGGGCGATGGCAGGGCAACCGCGCTGACCGTCCCCTGGTCCGCGCTGTTCATGTATTTCCTCGCGGTGTTCAGCTTCGGCCTGACCGGTGACCTGGCCGGGCGCCAATCGATCTATCCCGCGCGGATGTTCGCGCTGCCGGTGACGACCGCCGCGCTGGCGGGGTGGCCGATGCTTTACGGGACGGCGGCCATGGCGATTCTGACTCTTTCAACGGCTCTTCTCGCACGGTGGCCGTGGGGCATCGACCTCCCTTTGATTTGGCCGGCCCTGCTGGCCGCGGTGTTTCTCGCCTGGACACAGGTGCTGACATGGATGCCGTACGGTTTGCGGGGACTGCGTGTGACGTTCACCGTGCTGTGGCTGGTGACGCTGGACACCGTGGTCATATTGGCGATCTATAACGAGGTCTCCGAGCCCCTGATGATCGCCTTCCTGGCGCCGCAGCTTCCGCTCGCATATCTCGCCGCCTGCTTCGCCGTCGCGCGGGCGCGAAGGGGCGAGGTACCCGATTGGTGGTTCCGGGGCGTCGGTCGGATCGGGACTGGTTCGCGACGCCGGCAGGAGCATTTCTTGTCGCCCGCCCGCGCGCAACTGTGGTTCGAGTGGCGGCGGCATGGTCGATCGCTGCCGTGGCTCGTGGCGATCCTGCTGCCGTTCGAGTTCGCGTTACTTTTCATTCCCGGCAACGACACGCCAAGGCTCGTCTTGTACGTGCTGATCGCTGTGCTGCTGACGCCACCCGTCATGGCCGGTTTCGCCGCTGCAACGGTCAGCAAGGCGAATCCCCATTCGCGCGATTCGTACGGCGTGACGCCGTTCACCGCGGCGCGACCGCTGACCAGCGCTGCGCTCATCGCCGCCAAACTGAAGATGACGATCTGGAGCACGGTTGCCGCGTGGCTGCTGGTCCTCATCGCCATACCCCTTGGGCTTTTCCTGTCAGGCACCTGGCAGATTGTGACTGACCGAATACGTCAGGGGATCGAAGTCATGGGAACACCTCGGGCAATCGTGCTCATGCTCCTGGTCCTCGCGGCGCTGATGGCGTCAACGTGGAAGAAGCTGGTGCAGAGTCTGTACATCGGCCTGACCGGCCGTGAATGGATCATCAAGACGAACGGGTTTGTTGCCCTGTCGTTCGTCGTCATCATTGCGTCCACCGCCCAATGGATCCACGACGACGACAACGTGCAGGCCGTGTTGTGGGACTCCTGGCAGTGGATCCTGGTTGTTCTGGTTGTCTTCAAGATGTCCGCCGCCGTCTGGATCGCCACGCGTCTCTTCCACAGTCGGCTGCTCAGCGACCGCACGCTCGTCACCGGCGCGGCCTGTTGGCTTGTGGCCGTGCTCGCGCTTTACGGTCTGCTCGTGTGGTGGATCGATACGTCGATGATTCCGAACTACGTCATCGCCCTGTTCGCGATCCTGGCCATCCCCCTTGCGCGACTGTCCGCGGCCCCGCTGGCGCTCGCTTGGAATCGGCATCGATGACGAACGACAGGAAGTGGGTCCTCGTCGCGATGTTGGTTCTCATCCTGATGCCGCTAGCGCTGGTGTTGATCAAGGCGAGAACGTACTACGTGGCGAATCGCCACAACGGCAGCATGGTGTCCTCGGGCGAGACGCGCGAGTATGTTTTGTATGTCCCGAGCAGCTACGACGCCGCCAAGCCGGCGTCACTCGTGATCAGCCTGCATGGCGGTGCTTTGTGGGGCGCGGCGCAAATGGAAATCAGTCAATGGAACGAGGTCGCCGAACGCGAAGGGCTGATCGTCGTGTACCCCTCGGGCCTCCGCGGCGACGGGCCGAGACATTGGCGCGCAGGCGACGGCGCTGAGGTCAACAGGGATGTCAAATTCATCTCGGACTTGATCGACACGCTGGAGTTGGCTTACAACATCGACCCGGCGCGGATCTATGCCAACGGGCTTTCCAATGGCGGCGGCATGTCATTCGAGCTGTCCTGCATGCTGTCGGATCGGATCGCGGCAGTCGGACTAGTGGGGGCTGCCCACTTCCTGCCAATGAGCTGGTGTACGGGTCCTCGACCGGTGCCGATGATCGCATTTCATGGCACAGCCGATCGGTTTGCCGCCTACAACGGCGGTACATCGTGGGTGGCCCCCAACCATCTGTTTCCGAACATCTCAACATTCACGGCGGACTGGGCACGGAAGAACCAGTGCGGGCCCGACCCAGTCGAATCAGCAGTGGCAGATGATGTAACTCGGCTCGAATACACGGACTGTGCGGACGACGCGGGCGTAGTGCTCTACACCGTGCGGAACGGAGGCCACACGTGGCCTGGCGGCGGGCCGATGCCGGAGTGGTTTGCCGGGCCGACAAGCACCGGCATCGACGCCACGAATCAGATGTGGGAGTTCTTTAAGGAGCACCCGCTTCGAGGGCGAACCGCCGGCTTC
The DNA here is from genome assembly GCA_030650395.1 of Acidobacteriota bacterium. Classification (GTDB taxonomy): domain Bacteria; phylum Acidobacteriota; class Vicinamibacteria; order Vicinamibacterales; family UBA2999; genus 12-FULL-67-14b. Next base: position 1,240 of record JAUSDY010000109.1, on the reverse strand, counting down.
GCGGCAGGAAGATAAATGTCTCACGTGAAGGTCGCCTTCAGCGCGTGTCCTTGCCCAGTTTGCGCATTCAACCGAGGAATACGTCGGCAGGCTCTGGGAGTCTTTCCTTCCCGCTAGATTTCTGACAGGCCTAATCTCATCGAATCGCGAGCTTGGATTCATTGTCATCAACAGTGCGCTCGTAGCGTTTGGACTCTGGTGTCTCCTGTTTCCAGTACGCAAGGAATGGCCATCCGCGACGGGGTTTATCTGGTTCTGGATTGTGCTGGAGACTATCAATGGGATTGGGCATCCCGCGTGGACCCTACGTCAAGGTGGGTACACTCCAGGAGTCTTAACCGCGCCGATACTTCTCATGATCGCCTTGTATCTCGCATTTCAGCTGCGAAAACGGGAACGCCCGCTTTCGGCAGCCAACGAGCCAAAATAGACCTGTGCCAGACAAGGCCGTTTGCTTACTCGTGGTCGACGGGTTCGCGGATTGGGAACCGGCCCACGCGGTCGCCGAATTGCGGCGCCATGGTCACTATCACGTCGAAGCCGTCGGACTGACATCGGCCGCCGTCGTCTCAATGGGTGGTCTCCGCGTGCTGCCCTCAAAGATCATGTCTCAAGTTGATCCAACAGACGTGGCCGTGTTCATTCTTCCTGGTGGCGACCGGTGGGAACAGGCGGCCGTCGAGCCAGAGCTCGAGGCTACGCTCCGACGGCTTGACGGTGGTGACGTGCCGATCGCGGCGATTTGCGCGGCGACGGTCGCGATTTCGCGTCTCGGTCTCCTGCGGGGTCGACGGCACACGAGCAACGGGCTCGCTTACTTGCGTTCGCACGTGCCGGGCTACGCCGAAGCCGAGAACTACGTGGACGCACCGGCTGTTCGCGATCGGAAGCTGATTACCACCAGTGGACTTGGCGACGTCGAATTCGCCCGAGAGCTCTTCGAGGAACTGAATGTGCTGAGTGCGGAAGACCGCTCGTTGTGGGCTCAGATGTTCCGCAGTGCGAAGTTTCCGGCAGGAACTGCACTATGAAGTGCTATAAGAACGACTCGATCACTCCGCATTGAACAGGAGACGTCCCCATGGCATCGATTACGAGCGTCGCTGAAGCCTTCTTCGCAGCCTGCGAGACGGGAAAGGGATGGGAGGTCTGCCGCGCCTATTGCGCGCCCGACGCCACATTCAGCGCCCAGGCTGAACCGCTGCTTGACGTGAAGACACTTGCTCAGTACACCGACTGG
>JAUSDY010000104.1 GCA_030650395.1 Acidobacteriota bacterium | reverse complement strand
ATAAACAATCTTCGAGCCGAATGCCGAACTCGCCGTAGATCGCAATCATCGGCTCGTTGCTGAAGCACATCCCGGGTGCGAGCGGCGTCTTGTTGCCGCGCACGAAGTTGGTCCACTCGTGTCCGTCGAGGCCGATGCCGTGGCCGGTGCGGTGCGGCAGGCCCGGCACCTTGTAGTCGGGTCCGAAGCCGGCGTCGGTAATCACCTTGCGCGCCGCCGCGTCGACGTTTTCGCACGGCACGCCCGGCTTGACGACGGCGAAGGCCGCGGCCTGCGCCTTCTTCTCGAGATTCCAGACCTCGGTCTGCCGCGCGGTTGGGCGGCCGAACACCGTCGTGCGCGTGATGTCGGACTGGTAGCCGTCGACCTGGCAGCCGCCATCAACCTGGATGACGTCGCCTTCTTTCAACTTCTGCGGCTCGATGCTGCCGTGCGGAAAGGCGGTATAGGCCCCGAAGCTGACCGATGCGCCGCCCGGCGCACCGAGCGCGCGATGTGCCGCCGCGATGTTGGCGCGCAAATCGTCCTGGGTCATGCCTTCGCGGAAGGTCTGGAACGCGGCGCGGAATGCCTCGATGGTGATGTCGCTGGCCTTCTGCATCAGCGCCAGTTCGGTGGGCGACTTGCGCATACGGCAACCGGCCGTCACTGCCACCGCATCGACGAGTTTCGCACCGGGCAATTCCTGCTGCACGCCGTTGGCAACGAAGAAGCGCATCCGCTCTTCCACGCCGACACGGCCCGACGCGGCGCCGCGATCCTTGAGCACGCCGGCGATTACTTTGTAGGGACTGTCGTCTTCCTGCCACACCCGCACGTCGTTCGAAAACTTCATCACCTCGCGGGCGCGCTGCTCTTCGAAGCCGGGGCACACGTAGGCGAGCTCGCCCTTGGCGGGAATCACCACCACGAACGGCCGCTCGCTGAGGCCCCAGCGCGTGCTGGTGTAATAAAACATGCTCGACCCGCCCTCGAGGATGAGCGCGTCGATCTTGTTGGCGGCCATCAAATTGCGCGCGCGCTCGATTCGCCCCTCCCGCTCGGCATCCGCGATCGGCACGACGCCCGCCGTCATCGGCTTGAGCGCCTGGATCGCCGGGTGCGGACCGCTTGGAGCCGCCGCCGGCGGCGTCACCTGCGCCTGTGCCGGTTCAGAGGTGGAACAACCCGCAAGGCCGGCGCCAAGGCCGGCCGCGGCACCCGACTGGAGGAAGGTTCGGCGTGTGCTCGTCATTTGATGAATGATCCTTCTTTCAATTCTGCGTAGGCCTGCCGCAATTCTTCTTTCGTGTTCATGACGATGGGGCCGTACCAGGCGACCGGCTCTTCGAGCGGCCGGCCCGACACCAGCAGGAACCTGATGCCCTCGTCGCCCGCGGTGACCGTGATCTCGTCGCCGCTGTCGAACAATACCAGCGATCGGTTGCCGATGAACGACGGCGTCGCGTCATCCGAGACGCCGATGTGCTCGGTTGGCACCGGCAGCGGCTTCGACGCGTCGCGGAACGTGCCCGACCCGGCGAAGACGTAGGCGAACGCGTGACGCGACGCTTCGACCGCGAGCCGCTTCGTCTTGCCGGGCGGCACGGAGATATCGAGATAGCGCGGGTCGGCGGCGACGCCTTCGACCGGACCCTTCTGGCCCCAGAAATCCCCGCACACCACGCGCACCCGCGTCCCGTCGTCGTCCGTGATCTCGGGAATGTCCTTGGCCAGCACGTCCTGGTACCGCGGTTTGGTCATCTTGAGCGCTCGAGGCAGGTTGGCCCATAACTGGAAGCCGTGCATCTTGCCGTGCGCGTCGCCTTTCGGCATCTCCTGGTGCAGGATGCCGCTGCCCGCGGTCATCCATTGCACATCGCCCGCGCCGAGCGAGCCGCGATTGCCCAGGCTATCGCCGTGATCGACGGTGCCGGCGAGCACGTAGGTGATGGTTTCGATCCCGCGATGGGGATGCCACGGGAAGCCGGCGAGGTAATCACCGGGCCGCTCGTTTCGAAAATCGTCGAACAGTAGAAAGGGGTCGAACTCGTTGGTTTCGCCGAAGCCGAAGCCGCGGTGCAGCTTGACGCCCGCGCCTTCCATCGCTGGAGTGGATTCGGTGATGCGTTTAACAGGACGGATAGACATGAGACGTGCTCCCGAATCTTTGAGTATATCGGGCAGCTGGAAGTTTCAGTGGGACAACAGGAGTAATCCTTAGCGGCGCCTCCCTCGCCAGGTTCGATTCCTGTGCGGCTCACCACTCTTTCATCAGCACTCTCCGACGGCGCCAAGTATTTGAAAAGTGGTGCCGTTACGGCGGTTCGATTGAATCGATTTCCGTCGAACGCCACGCCTTCCGGAAAAAACAGCCGCTGAAGCCGCTGCTTGTAGTCGAGCGACGCCTGCACCCAGAGGTCTGACGCGCGCGGCAGAATGCGTTCTGCGAAAGCCAGGATGCCCTCTTTGTCGAGTTCATCGACGGCCTCGGCCTGATGGTCGATTCTTGGCTAGCGTCAGCTCCTCGCGCAGTTTGTCGCGTTGCCGGCCGTAGGTCGTGACGTCGATCGCCTCCGAGTAGAGGAACGCCCCGTCCAGCTTGTCCAGCGCTCAAGCACGTCCGCCGCGCAAGTTCAGGCGTATCGCTCGAAACCGGATCTCGGCCGAGTCTCAACCACTTCGCCACGCCGCTTCATCCAGAGTTTGGAGCACGTCCGGCAGCGCAGCCAGACAGCGTTCTGGACCATCGCGTTGCCAATTCCAACAACCACGAGTGCCGCGCCGCAGCCCGGACACACCGGTGGGTTCGACGCGTTGTGTTCGGCGCAGTCAAAGAACACTCCAGCCTTGTGAACGCGGGTTTTGGCCAAACTCCCCCCGGATCCCAATTCAACGGCGATTGCGACAAAGGTCGGCCATGACACATCGACCGCACTGCTCGAAGCGCGGAACGCAGGTCTCCCGGCCGTGGGCGACCACGTTGACGTGCAGGGTCTTCCTGATCTCCACGGGCACCACGTTCTGCAAGACATCCTGCGCGTACTCGAAGCGCATGCGTCCGTCGATCAGCCCAAGGTTCACGAACAGCCGCATGCAATGTGTATCTACCGGGAAGACGGAGCGATCTAGCGCGTACATCATCACGCACCGCGCCGTCTTGAGACCGACGCCCGGCAGGCCGGCCAAGTACGCTTCCAGACTCTCGGTGTCCATCCCTCGCAATGGTGTCGGTGAAAGCGAGCCGAAGTCCCGAGTCAGGTGACGCAGCAGAGTTTTGATCTGGCGAGCTTTAATCCGGCTGAGCCCGGCATCACGAATCACAAGTTCAATCTCGCGAAGCGGAGCATCCCGAACGGCCTCCCAGCTCGGAAACCGACGACGGAGGTCGCGGTAGATTTTCTCGTGGTGACGGCCACGAGTCCGAGCAGACAGGATGATGAAGACCAACTCGCTGACAGGGTGTCGCTTGTTGCCCAAGCGAGGAGTCCTGTATCGGGCTTCAAGGAGTCGGTTCGCCTCGCGTAGAATCGAGGCTGTGTCGCCGCCGCGAACCGTTCGTCGGCTGGGTAAGCTGCTCACAGTCAGTCGCTTGTGGAGGCGCGTGCCCCGAGGGGCTCGTCGCGAGCCTGAACCCTATTATCGCCCGGGATCCGGCCAGTGCGCGTGTTAGAATCACGAAAATCTGGCGAATGCTTCGACGGCGTCGCACGTCGAGGCGGGGCCTCGGCCTTCTGCGGCAGTTCGGCCAGTGCACTCCAATGACCCAGATTCGGTACACCTCGCGCCCCATCGCTGTTGAGTTCTTCGCAGGCGCCGGCGGTCTCTCCTTAGGTCTTGAGCAAGCCGGTTTCGACGTTGTCTTGGCAGTCGATCGTGACGGCTACCACGTTGCCACCCACGAGCGGAACTTCCCCTACGGACTGGCGATCTGTGCGTCAGTCAGCGATCTGAACGGCGAGAAGATTCGTGGCCTGCTCGGAACGGACCGCGAGATCGACCTGGTGGCGGGTGGCCCGCCTTGCCAAGGGTTCAGCCACATGGGGACGCGTGATGTCCTCGATCCGAGGAACACCTTGGTGAACGAGTTCGTGCGGCTTGTACTCGAACTTCGACCGAAGGCGTTCCTGATGGAAAACGTGCCGGGTATGCAGTCTGGCGCGACTGCCGCGATCTTCGAGCACGCCCTTGGGCGCTGGGAGAACGAGGAACCGGGATACGTCATCACGACACCGGTGCGCACTCTCAACGCCGCCGACTTTGGCGTTCCGCAGAGTCGGGAGCGCCTGTTCGTGCTTGGAATTCGCCGCGATCTCGCGAGTCAGGCGTCCTACCCAACGGGGCCGTCCCTAGAGCAGCCTCGGAGGCCCACCGTCGATGAGGCCATTGGCGACCTTCCGCGACTGGCCTTGCATCCCGAGATGCTCGAACGGGACTGGACGCACTATGACGAATCGCGTCCCGGCTCACCTTACGCGCGGGTGCTGCGCGAGCTCGAAAGCGACCCGTCCGACTATTCACATCCACGTGAGTGGGACCGGTCCCGTGTCACGTGCAGTGCGGCGGTGCGGCATCGTGCGGATATCGCAGCACTGTACGCCGCGACGGTGCCAGGCAAGATGGTGCCGGGGCACAAGCTGCCCAAGCTCAATCCGCATGGTCTCGCGCCAACCCTGAGAGCCGGATCCGAGAGCGAGCACGGCTCGTACACGGCACCGCGGCCGGTCCATCCGGAGGAGCCGCGCTGCATCACGGCTCGTGAGGCTGCGCGCCTGCACGGCTATCCCGACTGGTTCCAGTTCTACCCGGGCAAGTGGCACGCGTACAGACAGATCGGCAACTCGGTGTGCCCTCCGGTGGCCAGAGCCCTCGGGCGTCAGCTCATGATCGCCCTCGGGAAGACCGCAGAACGTCCGGCCGAGACGCTTCAGTTACCCACAGAGTTTGCCTTACCGGAGGGCCGTCCGCGCCAGCACCGGCGCATAACGCAGTTGTCCGAGTGGCCGAAGATCCTTAAACACTTGCTGCAGAACGCTCGGGACGAACGAGGGCGACTCGTTCGCCGGGACTTCTCTGTGGCAGACGTGGAGAGGGCATACCAGGCCACTGGAGCGAACATGCCGAGGAATCCCGCGAGGCGTTTCCTCGCGGACCTGGCGAGGAGTCGCAACGTAGCCAAGCTGCTCTTACCTGTGGCTCAGGCGGGGCTGACAATCATCGAAGTCGGCGAGAACGGTACCTACGGACGCTTCGTGCCGAAGGGAACGCCTGAGGGGATCGACGCCAAGGACGGGTTCCACGTCAGCAGCCGAGAGATCCCTGACGCTACCGTTATCCGAACCAGACTCGACGGGCCGCTCAGCGGCCAAGAACTGTTGCGCTGCCTGAGGCGGCGCCGAGTAGGCGAACGACTGTTCGGCGATACTGCGCGGATTCAGCTTGAGGGCGCAAAGAATCTCCTCGGCGATCTCGAGCCGGGCGACTTGCGGTTCAAGGCCGTGCGGAACGGCCGCTGCGTGGCCAAAGGCACGGTCGTGCTCGTGCAGGGGAAGAACCTGCCACCGCTGGCTCAGGTTAGCGCCCATCTCAAACGCTCTGGCGAGAGGGCGGCGCTTGTCGTAGCGACGCTGACCAGGAGGCACTTTGCGGCGTTCCTCGTCGTCTCAGGAAAGGATGGTCTTTGCGTGCGCCGGAAGCACGTCTTTCAGATCGTCGAACAGGAGCCCTCTGAAGCGAGTGATCCGATTGCCCCAACTGTCGGCAGCGTGGCGCACGCCAAGGGCAGGCTGACCGCATGACGGCGAAGACCGGGAAGGCCGCCTCGAAGGTGGGCAGGGATCCACGCAAGAGTTACGCTGCGATCATCGAGAGCATTTTTCTCGACAGGTACAAGAAGGGCCAGAACGTCGTCGAGTTCACCCGGCAAGACTTGATCGACACAGCTCACCAGCTCAGAGTCGACCTCCCGAAGAACATCGGTGACGTGGTGTACTCGTTTCGGTATCGTCGCGACTTGCCGCCCGCCATCGCGAGGACATGCTCCGCGAAAGAGAGCTGGTTTATCTTCCCCGCCGGGCACGCGAAGTACCGATTCGAGCGACGCGCGGCGAATCCCTTGGTCCCTCGCACGGACTTGCAGCAGATCAAAATTCCGAACGCAACGCCCGAGATCATTCGCAAGTACGCACTATCGGACGAACAGGCCCTGCTTGCAATCGTGCGGTACAACCGATTGATCGACATCTTCACTGGCGTCACTACCTACTCCCTCCAGAACCATCTGCGAACGTCTGTTGCCGGAATCGGCCAGATCGAGGTGGACGAGCTGTACATAGGTGTTAACACGAAGGGTGTGCATTTTGTGATTCCGGTGCAAGCCAAGGGGCGCACCGACCGCTTGGGCATCATTCAGGTGTGGCAGGACGTTAGCTTCTGCAAGGCGCAGTTTCCGGCGCTTGTCCCTCGACCGATTGGTGTGCAGTTCCTGCCTGACGGTGCCGTCGCGATGCTGGAACTGGCCGTTGAAGGCGAGAACGTCAAGGTTGCTGAAGAGCGGCATTACAGACTCGTCGCGAAGGACGAACTGACAGACGCCGAGTTGGCCAAGCTTCGTACACGCGTCTGAAGACGTACGAGGTGACTCAGGCTGCACGCCTAATTTAAAGGTTACCCCTACTCTAGACGGTCTAGGGTTGCCCTACCGTGGGAGGCGCGCCGTCCATTCGGCCGGCACATCGACGTACGAGCCATCGAGGTCGGCGACGGTGGCGCACCCGAGCAGCTTCATGGTGCGGACGATGTCGGAGCGCAAGATTTCGATGGCGCGTGCGACGCCCTCTTCGCCCGCGGCGCCGAGGCCATACGCGTAGGCCCGTCCGATCAGCACCGCCCGGGCGCCCATGCACAGCGCCTTCACCACGTCGCTGCCGCGGCGGATGCCGCCATCCAGAAGAATCTCGGTCTGTCCTTTTACCGCGGCCACCACTTCCGGCAACACGCGAATGGTAGGCGCCACGCCATCGAGTTGCCTGCCGCCATGGTTCGACACCACGATCGCTTCGGCGCCTTCCCCCACCGCCCGCCTCGCATCGTCCGCGGTGTGCACGCCCTTGACGACCACGGGCCCTCCCCACGCATCCCTGATCCAGCGGAAGTCGTCCCACGACACCATTGACTGTTCAAGCGCGGCGCCAACGTCGGCGTATCCCATCGCCTCACCGCCGATTACGATGTTGGGAAAATTCATCAGGCCGCCGTCATTGAAATACGAGTACAGCCACGACGGCCGCGCCAGCATCTGGCCGAGGTACGGCACGGTCGACAGGTTGCGCGCGAGTAGCTCTTTGACGCCGTTCCTCGAGTCGCGCTCGCGCTGTCCGGCAACGGGCGTATCGATCGTCACCACCAATGCCTTGTAGCCCGCGGCCTTGGCGCGATTGATCGCGCCGTTGGCGACGTCGCGGCCGCCGACGAGATACAGCTGATACCACGCGTCGCCGGACGTCGCCGCTTTCACGTCTTCGAGCCGGCAGCCCGACAGCGTCGATAACGTATAGATGGTGCCCGCGTCGCCGGCCGCGCTGGCGGCACGCTCTTCGCCGCGCGGGTAAAACATGCGGCTGCTGCCGACAGGAGCCAGCAGGAACGGAATGTCGATGTTGATGCCGAGCACCGTCGTGCCCAGGTCGCAGCTTTTGGTGGCGACCGCCGATCGCGGCCGGAACAGCACCTGCTCGTAGGCGCGGCAGTTTTCGCGCAACGTCCATTCCCGATCGGCGCCGCCATCGATGTAGTCGAACGCCATGCGCGGCAGCCGCCGCCGCGCCATCGCGCGCAAGTCCTCGATGTTGACGGCGTGGGGACTGGCGACCGACTTGGGCATACGGATGGATTCTACTCGGCGGGGGCGGGATCCGGCCGGTTGAGTCATATTGACTACATGTAATGAGTCAAATATACTCATCAGATGGAGAAGCAGCGGCTGCAGGTCGTTCTGGACGCGAAGGAGCTGAGCGAAATCCAGCGCTACGCGCGCCAGCAGCGCATGACCACGGCGGAGTGGGTGCGGCAGGCGCTGCGTGCCGCGCGCAAGGCGGCGCCCGGTGTTGACGCCAAGAAGAAGATGGCCGCCATCCGGGCGGCGGCGCACCACGCATTTCCGGCCCCGAACATCGACCAGATGCTCCGGGAGATCGAGCGGGGTTACCAGGACCCGCGCGAATGATCTTCATCGACTCGAACGTGCCCATGTATCTCGTGGGGCGGCAGCATCCGCTGAAGGCCGAGGCGCAGCGGCTGTTGGAGGCGGCCGTGGCATCCGAACAACGGCTGGTGACGAGTGCGGAGGTGTTGCAGGAGATCCTGCACCGCTATGTCGCGATCAATCGCCGCGATGCCATCCAGCCTGCCTTCGACGCGCTGCTCGGCGTGGTGGACGAAGTGGTCGCCGTCGAAGAAGACGATGTGCTGCGCGCGCGTGACCTCGTGATTGGGACCAGGGCGCTGTCGGCGCGCGACGCGTTGCATGTGGCCGTCATGGTGCGGGAAGGCATCAGCCGGGTCATGAGCTTTGACGCCGACTTCGACCGCGTGCCGGGCATCGTCCGCCTGACCTAGCCTTGTTTTTCTTTATACTCACGCCATGCGTCACGCCCTGGCTTGCCTGTTCGCGATCACGACGACGGTGTCGATGCTGGCGGCTCCAACTGCCGAAGTCCTTCGAGTCCGCGACTGGCGCGCGAAGAACGAGAAGCAGATTCTCGCCGAGCTGTTTCAGCTGATCTCGCTGCCGAATCTCGCGGCGAATCGCGCGGACATCCTGAAGAACGCTGATTTGCTGACCGCGATGTTCGAGAAGCGCGGTTTCGCGGTGACGCGTTTTGAAACCAAGGGCAACCCGGTGGTGTTTGCCCGCAAGACGTCGCCGGCCGCGAAGGGCACCATTACCTTCTACATTCACTACGACGGCCAGGCGAGCGACCCGAAGGAGTGGACGCGCGGCGCGCCGTTCGCGCCGGCCGCCTACAAAGGCGACACGCGCGTCGACCTGCAATCCATCAGCGGCCCGATCGACCCGGATCTGCGTATCTATGGTCGATCCACCTCCGACGACAAGGGCCCCATCATCGCGTTGCTTGCCGCGGTTGATGGACTCGCGTCAGCCAACGCGACGCTGCCTTGGAACATCAACGTCGTGCTCGATGGCGAAGAAGAAGGCGGCTCGCCAAACTTCACCCCCGCGATGATCGCCAACGCTGATCGGGTTCGCGGTGATATCGCCGTGGTCGTGGACAGCCCGCGCCATCCGAGCGGCCTGCCGACGGTGTATTACGGCAGCCGCGGCGGCGCCAGCGCCGTCATCAAGGTCTACGGCGCCAATGGCGACTTGCATAGCGGCAACTACGGCAACTTCGTCACCGATCCGACGATGGCGCTCGCGAAGCTGCTCGCATCGATGAAGGACGACAAGGGCAATGTCGTGATCAAGAACTTCTACGACGACGTGGTGCCCTTGACGGCGGCGGAGCGCCGCGCCGTCGATGAGATCCCGAATGTCGATCAACAACTGCTCGAGGAGTTCGGGTTGATGCGCCAGGAGCATCCCGAGAGCCGCATCGAGCTTCAGCACAATCGTCCGACGCTCAGCATCCTCGGTCTCGAGGCCGGCAACGTTTACACCGGCACGCGATCAGCGATTCCCGGCTCCGCCTCCGCGCGCATCGAGATGCGCCTCGTGAACGGATTGAGCGCAGCCAAGCAGCTTGATCGGCTCGAAGCCCACGTGCGCGAGCAGGGCTTCTTCGTCATTAATCAGGAGCCGGACGCGGCGATGCGGCGCACGTATCCATTGATCGCGCGGTTCACGCGCAACGCCGGCGGTTACGGCGTCGCCAAGACGTCAATGGAAGATCCGCGAACGGTGACGACCGCCAACGCGATCCGCGCGCTCGATCAGCGGCTGGTCCAGATGCCGACCATCGGCGGCAGCCTGCCGTTCTCGACCTTCAGCGACACACTGGCGATGCCGACGATTGGGTTGGCGGTGGTGAACTTCGACAACAACCAGCACGCGGCGAACGAAAACCTGCGCGTCGGTCACTTATGGGAAGGGATCGAAATCTTCGCGGCCTTGCTGACCATGCAGAAATGAAACAGGAACAGGAAGATCAGGAGAAATAATTCTCCTGATCTCCTGAACGCCTGTTTATTGTGTTGCGAACACGCGTAGCACGTGATCGATGACGTTGACGGCGCGCCAGTATTCGTCGAGCGGCAAGTGCTCGTTGGGCGTGTGATCCAGCGCGCTGTCACCTGGGCCGTACGCAACGATCGGACACTTCCATACAGGGGCGACGACGTTCATGTCGCTGGTGCCGGTCTTCAGGACAAATCCCAGCTGCGCCGCCGGATCTTCGGTGCGGACCGCTGCGAGGAAGCTCCTGACCAGGATGTTGTTGCGATCGCCGCGCCACGGCCGCTCGAAGCCGCGGACACGGAAATTAAACACCGTCTTGGCAGCGGGCGGGTGGGTGGCGGGCCAGCCGCGGATCTCATCCGAGAACGCATCGGCGTCGAACCCGATCGGGAGGCGCCACGCGATTTGCGCGTCGACGAGGTCGTGCATCTGCTCGCTGGTTGATGTCACGAACCGCCGCAGGCTCGGGCTCAGTTGATCGAACGCCTTGTCTTTACCAGCGTTGTAACGGGCGGCATGTGCGGTCACCCAGTTCCACAGATCCACGACCACTGGCGCAACGCTCGCATCCGGTCCTGCCGTGTGCGCCATCGGCTGATCGGCCGTGAGGTCGAGGAGCAGGCGCCCCTTGTAGCCGAGGGTGACGCGGCGCCAGTGGCTGGGCTCTCCGACGATGCACGCGGTTGGAATCGGATCAGTTGTGCCGTTGAACCGCGCGGCAATGAAGCGCGCGCCCTTGCTGGTTGCCGCCTCTTCTTCGACGGCGCCGACCACGACCACGCGGAGGCCGGCGTCGCGCGCGGCGCGGGCGCCGAACCGCGCGGCACCGGCGACAAAGGTGGCGAGCGGGCCCTTGGCGTCGACGCTGCCGCGGCCGAACAGCAGATCGCCGTCAGCCGAAGGCTCAATGCGCACGGGGATGTTGCCGGGAACGGTGTCGATGTGGCCGAGCAGCACGATGGTCCTGGGTGCCGCCGGGTCGCCCAGCTCGCCGACGGCATTGCCCGCCTCGTCTACGAACGCGCGATCGTAGCCGGCCGCGCGCATCTGCTCGACGAGCCAGGCGGACGCCGGCGCCTCGTGGCGTGAGATCGAGGGAATCGCCACCAGGCCGCGCACCAGCTCGATGGCCGCCGCGCGCTCCATCAGTCTCGCCGAAGCCCCGCGGGCGAAGGCGGAAGCTCCTTGATCGCGCGTGCGATCGCCTGCACGCCGAAGTCGATCTCGCTGTCGCTGATCACGAGAGGAGGAAGCAGGCGAAGCACGGTCGGGCCCGCCGGCAGCGCGATGACAGCGTGATTGAGCATCAGGCTCTTCAACACCGGCGCCACTTTGGTGCGCAGTTCGACCGCGATCATCAGTCCGAGTCCACGAATGTCGCGCACCGCCGCGACGCCTTCGAGCGCGCCTCGCAGCGTGTTTCGCATGTTGGCGCCCAGGATCGCGCTTCGCTTGATCAGCCCTTCATCACGATAGGCTTCGATGGCGGCGAGGCCGGCGGCGCACGCAAGAGGAGAGCCGCCAAAAGTGCTGCCGTGCGCGCCCGGCGACAACACGTCGCGAATCGCTTTGGTGTACGCAAACGCGCCCATCGGGAAGCCGCCGCCAAGGCCTTTGGCAAGGCACATCATGTCGGGCGCGATGCCGGCGTGCTCGATCGCGAACCACGTCCCGGTGCGCCCGAAGCCGGTCTGGATCTCGTCGACGATCAGCATCGCGCCGCGGTCGCGGCACAGCCGCTGCGCGGATTGCAGAAAATCCGGCGTGCCGACGTTGACACCACTCTCGCCCTGCACCACCTCGAGGATCACCGCCGCGGTCGTGTCGGTGATCGCCTTGTCGAGCGCGGCCGAGTCGTTGTACTGCACGTGCGTCGTCTCGAGCAGCGGCAGGAACCCGTCACGGTACTTCGGCTCCCACGTCACCGACAGCGCGCCCATGGTGCGGCCGTGAAAGCCTTTGGTGGTGGCGACAAACGCCGGCCGCTTGGTGACGAGCCGCGCGAACTTCAACGCGCCATCAACCGCTTCGGCGCCGCTATTGGCGAGAAAGACATGCGGAAGATGCCCGGGCAGGACATCGACGAGCGCTTGTGCGAACTCCGCACGCTTGTCGTTGTAAAGATAGTTGGGGCACAGCGTCAGGGTCTCGGCCTGTTCGGCGATGGCCGCGGTCACGCGCGGATGGCAATGACCGAGCATCGCCACGCCCTGGGCGGAGCCGAGGTCGAGATATTTCTTGCCGCTCTCGTCGTAGACCCAGCAGCCTTCACCGCGGGTGATGACAACATCGCCGCGCCGCGCCGTGGTGCCGCCGAGAATGCGCTCCTCAGTCTCTGCCCAGTTCATTCTGACTTCTCACTTCTGACTTCTCACTTCTATGAGATATGCGTTCCTGCGCCTGCGAGAGCTTTTGAAACCGGGTCTACGACGCGGCCGTCAGCGAAAATCACTTTTCTCACGCCCTCACCAATGGCCTCGACGGCGCCCATCACCTTCTTCTTCATGCGGCCTTCGGCGAACTCCATGAAGCGGCCGGCCTGGGCTTTCGGAATCTCTGCAATCAGCGTCGATTCGTCGGGGAACTTCTCGAGCAGTCCCACTTGATCCGTGAGGATCACCAGCGCGTCGGCGTGGAATGCGCCGGCGACCATGGCGGCGGCACGATCGCCGTCGACGTTGATCGCTTCACCAGCCGTCGACGAGCCCGGCGGCGTCAGTACGGGGAAGTAGCCGGCGTCGATCAGCACCTTCAGCAAGCCGACATTGATCTTCTCGACGGTGCCCGTCCAGTCGTCGCGCAGCACCATCCGGCGGCCCTCGACGCGGATCCGCAGCGTGTCTTTGCGCGTGCCTTCGAAGATGCGGCCGTCAAGGCCCGACAGGCCGACGGCGTTGACGCCCTGACGCTGGAGCTTCTCGACCCACATCTTGTTGAGCTGCCCGCAGTACACCATCTCGAAAATCTCGAGCGTCCGCCGATCGGTGCGGCGGCTGAGGTGTCCGGTTTCGCTGGTCACAAACTGCGGCGGATGGCCCAACGCCTCCGCCACCGCATTGGTCGTTTGCGCACCGCCGTGCACCAGCAACAACTCGGTGCCCTTCGCGCGAAGCGCCACGATGTCGGCGACAATAGCGTCGACGTTGAGCGAAGTCCCACCGCCAACTTTGACAACAATCATGAAACTCTGTGCTTGTCTCAGTTAACAGTTAACAGTTAACAGTTAACAAAAAAGACACTAGTCCTTCTGGAAACTGGCAACTGTTAACTGGCAACTGTACTAAATCGGATGTAACCCTGGGAACTCGAGACCGAGGGTTTCGTCCCATCCCATCATGATGTTGGCGCACTGCAGCGCGGTGCCGGCCGCGCCCTTCATCAGGTTGTCGATTGCGCACAGCGCGACCACCCGGCCGGTCTTCGGATCCATCTCGAAGCCGACATCGGCATAGTTGCTGCCGGAGAGAATCTTCGGCTCAGGGTAGCGATAGAGGCCGGTCCGTTCCTTCACGATGCGCACGAACGGCTCGTGCGTGTAGGCCTCGCGGTAGGCCTTCCACACGTCCTTCTCGGCGGTGCCGGATTTCACGAACGCATGCGCCGTGGCCAGGACGCCGCGGACGTTGTCGACCGCCGTGGCGCTCAGGTGCACGTCGGTCACGATGTCTTTGAGCTTGAGCGCCTGCAGCACTTCGGCTGTGTGGCGATGACCGGTTGGCGCGAAGCTGCGCATCACGCCCGCGCGCTCCGGATGGTGCGTGGAATCGGCGGATGCCGCGCCGCCTTCGCTGCTCCCGACCTTGACTTCGCAAATGATGCCGCGGCCGGTGTCGATCAGTCCGGCGGCCGCCAGCGGCCAGACCGCAAGCGTGGTTGCCGTCGCATTGCAGCCAACGCCGCTCACGTAGTTCGTGGCGGCAAGCTCCTTGCGGTGAAGCTCCGGCAATCCGTAAACGAACTTCTCGAGCCAGGCCGGACTGGTGTGCGGCTTGCCGTACCACGTGTCGTAGTCAGCCGCGTTCCGCAAGCGGAAGTCCGAGCTCAGATCGACGATGCGATCGGCAAGTGTCGAGAGCTGATCGATGCGGCTCATCGCGCTGCCGTGCGGCAGGCCCAGGAACAGCAGATCGCATTTCTCGACGGCTTCGGATCGCACGAACTTCAGTTGCGTTCGCGTTCTCAGGTTGGGATGCGTGAAGTGCACGAACTGGCCATCGAGCCGCTCGCTCGTGACCTGCCTGACCTCGAGCTGCGGATGCGCCAGCGCGAGCCGCAGCAGCTCGCCGCCGGTGTAGCCCGACGCGCCGATGATCGAAACGGAAAGGCGATCGGCCACGACTACGCGGACGCGCCTTCGGTGAGCGAGATCGAGGCGAGGCGCCGGCCTTCGTCCGGCCAGCCGTTGGCGGCGGCCCAGCCGTCGGCCGCGACCTTCAGGCAGAAGTCCACCATGCGCTCGGGAATGTTCACGTTGGTGGGCGCAATGCTGTTGCGGAACTCCATCGTGTAGTTCACTTCGTTGACCAGCAGCCCGCGCTCCGGGTCTTCGAACAAATCCAGCGCCACCACGCCGCCGCCGCACGCTCTGGCCGCGCGCGTGCAGATATCGGCGAGCTCGGGCGTGACCGGGCAGTTGCTGGACGACCCGCCGCGCGCGGTATTGGTGATCCAGTTCGGCGAGGTGCGATAGATCGCGCAGATCGTTTCCGGGCCGACCTGGAACGCGCGAATATCGCGGCCCGGCTTCTTCACGTATTCCTGGATGTAGAAAATGCTGTGGTGATAGCTGCCGAGCGTTTCCTTGTGTTCGAGGATCGTTTCGGCGGCGTCGCGATCGTTGACCTTGCTCAGCAGCCGTCCCCATGACCCGACCGTCGGTTTCAGCACGGCGGGATACCCAAGCCGCTCGATCGCCTCGATGGCGCTTTCGGCCGTGTACGCCACCAGCGCCTTCGGCTGGGGCACCCTCGCCGCCGCCAGCGCGCTCGTCGTCATCAGCTTGTTGCCGCAGATGTCGGCGCAGAGCGCGGTGTTCACGGTCTTCACGCCCTGGTCGTTCAGGATCTTCAGGCTGTAGAGCGCGCGGCTGTGGTTGATGCAGCGCTCGACGATGACGTCGTAGTGCTTGTAGGGGTGGTTGTCGACGTCGGTGATGTCGAAGATCAACTTCTGATCGTCGATCAGGTCGAGCGTGACGCCGCGGCGTTCGAACGCTTCGAACAGCAGCTTCTCTTCGACGCGCACGCGGCTGTAGAGCACGCCGACGCGCGGCTTGCCGGGGCTATTCACCCCAGTCCTCTTCCTCCTGCGGCGCGAGCGCCAGCGTGAGGGGCTCGAGGGCGGTGATCTCGAGCTCGGCCCCGCAGCCGGGGCACTGCGTGATTTCGTTCTGCATCACCTTGCTCAAAGTGACATCGGCAAGACATTCGGGGCACTGCGCCTGCCCGGTGGCGGTTGGAAGCGACATTGAACACGGACCCTTGGTTTCAATCGTTGTGGTGCAGTTCGTACTCGCGCTGCACGCGGGCGTTGTGCGTGGCGGCCTTCTGGTCGCGTTTCTTCGCCGCGCCGAGCGCCAACGCATGCGTCGACTCTGACTTCACGGCCGGGATCGAGATCAGCTTTTCAATCTCGGTGCTCTGGCACGCCGGGCACGCCGGCGCGTCCGATCCGGGGCGCACCAGCGTCTCGAATTCCTTGCCGCACTTCTTGCAGGCGTATTCAAAGATTGGCATTGCACCTCCACCACACCGTCGCCGTTACTTGGCACGGCCCCGGTAACCTTCCGTCAACAGTCGAACTTTGAACGCGGCGCCGCGGCCGACGACATACAGCGTTTTCTTGTCGGCCCCCGCGAACGCGATGTTCTGGCCCTGAAGCGACAGCGGAATCGTGCCGAGCAGCTCACCCTTCGGATTGAAGACGTGCACGCCGCCGAGCGAGACGACGTAGAGCCGGCCCGCGTTATCGAGAGCGAGGCCGTCGGCGCCGCTGGTGACACCACCAGCCGCCGTCTTGTTCACGGTCGGGTACTTGGCGAAGTTGCGCCGGTTGCCAACCGTGCCATCCGGTTTGATGTCGAACGCCAGCACGTACTCGCCGCTGGTGTCGTTCACGTAGAGCGTCTTTTCGTCCGGGCTCAGCTGAATGCCGTTTGGACGGCCGATGCCTTCAGCGATCCGGATCGACGTGCCGCCGGCCGGAACGTAGTAGACGGCGGGCGTTAGCGCTGGAACCGGCGGCGGCTGGCCGGGCGTCGCGTTCGGGCCCGGCTCGGAAAAATAGACGCCGCCCTTCTTGTCGACGACGAGGTCGTTGGGGCGGCCGTACGGCTTGCCGTCGTAATTATCCGAGAGCGTGGCTTCCTGGCCCTTCGGGTACAGCACGCCGATCAGCGTCTTGCCCGGCGTGGTCTGCACCGAGATCAGGCGGCCCTTGCTGTCGAACGCCAGACCGTTCGAGCCGTTGGTGTTTTCGAGGAAGGGCGAGGTGTTGTTGTCTTTGTCGATCTTCGTGATGCGGTTGGCCTGCGTCTCGGTGAAGATCAGGCTGCCATCGGGCAGGCCGATCGGGCCTTCCGTGCCGGTGAAGCCGCTCTTGATGACTTCGACTTTCGTTCCCGCCGCAATGACGCCGGGGATCGCGGTCGCGGTCGTCTCGGCGACTACGGGAGGCGCTGGTTGCCCGCCCTGAGCGAGCAGCGCGTTTTCGCGCAGCGAGTCGAAGGGCCCGGTGGCTACCGCGGCAGTGGAGACGAGGGCGAGGATCGTGAACGCAGTGGCGCGCATGCTTGTCACCTCAAGAAGTCTGGAAGAACAATCTTATCCCGGGAAAGTGTAATATCTGCTGCTCAAGGGGAGGCATCTGATGGGACGTGTACTGCGAGTGGGTCTAGTGGTAGTTGCCGGGGTCGTGGCGGCCGGAGCATGGGGCGGACTGACGTTCGCGCAAGCGCCTCCACCTGCGTGGATGGCGGCACCGCCGGTCAACGATTTGCCCAATCCCTACAACACGATCGAAGGCTACGCCAAGCTGCCCGAGGGCCGGACCTGGGGCTCGACCAGCGCCGTCGAGATCGACAAGGACGGCCGCAGCATCTGGGTCGCCGAGCGCTGCCAGGTCAACACCTGCTGGGACCGCGCCAAGGGCGAAATGTCGCCGCTGAACACCGTGTTCAAGTTCGACTCGAGCGGCAAGCTGGTGACGAGCTTTGGCCAGGGCATGTTCGTATTCCCTCACGGCATTCACGTCGACCGCGACGGCAACGTCTGGGTGACCGACGGCAACAGCAACCTGCCCGCGCGCGCCCCCGGTTCGCCCGCTGACGCGCCGCTGCCGGCGATGCCGGCGAAGGTCGTCGGGCATCAGGTCGTCAAGTTCAGCCCCGAGGGCAAGGTGCTGCTCACGCTCGGCCAGGCCGGAGGCAACCCGGCCGGCGCCGATGCGGCGGACCCGGCCTCGTTCTTCGCGCCGAACGACGTCATCACCTATCCCAACGGCGACATCCTGGTGGCCGAGGGTCACGGCGGCCCCAACTCGCGCCTGATCAAGTTCGACAAGACCGGCAAGTTCCTGATGCAGTACGGCAAGAAGGGCACCGCGCTCGAAGGCGAGTTCGATCAGCCGCACGGCCTGGCGTTCGACTCGAAGGGCCGCCTGTTCGTGGCCGACCGTGCCAACAACCGCATCCAGGTGCTCGATGCCGCGACCTTCAAGACGCTGGACACGTGGTACCAGTTCAGCCGCTTGAGCGGGATCTACATCGACAAGAACGACATGCTCTACGGCGCGGACTCGGAGTCCGGCTCCGTGAGTCCGCCGCATCACATGTGGAAACGCGGGATTCGCATTGGTAGCGCGCGCGACGGGAAAGTCACCGCGTTCATTCCCGATCCGTCACACCAGGGGCTGACCTACGAGATGGTCGACGGCAAGGTTGTCGCGAAGATGGCTGATGGCGGCAAGCCGCCCGGCGGCACCCTCGCGGCCGAAGGGGTCGTCGTGGATGCCAACGGCGTGATCTACGGCGCCGAAGTGGGACCGAGGAAGCTTCAGCGATACGTGAAGAAATAGTCAGTTAAGAGTTCAGAGTGAAGAGTTAAGAACGGCTCCGGTCTGCGGGCTGGTTCTTAACTCTAAACTCTGAACTCTGAACTCGCCTGATCAGGCACGTGCTCGAAGCGTAGGCGCATAGCCTTCCGCCTGCGTCTTCGAGCCGCCCTTCGGCCAGCGCCGTCGTTCGGCCGGCGTGGATCACGATGGCGATGCCGCGCACCATGCCGGTCGTCGAGGTGAGCGGCCGCAAAAAATTGATCTTCAGTTCCAGCGTCGTGTAGATATCGCCGGCCTTGAGCGTGCTGTGCACGGCGCAGCCCATGGCCGAATCGAGGATGGTGGCGCCATAGCCGCCGTGAACGACGCCAATCGGGTTGTAATGGAATTCGGCCGGCGTGCCGGCGAACACCGCGCGGCCGTTTGAGACTTCCACGATCCGAATATCCATCAGCCGCGCCATCGGCGGCCCCGGCAGCTTGCCGTCGACCACCATCTGCAGCCGTTCGACACCCGACAGTGCCGACGCCGCATCCCACAAGTTCGCGGGATCTTCCCACGTGAAAGTGCGCTCTCTCATCCGGGAAGCTTAAACAAGAGATCAGAAGAGCAGGAGAAAATTATTTGATCTCTACGGCCCAGCCCACTCCCAGTTTCAGCTGCGGCACGAAGTTACCGCCGCCGACGCGGAACTCGGTGAAGAACCCGTTGTCGTGCGCGAAGCCGAACAGGTAACTGCCGCCGGCGTGCAGCTCGTTCGGCGCATCCTCGAACCCGGTGACTTTCGACAGGGTGATCACCGGCCCGCCGCCCTGCACCAGCGCCCACCCCGAGGTGCCCAACGGAAACTTCACGATGAGATCGAGGTTGATCGTCGCCAGCCGCACGCCGTCGCCGAAGCCGCCGTCGATGCCGGGGCGGATCCGGAAGCGCCCGCCAATATCGGGCGACTCCCACGCCACCCCCGCGTAGACCTGGGTCGGATCGATCGAGGCGCCGCCACTGAAGCTTATTAAGGACTGCGCCGAGGCTTGCGGCGTCCAGAAACCGACGAAACAGGCGGCCAGCACCGTGACGATCGCGAACCGTTGTCCACTCCTTGAGACCATGCGCACCCCTCCGGACCGGTCATATCAAAAATCGTACCTCATCGATCAACCTCGCGGCCGTCCTCGGCCCATCGTCATCCTTCATCTCCGCCTGGATCTGCCGCGCGCACTCGCGCATTCGCGGATTCTGCAGCGTTTCGCGAATCCGCGCCGCTAGCCGCGTCGCCGTGAGTTGCCGTCGCGGGATCGCCGCCGGCGCGACGCCGACGCGCCGAAGCTCGGTGGCCCACTGGAATTGATCGGAGACATGAGGCACCGGCACCGAAGGCACGCCGGCCTTGAGCGTCGTATGTGTCGTGCCGGCGCCGCAGTGATGCACCACCGCGGCGCATTGCGGAAAAACCTGCGCGTGCGGCGTGCGGCTCACGATCATCACGCGATCATCGCCAGGCACCCCCAAAGAAGGGGGTGCCCCCACATCGGCCTGGATGATCGCGCGGCAATCGGCCAGCCGCGCCGCTTCCCTCAGCAGCGCCATCGTCTCGGTCAGGTGCGACGACTGCAACGGCATGAGGCTGCCAAATCCCATGAACACTGGCGGCGGACCATCAGCGAGAAACCGCGCGAGCTCCGGCGAGACGGCCTCGTGTTCGGTCGACGGCAATGCCAGGAAACCGCACACGCGGTTCCACGCCGGCCAATCCGGTTGGCCGGCGCAGAGCGCGGGGCTCACCGCGATTAAGTTGAGCAGGTGCGACGCCCATCCGTCGAGCAGCAGGTCCTTGATTGGACCGAGCCCCACGCGGCGACGAAAGCGGTTGACGCCCGGCCGCAGCAAGAGGTTCAGAGCCATCCTGCCGATGCGCCACTCGACGGCATTCGCCCACTCGCCGAGCCGCGGCGCTCCGTGCGGATGTTGATGGCGCGAGGGCAGCATGGTGTGCGCAAAGGTCACGCTCACTTCGGGCTTGCCCGCATGCTCCGCGGCCGCCCGTAGATGGTACAACACGAGATGCCCGACGAGCAGATCGGACCTCGCGCACAAGTCCGTGGCGGCTTCATAGAGCTCGCGCTCGACTGGTTTCAGAAACTCGTCGAAGATGATCTTGCCCTGCGCCAGCGGATCGCGCGCATTGATGATCTCGAGGCCGATCCGATGCGTCTCGTTGATGTCTGACACGACCGGCGTCGCCACGGCGCGGGCCCGCAGGCCCAGGGCGGAGGCGACCGCCTCGTAGCGCCGGTCCGCGATGTCGGTATAAACGAGCTCGACTTCGTGGCCGCGCTCGACCAGTCCGTGACCGAGCGCGATCAGGGGCCGGATGTCGCCTTCACTACCCCAGGCTTGAATGCCGATGCGCACGCGATCGCCATGCTATCGTGAAACTTCACCGTTGACCCCTCCTGCAGACGCTTACGCCGCGCTCCGCTACCCATTCGTGCGCTCATTCGCGATCGGCCGCTTCGCGGCCATTGCCGGTTGGCAGATGATCTCGGTTGCCGTCGGCTGGCAGTTATACGAGCGCACCGGCGATCCGTGGGCCCTGGGCCTGGTCGGCGCTGCGGAGCTGGCGCCCGTGCTGTTCCTGATGATCGTCGCCGGCAACGCCGCGGATCGGTATCCGCGCCGTAACGTCGGCATCTTCGCGCACGCGCTCTTGACGCTCGCCGCGATCGGGCTTGCGCTGGTGTCGTGGTTGAACGGCCCGACCTACGCGATCTACTCGCTGCTCGTCGTGGTCGGCACCGCGCGCGCGTTTGCGTCGCCGTCGGTCAACACCATCCTGCCGCAGCTGCTCGCGCCGGCCGAGTTCGCCAACGCGAATGCGTGGCTCTCGTCCACGTTCCAACTGGCGGCGATCACTGGTCCGGCGGTGGGCGGGATGCTGATTGCCGCCACCGGGACGGCGACGGCGCCGTTTGCCGCTGCGGCCGTGGGACAGCTGATCTTCATTGGCATGTTGCGGACGTTGCCGCTGCGCGTGCCGCCGCCGGCCACCGACAAGCGCAGCGCGAAGGATCTGTTTGCCGGGTTTCGTTTCGTGCGGCAGAACCCGTTGTTTCTTTCCGCGATCACGCTCGATCTGTTTGGCGTGCTGTTCGGCGGGGCCGTCGCGCTCTTGCCGATCTACGCCAAAGACATTCTCGCCGTCGGACCGGCCGGTCTCGGCTGGCTGCGCGCCGCTCCCGGGCTCGGCGCCTTGACGATGGCGCTGATGACGACCAGGCTGCCGGCGTGGCAGCGGCCGGGCCGCGTGTTGTTGATGGTGGTGGCGGGTTTCGGTCTTGCCACCATCGGCTTCGGCCTGTCGCGATCGTTTCCGCTCTCGCTCGCGTGCCTGTTCCTGACGGGCGTCTTCGATAACGTCAGCGTGGTGATCCGTCTGACGCTCGAGCAGATCATTACGCCCGATCACCTGCGCGGACGTGTCTCGGCGATCAACTACGTGTTCATCGGCTTCTCGAACGAGTTTGGCGCATTTGAAAGCGGCGCCACCGCGGCGCTGTTTGGCCCGACGCTGTCGGTCGTCGGCGGCGGCCTGGCGACGCTGCTCGTTGTCGCGATGGTGGGCGCGGTGTGGCCTCAGCTGGCCCGCATCGGAGCGCTTCATTCGCTTCGCGCACACGACGGCACCCCATAACCGCCTCCGCCAAGGCTACGGCGAGTCTCGCCGAAGCGCGCTTTGCGCGCGAAGGCGGAAGGGGTGCCCTACGAGCACGGCTCAAGCCCCAAGCCCCAAGCCCCAAGCCCCCAAGCCCTCAAGCCCTCAAGCCCGATATACTTTCCGCGAATGGGCGTCGGCCGCACTCTCTTCCTGAAAGCCTCCGACAGCAAATGGTTGCGTGAGCACGGCACCAAGGCGCCGTTCGTACGGCGCGCCGTGTCGAAGTTCATGCCGGGCGAGTCGTTCGACGACATGCTGGTCGCCGCCAGGGCGATGTCGGTGGAAGGCATCGGCGCCGTTTTCACCCGCTTAGGCGAAAACGTCACCGACCTTGCGGAAGCCGAGGCGGTGGCGCGGCATTACCTCGAGGGCATCGATCGCGTTGCTCACCAGGCCGGCCTGTCCTGCGAGCCGTCGATCAAACTGACCCAGCTCGGACTTGACGTCGATCGCGAGCTGGCCTTCGGGCATCTGCGCGCGCTTGCGGCGCGCACGCACCAGGCCGGTAACTATTTGTGGATCGACATGGAGCAATCCGGCTATGTCGACGTGACGCTCGATCTCACGCGCCGGCTGCGCGCCGAGTTCCCCCGCATCGGCGTCTGCCTGCAGGCGTATTTGTTCCGCACCCGCGAAGACCTTGCCGGCGTGATGGGCCGCGGCATCGGCGTGCGGCTGGTGAAGGGCGCCTACAACGAGCCGGCCACTGTCGCCTTTCCGAAGAAGAGCGACGTCGATGCCAACTACCTCGCGCTGGCGCAGGCGATGCTCGCGCCGGGTGCGGGCATCGGCGGCGCACGGCCGGTGTTCGGCACGCACGACATCACCCTGATCGACACCATTCGCCGGCATGCCACCGCGGTGAACGTGGCTCCGGCAGAGTACGAATTTCACATGTTGTACGGAATTCAGCGGGCCGCCCAGTTGCGGCTCGCGCACGACGGCGCCGCGCTCCGGGTGTTGATCGCCTACGGCGATTACTGGTTCCCGTGGTACATGCGGCGGCTGGCGGAGCGTCCGGCCAACGTCTGGTTCGTGGCGCGAAGCCTGTTTAGGTAGCGGTTCAGGTAAGCCGCGTCAGACGCCGGGCTTCTGGTGGATCTTTTCGATCTTCCGATCGCGCTCGTTGGTGATGCGCTCAACGTCGCGGCGGTAGTGCTCTTCCATCTTCTGCCGCTCGTCGTAGTCGACCGACGCGTGCAGCTTCGTCTTGTAGAGGATTTCTTCCTGCGCGAGCTTGGCGCCGTAGGTCTGACGCACCTCGGCGATCTCCGCCTTCTGGTCCGCGGTCATCGGCGTCTCGCTCACGCCGGCGTCCGCATCCTGCTTCTTAAAGCGCGCCATCGCCAGCTCCACGGCACTCTTCGGTGCGTCGTCTTCCATGGCTCGATCATATGATCGTCTGGTGACTGGCGACGGGCTTTCGGAAGGCGAGGTCTACGGGCGGATCGGCGAAGACGGCTTCGCTCGGTTGGTGTCGGCCTTTTACGCGCAAGTGCCTGCGGACGATGTGCTTGGGCCGATGTATCCGAAAGACGACCTGCCGGGCGCCGAGCATCGACTGCGCGAATTCCTGGTCGGCCGCTTTGGCGGCCCGCCGCGTTACGAAGAGGCGCGCGGCCATCCACGGCTGCGGATGCGGCATCACCCGTTCCGGCTCGACCAGCGCGCCCGCGATCGCTGGGTGGCGCTGATGGATCGCGCGCTCGATCAAGCCGCGCTCCCCGCCGATGCCGAGCTCGTACTGCGAGAGTTCTTCCATCAGACTGCTACGTTCTTAATGAACTCGCGCGAGTAGGGATCGGGGATCCCTATTCGGCCCGAAGTGCCACCAGCGGATCGACGCGCGAGGCGCGCAGTGCGGGGCCGATGCACGCCACCAGCACGATCGTGCATTCAAGCAGCGCCACCGCGAGATAGGTGAGCGGGTTCAGCACGTTCACGCCGAGAAACACCACCTGCACCAGCCGCGCGACCGATGCCGCGAGCAGCGTGCCGATGACGAGGCCGGGCAGCAGCAGTGCCGCGCTGCTGCGCATCACATTCACCACGAGGTCGCGAGGGGTCGCGCCGATCGACACGCGCACGCCGAATTCGCGTTGACGGCGGCTGACCGCGTGAATCACCGCGCCTGCCAGCCCCACGGTCGCCAGGATGAGCGCCAGAACGCCGCAGATCGAGAACACCCGGCTGAGCGTACGGAACGGCCACATCTGCACGCCCATGCGCTGCTGCATCGTCTTCACGGCGAGCAGCGGTACGTTCGAGTCCAGCGCCTGGCCCGCTTCCACAATCGGCCGCACGAGGGCCGCCGCATCTGTAGTGGTGCGTGCGACCACCGTCAATCCGCTCTCGTACTGTTCGCGAGACAGCGGGAAGTACAGCGTGGGCTGTACCCAATTCAAGCCCCGGGTCTGGTGCGCCGCCGTAATGCCGACGACGGTGACGGCCTCACCGCGTTCGCCGAGTCGAAGCGTCTCGCCCAGGCCACGGCCATCCGGCCATTGCTGTTTGGCGAACGGCTGGTTGATCACGACTTCCGCGGCGCCTCGCACCGGCTGAAACTCCCGCCCCGCCACCAACGAGATCCCCATCGTCCGGAAATAACCAGGCCCGGCTGCCAGCGTGGCGATCTTCGGGCAGGCATTGGATTCGCAGGTGCCGCCGTTGGGCCACACCGGCGTGAGGCGCTCGAAACCGATGAAGAACGGCGCGCGGTCGATCACCGCGGCATCGGTCACTCCCGGCAGCGCCCGCATTCGCGCGAGCAGCTCGTTGACGTAACGCTCCGCGGCGTCCGGCCGGTAACCGCTCGAGGCGGGGTCGAACTCGGCGACGACCAGCCGATCGCGATCGAAGCCCAGGTCCAATTCGACGATGCGGCCGATCGATTGGATGAACAAGGCGGCAATCGCCAGGAACGCGGTTGAACCGGCGATTTGCGCGCCGACCAGCCAGCGGCGCATCGGCGACGGCCGTCCGCCCGCCGAGCTCCCGCCCTGCGAACCGAGCACGCGCAAGACGTCGACGCGCGCGGCCGAAAGGGCTGGCCACAGGCCAGGCAGCACGCCCGCGATGACGACGAGGACGGTGATGAATGCGACGACGTTCAAATCCGGCGTGAGGTCGATATGCTGCGGCTGTTCGATCGGCATCGCGAAGGTGCCGACCAGCGACTGCGTCCACCAGGCGAGGAGCAGGGCCGCGGCGCCTGACAGGCCCGCGATCACGAACCCTTCGATCACCACCAGCCGCATCAGCCGCGCCGGCCTGGCGCCGAGCGCGGTGCGGATGCCCATGTCGCGCTCGCGCTCGACCGCGCGCGCCAGCAGCAGGTTCGTGACGTTGAAGCAGGCGAGCAGCAGGACCAAACCGATCAAGCCCATGCCGATTGCCGCGCCGGCCGCGATGCCGCGCAACTCGTTATTAAGTTCGCTCAGCATCCTGAACCGCGCGCCGCGATCGCGATGCGAATCGGGCCAGTCGCTCGCCATGCCGGCCGTCGCGGTGTCCAGCTGGCCTTGCACTTCAGCGACGCTCGATTCCGGGTCGAGCCGTCCGAGGAAGAACAGCCAATGCGTGTCGCGCGCCTGGAGTTTCGGCGACGTTCCAAACAATGCAATCTGATCCAGCGGCAGCCAGATGTCTGGCGAATAGGTTCCTGCCGGGCCGCTGAACGTTTCCGGCAGGACGCCCGCGACGCCGACGTCGGTGTTATTCAAGCGAAGGCTCAGACCGTTGATGGAGGCCGCGCCCAGCTTCTCGCGCCAGAATCGCTCACCGACGACGACGTCGGGAATGCCGTTCTCGGTGCCGACCACGAGGCGGCCGGCGATCACCGCGGCGTCCACCATCGAGAAGTAGTTCGGCGTCACGAACAGGACCCATGCCGTGTCGGTGGTGCCGTCGTGCCGCCAGGGAAGCGTCGATCGTCCTTCGGCTGCGAGGTCGAGCGAGCCGCGTGTGGCCGCCGCGAACCGTTCAAAGTCCGGCAGGGAGCCGTTTCCGGCCTCGTCGCCCCCGGGCGTCGTCATCACGCGGCCAACGCCGGGCAAGCGATTGCCGGCAAATCCCCTGAACAGGAAGCCGTTGACCACGGTGAAGGCGACGGCGTTGACGCCCATGCCGATGGCCAGCGTGAGGACGGCCGTCGCCGTGAATACCGGCTTCCGGCGCAATTGCCTCACCGCGAGTCTCAGGTCTTGAAACTTCTACAGAAGAGACGGAGGTTCCTCACGAGGGTTCCTCACGAGGGTTCCTCACGAGGGTTCCTCACGAGGGTTCCTCACGAGGGTTCCTCACGAGGGTTCCTCACGAGGTTCTCACGTATCATCCGGCCATGCGCGACGTGATCGTTTCTTCCACCGCCGAACCGTACGCTCAAGACATCGCTATCGGCAAGCACTGCATTCGCGCCGACGAGCCAACCGACCAGGGCGGTGGCGATGCGGGGCCCGGGCCGCATGAGCTGCTTCTGGGCGCGCTTGGCGCGTGCACCTCGATGACCATCAAAGGCTATGCGGCGCGGAAGGGCTGGGTGGTTCGGCGGGTGGCGGTGCGCTTGACCGGCGCTTCGGTCGACGGCACGTACGTCATCAATCGGCACCTCACCATCGAAGGCGATCTCGAGGGTGACCAGCGCGAGCGGCTTGTCGAAATTGCCAAAAAGTGCCCGGTGCATCGCACGCTCACTAGTGAGGTGGTGATCCATACGACGGAGGGGAGCGCATGAGCAAGCAGCCATAGCGGAAGCCTGCTGATCCGCTGGCTCAGCTACGGTGCGCGCGAAGCGCGCCAGCGCTCGGGTTGGCGTGATGGGCACCGTTCAAAAGTGCACTTTCAACACCTAGGCACCCTCCTATTGGCACCCCAGGCACCGTACGCACCCCTGGCACCCTGGTTCTTGCCCTTGGCACCCTGGTTTTGTCGGCATCGCCTTTGCTCTGTCTCGTGGCAGAGCGAACGATATGTATGCACTGTTTTCACTCCGCAACGCGCTTCGTGTCCTGCTCATGCTCGTGCTGGTGGGCGCCGGAGCCGCGGTTTAC
This sequence comes from Acidobacteriota bacterium, assembly GCA_030650395.1. Lineage (GTDB taxonomy): Bacteria > Acidobacteriota > Vicinamibacteria > Vicinamibacterales > UBA2999 > 12-FULL-67-14b. The sequence goes on along the minus strand of JAUSDY010000104.1, from coordinate 101,931 downwards.
GTCGTTTGGCAGATTCACCAGGACGTTGACGCCGTCAGCGAGCGATTCACCCTGGACTCGGGCCCGCAATCCACGGTTATCTTCGACTCGAAGGATCGAGCCATCTCGGCGCTCTACCGCGAGCATCGCATCCCGGTAGCGCTCGAGCAGATCTCCGGCCACCTCGTCAACGCGGTGCTGGTGACCGAAGACCGCCGCTTCTACCAGCACACCGGCGTCGACTTCAGGCGCATCGCCGGCTCGACCGTCGCGAACCTCCGGCAGGGGCGCATCGTCGAGGGCGGCAGCACCATCACCCAGCAGTTCGTGCGGGGCGCGTTCCTGGATCGGACGAAGACCTTCAGCCGTAAGATCCGTGAGGCGTGGCTGGCGGCGGAGCTGGAAACGCGCTTCGGCAAGAACGAGATCCTTCAGGCCTATCTCAACCGCGTCTATCTCGGCGACGGCTATTACGGCGTCGAAGCCGCGTCGCGCGGCTACTTCGGCAAGCCGGCATCGCAACTGAACGCGACCGAAGGCGCAACGCTGGCGGCCTTGATCAATCGGCCGTCAGGCTACGGATTGCGCCGCACGCCGGCGCGCGTCCGGGAGCGCCGCGATTGGGTGCTGCAGGAGATGTTGCAAGAGGGGCTGCTCGATCCGGGCGTCTACGCGAGCAGCGTCGTGATTCCCGTGGCCGCGACCCTTTCCTCAGCGGCGACGCGTTCGGCGCAGGACCCGGCCAAGGCGAATGGCGGGCCGTACTTCGTCGACACCGTCACGCAAATGCTGTACGAGCAGTTCGGCATCGAAAAAGTGCTGACCGGCGGACTGCGCGTTTACACCACGCTCGATTCCGACGTGCAGCGATTCGCCGAACAGGCGGTTCTCAAGCGCCTGGCCGAGCTCGACAAACGCCGCGTTCAAGGCGAGCCGCTGCAGGCGGCGCTGGTCGCCATCGAGCCCTCGACCGGTTTTGTCCGCGCCATGGTCGGCGGCCGTAATTTTGTGGAAAGCCCGTTCAATCGCGCCACCGACGCGAAGCGGCAGCCTGGCTCCGCCTTCAAGCCGTTCGTGTTTGCCGCGGCGCTCGAAGCCGGGTATTCGCCGGGCACGACCATCGGCGGTCTCGAAGAGTCGGTGGCGTCGTTCCAGGGCGCGTATCTCCCGGGCGGCGAGCACGAGATGGAATCGACCACGCTGCGCTCGGCGCTGGTGCACTCGAGCAATCGCGCCGCCGTTCACCTGTTGCAGCGCGTCGGCCTGCGGCCGACGATCGACCTTGCCGCCCGCATGGGCCTCGACTCGATGCCCGCCGTGCCGTCACTGGCGCTTGGCACCGGCGAGGTCAGCCTGCTCAACCTGACGTCGGCATACACGGTATTCGCGAATGGCGGCATCCTGCAGCCGCCGACGTTTATCCGCCGCGTCGAAGACGCCGACGGCCGCGTGCTCTATCGCGCTGAATCCGAAGGGCATCGCGTGCTGAGCGAAACCACCGCGTTCCTGATGGCCTCGATGCTGGCCGACGTGGTGGATCACGGCACGGCCTATGGCGCTCGCACCGCGGGGTTCAGCTTGCCGGCGGGCGGCAAGACCGGCTCGACCGACGATCACAACGACGCGTGGTTCGTCGGCTTCACGCCGAACCTGGCCGCCGGCGTGTGGATGGGGTACGACCGTCCGCAGCAAATCATGCGCCGCGGGTTTGCCAGCGTGGTCGCCGTGCCGGCGTGGGCCGGCTTCATGAAGCAAGCGACGACCGACAATAAGCCCGACTGGATTACCGCGCCTGCCGGCATCACGCACATTCGCCGCTGCAAGGAATCGGGCGGACTGGCGACGGAGTACTGCGAGTTATACGGCGAGGTCTACGGCGACATGGTGGGCATCGGCCGCTCGCCGGACGCCTGCCCGCTGCATACGTCGACAGGCCTCGTCGTCGCGCCGATCGCGCTGTCGAGCATCCCGCCGCAGCCATGACTCGTTGAGCGCGACCACATACTCCGCTAGATCTGCTGGAAGTTGATATCTGGGTGATGTCCAGATATCGTTATGCCGTCATATACACGCAGTATTCTCGAAGGCGGCCTTCATGCAGGTAATCCCGGTTACGGCCGTCCACCGTGGCTTCGGGCAGACAGCCCGGCGCGATACGTGGTGGGCGGCGCCACTCGGTGTTTTTCTCGGACTCTCAGCTTTCATCGGTTACGCGACCTGGGCGGCCTTCCAGGGCGAGCATTATCATTTCGGACCGTACCTCTCGCCGTTCTACGCGCCGGAATTGTGGGGCGACTCACCTCACTCGTGGTTCGGCCCTAAGCCCGGCTGGTGGCCGGGGCTGCTGCCGTTCTCGCCGGCGCTGCTGATCCTCCCGTTCCCCGGCGGGTTCCGCTTCACCTGTTATTACTACCGAGGGGCTTACTACAAGTCGTTCTGGGCCGATCCGCCGTCGTGCGCGGTGGGCGAGCCTCGCCAGGGCTATCTCGGCGAGAACTCGTTCCCGCTGATCATGCAGAACATCCATCGCTATTTTCTGTACGCCGCGGTGGCGTTTCTCTTCATGCTGTCGTACGACGTCTGGAAGGCGATGTGGTTCGCCGATCCCGCCACGGGTCAGGAGCGCTTCGGCATCGGCGTCGGCACGATTGTGCTGCTCGTCAACGTCGTGTTGCTGAGCAGCTACACGCTCGGCTGCCACTCGATGCGCCATCTCGTGGGCGGCCGCAAGGACGAGATCTCGAAATCGGCCATCAGCGACGCCTGCTATTCCTGCTCCAGCAGCCTGAACAATCGCCACCAGTTGTTCGCGTGGTGCAGCCTGTTCTCGGTCATGTTTGCCGATGTCTACGTCCGCCTCTGCTCGATGGGGATCTGGACCGACCTGAGGATTATCTGATGGCGGCGCATACGACATATTCGTACGACGTCCTCGTCATCGGCGCGGGCGGCGCGGGACTGCGCGCCGCCATCGAAGCCGCCAACAGCGGCGTCACCGTCGGCCTGATCTGCAAATCCCTGCTCGGCAAAGCGCACACGGTGATGGCCGAAGGCGGCATGGCCGCGGCGATGGCGCACAACGACGACCGCGACAGCTGGAAGGTGCATTTCGCCGACACCATGCGCGGCGGGCAGTACGTCAACAACTGGCGCATGGCCGAGATCCACGCGAAGGAAGCGCCCGATCGGGTCCGCGAGCTCGAAGGCTGGGGCGCGGTCTTCGACCGAACGCCCGATGGCCGCATCAACCAGCGCAACTTCGGCGGGCATCGCTATCCGCGCCTGGCGCACGTCGGCGATCGCACCGGCCTCGAGCTGATTCGCACCCTGCAAGACCACACGACTTATCTAGGCGTTACGGTGCACATGGAGCACACCGTGATCGAGGTCATCCTCGACGGCGGCCGCGCCGCCGGCGTGCTGGCCTACGACCGGGAGCGCGGTCGCTTCCACGTGTTTTCCGCCAAGGCCATCGTCCTGGCGACCGGGGGCATCGGCCGCGCCTACCAGATCACCAGCAACAGCTGGGAAGGCACCGGCGACGGCCACGCCCTGGCCTACCGCGCCGGCGCCCAGTTGATCGACATGGAGTTCGTCCAGTTCCACCCGACGGGCATGGTCTGGCCGCCGAGCGTACGCGGCCTACTGGTGACCGAGGGCGTGCGCGGCGAAGGCGGCGTGCTGCGCAACAGCGAAGGCCGCCGCTTCATGTTCGACGACATCCCCGACAACTACAAACCGCAGACGGCGGCCGACGAGGAAGAGGGCTGGCGCTACGTGATGCACGACAAGACCGCCCGGCGGCCGCCCGAGCTGCTGACGCGCGACCACGTCGCCCGCTGCATCCGGCGCGAAGTGAAGGCCGGGCGCGGCTCGCCGCACGGCGGCGTCTTCCTCGACATCGCCTGGATCAAGGAGCGGATTCCCAACGCCGAGGAGCACATCAAGCGCAAGCTCCCGAGCATGTACCACCAGTTCAAGGAGCTGGCCGATCTCGACATCACCAAGGAACCGATGGAGATCGGACCGACCACGCACTACGTCATGGGCGGCATCAAGGTCGACGCTGATTCGCAGGAGTCCACCATTCCGGGATTGTTCGCCGCGGGCGAATGCGCCGCCGGCATCAACGGCGCGAACCGCCTGGGCGGCAACTCGCTGTCGGACCTGATCGTCTTCGGCAAGCGCGCGGGAGAGTATGCCGCGCAGCACGCCCGCAAAGGCGCCCCGCCCAAAGTGGACGACGGCGCGGTGGAGCGATCGATCAAGGCGTCGCTGGCGCCGTTCGAGCGTGGCGCGTCGGGCGAGAACCCCTACAAGGTGCAGCAGGACCTGCAGGAGACCATGCAGGCCCTCGTCGGCATCGTGCGCACCGAGAGCGAAATGCAGGAGGCGATCAAGAAGCTGGCCGCGTTCAACGAGCGTGCGGCCCGTGTGGGCATCGAAGGCCACCGCGAGTACAACTCGGGCTGGCACACCTGTATCGACCTGCGGAACCTGCTCGACGTGTCCGAAACGATTGCGCGGTCGGCGATCGAACGGAGAGAAAGCCGCGGCGGCCACTTCCGCGACGACTATCCCGACAAGGTGGCTGAGTTCGGCACATTCAATATCGCGACGAAACGGCAGCCGGACGGGTCGATGACGGTCTCGCGCGTGCCGCTCGCGGAGATTCCGCCCGAGTTGAAGCAAGTCATCGAGGAGCAGAAGCAGTGAGCCAGGCCACCTTTCGCATCTGGAGAAGCGAGCCCGGCGGGGGCGCCGGCGCGTTCAAGAACTACACGACCGAAATCTCCGAAGGCATGGTCGTGCTCGACGCGGTGCACAAGATCCAGGCGGAGCAGGCGCCGGACCTCGCGTGCCGCTGGAACTGCAAAGCGGGAAAGTGTGGATCGTGCTCCGCCGAAATCAACGGCAAGCCGCGCCTGATGTGCATGAGCCGGTTGAATTCGATCAACCTCGACGAGCCGGTCACCGTGGAGCCGATGCGCACGTTCCCGCTGATCAAGGACCTCGTGACCGACGTGTCGTGGAACTTCCGCACCAAGAAAGGCTTGAAGAAGTTCAAGCCGCGCAAGCCCGATGCCCCCGACGGCACCTGGCGGATGGCGCAGCAAGACATCGACCGCGTCCAGGAATTCCGCAAGTGCATCGAGTGCTTCCTGTGCCAGGACGTCTGCCACGTGCTGCGCGACCACGACAAGCACGAAGAGTTCATCGGGCCGCGCTTCTTCGTCTACGCGGCGGCGCTCGAGATGCACCCGCTCGACACCGACGACCGGTTGGCCGACCTCAAGGACAAGAGCAACATCGGCTACTGCAACATCACCAAGTGCTGCACCACGGTGTGCCCCGAGCACATTCACATCACCGATAACGCGATCATCCCCCTCAAGGAGCGCGTCGTCGATAGTTTCTACGATCCTGTAAGCCGTCTGCTGCGGATGATTAGTGGCTAACGGGCCAATTCGACGGCATTCAATCGAGGGATCTGATTTAGCTAATCCGCTGGGCCGAAGTAGAAGTAGTTGGTGGGTGAGGGTTCGATTGCGAACCTGATTCGCTCCAGAAACCCGTGGTACCCGATAAAGTTCCAGCCCTTCGGCCAATCAGCGCTTACGAAGACCGTAGCTTCTAGATTTAGAGGAACGCCGTCCTTGGCCAAAAGCGTGATTGCCACCGGCACTAGTTTCCCCTTGGCCGTTCCGAACCAAGTCTTTATAGGAATCGCTACTCCTTCGAGCTCCAAAAGGCCGGCACTCTCGGCCAATTCGGGTTCGATTATCGACCAAGGAGCAGCTGTGTCGACTATGGCGGTTGAATCAAAATTCAACTCAGCAACACGCATTGAGATGCAGATTCTCGCTGAGCGGTCGGTGAAACCTGGCAACGAATCGAGATAAGGCGCCCGGCCCACGCTGAAGGCGCTGCCGTCGACAAAGTTTAGTGGCACGATCAGTCGACCCGTATTACCAGAGGCCTATCAGCTGCGGCAGCGATGAGCTCACTAAGAGCCGCTAGCGTCTTCGCTTCACCCAACAGCGTGCCGTTCGCAAGCGCGACCCAACGACCGTGATAATTCCCAGCGTGTTGGACCAACCATGCAAAGTCTGCCGCGTGGTCCCTTTCATTCGCGGCTGTAACGCGGACGGTCGGACGGCCAAGGAGCCTCCGGAGCCTAAGGAACTCTTGCCCTGTCGTCTCGGCACCAATTGCTTCTAGGGCTCCACGTGCTTTCTCGACTTCTCCAGATTCCAAGAGATGGCGAATCGAGTGTAGTAGCGAACCCTCCGCAGTCTGCTCCTGGGAGCGTTGTTTTTGAATTCGCCATTCTAGCGATGGTTCTCCAGACGACACCACCACTCGCAAGACACCTGTATTCCACGGTCGCGCAGAGATAGAGCGGGCCGGTCCGGAGGATTGGCTACGTCTCTCCGCCTCTCGACGGAAGCGCGGGCGGCTGACCCCGGGCGTGACCTGGTCGAAGTACTGTCCCAACATGGCTATATCAGAGCATCAAGGTCGGCTAATTCAAAGCCGACACAATTCAGTGCGGTCGACATCGCAGAACTAACCATCGTTGGCACTGCGGCCATTGCGATGTCACCGACGAGCGTCGTCGAGTACTTAACGAATAGGGCCTCCGTGCTGATCGCGGATAAGTCAACGGTCAATCCGGACTGCGCAACGTTTTCCTTCGGCGTGAAATAGACGACAAACCCAGATCCAACAATCGATTTTGGTGGGAAGTTGGGAGTATTCACGAATCGCGACGTTATTTCCCGTGGACTCTCCGACGTCTTGGCATGAACAGAAACGCTAGCTACGTGAGAGCGCCAGCAAGGAATATCCGTCAGGCCAATCACAAGACTGTCAACGGCCGCCAGCAACTCCGTCAGTCCGCTCAAATCCACTCTATCAGTCCGGGGGCAGCTAAGGGTTACGCCGTCGATATGAATCTTGAGGAGATACCCAAAGTCGACAAGCCACGTGCTGACATTGACGCCACCAAGGGTGCCGTCACCGCCTTCGATTCTCACCGATGATAGTGAGACGCCAAAGCGTCCTAAGCTGTTCAATAAGGCGTTATAGAAGGTCGGAACGTCGTGTAGCAGACCCCAGAAGTTGTTCGAGAATTGGCTCTTTATCTCGAACTCTCCTTGAATGGCGGTGAGCGTTGCCTTGGTTGGAGTTGCCATATCGAAACTGGGTTGATCCTAGCACCAGTGCGGCATTGCGGTTTGCCTGTGACGAATTGGGCAAAACGAGCTGTCAGTCATCCAAGATTCGAAGTGCTGTAAGAGCCGAACCTCGCCGATTCCTCCTCGCATCGAAGCGTGAATCAGGACGTTGTCCTCCACACTACACTTAGGCTTCTCACCAAAGCGAATCCATTCGCCAGTGCGTGGGTCTCGACCAGGCAAGCTCTTTAATAGTTCGTCATAGCGTTTCTGTAGTTCGTCTCGCTCCGCTTGCGTCTTAGCGAGATTCGCGGCGAGCTCGGCGTTCTGTCGCCTTAGATCAGCAGCACTGATTGTGATGAGTCTTATTTCCTTCCGCGTCCCAAGCCACCCTACCAAGAACGCTAGCAGAAAAACCTCAGCCAACGTCATTCCGATGATCAGGTCATGACGGTGCGAGCTCTGCGTCATGAGCGATTTACAACTCGGTGGTCGACGAAGTCGATGATCTCGCGAAGCGTTGTATCGACCTCTTTCGTATCCTTATTAGCAGCCGCCATCGACTCCTGAAGCTGCCTAGCCGTTTCGGCAACGGCAGCACTCGTACTAGCCACATAGTTTGACGCCTTGGCGATGGTCACGCCAGCCTTGTTAGCTGCGGCTGCCGCCGCAGCGATTCCGGCCTCAGCCTCGGTGGATGCAATCTCGTCGATATTTGACGACGATTCGCTCGACGATGAGGTGAGCGTGGTAGCCTTTCGCCTCTGAGACGAGCTCCGTCAGCGCTTCTTTGGCGCGATTACTCTCCAAACTCATAAGTTGTCGCCAAGAGGGTCACAGATACCAAACTGAAGATCATCTTTGGAAGGCCGCTAGGTGGCTCTTGCCTCTTCAAGGAGAGGGTTCCCCGTGTCTGACGCCGCCGATCTCATTCGGCGCGCAGCGCGATGATGGGATCGCCCCTCATCTTGCGCCCCGCCGGCACGTCGCAAACGAGGCAATCGCGATTAGGCCGAGCCGCACGCCGATAGACGCGACCGGATCGGTCCGCGACACTGTTACAGCAGGCTGTCCATCAGGCGGCGCGAGCTTGAGCGCGGTGGCGGCGTTGCCGGGGGCGATCCAGTCGCGTAGCGAAAGTAATGCAGCCATGACATAATCGCCACCCTCCGGTGCGATTTCACTGACGATGTTCGAGCTGAAACGGTTATCAATTGCGGCGATTCCTGCCGCCCTGGCAAAAGCCGAGCATTATCGTCTGCTCAACGAGCCGGAAGAGGCGCAGAGCATCTGTGAAGATGTGCTGCGCGTCGACCCAGCTAACCGCGCCGCGCTCGTGACGTTGATCCTCGCCCTTACCGATACCTTCCATCGAGGTGAGGCGGGCGTCGTGACGCGCGCCCGGGAGCTGGTGGCGACACTCGGCGCCGAATACGAACGCGCCTATTATTCCGGCGTGGTCGCGGAGCGGCGCGCCCGGGTGCTGCTCGATCGCGGCGGCCCCGGCCGCTTCTTGCCGGCGGGGGATTGGCTGCGCGAGGCGATGCGCGCGTTCGAGCGTGCCGACGCGGTCAAGCCGGTCGATCAAGACGATGCGTTGCTGAGGTGGAATGCGTGTGCGCGATTATTCCACCAGCATCCCGAGCTGATGGAAAGCGACCACGAGCGCACCGGTCCCGTGGTGCTGGAGTAGAGGCGGGTCTTTAGACCCGCCTAACGGAGTAACCATGTCAATCAAGCGATATCTCCTGTCGATCGGGCTGATCGGATTGCTGGCGCCCGCCCTGTGGTCGTTATCGCTCTCGGCCCAGCGGCCAGTGGTAGACGATGAGGCGCTCAAAGCGGCGAACAATCGGCCCGGCGAGTGGCTCACGCACGGGCGCACGCAGGACGAGCAGCGCTTCAGCCCGCTGGAGAAGATCAGCGATCTGAACGTCCAGCAGCTCAGGCTGGCCTGGACGTTCGATACCGGCACCGATCGCGTGCTCGAGGCCACGCCGCTCGTGGTCGACGGCGTGATGTATACGACCGCGTCGTGGGGCATCGTGTTTGCGCTGGATGCAAAAACCGGCAAGCAGTTATGGAAGTGGGATCCGAAAGTGGATCCGAGGTACGAGCGCTTCGCCTGTTGCGACGTCGTCAATCGCGGCGTCGCGTTTTACAAGGGCCGCGTCTACGCGGCCGCCTTTGACGGCCGCCTGACCGCGCTCGATGCGAAGACGGGTGAGGTGGTGTGGTCGGTCGTCACCGTCGATCAGACGAAGGCGTACACGATCACCGCCGCGCCGCGCGTCGTGAAGGGCCGCGTGATCATCGGCAACGGTGGCGCCGAGTACGGCATCCGCGGCTATATCTCTGCGTATAACGCCGAGAACGGCAATCTCGACTGGCGCTTCTACACGGTGCCGGGCGATCCGGCGCAGCCGCAGGAGCACCCGGAGCTCGAGAAGGCGAAGGCCACGTGGAGCGGCGACAAGTGGTGGATCTACGGCGGCGGCGGCACGGCGTGGGACTCGATGGCCTACGACCCGGCGCTGAACCTGATCTATGTCGGCACCGGCAACGGCGGGCCGTGGAACCGGTTCATTCGCAGCCCCGGCGGCGGCGACAACCTCTACCTGTCGTCGATTCTTGCGCTCAATCCCGACACCGGCCGCATGGCGTGGTACTACCAGACCACGCCGGGCGATTCGTGGGATTACAACGCGACCCAGCACATCATCCTGGCCGACGTGCGCATCCGCGGCACCGTGAGACAGGTGCTGATGCAGGCGCCGAAGAACGGCTTCTTCTACATGCTCGATCGCAAGACCGGCGAGCTGATCTCGGCGGAGAAATACGTCGAGGTGACGTGGGCCACCGGCGTCGACATGCAGACCGGACGGCCGAAGGAAAAAGAAGGCGCCGACTACATTCGCCAGCCGTTCCTGGCGCGGCCGGCGCCGCTTGGCGGCCATAACTGGCAGCCGATGTCGTACAGCCCGAAGACCGGGCTGGTCTACATCCCGACGCAAGACAACGCGCGGGAGTACTCGCAGCCGGAGAACTTCGAGTTCGTTCCCAATCGGATCAACCTTGCCGCGGGCACCGGGGGCATCGATCACGCCGGCGACTCGAAGGCGGTTTACACGGGGCGGCTGCTGGCGTGGGATCCGATCGCGCAACAAGTACGGTGGAAGGTCGAGTACCCGGCCTATTGGAATGGCGGCACGCTGGCGACGGCCGGCAACCTCGTATTCCAGGGCACGGCGGCCGGAGACTTCATCGCCTATCGCGCTACCGATGGCGCGAGGTTGTGGTCGGCATGGACGGGCACCGGCGTGCTCGCGGCGCCGATCACTTACGAGATCGACGGCCAGCAATACGTCAGCGTGATGGCGGGATGGGGCGGCGCGTTTGTGCCGCGCTACCGCAGCAAGGGTTTGCTCTACACCTTCGCGCTGAACGGCTCGGAGCCGGCGCCGGTGCGTCCGGCGCAGACGACGGCGGTCGCGCCGATCGAGTTCCAGGCCACGGCCGAGCAGATTGCGAGCGGCGGGGCACTGTTCGAAGCGCAATGCGCGCGCTGCCATAACGCCGGCACGACCGCGCCCGACCTGCGCCGCCTCGCGCCCGTGACCTACGACGCGCTGCCGAACATTCTGCAGAAGGGCGCGCTGGCGGGACGCGGCATGCCGCCGTTTCGCATCACCGATGCCGAGGTCGCGGCGCTGCGCGCGTTCCTCCTCGCCGAGCGACGGAAACTTAGGTGACGCGGAATATTGTGCGCGGAACCGTAGCGCGGATCTTTAGATCCGCGGTTTGACTGACCCTTCGTCCATAGCGGACCTGAAGGTCCGCTCTACACTGTCTTTCTGACGATCAACGCGTTGTGGCCCCGTTCGCGCGAGTAGGTGACCTCGTCGACCAGCGTCTTCAGGAGATTGATCCCCTGGGTGGGATCGTCGCGCTCCAGCGGATCGAACGCCGCCGCATCATCCTCGATCCGCGCCGTCACGCTTGCGCCGTCGTGTGCGAGGGTGATCCGGATGCGATGCTCGCGCCCCTCGTCTCGGTATCCGTGAGCGATGATGTGGGTCACGATCTCGTCGAGGGCCAGATTCAGTTGTGAGAAGACCTCGGGGCCGAGGCCGTGGCCGGCGCAAAACTGCTCGAGATGTTCGGCGAGCACGGACATCTCCGCGAGGTCGTTCGTGAGCTCGAAGCTGAGCGTGCCGTGTCCCGGTGTCATTCGCTCGGAAGCCCTAGCATACCCGTGCCCTGAAAGACAATCGATTACAAACCCGTCAGCGGCCTGTCGTATTCTTCAAATCACAACGACAGAGGGGAAGCACCGGGTGGGGCGTCAGCACGTGAGCCGCAAATGTCCCCACCCGGCTTTTTTCCCGCCTTCGCCGCGCCAGCGACTACCGCGGCTACAGCGAGGTCTCACGTTATAATGTTGTCAGGCTGGGGGTTAGCCCGGCCGCGATTTTCAGGGAGACAGCGTCCAAATGTTCGACAACCTGACGGGTAGCAGTCTCGATCGCCGTAGCTTCCTTCGCGGTTCCGCCATGTTTGCCGCGGCGATCGGCTTGGCCGTTGCCCCAGCGTTCGCACAGCAGCAGCCGCCACCGCCTCAGCCGAAGCCGGAAGAAGAGAAGAAGAAGGAAGAGCCGCCGAAGGATCCGCCCGTTGACGGCGAGAAGAAAGACGGCGAGAAGAAGCTGGTCGACGACGAGGGCCGCGAGTACCGGGTCTGCCCGCAGTGCGCCTACAACATGTACAAGCAGGGCCGCATGTGGGTGTGCGAGAACTGTGGTTACAGCTACGTCGAATAGTTAAGTTCGGCAGAGATTACGTGAGACGCCCGGTTCCCGATGAGGGGGCCGGGCGTTTTGTTTTGTCCGCAGATTACGCAGATTACGCCGATTGGTTCTTGAGGACCCGCGCCGCCGGGCTCCGCCCGGCTTGGGGCGAAGTCATGGACGCGATCACGAGAGTGCTGATATGGGAACTCTCGCGATCACGCCCACGACTTCGCCGCCGGCCCAAAGGGCCGCCGCGGGTCCTGACATTAAATACAAGGGCCCGGCCCGATCATCGGGCTGACGATTCGTATTTCCACACTACGCGCTGATGTTCGAGGCTTGGCCTGCCGAAATTCAGCAGCAGTCCTCGCTTCAATCCCGAGGCGCGCAAATAGTTAATCACTTGCGATACGTGGGCTGGTGCCAACATGGCGACGGCCTTCGCTTCGACGAGCACCTGCCCGCACACGAAGTCGACGCGATAGTTCATCGGCAGCCGCTCGCCCTTGTAATCAATGGGCAAGGGCACCTCGGGCCAGAACGCGATCGAACGCCGGCGGAACTCGATCCGCAAGGCGGCCTTATAGACTGCTTCCAAATACCCGCACCCCAGTTCCGAGTGGACCGCCATGGCGGCACCGATGATGCTGTAGGTGTCAGGATCACGCTCCAGTGGTTGAACGGTGGCCATGCGACCGAGAAGTGCATTCGGTGTGCCGCGCATGTTTGCGCCTGATTCCCGTTACTAAGGTGGCTGGGATCGCAGTAATCGCAACTAGTGAAGCGCCGCGCTGTCGCAAAAGCTGATCGGTGTGCGGACTCGTGGCGGCCCGTAGGGCCGGTCGTGGCGGGAGTGCTGGAAAACAAGAGAGCGGGGAATTGGTCTTGGCTTTTTTGTTTTCCGGCACTCCTGCCGCGACCAAGCCGGGCGGAGCCCGGCGCCGCGGGTCCTCGCATGAGCTGTCTTGAATCTGCGTAATCTGCGTAATCTGCGGATAAATAAGGACGCCGTCAGGCGCTGGCGACGGTCTTCTCGACCAGCTTCAGAAACGCTTCAATCGTCTTCTCCAAGTGCGGACCCGGCGTGTCTTCTTCCTTACAGTGCGACAATCCGTTCGACGAGTACGCAAACATCATCACGACCGGCATGTGCGGCACCATCTCGGCGGCGTCGTGGAGAGGCCCCGACGGCAGCTGCGGCGCCTCGCCGGTGACCTCGCGCACCGCGTCGGTGCAGAGCGCAATCAGTCTTGGATCGAACGGGCGCGGCTCGATCTGCCACACGCGCTTCCACTCGACCGACACGTTGTTGCTCTTCGCGGCCGTTGCCGCCGCCTCTCGTGCCTCGTCCAGCATGCGCGCCAGCACCTTCGCATCGAGCGCGCGCTGATCCAGCGAGATCTCACAGACACCGGGGACCGCGGTGACGATCCCCGGCTCGACCTTCACCGTTCCCACCGTGCACACCACGCGGGCGGTCGCCGTCGTATGCTTCGTCGCAATCGCCCTGAACGCGAGCGCGCTTTCGGCCGCGGCGAGAAACGCATCGCGGCGCATCGGAATCGGCGTGGAGCCGGAGTGCGCGGCCTGGCCGGTGAAGCGCAGCACATGACGCTCGACGCCGAACGTGCCCAGCACGACACCGGTCGGCTTGTTGATGGCCTCGAGCACCGGTCCCTGCTCGATGTGCAGCTCGAGATAGGCCTTCGCATCGATCGCCTTCAGGAACCGTTGCGACTCGTGCATCCGCGTCAGCTCGACGCCGTTCTCGCGCAGCGCGTCGACCAGGCGGGTGCCGGTCTTGTCGACGAGCTGTTCCACCTCGCTGACCTTCAAGCTGCCGCTGGCGGCCGAAGAGCCGAGCAGGCTCCGGCCGAATCGCGCGCCTTCCTCGTCGGCCCAGTCCACCACCTTGATCGTCACCGGTGGCCGCCGATCCTTGAACATCCGCAGCGCTTCGAGGCCGGCCATCACGCCGAGCGCGCCGTCAAGCCATCCACCGTTCGGCACGGAATCCAGGTGACTGCCGATGATCACCGTCCGTTCCGACTCGCCCCGCAGCGTCGCCCAACTGTTGCCCGCCGCATCGAGCTCCGGCTCAATGCCAAGCGCGGCTAACTTCCCGTTGAACCACTGCCGGGCCTCGCGCCACACCGGCCCCCACGCCAGGCGCTGCGCGCCCTCGGGGGTGGCGGTGAGGGCCGCCAGCTCGCGGAGGTTGGCAACGACATCTCGTGCGCTCATGACGCGTGGAGTATAACCATCAACATGACGTTACGTGGTAGGACCCTCTTCATCACCGGCGCCTCGCGCGGCATCGGCCACGCCATTGCCCTCCGCGCCGCCGCCGACGGCGCCAACATCGTCATTGCCGCAAAGACGACGGCGCCGCATCCGAAACTGCCGGGCACGATCCATACCGCGGCCGCCGACGTCGAGAAGGCCGGAGGCCAGGCGCTGGCGGTGCAGGTCGACATTCGCGATGAAGCGCAGGTCGAGGCGGCGATCGCGGCCGCCGTCGATCGTTTTGGCGGCATCGACATCCTAGTGAACAACGCTTCGGCGATTGGCCTGACCGGCACGCTCGACACGCCGATGAAGCGTTTCGACCTGATGCACCAGGTCAATACCCGCGGCACTTTTCTGTGCTCGCAGAAGGCCATTCCACACCTGCTGAAATCGAGCAACCCGCATGTGCTCAACCTCGCGCCGCCGTTGCCGTCGATCGTGGAACCAAAGTGGTTCGCGCCGCACGTGGCGTACACGATGGCGAAGTTCGGCATGTCGCTATGCGTGCTCGGCATGGCTGAAGAGTTCCGCGCGCAAGGCATCGCCTTCAATGCGCTGTGGCCGCGAACGACGATCGACACCGAGGCGATCCGATTGATCGCCGGCCAGGCCGCGAGAAAAATGACGCGCTCGCCCGCCATCATGGCGGATGCCGCCCATTGGGTGCTGACGCAGCCCAGCAGGGAAGTCACCGGGCGGTTTCTGATCGACGAAGACGTGCTGCGGGCGGCGGGCGTGAGCGATTTGTCGGGCTATCGCGACCCCGCGGTCGCGGAGGCCGACCTCAGACTCGACTTCTTTGTGTAGAAAGGCGCGGGCCGGACGTGCCGCCGCTACTATCGTATGACCATGTCTGTCGCCCCCCTTTCCGCGGCTCAGCTCCACGAGCCCATCCTGCCGTTCGCGCGGCCGGCCCTCGTCGTGCTCGAGCCCAAACAGACGATCCAGGACGCGATGACGTTGATCCGCACGTCGACGCTGCCGAGCTCGATCCACTACTTTTACGTCGTCGATCACGACGACCGGCTGGTGGGCGTCGTGCCGACGCGGCGGCTGCTGAGTGCAGAACCGGATCACAAGGTTACCGAAGTGATGGTCCACAACGTCGTGGCGATCCCCGATTGGGCCACCGTGCTGATCGCGAGCGAGTACTTCGCGACCCGGCGGCTGCTGGCATTTCCCGTCGTGGACGGCGGCGGCCGCTTGCTCGGCGTCGTCGACGTCAGCCTGTTCACCAACGAGGTCATCGACCTGGCGCGGCGGACCTACGACGACATCTTCCAGCTGATCGGCGTGCACGGCACCGCGCAGCGATCGCCGTGGTCGGCGTTCAAGGACCGCTTTCCGTGGCTGCTGGCCAATGTCGCCGGCGGGCTGATCGCCGCGTTCATCGCCAGCCGCTTCGAGCACCTGCTCGCGGAGGTGGTGGTGCTGGCGCTGTTCATCCCGATCGTGCTCGCGCTCGGTGAGAGCGTGAGCATGCAGGCGGTGACGCTGACGATGCAGAGCCTGACGGATGGGCCGTTCGTGTTGAAGCGGTTGATGGTGGCGTTGTGGAAGGAGCTGCGGACGGCGACGCTCCTCGGCCTCGCCTGCGGCGCGGTCGTGGGCAGCGTCGTGTTCCTCTGGCGCGGCGAGCCCACGGTGGCGGCCACCATCGCCGCGGCGATCACGGCGTCGATGATCGTGGCGTGCCTGCTCGGCGTCGCGTTCCCCGCGTTATTGCACGCCGCCAAGGCGGATCCAAAAATCGCGGCGGGCCCGGTGGTGCTGGCCCTCACCGACGTCGCGACCCTGCTCTTCTATTTCGGATTTGGCTCGCGCTTCCTGGCCTGAGACCAACCCGGAAACGCGCGCGCGATTTCAGCGGCGCTGATCCGCCGCCATTCGCCGGGCGCGAGCGTTCCGATGTCGAGCCCGCCATACTGGGCGCGTCGTAGCCGCGTCACAGGGTGGCCGGCGGCCTCGAGCAGCCTGCGCACCTCGCGGTTCCTGCCCTCGGTCAGCGTGATCACGAGATGGCTTTCGCGCGCCGACGACTTGCGGACCGCCGCGGCTGCGGCGGCGAGGCGATCCCCGCCGATGGTCACGCCTGTCACGAGTGCGGCGGCGGTATCAGGTGTGGCCTTGCCCTCGACCGTCGCGAGATAAACGCGCGGCACGCCCGATCTCGGATCGGTGAGCCAATCGGCGAAGCGCGTGTCGTTGGTCAGGATCAAGACGCCGCTGGTCGCGAGGTCGAGGCGGCCGACCGGCACCACGTGCGCGGAGAGGCCCTCCAACAGATCGAACACGGTCTTGCGTCCCTGCGGGTCGGACCGCGTGGTTACAACCCCGCGAGGCTTGTGCAGCAGGATGGTGATCGGCGACGGCCGCGCTTTCGTGGCGCCGTCGATCGTGATCTGAATGCGCTCGGGCACCACCGCCCGGGCGGGATCGGTGACGATGGCGCCGTCGATCGAAACGCGCCCGTCGAGGATGAGCGCGCGCGCCTGGGTCCGGCTGGCGAGGCCCAGCTTCGAGATCGCCCGTTCGAGCGGGACGTGCCCCTTACGAGCGGAAATTGCCAAACTGGAGGGCGATGCCGAAGTCTTTCGCGCGCAGGGCCGCCATCGCGGCCTGCAACTCGTCTTTGGACGGCGACGACACGCGCAGCTGGTCGGCCTGAATCTGGGCCTGCACCTTCTTCATCTTGAGGTCTTTCAGGTGCTTGACGATCTCGCGCGCGGCGTCGCTCGGAATGCCCTGCTGCAGCGTGATCACCTGCTTCACCGTGCTGCCCGACGCCGGCAGAATCTCTTCGCGCTTCATGTTCTTGATCGGCACGCTGCGCTTGATCAATCGCGTTTGCAGCACGTCCCACACCGACTCGAGCTTGAAGTTGTCTTCGGCGGTGAGCGTCAGCGTGTTGGCTTTCTGATCGAGGTCGATGGCGGCGATCGATCCCTTGAAGTCGAAGCGCTGGCCGATCTCCTTGCGGGCCTGGTTCACGGCGTTGTCGACTTCGGGCAGGTCGATGGTCGACGTCACATCGAAGGAGTACGTGCTGGCCATTAGTAAATCGTAGCCCATTGGGATGATTGGGGTCAGGCCCCCGTTTTCACACTTCCGTGTCTGTCCGAGTGTGAAAATGGGGGCCTGACCCCAATCATCCCTGGCAGCGCGGGCACCAGTAGGTCGTCCGCGCATCGAGACCCATCTTTTTTGACTCGATCGGCGCGCCGCACTGGCGGCACGGCTTACCCTTGCGGCCGTAGACCCACAGGTTGTCGTCGTGATCCGCTCCGGGCGCGGTGCGTCTCAGCGAACGGTAGGTTTGAATCGCCGCCGGTGTCCCTTCGATGACGTTGGTCTGCAGCAGCGTGCGCGCGATGTCGAGCAGTCGCTCGAGCGCCGCGACGGGCACCGCGCTGGCGGGCGTGTCGGGGTGCACGCCGCCGAGAAACAGCACCTCGGATTTGTAGACGTTGCCGATGCCCGCGACCAGTCGCTGATCGAGCAGCGCCTGCGCGATCGGCGTCGCGCCGCTGATGACGATGCGGCGCACCGCTTCGTCGCGATCGAACGCCGGCTTGAGCAGGTCGGGCCCGAGCGCGGCTACAGGATCGGTCGTCTGCAGCTGGCGCGAGGTCACGAACTCGGCGACCGGCACATCGAAAGCCACGACCACCCAGTCTGCGGTGTCGATTCTCACGCGCATCGCGTGCGGCCCGCGCCACCATCGCTCGCCGTGACGGTAGAGATGCCACGAGCCGTTCATGCGCATGTGGGTCCGCAGGATGAGATCGCCGCTGAAGACGATCAAGAGGTGCTTCCCAGCCGATTCGCACCGCTCGATGGTCCGGCCCGCGATCGGCGTGTCGTCGTCTACTCGCGAGAGGTGCGCGTACGCGGTATCGAACTTCGTGACCACGTGCCCGGCGAGCACCTTGTTCATGGACCGCGCGGCCCGGTAGATCGAGTCGCCTTCAGGCATCGTCCGAATCCCGAGGGCTCGAGGGCTCGAGGGCTGGAGGGCTGGGACGATTCGGTTTCAAGCCTTTCCCAATTCGAAACTGCAAGCCATTGTGGGTCGCGGCAAAGCCGACGTCGATCAAGAACCGGCCCGCGGGATCGTCGGCTGCCGGCTGGCCGTTGATCTCTTCGATCAACCATCCGCGCCGGCCCTCGGGTGCACGATGCACCAGCGCCACCAGCTCACGCGCCATCGCGTGGCCCGCCCTCGATCGCTCCGGCTCATCGTCCGGCAGCGAGACGATCAGCTGCCGATCACCGCGGCCAATCCAACACACCAACCGTCCGTTGACGAGAACCACCCGCGCGCCCGCCGATCGTGTGGCGCCACGTGTCTTCGTCTCTTGGCTTTGGTATTTTGAAGTCTGTGTCATCTGCGTAATCTGCGGCTGTATTGTCTGTGTTATCTGTGGCCCTTCCATGGGAGTCGGCCAGGGGATCAACACACCGTACGGGTTGGCGGGATCTGCAGCCGACAGCGTCACGGTCACGTCCTCATCCCGGGACTCCCTCGCATCGCGCAGCAGATCGATCGCGCCGGTCTGCGCAAACTGCGCCGCTCCCAACCCGGCGACGAAGTATCCGCGACGGATGCGGCCGGTGTCTTCGAGGCGTTTCAGCACCGGATAAATCGCGGAGAACCCGCCCGGCAAATACTCGACCGCTGTGACGTCGCGCGTGACCACGCCGTGCCGCGTCAACAGCTGTTGCGCCATGGCGGTAGCCCACCTGGTCGGCTCGGTCTCCGGCGCGCCGACCAGCGCCCAGCGCCCTTCGGCCGAGGGCGGAATCAGGCGTCGCGATCGGAACGCGCCGCTGCGATTGGGTGTTCTCGCGCGTTCCGGCGGTGCGGTGAAGGCGCGCAGCGCGTGCATCGTGTCGTTGGTCAGCAGTCCCCGCCACACCAGGTCCCAGATCGCGTCGACGGTTTCCTTGGGGAAGCCGCCGCCCGCCGCATCGTGCAGCGCGGCAAAAAATGACGCGCCGTGCCGGTGCAGCCACGCGACCAGCCTGGTGTCGCCTTCGGTCAGCCCCTGGTTCCGTGCCGGCGCCAGCGAGTCCGGCGGTCGAAGACGCGAGACGTGATCGGTCAGGTAGAGCGCGATGCGGCCGTCGCGCTCGCCGAGCGGCTCGACGCCGGTCCACGTCACCTCGCCTGCGCCCAGCAGCGTGTCGAGCATGTCGGGCGTGTAGAAGCGCACGCGCGCGGGCAGCACGTCGCGCTCGAGCAGCGACGCCACGATTGGCACGCCCTGCAGCTGTTCGATCACGTCGAGCAGCCCGTCGAGGCCGGTGCGCGGTCGCGCGAGGCCGTGCCACGTGACCAGGAAGCGGCCGAGGGCCGACGCGTCGACCGGTTCCACTTGCTGCCGCAACTTCGCGAGCGAGCGCTGCCGCACGGTGCGCAGCACTTCGGCGTCGCACCATTCGCGTCCGCGGCCGCCCGGCCGGAACTCGCCATCAGTGACGCGGCCAGTCGCGCGCAGCCGCACCAGCGCCGCGTCGACCACCGCGGCGCCAAGACCGAGGCGCGCGCTCAGATCGCCACTGGCGAATGGACCATGGGTGCGCGCAAACCGCCGGACGAGGTCGCCGATCGGATCGGCGACCGGCTCGAGCAAGGTCTCGGGCAGGCCCGGTGGAAGGGGCGTGCCGACGGCATCGCGATAGCGAGCGGCGTCTTCCACCGCGATGAGTCTCGGCTGTCCCGCAATCCGAACGTCGATCGCCCGCCGATCGGCCACGAGCTCGGCGACGGCCGGCGCTGCCACGCCCGCGACGCTGCGAGCCTCGATGTCACCGCGAGTCAAATCGCCAAGCCGCAGCAGCAAGTCGTGCACCGCGTCGGTGGAGCGCGCATGAAAGCGCTCGGGCAGGTACTGCAGCTCGGCTTCGAGTGTCTCGAGCGCGGTCTCGTCCAGCAGATCGCGCAGCTCGGTGTCGCCGATCAAATCGCGTAGCTGCGACTGATCGACCGATAATGCTTGGGCGCGCCGTTCCGCCAGCGGCGCGTCGCCGTCGTAGATGTAGTTGGCGACGTAGCCGAATAGCAAAGACGATGAAAAGGGCGAGGGCGTCTTCGATTCGACGTTGACCACGCGCAGCGAGCGGCTGCGCACGCGCCTCAGGATGTCGGTGAGGGCCGGCAGATCGAAGATGTCGCGGAGGCACTCGCGATAGGTCTCGAGGATGATCGGGAACGATCCGAACCGCGCCGCCACCGCGAGCAGATCGGCGGCTCGTTTGCGCAATTGCCACAACGGC
Source organism: Acidobacteriota bacterium (assembly GCA_030650395.1). Taxonomy (GTDB): domain Bacteria; phylum Acidobacteriota; class Vicinamibacteria; order Vicinamibacterales; family UBA2999; genus 12-FULL-67-14b. The sequence goes on along the minus strand of JAUSDY010000104.1, from coordinate 81,413 downwards.
GCGCGTGCGCCGGGACGGCGGCGGGGCAGGAGCAGCGCGCGTCCGGCCGCTTCGCGGAAGCGCGCGGAAAACATCGCGGTCGATCCCAGCTGCCGCACCACGAGCCGCTCGACTTCATCCGGGTCCGGTATCAGCAGCGAGGTATCGGGCGCGGCCTGGCCATCCGGGTAGCGGACCACGAACCCTTCATCCGACCACATCACTTCGACGTCGAGACCCTGCACGTCGCGGATCCGCGCGGTCGCGGCCATCGCCCACGGTGCGTGCACGCGGCTGCCGAGCGGCGACAGCACGGCGACGCGCCAGTCGCCGATGTCGTCGCGCGACTGCTCGATCACGATGGTGCGATCGTCGGGCACCGCGCCGGCCGCGGCGTGCTGATCGTCGAGATACCTCAGGAGGTTCGCGCTGGCCAGCGCATCGAGTCCGTGATCGCGCTGGAGCCGTTCCAGCGCTTCGGCATGTGGCGTGTTCCTCAACTCGCGCACGAGCTTGCCGATCGCCATGCCGAGTTCGGCCGGCCGTCCCGGGCCCTCACCCTTCCAGAACGGCATCTTGCCGGGCTCGCCCGGCGCCGGCGACACCAGCACGCGATCGTGCGTGATCTGATCGATGCGCCACGTCGAGGCGCCCAGCAAGAACGTCTCGCCGGCCCGCGCCTCGAACACCATCTCTTCGTCGAGCTCGCCGACCCGCGCCTTGTCCTTGTCGGCGCCCGAGAGAAAGACCCCGTAGAGCCCGCGATCGGGAATGGTGCCGGCGTTGGCGATCGCGACCTTCTTGGCGCCTTGCCGCGCCAGCACCGTGCCGTGGACGCGGTCCCAGGTGATCCGCGGCCGCAGCTCCGCGAATTCGTCCGACGGATATCGGCCCGACAACATGTCCAACACGCCGTCGAAGATCGGCCGGCTCAGCTCGGCAAACGGCGCCGCCGATCGCACGGTGTGATACAGCTCATCGACCGGCCATCGCTCCATCGACGCCATCGCCACCAGCTGCTGCGCCAGCACGTCGAGCGGGTTGCGCGGGTAGCGAGACGACTCGACCTTGCCTTGCCGCATGGCCGCCGTCACCGCTGCACATGCCACGAGGTCGCCGCGGAACTTCGGAAAGATGATGCCTTCACTCACCTCGTCGATGCGGTGGCCGGCGCGGCCGATGCGCTGCAGGCCGCTGGCCACCGACGGCGGCGCTTCGATCTGGATGACGAGATCGATCGCGCCCATGTCGATGCCGAGCTCGAGCGACGAGGTCGCCACCAGCGCGCGCAAATGCCCGCCCTTGAGCAGGTCTTCGATCTCGGTGCGCTGCGCGCGCGCCAGCGAGCCATGATGCGCGCGCACCAGCGGCTCGCCGGCCTGCTCGTTCAACGCCCCCGCCAGGCGCTCGGCCAGCCGCCGGCTGTTGACGAACAGCAGCGTCGACTTGTGCGATCGAATCAACTCGAGCAGCTTGGGGTGAATCGAGCTCCAGATCGACTGTGCCACCGGCCCCCGCCCGGCCGGCCCGCTCGGCTGCTCGAGCGGCTTACCCATCTCCGCCATGTCCTCGACCGGCGTCTGCACCGTGACAGAGAGCTGCTTCGGCGCGCTCGCATCGACGATCGTGACCGCCCGATACTTGACCGCGCGATCGTCTTGGAACTCGTCGTGGATCGATTCTTCGCCTGCCCTGAGCGAGGGTTTTGTTCGCGAAGCGGACGAAACCCGAGTCGAACGGGTGGTTTCTTTGAGGACAGCACCGCCAAGAAACTTCGCCACCTCCTCCAACGGCCGCTGGGTCGCCGACAATCCGATCCGTTGCAGCGGCCCGTCAACCAGCCGCTCCAGCCGCTCGAGCGATAGCGCCATGTGCGCCCCGCGCTTAGTCGACACCAGCGCGTGAATCTCATCGATGATCACCGTCTCTACCGATCGCAAGCTCTCTTGCGCGTTCGATGTGAGCAGCAGGAACAACGACTCAGGAGTCGTGATCAGGATGTCGGCCGGCGCGCGTTGAAACTTGGCGCGCTCCGAGCTCGGTGTGTCTCCCGTCCGCACGGCGATCGCCGGCACATGAAAGGGCAGCCCCTTGCCGGCGGCCACATTCGAAATGCCCGCCAGCGGCGCCCGCAGGTTGCGCTCGACATCGCCCGCCAGCGCCTTGAGCGGTGAAATGTAGAGCACGCGGCACCGGCGCATCTTGTCGGGCACCGGCTCGAACATCAATCGGTTGAGCGACCACAGAAATGCCGCCAGCGTCTTGCCGCTTCCGGTCGGCGCCAGGATCAGCGCCGACTCGCCGCGCGCAATCGCCGGCCACCCCCGGCGCTGCGGCGTCGTGGCAGACGTGAACACCGAGTGAAACCACTCGGCCACCGCCGGATGAAAATGTGACCACAGCTGATCGGACACGCAATTTCAATTCTGTGTCATCTGCGTCATCTGCGGCGCATCTCTGTGGCATAATCAGCGTCTACATGGGTGACGCTGGCGAAGGCCTGATCGACGCTGAAGCGCGCTTGCAAGAGCGCATGGACGAACTGGAAGAGAGCCGCAAGGCCCAGAAGGACAGGGGCCCCAAGGTGGATCCTGAATACGCGCGGCAGACCGAATCGCTCCGCCTGGCACGCACCGAGCTGCAACGCCAGCTCGAAGTGACCACGCACCAGACCCGGCGCGATCAAATCGGCCAGGCCGTCGCGGAAATCGAACGCCGCCTCGCGGCGATGGAACCTAAAAAGAAAAAATAACGAATAACCAATTACCAATAACCAAACCGCTTCGTTGGTTTATTCCATATTGGTTCTTCGTTATTTGTTCTTGGTTATTCCGCGGAGCTCCTCAGCGAAGTCCCCAGGAGATGCGGGACGCCCGTCTCGTTCATAAGCAATGGAGCGGCGGATGATCGCCGCCAGCTCCGGCGGTATGTCTCCGGTGTCGACCTTGATTTCTCCCGCCGCCTGTTTCATTCCGATATCGAAGAACGACCCGCCGCCGTACGGCAGTTTCCCCGTCAGCATTTCGTACGCCATCACGCCGAGGCTGAACACATCGGCGCGCCCATCGACCGCGTCGCCGCGCAATTGTTCCGGCGCCATATAGGCCGGCGTGCCGACGATGGTGCCGGTGGAGGTCATGTGGCTGCCCTCTGCGCCAGGGGCCGTGGTGAGCTTGGCCACGCCGAAGTCCACGACCTTGGGACCGGTGCCGCTTTCCGGTAACAGGATGTTCTCCGGTTTGAGATCGCGGTGGAAGATGCCGGACTTGTGCGCCGAATCGACGCCGGCGGAGATACCGCTCATCAGCGCCACCATGCGCTGCTCTCCGAGCTTACGCTCGCGCTTCAACAGGCTGCGCAGGTCTTCGCCCGGAACGAACTCCATCACGAGGAACGCCGCACCGTCGGCGAGGGTGCCGTAGTCGAACACCGTGACGATCGCCGGGTGCTGCAGCTTGGCGACGATCTGGGATTCGCGCTTGAAGCGCGCGCGCGAATCCGGATCGGACAGCAGCTCCGCGCGCACTACTTTGATCGCCACCGCGCGCTCGAGCCGCAGGTCCCAGGCCCGAAACACCGCGCCCATGCCGCCCTGCCCGATGATCGCGTCGACGCGGTACTTGCCGTCGACCACCACGCCAACGCCCATCACCGCCGGCGTGCCGGTCCCGCCCACCACCATCGTTGGTGTCGAGCCTTCCATCCCGCCGGTCATTCCGGGAGCAAAAGTCGCGCCGATCTGCTTGCGCAATCGCGACAAGTCGAGCGCCACGCCCATCTGCACCGCGATGCCGCGCAGCAGCTCGCGATCTTCGGGCGTGTACGGCTCTTCAGACTGCTTGTGCCCAAGCGCGATCACTCCCACCAACGGCCGCGGATCGCTGCCGCCGGCGAAAATCGGGACGAGCAGCGCCGCCTCGAGCGACGCCAGCCACATCCGATCGGCCGGTGGCACCCGCGACACTGGAGACTGCTCGTCGTCCAGGAACACTTCGAGCGGCTTGTCAGACCATCGCAGCAGCGTCACCAGCGCGCTGTCGGCGCGAAGCGGCGCCGCCTCCGCGCGTAGCGCGCTCACCGGCTCGAACGAGCCGAGCATCACGGATCCTCCGCCGGGTGTCTGGCTCGACACCACCTCGCCGGCCAGAACGGCGATGCTCTCGGGATGCAGCGCCGAATCGATCTGCGTCACGACCCTTGCGACCAGGTCGCGCGGGTCCGCTTCGTACGGCACGCGCCCCGCTAGAGACACGAGAATCTCGCGCGCGTCGTACTCGGCGCGGAAGAACCGTTGATCGAGCCAGCGCTGCGCCGTGTCGCGATAGCGCACGGCCAGCGCGAGCATCACCAGGCAGATCAAATAGAACAGCGGCCGGCCGCCGATGATCGCTGAAAGTGATTGATCGCGCTGCTGCACCAACGACGCGACCAGCGCGATCACCGGCAGCGCCACCAGCACGGTCAGCGTGCGCTTGGCAAAGGCGTACTGGAGGCTGCGCCGCAGCACAGTGCGCGGGCTGAACACGTGGCGCACCGCGACGGCGTACGGCAGTCCGAACGCCGGCAGCAGGACAATCGCCTGCAGCAGCGCCTCGATCATCCACGGCAGCTCAATCGGACGGCCCGCGAGTCCGCCGAGCAGCGGAATGCCGGTCTTGAGGGCATACGCAAACACCGCCGGCACGCCCGTGTAGACGACGATCTGAATGCGGCGCCGCTCGTCGGCGTCCAGGTTGGTGCGATAGCGGCCGATGCCTTCGATCACAATCAGCACGTTGGCGGCCAATGCGAGAGCGAAGGAGGCGTCGAACGTCCACGGGCGCTCGGCCAGCCACGTGAGGGCGGGCAGCACGCTATCTGAACCCAACAGGAATGCCGCGCTGGACAACCCGATGACCAGCATCGGGAGCGCGGTGAGTGCCATCGCGGGGACGATCCACCGATGCCGATCGAGAATCTCGGCCTGGTGCGGGAAATAGAGCACCGCGAGACCGATGATCGGGAACGACAACGGCGTCACGATCCAGTTGAAGAAGAGGAGCAGCGGTCCCAGGACCGGAATCGTCATTTCCGCGCCGAGCAGCGGGCCGCCATTGGCCACCGCGGTGAAAATCAACGCCAGCGTCATCAGCGCGGCCGTGGTTCCGCTCGCGCCAAGAAACAGCAGCGTCGCCGCCCCTGCCAGAAACGCCGTCACCTGCGAGAGGGGCCCGAGGTGAAGGCGCAGCCACGGCCCGAGCGTGTTGCCGCCGGTCGACCAGATCGCCGGCTGCTCGAGAATGATCGTGCGGGTCTCGGACAAACCTAAAGGTTTGTCCCCACCGGCAGGTTTGTCCCCACCCGTCACCTCGATCGTGATTGCGCTGCCCGGGCGCAGCCGATGCATCTCGCGCCACACCCGCAGCACACCGGCCGAATCGGCCGGCAGGCCGTCGGCGAGCGACAGTGTTTCTCCGCTGCTGTTCACGATCGCGCCGACCCGCATGCCTGCTTGCAGACCGGCGCGTTCGGCGCGACCGCCCGGCCAGACCCGTGCGACGGTGACGTCGGCGCCTTCGATGCGGCTCACATCTGGCGGGCGAATGACCGCGACCGGGCGCGGCGCCGCGAGCGTGCCCATCACCGTGTCGCCGGTGAGGGCCAGCCCGGCGCCCGCCGGCCACAAATGCGGGCGCAGCACCACCGCTTGCAGCACCAGCGTGACCAGCGACATGGCGAGGACGGCGCCGACGACGAACCGCTCCGAAGTCATCCTCATCCAGATGCGATTGTAGTGCGTGTGATATCCTTCACAAGCGGGTTGAGGACATGGACGGCTGGGGCGGAATCCTACTGTTAGGAGTCATTGGAATCGGCTTCGGCATCGTGTCCGTGGTGCTGTCGTCTTTCCTTGGGCCCCGCAATCCCACTCCAGAAAAACTGGCGGCCTACGAGTGCGGCATGCCGCCGGTCGGCGACGCGCGCGAGCGGCAGTCGGTGAAGTACTACCTCATCGCGATGATCTTCCTGCTGTTCGACATCGAGGTCGCGTTCCTCTATCCATGGGCGATGGCGATGCGCCGGCTGTCGTGGCCGGGCCTGATCCAGATCGTCGTCTTCTTCCTCATCCTGGTCGTCGGCTACATCTACATCTGGCGCAAGGGCGTGCTCGACTGGGGACCGGAATACGATCCGGATTACGTGCATCCGCCGAAGCCCGGTCCGGCTGCAATCAAGAGATACCGCTATGGGACTCGAAACTGATTACGAAATCCCGGTTGTAACGACGACGGCGGAGTTCGTCATCCAGTGGGCGCGCCGCTCGGCGATCTGGCCGGTGACATTCGGCCTGGCGTGCTGCGCGATCGAGATGATGTCGATGGCGTCGAGCCGTTACGACATCTCGCGGTTTGGCGCGGAAGTGTTCCGCGGCTCGCCGCGGCAGTCGGACCTGATGATCATCGCCGGCCGGCTGTCGCGCAAGATGGCGCCGGCGCTGCGCCGCATCTACGACCAGATGCCCGAGCCCAAGTGGGTGATCTCGATGGGCGCGTGCGCCTCGTGCGGCGGCGTGTTCGACAACTACGCCATCGTTCAGGGCTCCGACCAGGTGGTGCCGATCGACGTCTACATTCCCGGCTGCCCGCCGCGGCCTGAAGCGGTGATCTACGGCATCGTGCAGCTGCAGAAGAAGATCGCCAATTCGACGCTCGATCAGACACCCAAGGTTCGCATCGCATGAGCGCGGCCGAGATCATCACGGCGCTGGCGGCGTCTGTACCTTCGGCCACGTACGAGCCGCTGGTGTCGTCGGATTCCGACGTCACGCCGGGCATCCTCGTGCGGTGTGAGGATTTGATCGCCACGTGCCAGGCGTTGCAGGGCCCCGGGCTCGAATACATTGCCTTCTCCGACGTGACCGCGGTGGACTTTCATCCCAATCGCGACCCGCGCTTCGACGTGGTGTATCACCTGGTGTCGCCGCATCGCCGCGCGCGCGTGCGCCTCAAGGTGCGCGTCAACAAGGACGAAGAAGTGCCGTCGCTGACGCCGGTGTTTCCGGGCGCGGGCTGGCCCGAGCGCGAGCTCTACGACCTGTTCGGCATCGTGTTCACGGGTCATGAAGATTTACGGCGGCTGATGATGCCGGACGACTGGGAAGGCCACCCGCTGCGCAAGGACTACCCGGTGCAGCTCCGCAAAGACGCGCAGACCTACATGCCGCTGCAGGTCACCGAAGAGGAGTTCCGGGCGAACATGGAGCGCGATCGCTATTCGCGGCAGCCTACGCCAAAGGCTTCCACCTTCGCCAAGGCTACGGTGGACAGGTCGGCTAGCCAGGCTCCGAAGGAGTAATGGCCGACGAGACACGCGCGGCGCACGCGGTTCGCGCGCTGCGCGAAGCGGCTGCCGCACACGAGCGGATGGCGGCCGGCGTGGGCCCGGTAGTCGAGGCCGCGAGCGCGATCGGCAAGGCCTTGAAGGCGGGCGGGAAAGTACTGGCGTTTGGCAACGGCGGCAGCGCCGCGGATGCGCAGCACTTCGTTGCTGAACTGGTCGGGCGATACGAGCGGGAACGGCGCGCGTGGCCGGCAATGGCGCTCTCGACCGACACCAGCATCCTGACGGCGCTCGGCAACGATTACGGGTTCGATCGCGTGTTCGCGCGGCAGATCGAGGCGCACGGCAAGCCCGGCGACGTGGCGCTGGGGATTACGACGAGCGGCAACTCGCCGAACGTGTTGCGGGCGCTCGAGACGGCCACCGATCGCGGGTTGGTCACCATCGCGCTGACCGGGCGCGGCGGACAGGCGGGAACGATCGCGAAGATTCACCTCGGCGTAGACGACGACCGCACGCCGCGGGTTCAGGAGGTGCACATCACGCTGTTGCACATCCTTTGTGAGCTGGTTGAGGACGAGTTGAATGGCTGACGTTCGCACCGAGACGATGACGGTCAACATGGGGCCACAGCACCCCAGCACGCACGGCGTGCTGCGGCTGGTGCTGGAGCTCGATGGCGAGACCGTCGTGTCGGTCACGCCCACCATCGGCTTCCTGCACACCGGCATCGAGAAGACCTGCGAGCAGAAGAAGTGGCAGCAGGTGATCCCGCTGGTCGAGCGCATGGACTATCTCGGGCCGCAGTCCAACAGCCTCGCGTTCTGCCTGACGGTGGAACAGCTGCTCGGCCTCGAGATGCCCGAGCGCGTGCAGGCGATCCGCGTGCTGATCGCCGAGCTGCAGCGGATCAGCAGCCACCTGGTGTGGTTCGGCACGCACACCATGGAGATCGGCGCGATCACCGGGATGCTCTACGCGTTCCGCGAGCGCGAGATCCTGATGAACCTGAACGAGATGCTCGGCGGGTTCCGCTTCTTCCCGAGCTACATTCGCGTCGGCGGCCTGCGCGAAGACATCCCGCGCGGCTACAAGGAAGCCGTCAAGGAGTTCCTCGATCGCCTGCCCGGCAAGCTCGATGAATACGAGACGCTGATCACCAAGAACCCGATCTGGCTCGATCGCACCCGCGGCGTCGGCGTGATCGCGTACGCCGACTGCTGCAAGTGGGGCCTCTACGGCCCGATCGCGCGCGCCGCCGGCGGCGATTACGACGTCCGCCGGGCGTTCCCGTACACCGGCTACGAGAGCTACGACTTCGACGTGATCGGCGCTTCCAACGGCGACGTCTACGATCGCTACCTGGTGCGCGTCGCCGAAATGCGCGAGAGCGTCAAGATCTGCCAGCAGGCGCTCGAGCGGATCTCGCCGGTCGGCGAGTTCGCCTGCAACGACAAGCGCATCGTGCCGCCGCCCAAGGACCAGGTTTACACCGAGATGGAAGCGCTGATTCAGCACTTCCTGATTTACTCGCAGGGCTTCAAGGTTCCTGCCGGCGATGCCTATGTGCCGGTCGAGGGGCCGCGCGGCGAGCACGGCTGCTACGTGGTGTCGGACGGCACCAACCGTCCGTGGCGCGTGCACATGCGCTCGCCCGGGCTGATGGCCTGCCAGTCGCTGCACAAGTTCATCGTCGGGGGCATGATCGCGGACGTGATCGCGGTGATCGGCTCGCTCGACGTGGTGATGGGAGACGTCGATCGATGAGTTTCCATCCCGCGATGCCCTACGGCACGACCGAGTGGCACCGCTCCATGCGGGTCACGCTGCCGGAAGGCCCGGAGTTTGCCTACACCGGCACGGCGCGCGCGAACTTCGAGGAGTTCGCCTCGCACTATGCGCCCGAACATCGCAAGTCGGCGATCCTCCATGCGCTGTACCTGGTGCAGGAACAGCAGGGCTACATCTCGAACAACGCGGCGCGGCACGTCGCCGAGGTGATCGGCTGCACCACGGCGGAAGTCGAAGACGTGGCGTCGTATTACGTGATGTTCCACCGCAACCCGGTGGGCAAGTACGTGCTGCAAGTCTGCACGACGCTGTCGTGCGCGCTGGCCGGCGCCGAGCGCGTGGTCGAAGAGCTGCAGCACAAGCTCGGGATCAAGCCGGGCGAGACCGACGCCACCGGCATGTTCACCATCCAGCCGATGGAATGTCTCGGCGCGTGCGACCGCGCGCCCGTGATGATGGTCAACAACGAGCATTGGCACGAGCTGCTCAAGCCTGAAGAGACCGGCGCGCTGGTCGACAAGATCAAGACCGAGGGACTGAAGGCCCTCAACGGCTGCCACCTGCAGGTCGAGCAGCGCGGCGATCACCAGGGCAAGACGACCACGCCGGCGAAGTGCAAGGCGGACCCGAATTACGAGCCCGTGCTGACGAAGTACGCCTTCACGCCCGGCGGCGCGGAATTCGATCACTACGTCAAGAACCAGCAGGGCTACGAAGGCTTGAAGAAGGCGCTCGGCATGACGCCCGACGCCGTGATCGAGGACGTCAAGAAATCCGGACTGCGCGGCCGCGGCGGCGCGGGCTTTCCGACCGGGCTCAAGTGGCAGTTCGTCGACAAGAAGTCGCCCAAGCCCAAGTTCATCGTTTGCAACGCGGACGAAAGCGAGCCGGGCACTTTCAAGGATCACCTGCTGATGGAGCGCAACCCACACCTGTTGGTGGAAGGGTGCCTGATTGGCTGCTACGCGATCGGATCGAAGGCCGCCTACATCTACATTCGCGGCGAGTTCTATCACCTCTTTCCCGCGATGGAGAAGGCGATCGCCGATGCGCGGCGCGCCGGCTTCGTCGGCAACAACATCCTCGGCTCCGGCTTCGACTGCGAGATCTACCTGCATCGCGGCGCTGGTGCGTACGAGGCCGGTGAAGAAACGGCGCTGCTCGAATCGCTGGAAGGCAAGCGCGCGCAGCCGCGATTCAAGCCGCCGTTCCCGGCGGTCGAAGGCGCGTGGCACTGCCCGACCGCGGTCAATAACGTCGAGACGCTCTGCAACGTGCCGCTGGTGATGACGCGCGGCGCCGATTGGTTCGCGGCGCTCGGCCCCGAGAAGAACGGCGGGCCGAAGTTGTTCTGCGTCAGCGGCGCCGTCAAGCATCCCGGCGTGTTCGAAGCGCCGATGAAGGTGACGCTCAAGGAATTGATCTACGACTATGCCGGCGGGCCGCTCGACGGCCGCACCCTCAAGGCGGTGATCCCGGGCGGATCGTCGGTGCCGATCCTGATGCCGGATCAGATCGACATCCCGGCCAGCTTCGACGACATCCAGCGCGCCGGCTCGATGCTCGGCTCGGCCGCGATCATCGCGCTCGACGACACCACCGACATGGTGTGGCTCGCCGAGAACCTGCTGCACTTCTACCAGCACGAATCGTGCGGCAAGTGCACGCCGTGCCGCGAAGGCACCGACTGGCTGTATCGGCTGCTGCACCGCATGATCGGCGGCAAGTCCACCTCGAAAGACATCGCGCTGCTCGAAAGCGTCGCCAACAACATCAACGGCAAGTCGCTCTGCGCATTCGGCGACGCCGCGGCGACGCCGGTGTTGACCACGCTCAAGTGGTTCAAGCCCGAGTTCGAGGCCTACGTGAAGGGCAAGCAGCCCGCGGCCGCGCCGTATCGCGCGCGCACGTCCACCTTCGCCAAGGCTACGGCGGATAAACCGGTGGAGACGCACTGACGTGTCGGGCATCATCGACTACGTCACCTCGCCCGAATTCATCGCCTACTCGGCGATCGTCGGCGTGGTGTTCATGGCGCTGCAGATTTCGGCGGCCGTGATGGTCTACGCCGAGCGCAAGGTCTCGGCGTTCATGCAACAGCGCAACGGTCCGAACCGGGTGGGGCCCCAGGGTCTGCTGCAGCCGATCGCCGACATCGTCAAACTGTTCTTCAAGGAAGAGCTGCGGCCGAAGGCGGCGGATGCCTTCCTGTTCTCGCTGGCCCCCATTATCTCGGTGACCACCGCGTTCCTGGCGTTCGCGCCGGTACCCTTCGGCGCGCCGACCACGTTTTTCGGCCTGCTCGACGAGCCCATGGCGCTGATGATCGCGGACGTCAACGTCGCCGTACTGGTGATCTTCGCCGTCGCCTCGATGGGCGTCTACGGCATCGTGCTCGCCGGCTGGGCGAGCAACTCCAAGTATTCGCTGCTGGGCGGCTTGCGCAGCTCGGCGCAGATGATCAGCTACGAACTGGCGTACGGCATGTCGCTGGCCACCGTGGTGATGATGGCCGACACGATGTCGCTGAAAGAGATCGTCGGCCAGCAGAGCGGCTATTGGCTCGGCGTGATCCCGAAGTGGTACATCTTCCCGCAGTTCCTCGGCTTCTTCGTGTTCGCGTGCGCGGGCATTGCCGAAACCAACCGCGCGCCGTTCGACTTCCCGGAAGCCGAGCAGGAGCTGGTTGCCGGCTATCACACCGAATACAGCTCGATGCGCTTCGCCATGTTCTTTATGGCGGAGTACATCAACATGGTGACGGTCTCGGCCGTGGCCGTGAACCTGTTCCTCGGCGGCTGGCACGGCCCGTTCATTCCGACGGAATACGGCTGGATCTGGTTCGTGATCAAGCTGGCGTTCCTGCTGTTCTGTTACCTGTGGCTGCGCTGGACGCTGCCGCGCTTTCGCTACGACCAGCTGATGTCGTTCGGATGGAAGGTGCTGTTGCCGCTGGCCACCGTCAACTTGCTGCTTACGGCGGCGGGAATTCTCTACTTCAATGTCTAGCGACGCCTTGCTGTTCTACGCGTTCGCCGGAGTCGCCGTGCTGGGCGCGTTGCTGGTCGTGTCGCAGCGCAACCCCGTCTACAGCGTGCTGGCGCTGATCGCGTCGTTCTTCGGCCTGTCGGGCCTCTACGTGCTGCTCGAGGCGCCGTTTGTCGCGGTGGTGCAGATCATCATTTACGCCGGCGCCATCATGGTGCTGTTCCTGTTCACGGTGATGTTGCTCAACGTGCCGCGCGAAGACGCGGCGGAGTGGGACAAGTCGCATCCGCTCTATCGGCCCGGCGCGGTCCGCATCGGTGCCGTGCTGGCGCTGTTGATGGCGTTGCAGCTTGGCTGGGCGTTGTCGAGAACGCCAGGCCTGTCTGCCGGCGTCGGCGATGACACCGCTGCGGCGTCCTCGGTGTCGGACCTCGGCGTGAAGCTTTTCAGCGGCGCTGGCGACGGCTCCGCCGGTTACATGTTCGCGTTCGAAGTGACGTCGATCCTCATCATCATCGCGATGGTCGGCGCCGTCGTGCTCGCACGCAAGAGGGAGGACTGACCGTGCCGATTGGCCACTACCTCGTGCTGTCGGGCCTGCTGTTCTGCATCGGTGCGGTCGGCGTGTTCCTGCGGCGCAACCTGATCACGATGCTGCTGTCGGTCGAGATCATGCTGAACGCCGTCAACCTGACGTTCGTGGCGTTCGGCCGTCAGTTCGGCACCGTCGACGGCCAGATCATCACGTTCTTCGTGATGACCGTCGCGGCCGCAGAGGCCGCCGTGGGCCTGGCGCTCGTCATCGCGCTGTTCCGCACCCGCGAATCGCTCAACCCCGAAGCGTTCACGACGCTCAAATGGTGATCCGTTGCTGGCGCTGATTCCACTGCTCCCGTTCGCCGGCTTCCTCGTCAACGCGACGATCGGGAAGCGGCTGCCCAAGCCGGTGTCTGGCGGCCTGGCCGCGCTGGTGATGGTGATCTCGTCTGCGATCGCCGCCATGCAGGTGTGGACGCTCGCCGGCATCGCGCCCGAGTCGCGGCAGATCAACCAGACGCTCTTCACCTGGGTCACCTCGGCCGACCTGTCGATCGACCTGGCGCTGCGCCTCGACGCGCTGTCGGCGGTGATGATCCTCGTCATCACCGGCATCGGCTCGCTGATCCACATCTACTCGCTTGCCTACATGCACGAGGAGACCGATGCGGATTACGCGCGGTTCTTCTCCTGCCTCAACCTGTTCTGCTTCTTCATGCTCATGCTGGTGCTCGGCTCGAACGTCCTGGTGATGTTCGTCGGCTGGGAGGGCGTGGGCCTGTGCTCGTACCTGCTGATTGGCTTCTACTACCAGAAACAGTCGGCGTCGGATGCCGCGAAGAAGGCGTTTATCGTCAACCGCATCGGCGACTTCGCGTTCATCCTCGGCGCGCTGCTGATGTTCACGACCTTCGGGTCGCTCGACTTCACGACCGTGGCGCTGGCGGTGAAGGCGATGCCGGTCGAAGCCACTTTCGGCACGCTCTCGATCATCTCGCTGCTGCTGTTCATCGGCGCCACCGGCAAGTCGGCGCAGATTCCTCTCTACACCTGGCTGCCCGACGCGATGGAAGGCCCGACGCCGGTGTCGGCGCTGATCCACGCGGCCACCATGGTGACGGCTGGTGTCTACATGATCGGCAGGAACGCCGTGCTGTTCGAGCACGCGCCCATGACGATGACCATCGTCGCGGTGATCGGCGCCTCGACGGCGCTGTTCGCGGGCACGATCGGCCTGGTGCAGAACGACATCAAGCGGGTGCTGGCCTATTCGACGGTGTCGCAGCTCGGTTACATGTTCCTGGCGATGGGCGTCGGCGCGTTCGGCGCGGGCATCTTCCATCTCTACACCCACGCGTTCTTCAAGGCGTTGCTCTTCCTCGGCTCGGGGGCGGTGATTCACGCGCTGCACGGCGAGCAGGACATCCGCAAGATGGGCGGGTTGAAAAAACACATCCCGATCACCTACTGGACGTTCGTGATCGGCGCAATCGCGATCGCCGGCGTACCGGGCCTGGCCGGTTTCTTCTCGAAGGACGAGATCCTGTTCGAGACGTTCCTTCACGGCCACCAGATCCTCTGGGTGGTCGGCGTGCTGACGTCGCTGCTGACGGCGACGTACATGTTCCGCCTCGTCCACCTGACCTTTCACGGTGAAGAGCGCTTTGGTCACGCGGAGCCAGCCGTAGCGCACAGTACGCACGGTACGCACCTTCACGATGCGCCGGCCCCGATGGCCTTCGCGCTGATCGTGCTCGCGATCGGCTCGATCCTTGCCGGCTACATTGGCATTCCACACGCGCTCGGCGGCCACAACACGCTGGGCGTGTGGCTCGAGCCCGCCTTCCAGGCCACCAACTGCGGCGCGCCGGTGACGACGGGCGAGCTGGCGGGGCTGGCGCTCGAAGAGTGCCTGCCGGGCGAAGAGGCGGGAGCCGCTGGCGACCATGCCTCACTGGAGATCACGCTGATGGTGGTGTCGTCGCTGGTGGCGTTCGCGGGCATCGGCCTCGCCACCTTCCTGTGGCTGAAACGCCGCGACATTCCCGCGCGGCTGGCGCAGCAGTACTCCGGGGTGCACCGGTTGCTGCTCAACAAGTACTACGTTGACGAGATCTACGACGCCACCATCGTGCAGCCGATCAAGGTGGTGTCGGAGGAGGGCCTCTGGCGCGGCTTCGACGTCAAGGTGGTCGACGGCGCGGTCAACGGCGCCGGCTACCTCGTGAGTGGTGTGAGCATCGTGCTCCGGTTGATGCAGAACGGGTCGGTCAAGACCTACGCGGCATCGACCTTCATGGGCGCGGTCGCCATCCTCGCCTACTACCTGTGGAGATGAGCACGACGTGACCGGGTTGCCGTTACTTTCACTCGCCATCACGCTGCCCGTCATCGGGGCCGTGCTGCTGATGTTCGTTCCGAACCGTGACGGTTCGAAGGACGGCTTGATCCGCAACCTGGCGCTGGGGGTGTCGCTCGTCGCCTTTGCGGTGACGCTGGCCCTGTGGGCCGGCTTCGACCCGTCGGCTGACGCGCCCGCGTTCCAGTTGGTCGAGCGCCACCCGTGGATCCCGTCGTTTGGCATCGACTACTACGTCGGCATCGACGGCCTCAGCCTGCTGCTGCTGGTGCTGACCGGCTTCCTGACGCCGCTTGCACTGCTCTCAGGGTGGGTGAGCGTCGACAAGCACGTCAAGGAGTTCTCGATCCTGATGCTGCTGCTCGAGGCGTCGATGATCGGCGTCTTCTGCGCGCTCGATGTCTTCCTGTTCTACATCTTCTGGGACTTCGTCCTGATCCCGATGTACTTCATGATCGGCATCTGGGGCTACGACCAGCGCATCTACGCCGCGGTGAAGTTCATCCTCTACACCATGGCCGGCAGCGTCCTGATGCTCGTCGCCATCATCGGCCTGTCGTGGATCCACCACACCATGACCGGCGAGTACAGCTTCGACCTGCTCAAGCTCTACGAGCTGCAGATTCCAGCCGACACGCAGTACTGGTTCTTCCTCGCCTTCACGATCGCTTTCATCATCAAGGTGCCGCTGTTCCCGTTCCACACGTGGCTGCCGGATGCGCACGTCCAGGCGCCGACGCCCGGCTCCGTGATCCTGGCCGGCGTGATGCTGAAGATGGGCGGTTACGGCTTGATCCGCTTCGCCTACCCGCTGTTTCCTGACGCCGCGTTGATGTTCTCGCCGGTGCTGGCGACGCTGGCCGTGATCGCGATTGTCTACGGCGCGCTCGTGGCGATGGTGCAGCCCGACATGAAGAAGCTGGTGGCGTACTCGTCGGTGAGCCACATGGGCTTCGTCGTGCTCGGCATCACCGCCATGAACACGCAGGGCGTGCACGGCGCGTCGTTTCAAATGCTCGCGCACGGCGTCAGCACCGGCGCGCTGTTCTGCCTGGTGGGCATGCTGTCGGATCGGCGGCACACCCGCCTGATCAGCGAGTTCGGCGGGCTCAAGGCCGTGATGCCGCGGTTTACGGCGGTGACCTTGATCATCACGCTGTCGTCGATCGGCCTGCCCGGCATGAACGGCTTCATCGGCGAGTTCCTGATCATGCTCGGCGCGTTTCGCTGGGACGAGCGCTTCGTGATCATCGCCGCGCTCGGCGTCATCCTCTCGGCCGTCTACATGCTGTGGATGTTCCAGCGCGTGTTCTACGGCACCGTGACCAACGATCACAACAAGCTGTTGCCGGATCTGTCGGTCCGCGAATGGGCCATCGTTGGTCCGCTGGCGGCGGCGGCCATCCTGATGGGCGTGTTCCCGAATGTGTTCCTGAAACCCATGGAGCCGGCCGTGCAGCGCATCGTCGATCGCGTGCAGCTGCATCAGCCGGTGCGCGTGGCGAACCCTTCCGAACCGGTCCGAACCCTTCCGAACCTTTCTGAACCATTCAGAACCGTTCAGAACCCTTCCGCTCCGGTGTCCCGATGATCACCAGTCAATTCGACGCGGTCATCCCGATGCTCTGCGTGGCCCTCGCCGGCCTCGTGGTGCTGCTCGCCGAGGCGTTTCGCGACCGCGGCGAGAAGATGCCCATCGGCGGGCTCGCGATCATCGGGCTGCTGGGCGCCCTGGTCACGTCCGCGCCCTGGCCCTCGTCATTGACGACGCTGTTCGGGGGGAATCCGTCGCTGTGGGATCGCAACGCCACCAGTTTCGGCGTGGTCACGGCCGACAACTTCTCGCTGTTCGTGGTGTGCGTGATCGCCGTCACCGGCATCATCACCGTGATCTTCTCGAGCCAGACGATCGAGCGTGACGGGCTGCCCGCGGGCGAGTACTACGCGATCCTGCTGTTCTCGATTTTCGGCATGATGCTGATGGCGCAGGCCAACGACCTGCTGCTGATCTTCCTGGCACTCGAAACGATGTCGATCGGGGTCTACGTGCTCACCGGCATCCGCAGGGACAACGCCGCCGGTACCGAAGCCGCATTCAAGTACTTCCTGCTTGGCGCGTTTGCCAGCTCGTTCTTCCTCTACGGCATCGCGTTCCTCTACGGCGTGACCCGGAGCACACACCTCGAGGCGATCAGCTCGTCGATTGCCGCGCAGTCGATGAGCGGCAACCCGCTGATCCTGCTCGGCGTCGGACTGCTGATCGTGGGCTTCGCGTTCAAGATTGCCGCGGTGCCGTTCCACATGTGGTCGCCCGACGCCTACGAGGGCGCGCCGGCCGTCGTCACCGGTTTCATGTCCACCGGCGTCAAGGCCGCGGCCGTGGCCGCGTTCGTGCGCGTGTTTCTGAACGCGCTCGGCCCGATGGTGGCCGACTGGGCCCCGGTGCTGGCGCTGATTGCGGCAGCGACGATGATCCTGGGGACGGTGGTGGGGGTGGCGCAGACCAGCCTCAAGCGCATGCTGGCGTATTCGAGCATTGCACACGGTGGCTACATGCTGACCGCCCTGGTCGCCGGCAGCGGCGCGGGTGGCGAAACGGGCAAGGCCGCGATCCTGTTCTACCTGGCGGCGTACTCGCTCACCAACCTCGGCGCGTTCGGCGTGATTGCGCTGCTCGGCACGCGCGAGCGCGCCAATGACGACCTGCGCGACTATGCGGGCCTGTGGCACAGCCATCCGGGGCTGGCCACGCTGATGACGTTCTTCCTGCTGTCGCTCGGCGGCTTCCCGCCGACGGCGGGCTTCATCGCAAAGTGGTACGTGTTCAGCGCCGCGATCGGATCCGACTACTACGGCCTGGCGATCATCGGCGTACTTTCGAGCGTTGTCTCGGTCTTCTTCTACCTGCGCATCGTGGTGATGATGTACATGACCGAGCGTGACGCGCGGCCGGTGCCGGCGCAGATCAGCAGGATTGCGATGGCAGGCCTGGTGCTGTCATTAATTGGCATCCTCTACCTCGGCGTGCTGCCCGCGAAGCTCATCGCGTTCGCGCAAGCCTCGATCAGCACTATCTTCTAGACCCCGAACACGCGCGTCAGCGCGTCATCCTGCTCGGCAAGTACGGTCCGTAAGTCCAACACGACGCGGTCGTTCTCGATCCTCGCAATGACCGGCGGGTCCAACGTCCGCAGCCACGCTTCGGTGGCCGACGCCGACTGTCCTTCACGCTGAATCGTCAGGAGCACCGTCGCAAGCCCGAGGCCGGGTGCGCTGCCGCCGCCAACCGCCGACGATCCGCTGACGAGCGCCACGTTCCAGCCGCCGGCGGCCAGGCGATCGCCAAGCGCCCGCGCGCGCTCTTCGATCTCTTCGGCGCTGGCGTGCAGCATGCGCTGCACCGGAACGGTAGCGGCGGCGCGACCGGCCACGTACTCCGCCAGCGTCGCTTCGAGAACCGCGTAGGTGAGCTTGTCGACCCGGAGCGCCCGCATCAGCGGGTGCGCGCGCAGCCGATCGACGAGAGCTGTCTTGCCCGCGATGATGCCGGCCTGCGGCCCGCCCAGCATCTTGTCGCCGCTGAAGCAGACGAGGTCGACGCCGGCTTCGATCGACGCCTGCACCGTCGGCTCATCTGCCAGGTCGCTGACCAGGCAGCCGCTGCCGAGGTCCTCGATCACCGGCACGCGCATCGCCTGCGCGCCGGCGATCAGCTCGGCCAGCGACGGCCGCTCGGTGAATCCCTCGATGCGGAAGTTCGATGGGTGCACCCGCAGGAACATCGCGGTGTTCGGCGATACCGCCGAGGTGTAGTCGTTGACGCGGGTGCGGTTGGTGGTGCCGATCTCCCGCAGCACGGCGCCCGACTGCCGCATCACGTCGGGGACGCGGAAGCCGCCGCCGATCTCGACCAGCTCGCCGCGCGAAATCAGCACCTCGCGGCCCTCGGCGAGCCCGGTGAGGATCAGCAGGATCGCCGCGGCATTGTTGTTGACGACGATCGCCGCCTCGGCGCCGGTGAGCGCGGTGATGAGCGATTCGGCATGCACGCTGCGTGATCCGCGCGCGCCCTCAGACAAGTCGTATTCGAGGTTCGAGTAGCCCTTCGCAACCTCCGCCAGCCTCTCGAGCGCCGCGGGCGCAATCGGCGCCCGCCCGAGGTTGGTGTGGATGATGACGCCGGTGGCATTGATGACGGGCCGCAACGACCCGCGCGCCCGCACGGTGAGCGAGGTTGCGGCGGCCTGTTCGATTTGGGCAGCGGCTGATTCGGCATTCGACGGCCCGGCCCCGGATGCAATGGCGCCGCGCAGTTGCTCCGCGCCAACGCGGAGGGCGTCGGTGGTGGCGTCGGCGCCAAACGTCGCTTCAAGCGCACGCACACCGTCACGTTGTCGAAGCGCGTCGATCGCGGGAATCAGTCGAAAATCAGGCACGGGCCAGAATAGCACCGGCACCAACCCCCTAGGCACCTCAGGCACCGTACGCACCTAGGCACTTTATGCCGTGCAGTCTTTAAGGTACGATTCCCATTCACAATGGCGCAGAGAACGCACCGTCCTCTTGAACGATTCTGGCCGTACGTGGAGACGCCCGAAGAGCCCACGGCCCAGGAGCTTGCGGCGCTCGATCCCGACCTGCATGCCACGCTGTTCGGGCCGCGCGACCTGCCGTTTTCCATCACGCTGGTGTTCCCGCCGTTCGACGGCCCCGAATACGACCGCGCGGTGGAGAAGGCCAGGGCCTCGGCCGAATACCTCGAGCTCGGCGAAGGCGCCAACCGGCGCCATCGCGCGCGATTTTTTTCGGGCGACGCGCTGCGGCTCAAGGACCTGTTCGAGATCGTCGGCCCCCATGGCTGCGAGGTGCTGATCGACGATCGCCCGATTCCGTACTCGCGCGAGCTGTGGCTGCCGCTGATCTGGTTTCTGCTGCTCGACTAGGACCCTCGCGTGCCGCCCGAAAAGAAAGACTTCGATCGCGAGATGATGGGGCTTGACGGCGAGATCAAGCGCCTCGAGGCCGAGTACAACATGTACCTCACCGGCCGCGCGGCGCGGCAGCCGTTTGAGACGCGCAAGCGCGTTGACGGGCTGGTCAAGAAATTCGATCGCCAGTACATCCAGAACACCGCCGACCGCTTCAGGTTCCTGACGATTCAGACGCGGTACGCGAAACTGTGCGAGCTGTGGGAGCGGCTGCTGAACTCGCACGAGTTCGGCAAGCCGAAGCGCGGCGCGACGTTTTCGTCGGCGCCGGTGCGCGAGCCCGATGAAGCGCCTGCGGCCGAGGCACGCAAAGCGCCCGAGCCGAAAGATCCGGCGGCGGAGCGGCTGGTGCACGAGGCGAGGGTGAAGAATCCCGACACTGAGGGCGGGCGTGTGCAAGAGCTGTACGAACGGCTGGCGGCCGCGCGGAAGGAAACCGGCGAAGCGCCGCTCGCGTTCGATCGCGTCGCGGCGCTCGTCAAGGCGCAGGTCGAGAAGTACAGCGCCGACGGCACCGAGGTCGCGTTTCGCGTGGCGATGAAAGACGGCAAAGTGTCGCTGACCGTGAAGCCGGTTAAGGACGAAGAGTAGTTGTTTGGCTTGGGCTGGTCGCGGAACTGAAGTTCCGCGCTACGTTGTTGGAGAAAACGACCGGTGCCGGGAGGGAGCCCGGCACCGGGTGGATCAAGAGGTTGCTAGGCGGCGCGGGTCACGTTGCCGGCCTGCGGACCCTTGGGCCCGTCGACGATTTCAAATTCAACCGGCTGTCCCTCTTCGAGCGAACGGAAACCGGCGCCTTGGATCGCCGAGTAGTGCACGAACACATCGCTGCCGCCTTCGCGCTCGATGAATCCGTAGCCCTTGGCGTTGTTGAACCACTTGACCTTGCCTGTAATGCGCATCGTTCTATTCCTGTCTTGCAGGTGGCTGAGCCACCGTAGTGATCGACCCCCATCGCACCTTCTGATGAGGTAGGGGCAACAAAAAAAGGCCGCAACTTGCGGCCTTCTGGTCCGCAGAAATGGACTGCCGGGATGATACCGAGTCGTTACATTTGGTGTCAATTCCGAAAACGCGCCGATAATTATTTGGATGTTCGTTTTTTCTTCGCGTCGTTGAAATCTGGTCGTAGGGCACCCCTTTCTGGGGGTGCCGGTCATTCGTAGGGCACCCCTTTAGTGGTGCCTCAGAGGGTGTTGATGCGCCGTGCGATTCTCAGTGTTTCTGACAAGTCGGGACTGATTCAATTCGGCAAGGCCCTCGCCGAGCGGGGCTTCGAGCTGGTGTCGACCGGCGGCACCGCCAAGGCCCTGGCCGAGGCCGGCTTACCGGTGGTGAACGTCAGCGACGTCACCGGCTTTCCCGAAATGATGGACGGCCGCGTCAAGACGCTGCATCCCAAGATCCACGGCGGCATTCTCGCGCGCCGGCATCACCCTGAAGATCTGCAGCTGGCCGCGCAACACGGCATCGGCCTGGTCGATCTCGTCGTGGTGAATCTCTATCCCTTCGTCGAGACCGCGGCGAAGCCCGGCATCCAGTTCGACGATCTGATTGAGCAGATCGACATCGGCGGCCCCAGCCTCGTGCGCGCCGCCGCCAAGAACTTTCGCGACGTGCTGATCGTCGTCTCGCCGAAGGATTACGACGAAGTGATTGCCGAGCTCGACCGCGCCGGCGGACCGTCGATCGCGTTCTGTTTCGAGCTGGCGCGCCGTGCGTTTTCGCACACCGGCAGTTACGACACCGCCATCGCGGGCACCCTCGCCGAGGTCACGGTCGAAGGCGACACGTTCTCACGAGAGCAAGCCCTCAAGCCCTCAAGTCCTCAAGACCTTTTGATTCACGCTCACAAGCTGCGTGATCTCCGCTACGGAGAAAATCCGCATCAGCTGGCCGCCTGGTATTCACTCGATCCGCCCGCTGGTCTCGGCGCCCCGGCGATCCTGCAGGGCAAAGAGCTGTCGTTCACCAACCTGCTCGACCTCGACGCGGCCGCGCGCATCGTGCTGGAGTTCGACGAGCCGGCCGCCGCGGTGATCAAGCACACCAACCCGTGCGGCGTGGCGACGGGCGCGTCGATCGCGGAGGCCTACGTCCGCGCGCGCGACGCCGATTCGCTCGCGGCATTCGGCGGCATCATCGGCCTCAACCGGCCGATCGACGAAGCCACGGCGCGGGCGATCGTCTCGACCTTCATCGAGGCGGTTGTTGCGCCGTCAGTGGCCAGCGATACCGCTCGGGCCGTGCTCGCGACGAAGACGAACCTTCGCGTCGTCACCGCCGACTTCACGCCCTTTACCCAAACTAGTGGCGACAAACCCTTCTTGTCCGCCGAAGCGCCTCGCGCGAAGGCGGAAGGTTTGTCGATCGGCCGCGAATACCGCTCGATCCTCGGAGCGCTGCTCGTGCAGCAACGCGATCAGGTGATCGAAGCCCACCTGCCCTGGCCGACGGATTCGCTCAAGGTCGTTACCAGGCGCCAGCCCACCGAGCTCGAATGGCAGGCCATGCGCTTTGCCTGGCGCGTCATGGCCCACGTCAAATCGAACACCGTGATCTTCACCGACGCCGTCCGCACGCTCGCGATCGGCGCGGGCCAGATGAGCCGCGTCGACGCCGTCAAGGTGGCGACGATGAAGGCGGGGCAGTCGGTGAGCCTCAAAGGATCTGTGGCAGCCTCGGATGCGTTCTTCCCGTTCCGCGACGGCCTCGACGCCGTGGCCATCGCCGGCGCAACCGCCGT
Source organism: Acidobacteriota bacterium (assembly GCA_030650395.1). GTDB lineage: Bacteria > Acidobacteriota > Vicinamibacteria > Vicinamibacterales > UBA2999 > 12-FULL-67-14b. Next base: position 58,705 of record JAUSDY010000104.1, on the reverse strand, counting down.
CGTGCAACCTGGCGGATCGGTGAAGGACGCGGAAGTGATCGCCGCCGCCGACGAGCACGGCCTGGCCATGGTCTTCACAGGGCGCCGGCACTTCCGGCACTAACAGGGCAGCGTGGCGGTGCCATCGATGCGCCGGAGCACCTCGTGACTACGAGTAATCGTCCTCGTCCAGTAGGTGGCGGTCGGCCGGCTTGAGGTCGCGGGCGCGCACGAACCCGATCTTTTTGGTGCGGGCGTCTGAGCGCAGGACCCACGCGATGTCTTCCATATCGTACAGAGACGCGCAACGCCGATCGGAGTAGCCGGTACAGGACGTGACGCGGAATGTGATTTCGTCTCGAACCATACGCTTGCCGCACGAGATGATTTCGTTCGAGAGGCGGGCGCCGCGAATGATGGTGGCCGAGCGACAGGTCGTGCAGAGTGAGGTCTCGCCGTCTGAGACGGTGCCTCCGTGAATCTTCAAACGCATTGGTGCAGCCCTCCTAGGCTAGCTGTGTCATCGGAACCTCCTTGGGTGAGCGAGTAATGTTTCTCTCATGACGACGACGTTGCCATCGTCGCCGCCGGGTTGTCAAGGGACAGAGTTTGCCGGGTCAGAGTTCGGCGTCCGCAGCCCGGTGGACCGGCCGTGAGGGGACGCCGGTGGCCTGGTTACGTGCGTGGCTCGCGCGTAACCACGCCGACGGCCGCGGACCTTTGTGCGGCAACCTTGCTGTAATCAATAGTTTGCGCATGCCGCCGCGCTTCATCATGTTGTGACGATACACGCGAGGGCCGCGCGTATCCGCGGAACAGCATTTCCACGCTCGCTATCCAAACCGGCGACAAGGGCGCTTGGAGCGTGCTAAGCTCTTGTGTTCTTTGCACATTGCGGCGATCGACGTGATGATCGCGCGCGCGTTGTAGCCCGCGAGCGATCCGCTTCGGGGGCTACTAATAGTTATGCCTCGGAATCACCCGATAACCTTGACGCGAAGAACACAACATGGGACTCTGATTTCGTGACGCAAGCCACGCAGAAGCTGCTTGACGAATTCGAGGCGCTCCCGGATCGGGATCGGTCGGAGCTCGTCGCAGAACTCGCGCGTCGGGTGGCCTTAGCCTCGCACGACTTGCCGCAAGACGACGATTTGGTGGCGGCCGCCGATCGCCTGTTTACCGAACTCGATCGTCGCGAGCAGCCTGAATGACACCGCCGCGCCGGGGCGAGGTCTGGTTGGTGGACCTCGGCATGGCAGCGAAGGTGCGGCCCGCGCTGGTCATCAGCATCCCCGCAGAGGACACCGATCGTGCTCTTGTCACGCTCGTTCCGCACACTACGAGTCCACGCCAGTCCCGATTCGAGGCGGCCGTGTCAGTCTCCTTCCTACGCGTGGGCGTCTTCGATGCGCAGAATCTCGTCACCATTCCGCACGCCAAGTTGATTCGTTCGTTGGGAAAACTCGGCGGTGCTCAGTTGGCGTCCGTTGAGCGAGCCGTGTGTTTGTGGCTCGGGTTGCCCACAACCAGCTCCGAGGCATAACACGCAAATGGAGCCGGCGCGCCCGACGATCTGTGCGAGCCTGTCACCGAGGCGCGCGGCTCATTTGCAACGTTGGGCGCTTTTCCTTAACTTGCAGATCGACGAAGGAGATGAATCTTATGTTCCCAATCGGCGACGACGATACCGCTCGCAGAACCGTCCCGCTGGTCACGTATGCCTTGATTGCTCTGAACGTCGTGTTTTTCTTTGTAGAGCTGAGTGGCGGTGACGCTTTTGTTGGGAAGTGGGCGTTCGTTCCTCGCCGCTTCCTTGCGAATCCCTCCGGGGATGTTCCGACGCTCTTCGCTTCCATGTTCATGCATGCCGGGTGGGTTCACCTGGGAGGCAACATGCTGTACTTATGGATCTTCGGTGACAACGTGGAAGACCGTTTCGGGCACATCAAGTTCATAATCTTCTATCTACTTTGTGGGCTTGCGGCTACAGCGGCCCAGTTGGCGTTTAGCGTCGGATCCACTGTGCCGAATCTGGGCGCATCCGGAGCGATTGCCGGGGTGCTTGGCGCGTACATATTGTTATTCCCACAAGGCAGCGTCAAAGTGTTGCAGGGTCAGCGAGTGGTCCAAATGCCGGCGCTGATCGTCATCGGGATGTGGATCGTGCTGCAGTTCTTCAGTGGCATCGGTTCCATTTCCAACACGGCGCAGACGGGTGGCGTTGCCTACATGGCGCACATCGGTGGATTCGCAGCGGGATTCATGTTGACGTTGTTATTTCGTGGGCGTGGTGGATCGCCGCTCAAGGGGGCGTAGGTTCCGGAACGAAGATTCGAAGTGATGACCCGCAATCACATGATGTGTGAAAGTTCGCACCCGCGAAGGTACAGGCTGTCGGCGAGAATTGCGGCACGAGGCAAGGATGGCAGCCCCGGCTGCGCCACGGTGCAGGTCCTCGGCGGCTGGCAAATCATCGACGGCTGACCACCTTTGTCTATACACGTCGTTCTGGTTCACCCCGAGATTCACTGGAACACCGGCAACGCCGGGCGTACCTGTCTTGCGGCGGGGGCGACCCTGCACCTGATTGAACCGCTCGGCTTCTCGCTCGACGAGGCTCAGGTCAAGCGCGCCGGGCTCGATTACTGGGAACATGTCGATTTGCGGGTGTGGCCCGGCTGGAGCGAGTTCGAGGTGCAACTCCCAGCGCTTGGCGAGCCGTACTTCTTTTCGACCAAGGCGACGCGCTTGTTCTGGGACGCGCCGCTGGCGACGCCGACCGGCATCGTGCTGATCTTCGGGCGCGAGACCGGCGGTCTGCCGGCCGAGCTCCACGAGCGATACGCGGATCGGTTCGTGACGATGCCCATCCTGTCGCCTCTTGTGCGCTCGCTCAATCTATCGTCGAGTGTGGCGGTCGCTGCCTACGAAGTGCTGAGGCAGCGCCAGAGCTCACGTCGCGAGACAATCCCATAGCCTGTGGCACAATCGAGCCAGGCAGGAGGTCACCATGAATCGAATGCTGTTGGCTCTGGCGTTGGTGGTGGTCGGTATCGAAGGCAGCGTTGCCTCTCAGGCCGGCAACTGTCCGATTGCGACGGCTTCCAATCCGCCGTTCTCGCCGCCTGCTCCCTATCCGGGCACGGCTCCTGTAGGCATGTTTTGGTACGGCAATGCGGACTTGTGGACGCTGCTGCCGATCGACGGATCGTGGCGGGGATTACCTCTCAACGGCAACGGATTTCGTCAGAAGGTGTTCTGGTGGCACCCGGGTTTTGACGGGCGAACCGAATCCAGGCCCGAACTGACCGTCACGGGTCGTCGCCTTGATGGAGAGGTGTCGTTCGTGCGACCGGCGCCGGCGACAAATGCCGCTCACGAGGACTTCGGAGGCTGGACCATTCTGACGGGCATCGACGTTCCGACGACCGGCTGCTGGGAGCTTGCCGGGTGGTACCGGGGCAACACCGTTAGCTTTGTCGTATCGGTCACCCCTTAGTTGATGCGGCGACCAACGTGAAGCGCAGCGTCGGAGGCGTCGTCGCCCTCTTGCTCCTGACGGAAGCGATCGCCGTTGTGGCCCAAGGCTCGCGTTTGATCGGCCAGGGCGTCGAGACTTATCAATCTGCGAGTATCGACGCGCGCGGCAATATCGTCATCACGACAGCCGATCAGAGAACCATCGTTGTTCCCAGGGAAGGCGAGCAGAGATCATTCTCGACGCCCGTGATCTCGGCTGCCGGTACCGCCGTCGGCGCGCAGGCCATGTTCGCCAACTGTTGCACGTCGTACGATATTCCCCGGCAACTTGTGATCTACGCGGATGGGCGCGCGCACAGGTTTAGAGGCGTGTTTCCCATTTTCAAGTGGCACTTTGCGGATGACGGATCTCAGGTCGCTTTTGGGCAAGAGCCTGTGCACTCTGGCTGCGCTGTTCTTTACGAACTGCGAAAGATTCGCTCCGAGCGACTCATTGCCTCGGCGGACATTCCGACGCCTTGTGGACAAATCCAGAATCCCCCCGCTGTTCAGATCCCTCAATGGGTGAAGGACCTCCTCGCCGACCTCAAGTAGCGCAGGGTAAACTAGCGACCATCAGGAGGCATCATGTTCAAGCGAACGTTGGCGATCACGATTGTCTTGTCAGCGATGTCGGTGCCTGCCTACGCTCAGCAGTGCCTGCACGGCCCGAACGAAGCGCCGGATCAGACGGCTCGGCGCCGCGAAGCCCTGGCGGCCACGCGAACCATCAACAACATCCAGTTCAACCAGCCCGGCTCGCTTCAGCGGTCGTTTTTTCGCCACGAGCAGCTGGCCGAGTCGCCAATGGGGAAGACCATGCCAACGTCGACTAGTGAACTGGCCCGCCGCATCCTGCTCAGTCCCGACAGCGACATCCTGCCGGGCTGGAAGCTGACCCTGGACGTCTCAGAGAACGGCTACTGGTTCATGATCAAGGACACGACAGATGCCTGCGGGTTTGCGTATATCAGCAATCACAACGGAGTGATCTACACGTCGGAACCAATCCGTTAGGCGGCGCCATTTATGACACCAGCCCGGCTGATTGTCCTGCTGTCATCCCTGCTGCCGGCGCTCGCAGGCGCCCAAGCCACGCCGGCGGCGCCGCACGCCCGCAGCGACATCCTGGCCGCCGCGACCGACATCGTGCACAAGGCGCGCTACTGCACGCTCGTCACGCTTGGCGAAGACGGCCACCCGCAGGCGCGCATCGTCGATCCGCTCGGCCCCGATGCGAGCTTCACGACCTGGATCGCCACCAACCCGCTGACGCGCAAGGTCGCTCAGATTCGGCGCGATTCGCGGGTGACGCTGCTGTGTTGTGACGCCGCGACATCGAGTTACGTCACCGTGCTGGGCAAGGGCGCGATCGTCACCGACGCCGCCGAGAAGGCACGACGCTGGAAGGACGAGTGGACGCCGTTCTACGCCAGCGGCGCAAACGGGAGCGACGTCATGTTGATTCGTGTCACGCCGATTCGCCTCGAAATCGTCAGCGTCGAACGCGGCTTCGCCGGCGATCCAAAAACGTGGCGTCCGCTCACGATCGATTTTCCAGCCGCGGCAGGAGCGCAGTAGCATGGCCACAACCTCACGCCGGCAGTTCTTGCAGGTGGGCGCCGCGGCGATCACCAGTGGCGAGTTCGCACCCCGCCGCGCGCATGCGGCCGCCGGCTCACAAGGCAGCAGCGGCTCGAATGCTCAATCGCCACCCGTGAAAGCGCTGGTCTTCGACGTCTTCGGCACTGTGGTCGACTGGCGCACATCGGTGACGCAAGAAGTTGACGCGCTCGCCAAGCGAAAGAACGTCACCGTGGACGGCGCGAAGTTTGCCGACGCCTGGCGCGGTGGCTACGGCCCGAGCATGAACCGCGTGCGAAGCGGTGAGATGCCGTGGACCAGGCTCGACGGCCTGCATCGGATCATCCTCGACAAGATCCTGGTCGACTTCGACATCACCGGTCTCTCCGAAACCGAGACCGACGCGCTCAATCGTGCCTGGCACCGGCTGCGGCCATGGCCCGACTCCGTGGCCGGGCTCGCGCGTCTGAAGAAGCGATTCATTATCGCGCCCTTGTCGAACGGAAACATCTCGCTGATGACCGACATGGCGAAACATTCCGGACTGCCGTGGGACTGCATTCTGGGCGCCGAGCTCGTGCGCCATTACAAGCCCGACCCGGAGGTCTATCAGTCGGCCGCGTACCTTCTCGACCTGAAACCCGCCGACGTGATGATGGTGGCGGCGCACTTGGGCGATCTGCGTGCCGCCAAGAAAGAAGGCCTGCGCACGGCGTTCGTCACCAGACCGCTCGAGTATGGACCGAACGGGAAGCCTGACCTGAAGGCCGATTCGTCGGTCGATATTTCCGCCACCGACTTCAACGACTTAGCCCGTCAACTGGGCGCCTGAATGAGGAGACCAGATGCGTAGAGTGATAACCGCAATTCTCTCGATGGTGTGTGTCCTTTCCGGCGCAGCGGCTCTGTCGGGCCAACAATCGCCGGCCGACGAGGCAATCCTGCGGCAACGCATTGCGGCGCATCAACTCGCGTCCGAACATGGCGATATCCGAGGGCTCGTGGATATCTACGCGCCTGATGCGCAGACCGTGGCGCTCAACGGCAAGGTGCTTCGCGGCCGGGAAGAGATCGAAGCCGATTATCGAACGTCGCTGCTGAGCGCCTCCTCTCGTTCCGGCCGGCATCACACGCATCCGCCAGACTCTATCCGGATCGAATTCGTCACGCCCGATGTCGCCCTCATCGAAGTTGCCTCGGTCAATGTCGGCGGCGCGGATGCGGCGGGCGCACCCCTCGCCGATTCGCGAGCCCAGCTTGTGACGGTGTGGCGTAAACGAACTGGAGAATGGTTAGTGGTCTATCAACGCGTCGTGCCGAGACCTGCACCTTGAGCCGTCGCGGCACGTTCGTGAAAACCCAGTGCTTACTCGCTATCGCTTTCCTCAGCTGTGCCGTCTCGGCGCAGAACAGGGGTCCTGTCGACCTGGCGAATGCCCCCGTTGCACCGGGCGCGCGCCGCATCGCCTATGGCAGCGGCGCCCTGCAGTTCGGCGAATTGCGCCTGCCATCAACCAAAGGACCGCACCCGGTCGCCATCGTCATTCACGGAGGATGCTGGCTTGCAAGACTGGGAACCCTCGACCCGCGCGCGGTTGCGATCGACAACATGCGTCCCATGGCTGCGGCGCTGAACGAGGCCGGCATCGCGACCTGGAACATCGAGTATCGGCGTCTTGGTGACGAAGGTGGCGGCTGGCCCGGCACGTTCCGGGACGTTGCGGCCGGCGCCGATGTCATCCGCACGCTCGCGCCCGATCATTCGTTGGATCTGAAGCGCGTGATTTCAATCGGCCACTCGGCCGGCGCGCACCTCGCGCTGTGGCTGGCCGCGCGTCCGAAGTTGCCGGCCACGAGCGATCTGTTTACCCGCGACCCACTTCGACTGTCGGGAGTGGTCAGCCTGGATGGGCCTGCCGACCTGAAGGCGACGATTCCGCTGCAGCGGCCGGTCTGTGGCGGGCCTGTCATCACCGACTTGATCGGCGGCACGCCCGAAGAGCGCCCCCAGCGATATCGCGAAGCCTCTCCAATCGAGGTCTTGCCGCTCGGCGTTCCGCAGGCATTTTTTACAGGCCGGATGTTTGCCGCCCATGCGGCACCGTACGAGATCGCTGCAAAACGCGCCGGCGACGTGGTACAGATATCAGCGCTCCCCACTGCGGATCACTTCGTCTTCATCGATCCAAAGTCCGACGTCTGGCCACAAGTGATTGCCAGTGTGCGCCGGCTTCTCTTACCGTGACCGGCACTTCTTTCCCATTGCGAGGTTCTTATGCAGGCAGCAGCAAGACAGTGTGGATTTCACCTCAAGGTCTACGATCGGTTACTGGCCGATCTCGGCGACCAGCACCTCGCGCTTGAGCCGGCGCCGGGGCTCAAGACCGCCGGCTGGTTGCTCGGCCACATGATCGTGACCGGCGACTTCGCTGGACGTCTCTGCGGGCTGCCGCCGGTGGCGCCGAAAGAGTGGCGGGCGATGTTTTCCCCGGGCACGGCCCCGAGCCTCGACGCCAAGACCTACCCGCCGATGAAGGAGCTGCTTGCCGCGTTCCGATCGATCTACGGAGGGTTGGCGGCCAACGGCCCGAACGCATCTGCCGAGCTGCTGGCGGCGCCCAATCCGTACGAGACCGCGCGCGGCGCATTCCCGACCGCAGGGGACTTCGCCGCGTATCTGCTGACCGGGCACATGAGTTATCACCTCGGCCAGCTGTCTGGGTGGCGCGCGGCGGCCCGCGACTCGCTCAAGTGAATCGTGGCCGCGTCTTCATCGCCAAAAGCCAACGCCAAAACGATCGGCCGGCAGGTGCGAACCTACCTTGCCTCGCTGCCGCCAGACGCCCGGCGGTTTCTTCAGAACATGCGCGGTGCCATTCGTGCGGCGGCCCCCGACGCGACAGAGAGTTTCAGCTACCGCATTCCCGGCTTCAAGCTCGATGGTAAAGCCTTGGTTTGGTACGCGGCCTTCAAGCAGCACTGCAGCCTCTATCCGATGACCGCGAACATCAGGCGTCGCCATGCGGCAGAGATCGAAGGCTACGAGACCTCGACCGGGACGATTCGCTTTCCACTCGATCAGCCGCCGCCGCTGGCGCTCGTGAAGCGGCTCGTCAAGGCGCGGGTCGCTGAAGTTCGGAAGGGAAAGGCCTCCCGCACGTGAGCGCGCCTTCATGGTCAGTGCGCCGCGTGCCTGCGATCAGCGACGCGCTCGTCGAGGAGCTGGCCGGCGTCTTGATCGACTGCGTCGACGGCGGCGCGTCGGTCAGCTTCATGCATCCGCTGACGCGCGATCGCGCCGTGGCATTCTGGCGCCGCGTCGCCCAGGGCGTTGCCGCGGGCGAGCGAGCGGTGCTGGTTGCCGAAGATGCGCATGGCGTGTGCGGCACGGTGCAACTGACGTTTGATCTGCCGGAGAACCAGCCGCACCGCGCCGACCTGTCGAAGATGCTGGTGCATCGCCGCGTCCGCCGGCAGGGGCTGGGAGCGGCGTTGATGCGGGCCGCGGAAGGCACGGCGCGCGAATGCGGCAAGACGCTGCTGGTGCTCGACGCGGTGACCGGAGGCGATGCCGCGCGCTTGTACGAGCGCATGGGGTGGACGCGGGTCGGCGACATCCCCGACTATGCGCTGTTTCCAAAAGGCGGGCTGTGTAGCACGACCGTGTATTACCGGAATCTCGAAATTTCGTAGGGCACCCCATGTAGGGCACCCCTTTATGGGGTGCCCCGAGCCCGCGTCAGCCTTCTATGGCAGAATGTGCCATACCAAACGAGGAGGCAACGATGCCGCAGTATCTGATCGAACGCAATATTCCCGGCGCGGGCAAGCTCTCCGCGGCGGATCTGAAGGGCATTTCGCAGAAGTCGTGCGGCGTGCTCAGCAACATGGGCCCGCAGATCCAGTGGGTGCACAGCTACGTGACCGGCGACCAGATCTTCTGCGTCTACCGCGCGCCCAATGAGGAGATGGTGCGGGAACACGCGCGCCAGGGCGGATTTCCCGCCGACAAGGTTTCGGAAATCAAGACCACGATCAACCCGACGACGGCGGAATAACCGCAGGCCATGAGCGCCGACGGCTTCCGCCGCGAGCCATCACCCGCGCTGACTCGCGCGTTGTGGGCCGTCGTCGCTGTACTCGTCGCCACCGGTGTCTTCGCGGCGGTCGGGCGAACCGTCTTCCCTGACGATTTCATCACGCGCGCTGAACCGGTACGGCAATGGACAATGGCGGCGATGGGCCGTGACGATCCGATGGCCCTGCAGCGGCCGGCGGAGCTGGCGCGGATGGACAGCAGCTTCGCCGCACACCCTGTGTTGACGTTGATGCACGTTGTGCCCGGCGGTCTGTTCCTGCTGCTCGCGCCGTTGCAGTTTTCCTCCCGAATCCGCTTCCGAAACCCCGCGCTGCATCGGTGGTCAGGCCGCATTCTCTTACCGCTTCTCGTCGTCACACTTCTTCCGGGAATGTATTTCGGCATCCGCATTCCGTACGGCGGGCCCGGCGAAGCGGTGGCGGTTGCCTTGTTCGGGGGGACGCTGCTCGTCTCCATCGTCGTCGCGTTCGTCGCGATTCGCCGGCGTCAGATTGCGCGCCACCGTGAGTGGATGATTCGGGTGTTCGCATTTGCGGTCGCCATCGCGACCGAAAGGTTTGCGTTCGCCGCCATCGACGCCGCGCTCACTCCGTCCGGCATGCCGCCGCCACAGCAGTTTGTACTTTCGGTGTGGACCGGATGGATCGTCACGCTTGCTGCCGCGGAAGCCTGGATAAGATACACGCGCCCACGCGTGCGCGTAGTGTTACCGAACGAGATCACCGATGGCCATCAGTATCGTGCGGTTGGGAAGTCCCCGGCGGCGGGGTGAGGGGCTGCGACTCGGCACCGTCCGGCGGCTGGCCTTCATCACGAACTCGATTCTTCCGAGCCTGGTGCTCCACGCCGGCGGCAACATGTTCGTGTTCCTCGGCGAGTTCGGCGCGGGCCGATCGGAATGGCAAGCGACCGCGGCGCCGCTGGTGTGGGAAACGGGGCCGGACGCGACGTTTGTGGTGACGGTGGCGGCCGCCATCGGGCTTGGCGCCGCCGTGTTCTGGGCGTACTCAGGGCTCGCGGCCGCGGTGCGGGCGGAGACGATCGGCGAGGGCCGGCTCAGGTCTTGAACAATTGGAGGGCTTCCAGTGCGGGTGAACTACGCCATCGTGTTCGTGAGCGACATGCAACGATCGGTCGCGTTCTATCGCGACGTCTGCGGGCTGCCGCTGAAATTTGATTCGCCGCAGTGGTCGGAATTCGCGACCGAGGGCGCGACGCTGGCGCTTCATGCCAGCGAGGCGCCCAAGGCTGCGGACGAGGATCCGGACAAGGTTCCGCCCGGACGATGCCGTCCCGGACTGTGCGTGCCGGACCTCGACATGTTTCATGCGCGGATGCTGGAGCAGAACGTCCCGTGCACGCAGCAGCCGAAAGATCTGTTCGGTGCGCGCATCGCGCAATATCTCGACCCCGACGGGTTGGCCATCTCGGTCAGCGAAGAAAGGACCGGCAGATAGCACCGTGAAGAAAGCCCCGCCAGCGCTTAAGAGAGGACCATTTTGGGCCACGCTGGCGCGCCTCGCCGGCAAGGGTGGATGGACCTACCTGCTGGTGCCGAAAAAGCTGGCGCCGCCGGTGACGCGGGCCTGGAACCGCACGCCCATTCACGCGATTGTCGACGGCGTCGAGTGGGATACCAGCGTGTGGCGCGCCAAGACCGGCGAGGGTTTCCTGCCCGTGCCCAAACGCGTGCGCGGTGAAAAGGGCGAAGGCGACAAGGTCCGCGTCGCGTTCAGTTACGTGGACGACTAGAACCGCTGCTTGAGCTCTTCAGGCGTGACCGTGGAGGCGCCGAACTTGGCGACGACGATGCAGGCGGCCTCGTTGGCGAGGCGGGCGGCTTCGGGCATCGTGCCGCCGGCGGCGATCGCCAGGGCGAGCGTGGCAATCACGGTATCGCCGGCGCCCGTGACGTCGGACACTTCGCGCGCTGACGCGGGAAGATAACCGTCGACGCCGCCGTGGTTCAGCCACATGCCGTGCTCGCCCCAGGTGATCAGCACGCTGGCCACGCCAAGACGCTGGCGCAGCACCGTTGCGGCGCGCTGTGCGTCTTCATGGGTCACGATGCGCGAGTTGGTGGCGCTTTCCGCTTCGTGATGATTGGGCGTGACGAGCGCGGCGCCCGCGTAGTAATCGATGTGCGGGACCTTGGGGTCGACGATCACCGGCACGCCGTTGGATTGGCCGAACGCGACCAAGTGTGCCATCGAGCGGCGGGTCACGACACCCTTCTGATAATCCGAGACCAGAACCACCTGCGCCGAGCGCGCGCGCGATTCGACCTGCGAGGCAATCGCGTTCTCGATCACAGGGCCGACTTCGTGATCCGACTCGTAATCGATGCGCGACACCTGCTGGTTCCTGTTGGTGACGACGCGCATCTTGGTGGTGGTGCGGCGCTCCGGATCGGTGACGAGACCCGAGGCATGGAGTCCCTTTGCGGCGAGCTCGTTCTTGAGCTGCGTGCCCGACTCGTCGGCGCCGATCACGCCGATGAGATCAACCGCCGCGCCCAGCGCGCGGAGGTTGTGCGCCACGTTGGCCGCGCCGCCGAGCCGGAACTCTTCGTGATCGAACACCACCACGGGCACCGGCGCCTCGGGCGACATGCGGCTGACACGGCCGATCAGGAATCGATCGAGCATGACGTCGCCCACGACCGTGATCCGGCGCGACGCGAACCGATCGATCAACTCGTGCGCGCGCGCGGACGCGATCTCTGGAAGCAGGGCAGGCGTCACGACGGCAACCCTCCGTCGCGGTTGGCGGCGAAGGGCAGCGTCAGCATCACGAGCAGTAGCATCTGAAACTCGGAGTCGCCGAAGTTGTATTCGGTCAGGCCGGCCGCCAGCATCGCGGCGAGGGCGCCAAGGCCGGCGGCGGCGAGGCTGCGATGCCGAGTGCGGCGCGCCAGCCGCAACAAACCTAATGCCGCCGAGGCCACGAACCACAGCCACGCGGCGAGCGCGAGCAAGCCGCGCTCCGCTGCGATCTGCATCGGCACGTTATGCAAGTGCGGATTGGTGGCTTTCACTGCGTCCGGCACGCGGTAGTTCGGATAGATCCGCTCGATCTGATTCGGCCCGACACCCGTGAGGGGATAGTCCTTGACGATCGCCACGCCGGCTTGCAGCATCGCGATGCGGTCGCGGTTGGTAAGGTCGTTCTTGTCGAAGATCGTAATGGCGCGATCTCTGATCGCTTCCGGTGCGAGCACCACGGCGGTGACCACCACCACGGGGATCAACGCGGTGAGCCGGAAATCTTTCGTGAGGAACACCACGCCGACGCCGACCGCCACGCCGATCCAGGCGCCGCGCGTCTGGGTCAGCATCAGGCTCACCAGCAGCGCCGGCATGATGAACGCGGCCCAGAGGCGGCCGTGCTTGGCGTGGAGCAGCCGGGCCACGGTGGCGCAGATCACGAGCATCAACGTGCCCGAGTAGGTCATCCAGTGCGACAGCGTGCCCTGCGGCCGGCGGCCAAGGTTGTCGAAGTTGAGCACGCCGTACTGCACGATCCCCACCAGCGCGCTGGCGGCGCCGACGGTGAGGATCACGCTGAGCATCGTGGTGGCGCGCCCGCCGCGCGCGAAATCGTAGACCAGCGGGATGAGCATCAGCAGCACCAGCTGCTTGCAATCGCTGAAGCTGACGCGCGGATCGAGCGAGAAGCCGGCGGATGCCAGCGTCAGCGCGGCGTAGACCACGAGTGGCCAGAACAATGGCGGCGCCTCGAGCCGTTCGCTACGAGTGAGGTGCGAGGCCAGCCAGCAGAGCGACGCGACGCCGAGCAGAATCTGCGTGGCCGCGATCGACAGCTGCATCGCCGCGACGATGCCGACGAGCGCGAGCAGGCCGGCCTGGTCGATGCGATCGCGCGGCGCCGCGCCTGCGGTAAGAGAAATCGTCGTCATGTCAGTCGCCAGGCGGGTCTACAGACCCGCCTCTACGCGCAGCAGGGCGCGGGCAGCGTCGAGAACCATGGTAGGCGAAATCGCGGTCAGACAGCGAAAGTCCCCCGGCACGCAGTGCCGTTGATGGCACGGCCGGCAGGGCAGGGGTCCTGCGTCGACCGCCATGCTTCGCAACGACGGATCGCGCCACGGCAGCGATCGCTCGGGTAGCGTCGGTCCAAACAGCGCCACGACCGGCGTCGACGAAGTGGCGGCGATGTGGAGCGGGCCGCTGTCGCCGCCGATGTACAACACGGCTCGATCGACGAGCGCGCGCAGCTCCGACAGGTCGAACTCCCCGCAACGTACGATGCTGCCGGCCGCAGCGCCGGCCAGTGCCCTCGCCTCCGCCGCGACGGCCTCCGCTGCGTCGGCTTCGGACGGCCCCGAAGTGATGACGATTCGCCGCCGCGGCTCTTCCAGTGCGAGCGTCGCCGCGACTTGCGCGAACGACGCGGCGGGCCAGCGGCGAAACGGGTTGCCGGCGCTCACGTGCACGACCACGATCGGCGCGGTCGCGGAGACACCGGCCGCGGCGAGGCGCCCGGCCACGCGCGCCACCGAGGGCGGATCCACGGGCATCACGACCGGATCCGTGACACGATGGGGCTCGCCGATCCCGAGCGCTGCGATCAGATCCCATTGATTCGACACCGAATGCCGCGGCGGCACGAGCGAGCGCGTCCACGGCACTCGAACCGTGTAGCCCCACGATCGTCCGGGCAGGCCGTAGCCGATCCGTTGCGGCGCACCGCTGGCCCACGTGAGAACACGGCTGCGCGGCCCGCCATGAAAGTCGATCACGATGTCGAAGCGCGCGGCGCGAATGCGGCGCGCGAGGCTGACGTCGTAGCGCCATCGCTCGAACCCGCGCGGACGCGCGGCGACGATGATCTCGTCAAGGCCTGGATGGTGCCGCACCACGGGCTCGGCCGCGGCTTCGACAAGGTAGGTGATGCGCGCGCCGGGGAACCGCCGGCGCAACGCGCCGATCGCGGGCGTGGTGAACACCACATCCCCGATCAGGCGCAGCCGGATCAGCAGAATCTTCAGGGTTCGACCGTCGCCTCGTCGATCAGCATCACCGGGATGTCGTCCTTGATGGGATAGACGCGGTGGCATGACGCGCACTTGAGGGCCGCACCCTGCTTCACCAGCGTCACCGGAGTCTTGCAGGCCGGACACGCGAGGATTTCGAGCAACTCAGCATCGACTGGCATCCGAGCAATATACACCCGATGGTTCCTCACGACGGTGCCTCACGAAGGTTCACTCACGAGGGTTCGGAGAGGGTAAGATTTCCTTATGATTCTCGCGCGCGTCGTGGTGTTTGTGCTCGCTGCGGCGTCGCCCGTGCTGGCGCAAACTGCCGCCGCCCCGGCCGCGCCGTCGCGCGCGCAGGCCTTTTACGAATTCATGATGGCGCGCCGGCTGGACGCGGCCGGCGATGGCGCCGGCGCCCTCGTGGCGCTCGAGCGCGCACAACAACTCGATCCGGAATCCGCGGAAATCGTCGCCGAGATGGCGGCGTTGTATTCGCGCCAGGACAAGGCGGAGCTCGCGGTCGCGAGCGGCGATCGCGCGCTGAAGCTGGACGCGGCGAACGTCGAGGCGCACCACGTGCTCGCACTCGTCTATGGCGCGTGGGCCGAAGGCGGAGTACCGCCGCCGCCGGGCCGCACCATCGCGACGGCACGGCTTGCCGCGATCGATCATCTGACGGCCATTCAAGGCTCGCCGGTGATGGCGACCGATCCGAATCTGCAGATGACGCTCGGCCGCCTGCAGCTGCGCGCGGGACGCCCGGAGGTCGCCGTGCCGATCCTCGAGCGCGTGTCGGCGCAGGCGCCGTGGGCGGCCGAGCCAGTGCTGCTGCTCTACGATGCCAAGATTGCGCTCGGCAAGCTCGATGAAGCCGAGGAAGCGCTCGTCGGCGCCGCTCAGATCAACCCGCGTTATCTAGCGCAGCTCGGCCAGTTTTACGAACGGCAGGGCAAGTGGGCCGAGGCCGCCGATGCCTACAGCGAAGCGGTCAAGGCCGCGCGCGGCGGGCCCAGCCGAGATTTGCAGCTGCGGCTGGCCGGCGCGCTCGCCAACGTTGACGGCGGATCGCCGAAGGCCCGCGAGGTCTTGAACGAGCTGCTCAAGACCAACGCGACCGATACGCGCGTGCTGGCGGTGCTCTCGGGCGTCGAGCGCACGGCCGGTGACCTTAAGGCGGCCGAGGCGACCGCGCGTCGGATGCTGGCCACCGATCCGACCAGCGTGTCCGGGTTGTACGCACTGGTGCTGACGTTGTTCGATCGCTTCGACTTCAAGCAGATCGTCGAAGTCGTTGCGCCGTTTGCGAAGGATGCCGCCGCGCGCTCGAAAGGCCGCGAGGCGGAAGGGTCCGCGGTGCTGGTGCAGTCGGGCATCGCCAACCAGCAGTTGGGCGATTACGACGCGGCGATCGCGGCATTCAATGCGGCACGCGAGCTGAACCCGCGCGATCGCGACATCGATGCGTATGTGATTCAGACCCACCTGTCGGCCCGGCGCTTCGACCGCGCCGACGCGCTGGCGCGCGAGTCGCTCGCCCGCACACCGGATCAGCCGCGGCTGGTCCGCCTCCGGGCCGTCGCCTTGTCGAAGAGCGGCAAAGTCGCCGACGCCATCAAGTTGCTGGAAGACGGCATCGCCGCGCGTCCCGACAGCCGCGACTATGTCGTCGGTCTCGCCGACCTCTACACCGAACAGAAGCGGGCAGACGACGCGCTGCGCGTCATCGAACGCGCCCGCAAGACATTCGGCGACGACGACACGCTGGCGATGCGGATGGTGACGGCCTACGAGGCCGGCGGCCGGATCGCCGAGGCGGAGAAGGAACTGCGGCGCATGATGTCGGAAGATCCGCTCAACGCCACCGCGATGAACTCGCTCGGCTACCTGCTCGCCGATCACAGCCTGCGGCTGGCGGAGGCGGTCGAGCTCGCACAACGTGCGGTGAAGATCGAGCCCGACAACCCGTCCTATCTCGATACGCTCGGCTGGGCGCTCTTCAAACAGGGCAAGGTCGACGAAGCCGATCCGCCGCTGACGCGCGCCGCTGACGCGCTGCGCGGCAACTCGGTGATCCAGGACCATCACGGCGACGTGCTCGCCAGGCGCGGCAAAGGCGCCGAGGCCATCGCCGCCTGGGAGCGCGCCCTCGCCGGCGACGGCGACCAGATCGATCGGGCCGCGATCGAAAAGAAAATCAAGGCCGCGCGCGCCCGCCGGAAATGATGTTGTTCGGCCGGGGCAGATGCCTCCTTCTTGCCGCAAGCGTTGTGGTGCTTGGTGGGTGCGCGGCACGAATGCCGCCGCGTCCGACCGGCGCGACGACCGCAGACCCGACCGCGATTGAGGCGTTCACCAATGCGACGCGCGCGTGCCGCGGCTTCCGGACGCTGACCGCAGAGCTCGCGCTGTCAGGCCGCGCAGGCGGCGAGAAGCTCGGCGGCCGGGTGCACGCCGGCCTCGAATCCGGCGGCGCGGTTCGGCTCGAGGGCATCGCGCCATTCGGCGCGCCGGTGTTCATCCTCGCCGGGAGGAACGAGCGCGCCACGTTGTTGCTGCCCCGCGATCGGCGCGTGTTGAAAGAAACGCCTGTGCCCGAAGTGCTCGAGCGGCTGACCGGGCTCGCGCTTGGCGCCGACGATCTGCGGCTGATGGTGTCGGGTTGCCTCATCGACAACGCCGCACCGGCCGACGGCCGCCGATGGCCCGGCGGATGGCAGGCCGTTACGCTCGCGCCCGGACGCACCGCGTATCTTCGCTCGCGCCAGGGCCAGACCGTGGTCGTCGCCGCCGACTACGGACCGTGGCGGATCGATTACGCCGAACACACCGGCGGCTACCCGCGCGTCGTCCGCGTCCGCCCCTCGGGCGATACTGGCACCGACGTCACCGCTCGCATCGGCGACTTGCAGGTGAACATCGAGATCGATCCGCGCGCGTTCGTTCTTGAAATACCATCTGACTCAGATCCGATGACCCTCGACGAGCTACGATCGATCGCACCCTTGGCACCAAAGCCTCAGGCACCTTAGGCACATTAGGCACAGTACGCACCCTAGGCACTTTAATTATGGCGTCGGTCAGCCTGCCCGCATTCGCGAAAATCAATATGGACTTGCGCGTGCTCGGCACGCGCGCCGACGGCTATCACGACCTGCGCACGATTTTCCAAAGCCTCGCGCTGTTCGACAAGGTGACCGTCACGACGCGGCGCGGCGCGATCGCCATCACCTGTGACGACGTCGATGTGCCGACCGATCGCCGCAATCTCGTGTGGAAAGCCGCGTCGATGCTGCACCGGGTCTCGACCGGCAAGACCAGCGAGCCGAGCGGCATCACGATCGATCTGCGCAAGCGCATCCCGTCGCAGGCGGGGCTCGGCGGCGGCAGCGCCGACGCCGCGGTCACGCTGATCGCGCTCAACAAGTTGTGGAAGCTGAACTTCGATCTCACCACGCTCAGCCGGCTCGGCGCGCGCATCGGCGCCGACGTGCCGTTCTTCCTGGTCGGCGGCACCGCGCTCGGCCTCGGGCGCGGCGACGACATCTATCCCTTGACCGATCTGCCGACCACGCACGTCGTGATCCTCAGGCCGGGATTCGGCGTCTCGAGCGCCGATGCCTACACGTGGTTTGATGAAGAGCGGCGCGGGCGCCGCGCGCCGGCGCCCAGGCTCACGCCGCCGGACTGGCCGGCGTGGGCGGCCACGCTTCGCAACGATCTCGAGTTGCCCGTGATCAAACACCATCCCGCCATCGGCCGCATCCGCCAGTCGCTCGTCGACGCGGGCGCGGCAGTCGCGGCGATGTCCGGTTCCGGATCCGCGGTATTCGGCCTGTTTGAGCGTGCCGACGCCGCCCGCCGGACCGCGCGGGACCTGGCGCGGCCCGGTTGGATGGCCGTTCACACCCGGACATTGAGCCGCCGGGAATTCGCCCGCCGGCTTGCCGCTCCCCCGTAAACTCGGATACGATAGACGTTTGCCCCGGGGTGTTGGGGCGTGGCCAAGCGGTAAGGCGAGGGTCTTTGGAACCCTTATTCGAAGGTTCGAATCCTTCCGCCCCAACCAATCTCGTTTTCACTGGGATCATGCGACCAACCGGCTTCGGAGAACTGAAAGTCTTCTCTGGCAGCGCTCACCCGCAGCTCGCGGCTGAGATTGCCGAGTTCCTCGGGGTGGAGCTCGGGCAGGCACGCCTGCGCCGGTTTCCCGACACCGAAGTTTCGTTTCAGATCGATGAGAACATCCGGGGCACCGACGTCTTCATCATCCAGCCGACGTGCGCGCCGGTCGACCAGCACCTGATGGAGCTGATGATCATGGTCGATGCGTTCCGCCGCTCGTCGGCGGCGCGCATCACCGCGGTGGTGCCGTACTACGGCTACGCGCGCCAGGATCGCAAAGACAAGCCGCGCGTCCCGATTTCCGCCAAGCTCGTGGCCAACGTATTGACCGCGGCGGGCACGCATCGTGTGCTCTGCATGGACCTGCACAAGGCGCAGATCCAGGGCTTCTTCGACCTGCCGGTGGATCACTTGTTTGCCGCGCCGGTGATCATCGACTACCTCTCGCGCCAGGCGCACGAGAAGCTGACGATCGTGGCGCCGGACGCCGGCGGCGCCGAGCGCGCGCGCGCGTATGCCAAGCGCCTCGATGCCGAACTGGCCGTGATCGACAAGCGCCGATCGGACGACGGCACGGCGGAAGTGATGAACGTGATCGGTGAAGTGGGCGGGCGCACCTGCGTGATCGCCGACGACATCATCGACACCGCGGGCACGATCCAGAAGGCCGCGCAGGCGCTCAAGGACTCGGGCGCCGAGCGCGTGCTGGCGTGCGCGATTCACGGCGTGCTGTCGGGCCCGGCGATCGAGCGCATCGAGAAGGCGCCGATCGACAAGTTGATTATCACCAACACGATTCCGCTGACCGCGGAGCGTGCGAAGTGCCAGAAGATCGTGGTGTTGTCGGTGGCGCGCCTGCTGGGCCAGGCGATCCGCAGCATCCACGAGGAAACGTCGGTGTCGTCGTTGTTTGTGTAAGTTCCGAACTCTTAACTCTTAACTCTGAACTCGTTCGTTACTATTCGGTAAAGGGTGTAGGCCTAGCCGAAGCCCGATGGAAGGCAGTGCAGTCATGGAAGCAGTTCTCGACGCGGTCAAGCGCACCACCAAGGGCAAGAACGAAGCGCGGCGTCTCCGCGCGGCCGGCCAGATTCCGGCGGTGGTGTATGGCGCGCAGAAGGCGGGCGACAAGCCGTCACCCGAACAGGTCTCGGTCGATCCGAAGCCGTTCTTGCGCATCCTTCACTCCAGCTCCGGCTTGAACACCCTGATTAGCCTCAAGGTGCAAGGCGGCACCGACTCGACTGTGCTCGTCCGGCAGGTGCAGCTCGACCCCGTGTCGCACCACCCGCTGCACGCCGATTTCTACCGCGTCAACATGGACCGCAAGATCAAGGTCACGGTGCCGGTGGTGATCCGCGGCGACGCGCGCGGCGTCAAGATTGACGGCGGCGTGCTCGACTTCGTGCATCGCGAAATCGAAGTCGAAGTGCTGCCCGCGAACATCCCGAACTCGATCGAAGTGGACGTCAGCGATCTCGGCATCGGCGACGCGATCCACGTCCGCGACGTCGCGGCCAACGCCGCGTGGACGCCGATCAGCGATCCCGACATGATGCTCGTGCACATCGTGACCATCAAGGTGGTCGAAGAAGTCGTGCCTGCGGCCGGCGTCGAAGGCGCGGTCGCCGTGGCGGCGGCGCCCGCGGCGGGCGGAGCGGCGGAGCCAGAAGTCATCAAGAAGGGCAAGACCGACAAGGAAGGCGACGCCAAGGCCGAGAAGAAGGACGACAAGAAGAAGTAATGAAGCTTGTCGTCGGGCTTGGCAATCCCGGGCCCGGGTACCGCGAGACGCGCCACAACGTCGGGTTCCTCGTCATCGACGAGCTCACGAAACGGTGGCGGGTGTCGGACGAGTGGCGCGAGAAGTTCGACGCGCTGCACATCAAGACGACGATCGGCGACGAGCCGGTCATCGTCGCCAAGCCGCTGACGTTCATGAACCTCAGCGGCCAGGCGATTGCGGGGCTGGCGGGGTTTTACAAGATCGACCCGCCGGATGTGTTCGTGGTGACCGACGACGTGGCGCTGTCGCTCGGGCGGTTGCGGGCGCGGCGCGAGGGCGGCGCGGGCGGGCACAACGGCTTGAAGTCGGTGATACAGCACCTCGGCACGCAGGCGTTTCCGCGCATGCGGGTCGGGGTCGGGCGCGGCGACGATGTCATTAAGGGACAACGCCGCGACCTGGCGGACCACGTGCTCGGCCGGTTCGAAGCCGGCGAGCGCGACATCGTTTCGGCGGCGGTGCTGCGGGCCGCCGATGCCACGGAGACGTATCTCCGCGACGGCATCGAACGCGCGATGAGCGTGTTCAACGCAGCGGAACAGCAAGACCCGGATCCTGTGGAGTAGTGGCAGGCCGGTTCTCCTTGCCACCATGGTGGCTGCTTGACGAGTGAAGAGTTAAGAGTTTTGAGTTTAGAGCTGGGTAATTCCTGTTCTTAACTCTTAACTCCGCACTCTGAACTCCGAGGTATCCACAAGGAGACAGTGAATGAGCAAGCGTAGCTACGAACTGATCTACGTCCTCAAGCCGGACGCGCCCGAGACGGAGGTCGCCGACATGCACAAGCAGGTCGCCGACATCGTCGAACGCCTGGGCGGCACCATCGACAAGAGCGAGAACGCCGCGCCGTGGGGCCGGCGCAAGCTGGCCTACGAGATCGGCCATCACAAGGAAGGCTTCTACGTCCTCGAGCAGATCACCGGCTCGGGCGAGTTGATGAAAGAGATCGACCGCCGGCTGAAGGTCACCGAAGGACTGCTCCGACACCTGATCGTCCGCGTCGACGAGGCCTCCATCAAGGCTGATCGCGCGCGGACCAAGCGCCTGGACGAGTCGCGCCGCCGCCGCGTGGCGCGCGGCCTGCCGCCCGATCGGCAGCCGGGTGAGGGTCCGCAGGGCGAAGACAGCGATGATTCCGGCGACATGATGTTCGACAGTTCCGAGGCGGAGGTTTAGTCATGGCATTTGGTGGACCCAAGAGAGGCGGTCCCGGCGGCGCCCGTGGCAAGGCCGGCGACAAGGACAAAGACAAGGACAAGCAGCGTCGTGGCGGCGGGTTTTTCCGCCGGCGCAAGGTCTGCAAGTTCTGCGCGGACAAGATCGACGACATCAACTACAAGGACGTCAAGCTGCTGAGCGGCTTCGTCCCCGAGCGCGGCAAGGTGTTGCCGCGGCGGATTTCAGGAACCTGCGCCAAGCATCAGCGCGGCCTGCGCGTCGCGATTGTCCGCGCGCGCCAGCTGGCACTGTTGCCCTACGCGGCGGATTAGCGGAGACCAGGTTGAGAACTGTGGCGGCCGCTCCGTTGTCGCGCCCGACGAATTCAATGAGAGGGTTTTAGGAATCAATCATGGAAGTCATTCTTAGAGACCACGTTGACCACGTGGGCAATCGCGGCGATGTCGTCAAGGTCGCCGATGGCTATGCCCGCAACTACCTGCTGCCGCGGAACCTGGCGCTGCCGGCGACCGAGGCGAACAAGAAGTGGATCGCGCGCGAGCGGAAGATCGCCGAGGCGCGTGACGGCGAGGAGCGGGGCACCGCCGAGGCGCTGGCCGACCGGCTGGTCGCGCTCGACCTGACGGTGTCCCGGAAGGTCGGCGACAACGACACGATGTACGGGTCGGTGACCAACGCGGACCTCGCGGACCTGCTGAAGGAAAAGGGCTTCGACGTCGATCGCCGCAAGATCCTGCTGCCGGATCCGCTGCGCTCGATCGGCGAGTCGCACGTGCCGGTGAAGCTGCACCGTGACGTGACGGCGCAGTTGAAGATCACGATCGTCAAAGAATAACGGGGTGGGGACAAACCTTTAGGTTTGTCCTTTATCCGTCATGGCCGAAACCGCCGCCCCGGCATCGCAGCGCACGCTGCCTCATAACCTCGAGGCGGAGCGCTCGGTGCTGGGCGCCATCCTGATCGACAACGACGTCTTCAACGTGGCGGCGGCCACGATCACGCCCGCGTCGTTTTTTCGCGACGCGCACCGCCGCATTTTCGAACAGATGGTCGCGCTGTCGGAACGCAGCCAGCCGATCGATCTCGTCACCCTGAAGGAACAGCTCGAGCGCTCGGGCGACCTCGACGAAGTGGGCGGCCCCGCCTACATCGCCTCGCTGGTCGACGGCGTGCCGCGCTCGACCAACGTCGAGTATTACGCGCAGATCGTCAAGGAAAAGGCGACGCTGCGTCACCTGATCTTCGCGGCCAACAAGATCCTGGGTAACGCCTACGAGGCCGATCAGGAAGCGGATCTGATTCTCGACGAGGCCGAGAGCGGCATCTTCGCCGTCGCCGAAGACCGCATCAAGTCGGGCTTCATCCCGATGCGCGAGCTGGTGAAGGAAAGCTTCCCGAAGATCGAGAAGCTGTTCGAGCATAAGACGTTCATTACGGGTGTGCCGACCGGCTTCGACGGGATCGATCGCAAGACCCGCGGCCTGCAGGCGGGCGACCTGGTGATCGTCGCGGCCCGCCCGTCGATGGGGAAGACCAGCCTGGTGCTGAACATCTGCCAGCACGTCGCGACCCACGGCGGCGTGGCCGGGTTCTTCAGCCTGGAAATGTCGAAAGAATCGCTGTTCATGCGCATGCTCGCATCGGAAGCGAAGATCGACACCTATCGGCTGCTGAGCGGCCAAATCGGACAGAAGGAATACGGCCAGATCACGCACGCGCTCGAGACGCTGAGTGAGGCGCAGTTGTTCGTCGACGACACCGCCGGCATCGGCGCGCTCGAGATGCGCGCCAAGGCGCGGCGGCTCAAGGCCGAGCACGGCTTGAGCCTGCTGGCGATCGACTACATCCAGTTGATGACGGGGCGCGGCCGCTTCGAGAACCGTAACCTCGAGCTGGCCTCGATCTCGCGATCGCTCAAGGGGCTCGCCAAGGAGCTGTCCGTGCCGGTCATCGTACTGTCGCAGTTGTCGCGTGCCCCGGAAGCCCGCTCCGACAAGCGGCCGATGTTGTCGGACCTGCGCGAGTCGGGCGCCCTCGAGCAGGACGCCGACGTCGTCGCGCTCATCTTCCGCGAAGATATGTACAAGCACGGCGATGAGCCTTCCGACTCGGACGGCATCGCCGAGATCATCATCGCCAAGCAGCGCAACGGCCCCACCGGTACGGTGAAGCTCGCGTTCATCCGCGAGCAGACACGCTTCGGCAACCTGGCCGGCGGGAGCTATTCGCCCGACTAGTGTAGAGGCGGGTCTTCAGACCCGCCGTGAGATAACCTGCCAACGTGGTCCGTTGCACAACCGCGCGCGTCGACCTCCAGGCCCTCGAGGCGAACCTGCGCGCGATCGGCTCGTACCTTGAAGACGAAGCGCGGCTCAACCGCGGCGCCGGCCGCGGACCCGTGCTTCCGCCCGGCATCATCGCCGTCGTCAAGGCCAACGCCTACGGACATGGCGCGCGGCGTGTCGCGCAGACGCTCGAGGCCTCGGGCGCAACGATGCTGGCGGTGGCAGACATCGAAGAGGGAGTTGACCTTCGCAAGTCTGGCGTCCGAGCGCCGATTCTCGTGTTCGGTGCGCTGAGCGTCAGCGATCTCGACGGCGTCTTCGATCACGAGCTCACGCCCACGATCTCGAGCCCGGCCGCCGGCGCCGCGCTGCAGGCGGCGGCACTGGCGCGCCGGACCTCGCTGCACTACCACCTCAAGATCGATACTGGCATGAACCGTCTGGGGTTCCGGCACGACAACCTTCGCCTGACGCTGCCGCAATTGTTATCGAGCGCCAACCTCGTGCTCGATGCCGTCCACACGCATTTTGGAACCGCGGAGGAGCCGGGCAATCCATTGTTCGGCGAGCAGCGCGATCGATTCGAGCGGGCGTGCGTCGCGATCGGCGAGCTCGGCGCCGGCCCGCGGCTGCGCCATGCGGCCAACTCCGCCGCGCTGTTGCGCGACTCGCGCGTGTGGTACGACTTCGTGCGCCCCGGCCTGTTGCTCTACGGCCTGGTGCCGCCGCCGCTGGGGTCGACGCTGCCGCTGAAGCCGGTGATGTCGCTCACCAGCCAGGTGGTAGCGGTGAAAGGCGTTCGGGTCGGAGAAACGGTCGGCTACGACGGGCGGTTTCGTGCCGAGCGGGCCACGACGCTGGCCGTCATCCCCGCCGGGTATGCGGACGGGCTCGATCGGCGTCTGGAAGGCCGCGGCTCGGTGTTGATTCGCGGCCGCCGCGCGCCGATCGTGGGTGCCGTGAGCATGGACATGCTCACCGCCGATGTCACGGACATCGACACCGTCGGGCCCGGCGACGAAGTCGTCTTGATCGGCTCGCAAGGGTCCGACCCGCAACAAACCATCGACGCGCGAGAGATGGCCGCATGGATCGGCACCATTCCCTACGAAGTGCTCTGCCGCCTCGGCTCCCGCGTGGAGCGCAAGTACGAATAGTCCACGTACAGGCCACAGAGAGACACAGAGAAAACTTATACTGTCAACCGGAGTGGCCGAACGACGCACCCTTGGTGAGCTCGATGTCAGCGCTATCCGTCCCGAAGATTGTCAAGCCGCGCTTTGACACGATCGTCGGCCTCACCGAGCCGGTCTGTCGCACACACCTGCCGGACTGGTACGCCGCGCTCGCCCGAGAGCTGGCGGCGGCCCTGGCGCGCAAGCGGCATCGCCGCTGATGCGAGGTCACTATTTACGGAGTGTCAGAAACTACGTTATAATTCTGACACTGAGTTTGTTTATGGAACCCCTATCGACACGAATCCTGGGAGAAGTGGCCGAGCTGCCGGAGGGAGCGCCGCTTTACGCGAAGGCTCTCCTTCACCTGGGGAGTCGTGCGGCGATTGACCAGGCGCTGTCTCGCCTTGTTCGCCGGGGGGGGCTCCTGCGCGCGGGCCGAGGGCTCTATGTGCGTCCGGTCGAGACGCGGTTTGGAACGCGAGCGCCAAGCGTGCCGGCGGTTCTGGAAGCCCTAACGGCCGCGACTGGCGAAACGATCGCTGCTCATGGTGCTGCCGCGGCCAATTCGTTGGGGCTCACCACTCAAGTACCGGTCCGTACGGTCTACCTGACCTCGGGACCGAGCAGACGTCTGAACTTCGGTGCCCAGACCGTCGAACTCCAGCACGCGCCTCGATGGCAACTCTCGCTCGCTGGACGACCGGCGGGAGATGCGATTCGCGCGCTGGCGTGGCTCGGGCGAGGGCAGAGCCGTGCGATGACCAGCAAGCTCGGAAAGGCGCTCTCGGCTCAGACGCTCAAGGAGCTGTCGGCGGCGCGCGGACGACTGCCGACGTGGATGGCTCAGCAGATCAGTACACTGGTCCAGCATGGCTGACGTTTTCTTCGCGCTCTCGCCGGCGAATCGGCGGGATGCGCTGGAGGTGGCCGCGGCGCGGTCCGGTCGCGCCGTTCATCTGCTCGAGAAAGACGTGTGGGTAGTGTGGACGTTGAGCGTGCTGTTCGAGTCGGATTTCGCCGATGACTTGGTCTTCAAGGGCGGGACATCGTTATCCAAAGCGTACCAGGCGATCGGGCGGTTCTCTGAAGACGTCGATCTCACCTACGACATTCGCAGAATCGCACCGGACCTGGCACCGGACAGCGCTCATGCGATTCCCTCGACTCGAAGCCAAGAGCAGCGCTGGACGAAGATCATTCGAGAACGCTTGGATGTGTGGGTGAGTGAGACGGTCGCCCCTCTCGTGACCAGACGCCTGGTGGAGAGTGGCCTGTCGGGACGAGCGAAGGCGGAGGCCGACACGGTGCTCCTCACGTATGAGGCCCTGACCTCAGGGTCCGGCTATGTTCGTCCGGTTGTCCTGCTCGAATTCGGCGCACGTTCCACCGGCGAACCATCTAAAAAGCGGCCAATCAGGTGCGATGCCGCCACGCATCGGAATGGTCAACGACGGGCTGCTCTTTGAAGAGCCGCCGGTCTTTGCGGAGCTCGTCGCTCGATGTCGAGCCATTCAACAGCGGGCGAACGACATCGGCGTATCCCCATTGCAGTAGCTGGCTCCTTCACCCAAAGAGTTTGGGCGGCCCGAGGTCAAGTTGGCACTCCCCCTCGCACGGCCTGCCAGTCGACGCCGCCTCGTAAAGGGGACCGTCGTTCTCAACGGACTTGTCTGCCGGAAGGTAGTGCCCGGCCTCGGCGAACTTGGGGCTAGGAATGGAGTAGTCCAGCCGCAGCCTCTTGGCCCGGCGCGCGTGCTCGGCCGGGTCGGTGTCGAACAGATTTTGCTGATCGACATTGCCGATGGTTGGTTGTTGGGTCGGCTTGAGCTTCCAAGATAGAAACGCTGCGGCCACCTCACCTACGCAAGCAGTTGAAGTCGCGAGATCATGACGCGAAAACGCGCACCTCGTCGTGCAAGCCTTTCACGGATCGCGATCATGACGGAGGTGTGCGAGGAGGCGCTTCCATGGCCGTGGGTTCAGTAGCCCAAACGTACAAGGCCACAGAGAGACAGAGGCACAGAGAATACTTTTTCAAAAATACTTCTCGAAAAAGAGCTCTCATCTTCGCCCGACGATGAGAAGATGGGTTTGTTCTTCGTGGCCTTCGTGTTCTTCGTGGTTAGCGTCCGTATCCAGCGATGAAGCAAGCCAAGCCCGTATTCGTTTGTCAGGAATGTGGCACGCAGCAGCCGAAGTGGCAAGGCAAATGCCACGACTGTGGCGCGTTCAATTCGTTTGTCGAAGAGCGCGCCGTTGAGCCAGGCGTCGGCGGGCCCACCGCGCATCGCTACTCGCTGACCGGCGTCGTGCCGCAGGGCGCGATCAAGTACGCGGACATCGAAGCGTCGAAGGCCGATCGCATCTCGACCGGCATCAACGAGTTCGATCGCGTCCTGGGCGGCGGCATCGTGCCCGGTTCGCTGGTGCTCCTCGGCGGCGAGCCCGGCATCGGCAAGTCCACGCTGCTGCTCCAGGCCGCGGCCAACTTCGCTGCGACGGTCGGTCCCGTGCTCTACGCCTCGGGTGAAGAATCCGAACACCAGATCAAGGCGCGCGGCGATCGCCTCGGCATCGGCGATGCCCCGCTCTATCTGCTCGCGGAAACCTGCATCGAGCGCATCCTCGAAGAGGTTGGCCGCGTCAAGCCGGCGCTGATGATCGTCGATTCGGTGCAGACGGTGTTCTCGCTGAAGTTCCAGTCGGCGCCGGGCAGCATCGGCCAGGTCCGCGAAGCCGCCACGCAGTTCCTGTTTACGGCCAAGGGCCACAACATCCCGACGTTTCTCGTCGGCCACGTCACCAAGGACGGCAACATCGCCGGACCCAAGGCGCTCGAGCACGTCGTTGACACGGTGCTGTATTTCGAGGGCGAACGCCACCACTCGCATCGCGTCGTCCGTGCGGTCAAGAACCGGTTCGGCGCGGTGAGCGAGCTCGGCGTGTTCGAGATGACGGGCGCCGGCCTGCGGCCCGTGCCCAATCCGTCGGCGATGTTCCTGGCGGAGCGGCCCGCGGCCACGCCGGGTTCAGCGGTGCTGTGCTGCCTCGAAGGCTCGCGCCCGCTGCTCGTCGAGGTGCAGGCGCTCGTGAGCAGCAGCAGCTACGGCACGTCGCGTCGCATGGCGGTCGGGATCGATCAGAACCGGCTGTCGCTGCTGCTCGCGGTGCTCGAAAAACGCGCCGGCCTCCACCTGGTGTCAGACGATGTGTTCGTGAACATCGCGGGGGGCATGAGCATCGACGAGCCCGCGGTCGACCTGGCGATCGTGGCGTCGGTGGCCTCGAGCATGCGCAACCGGCCGATCATGACCGGCACTGCGGTCTTCGGGGAAGTGGGTCTCGGTGGCGAAATTCGCGGCGTGTCGCAGGCCAGTCTTCGAATTCGTGAGGCCGAGCAAATGGGTTTCAACCGAATCGTCCTCCCCCTATCCAATGTCGACGCCAGTGAAGAAACGGGCAAAGCGGAGCTGGTGGGCGTGCGCACGGTAGGCGAGGCCCTCGACATGCTCCTCGCTTGACCTGCCCGCCCCGGCGGTTCTAAGGTTGCCGGATACTCCCCGCCTTTTTCGCGGGGCATTTATATGGCCTGGTTCATACTCGCGCGGCTCGCGTTCGTGGCGGCGGTCGCATACTCCGCGTTCTTGTTGCGCCCGATCGATCCCGATCCGCTGATCAACGTCCTGTTCGGGCTGGCGCTGGCCCTCGCATCGGTCGGCTTCGAGTGGACGCTGCGCCGCACGCCGGTGACCCACATGCTGGGCGCGGTGATCGGCGGCGCGATCGGATTGCTGCTCGCCAAGGGCATCGGCGCGGCGTTGTTCTGGGTCGACCCCGGCGACCAGCGCGTCGCCTTCCTTCACAGCTTTGTTCTGCTGCTGTTCCCGTACCTGGGCCTGGTGGTGGGCGGTCGCAAAGGCGAGTGGCTGGAGCCCGCGCGGCTGGTCACGCTGTTCCGCGCCGCGGGACCGGCGCGCCACTACAAGATCCTCGACACATCCGTGATCATCGACGGACGGATCGCCGACCTGTGCGACACCGGCTTCGTCGACGGCACGCTGGTGATTCCGCAGTTCGTGCTCAAGGAGCTGCAGCTGGTGGCCGATTCGTCGGACTCGATGAAGCGCAACCGCGGCCGGCGCGGCCTCGACATCCTGCAGAAGGTCCAGAAGATGACGGGCGTCGACGTGGTGATCTCCGACGTGGATTTTCCCGAGGTCCGCGAGGTCGACCTCAAGCTGATCGAGCTGGCGCGGACGCTGCCGGGCAAGATCGTCACCAACGATTTCAATCTCAACAAGGTGGCGCAGCTGCGCGGCGTCGCCGTGCTCAACATCAACGAGCTTGCCAACGCGCTCAAGCCGGTGGTGCTGCCCGGCGAGATCATGAAGGTCTTCATCCTCAAGGAAGGCAAGGAATACACCCAGGGCGTCGCCTACCTGGACGACGGCACGATGGTGGTCGTCGACAACGCCCGCAAGATGATCAGCAAGACCATCGACATCGTGGTGACCAGCGTGCTGCAGACCACCGCCGGCAAGATGATCTTCGGCCGCTACCTCGAGCCGGGCGGCTCGCAGACGGCGACGCGCCCGGCATCGGGCACGGCCGTCACGCCGGCGCCCCAGCCCGCGACGTCTTCAGCGCAAGCGGTCACGCCGCCATCTCCCATCGTCGCCAAAGATCGATAGATTGTCTTTTCATTGGTTCCGCACGGTGTTCTGGCTGATCCCGACGATCGCCGTCTACACCATCGTGCTCGGAATTCTGTCCATCACCTCGAGCTTCGTCGACCGGCGCGGCTACTTCGCGCACGGCTGCGCGCGAGCGTGGTCGTGGCTGATCCTTGCCACCACCGGAGTTGAAGTGACGGTCGATGGGTTGGATCGAATTGCCCGCGGCAAGACCTACGTGTTCGTGGCGAATCACCAGAGCATCTACGACATCCCGGTGTTGTTCTGGTCGCTCCCGTTCCAGCTGCGCATCATCGCCAAGGAATCATTGGGCCGCTTCCCGATGCTCGGGCCTCATTTGAAGCGGACCGGCCACATGCTCGTCGATCGCAGCCATCCGGATCGCTCGGGCATTTTCGGATGGGCCGCCCGGCTGACGGCAAATGGCCTGTCGTTGATCATCTTTCCGGAAGGCACGCGGAGCCGCACCGGGCACCTCGGCAAGTTCAAGGGCGGCAGCATCATGCTCGCGATGCAGGCGGGCTTACCGCTCGTGCCGATCTCGGTGGTCGGCAGCCGGCACGTGATGAAGAAAGGCGAGCTGACGACGAAGCCCGGCCACGTCCGGGTGATCGTGCACGACCCGATTGTGCCACCTGCCAACCCACACCCGTCGACGGCCGACGTGCGCGCGCTCGCCAATCAGGTGCGCGAGGTCATTCGTCCCGCTGTGGAAGCCGAAGCGTCGCGCTCGAGGCCGGAGGCCGTCACCGCGACGTCTCGCCGAAGCTCTGGCGATCCAGGAGCGAAGGCGGGTACCAGTGACTGAATTCACGCTGGCGCCCGGTCTGGCGTCGATCGTCAAACCCGGCGTGCTCTGGTGGAGCGGCGCCACGGTGGTCGCGCACGAGCATCGCCTGGATCCGTTGCTGGCCGAGGCCGAGGCGAAGGTGCGCATCACGCCGCCACCCGAGTCTGCTGCCGTGCGGACCATGTACAAACGGGTCGGCCTCGATCCGACGAAAACGCGGCCGTCCAACGAGGCGCTGCTGCGGCGGGTGCGCAAGGGCGACACGATTCCGCGGATCAATTCGCTCGTCGACATCGTCAACTGGTGCTCGCTGGAATTCCAGCTGCCGTACGGGCTTTACGATTTCGCCAAGGTGTCGGGCGCGGTGACGATGAGGCTCGGCGCCGAAGGGGAGTCGTACCCCGGGATCCGCAAGGATGATGTCAACGTGGGCGGGCGCATCACCGTGGCCGACAGCGCCGGGCCGTTTGGCAATCCGACCTCAGATTCCGCGCGCACCATGGTGACGCCGGCCACGACCGAAGCCCTGGTAATCGTCTACGCACCGCCGGAGATCCTGCGCATGCAGATCGCGCGCGTGCTCGGCGTCACGGCGCAACGCATCACGCAGATCGCCGGCGGCCGCGAAACTGGGCGACTGCTGTCTTAGGCAGGGCTCGGAGATCAGGGCTCAGGAATCAGCGCACAAGTGCCTTTGTCTCGCTGATCCCTGATCCCTGATCCCTTCAGTTACTGCGTCCTCTCAGCTTCCTGTTAAAGAAGTCCGCGGTCGCCTTGTAGCCGCGCACCCAGTTCTGATGGCGCAGAAAGTCGTGCACCTCGTCGGGGAACACCAGCTGCTCGACCTCGACGCCGCGCTTGCGCAGGGCGACGATCAGGTTGATCGACTCGATGAACGAGACGTTGCGATCGTCGTCTCCGTGGATCAACAGCACCGGCGACTTCCAGCCGTCGATGCTGGCCATCGGCGACGAGGCAAAGGCGCGGCGCGAAAAATCGGGGTCGTCGAGCACGTTGTAGTCGGGCACGAATGTCCGGATGCCCTGGTTCCAGTCGTGCACGCCGTGGAAGTCGACGCCCGCGGCAAATAAGTTCGACGCGCGCGACAATCCCATGGCCGTCAGGTAGCCGCCGTACGATCCGCCCCACAGTCCGATGCGCGCCGGATCGACGTCGGGACGGCTCTTCATGTACAGGCCCGCGCCCATCACGTCGTTGAACTCGGCGCCGCCCGTGGCGCCGTAGTTGAGCGCTTCGCGGAATTCCAGGCCGTAACCAATACCGCTGCGGTAGTTGACCGACAGTACGACGTAGCCCTGGCTGGCGAGCCACTGATTCATCGCGTAGGCGTTGCGGTAGTAATAGTTGTAATGCCAGTTGAGCAGCATCTGCCGCCGCGATCCGCCGTGGAAGAAAATCAGCCCTGGCCGCTTCTCGCCGGCCTTGAGGTCCGACGGCACGAACAGCTGCGCGTGGATCGGCATACCGTCGGTGGCGGTCACGATTACCGGTTGGGGAGTGACGAGCGCCGTGGGGTTGAACCCGGGCGGCAGCGTGTTCTCGAGAAGGCTGTGCGCGTTCCCATCCGGCCAGACGACCATCACGTGCGGCGGCATCTGCGCGTCGGCGTGCATCGCCGCCATGTTGCCGTCGCTCATCATTACCGGCTGCCACTCGCTGCCGATCGACTTGACGACGGCGTTGCGCACCGGCTTCGACGACCCGTCGACCGGGACCGTCCAGATGTGACGCTTGTTGATGTCGTCCTGGTTCGAGTTGTAGACCAGGCGCGAGCCGTCCGCCGTGATGCTCACGTACTCGACTTCGAAATTCCCCGGCGTCAACAGCGCGGCCGTGCCGCCCTTCGCGGGCACGGAATACAGGTGCAGCCAGCCGTTCTTTTCCCATGGGAACACCAGGCGATCGCCGGCTCCCCAATAAAGCTGGCTGTCGGCGACGACGCCCTGGAACGCACTGCCGTAGCCGACGTCGGCCTTCCACACCTGGCGGCCCTGGCCGGTCTTCACGTCCGCAACGCGCAACGACCAGGGCTCGTCAACCTCGCGGCGGGGCGAGAACATGCGCGCGCGTGGCGCGGCGCCCTGGCGGATCCACGCGAGGCGCGAGCTGTCAGGCGACCACACCGCCGTGCCGTCACGATCGAGTGACGGATCGATGTAGCGCAGCTCGCGCGAGGCGAGCGTGAACATGCCGATGTAACTGTGCGTCCCGCGGCCGCTCGTGAACGCGATCATCGAACCATCGGGCGACCACGAGATCCCTGACGCGCTGCCGCGTGAATTCACGAGACGGGCGGGCGCCTCGGTGGTGGCGAGATCGACGCTCCAGATCTGTCCGCGCGAGACCCATGCGACGCGCTGGCCCCGCGGCGAGGGTACCGGCCCGCTGCCGACGCCGAGGCGCTTCGGCGTGCCACCGTCGACGGCCACGGCGAAGACCGATTGGTCGGTGCCATCCTGCAGCTGCGCAGGATTCGGCGACTCGCCCTGCCGGTTGGCGCCGTCGCCGCGAACGTAGACGATCGTCTTGGCGTCGCTCGTCCAAGCCAGGTCGGTGATCCACACCCCATCGTCACCGGTGTAGTTGGTGACGGCGCGCCACTTGTGATCCGGCCGGCCTCGGGTTGCCGCCGTGGCCGGCGCCGGGTCGGCGACCAGCACGTTATGCACGCCACTATTGCTCGACACCCACGCGATGCGGCCGGCCGTTGGCGCCGCCACGAGATCGGTCGGGAACGGCGTCGCCATCAACGTATCGATGGAGAGGCTCGCGGCCGGAGCCATCGGCGCCTGGGCGCCGACAGCCAGGGTGCATGCGATCACGAGAAGGGCGGAGGGAATGACCCGAAGAGTGATGTGCATAAATGTCTCCGTCAATTCTTCCAGGGAACCTGCGGCGATCGGTAGAAGTTCACGCCGAGTGCCGTCCATCGCGGCCCATGCGCGCCGAGACGTTCACGAAAACTCTCCCAATCCCGCCGATCAGCCGGCGACCATCCGATTTCCGCTACCGCAACGAGACGCGGGAACGCGAGGAATTCGACGTCGCGGATGTTGGCGATCGTCTCGGACCACAGCGGCGCCTCGACACCGAGGATGGCGCTCTCGGGCACGCCCGCCACCGCCGTCGCCGGGTCCCACTCGTACGCATCGCGGACGTCAATCCGCCCCGCCCACGTCAGCCCGATCGCCGTCGCAGCGTCGTACTTCATATCGAGGTAGATCTTGTCGGCGGGTGACAGGATCACTTTCGTTCCCCTGGCCACCGCCGCCTGCGGCGTGGTCTTCGGGCGCCAGTGCTGAAGCCGACCTCGATACCCGTGAACGGACGCCTCGCCACGCCGTCGCAATTCAGCTCGGCATAGGATGCGAGCGCGGCATTGGTGTGGCCGGGCATGTCGATCTCCGGCACGATGGTGATGAACCGCGCCTGCGCGTACGCGACGAGCTCCCGATATTGATCCTGTGTGTAGAAGCCGCCGCTACCGCCGCCGACTTCGCTACGGCCGCCCTGCATCACGAGATTGGGCCACGACGTGATGTCGAGCCGCCATCCCTGGTCGTCGGCGAGATGCAAGTGGAGCCGGTTGATCTTGTAGAGCGAGATCAAATCGAGGTACCGCTTCACCTCGTCGACCTGCATGAAGTGCCGTGCGACATCGAGCATCGCGCCGCGCCAGGGAAATCGCGGGCGATCGGTGATGCGCGTGGGCGCGATCACCAGCGGCCGTGACTTGTCGAACCGCACGGCTTCGTACTCGACAAAGGCCGGCATCAACTGGCGCAGCGTCTGGACGGCGTAGAACAGTCCCGCCGCACCCTCGCCCTCGAGCGTCACACCATCAGGCCGCACCGTCAGCTCGTAGCCTTCATCGGCAGCGCTGCCGCCACGGGTTCTCAGGCTGATGTTTCCAGGAGGCACGCCGCTTGACGTGGCGTGGACCGCAACAGGCGTGGCGGACGCGGCGAGCCCGATCACGTCAGAAAGGTAGCGACCGATCGCCGCCGCGCGCTCGTCGTCCGGCTGGACGTAGATGACGGTTGACGCTGTGACGGTGAAGCCGGGTCCCTGTCTTTCCCCGACGGTGAGGGGCGCCGGGATGATGGCAGGCACACGAGAAGGCGGGGTGGCGGTGACGGCAGGCCGTGGCAGACTCGCGGTCCGCCCGCACGCGGCCGCGCCGATCGCCGCAAGGAACACGCCGCAGGCCAGGCGCGCGCGCCGGCGATCGTCAGGCGAGCATTTCATCGCGCGATTGTAGCGGGCCTACGGGCCGCTGCCAGGTCGCAGCACAGCTTCCAGTTGTTCCAGACCCACCGGCTTAACGAGGTGCGCATCGAAGCCGCCGGCTCGGGCGCGCTCCTTGTCGGATTTCTGGCCGTACCCGGTCACCGCGATCAGCCGCAATCCGGGTCCATCGGACGACTCGCGCAGGCGCCGGGCCAGCTCGTAGCCGTCCATGACGGGCAGCCCGATGTCGAGCAACGCAATCTGCGGTCTGAACGCCTGGGCGACCTGTAGTGCTTCGGGACCATCGGCCGCCGTGCGCACCGTATAGCCGAGAGAATCGAGGGCCTCGGACAGGATGAAGAGGGCATCTTCGTTGTCGTCGACGATCAGCACGCGTTCACCGCCGTTCGGCGCCGCGAGTTGGTCGCTGATCGATGATGTCTCCGCAGTGGCCGGGCCCCGCGCCGCGGCCGGCAGGTCGATGATGAACTCGCTGCCGAGGCCCTTGCCCGCGCTCTGCGCCTTGACGCTGCCGCCGTGGAGCAGCACGAGGTTTCGGACGATCGCCAGGCCGAGACCGAGCCCGCCCTCGGACCGATCCGGCAGCTGCCGCTGCTGCACGAACAAATCGAACACGCGGTCGAGCATCGCGGGCTCCAGCCCGACCCCCTGATCCCGTACCCAGATACAGACGCGCTCGCCCTGGCGCGCCGCGCCAAAATCAATCCGCGATTCTTTGTCGCTGTACTTGGCCGCATTGGTCAGGAGGTTGGCGAGCACCTGGGACAGCCGCGACGGGTCGGCGTCCACCAGCAGTCCCGTTGGCGCCAGGTCCAGGGCCAGCATTTGGCGTTTCCGTTCGAGCACGGGACTGGCGATCTCGATGGCCCGGGCGGCAATCTCGGCCAGCTCCACGCGCTCCTTTCGCAAGCTGACTTTGCCCCGGGTAATGCGTGACACGTCGAGCAGATCATCGACCAGGCTCTTGACGTTCGTCACCTGTCGTTCGATGATGTCGATCTCGCGCGATTGCTGTCCCTTGAGCCGCATCAATTGCAGCGCGGTGACGATCGGCGACAGCGGATTGCGCAGCTCGTGTCCGAGCATCGCGAGGAATTCGTCCTTCGCCTGCGTGGCCTCTTCGGCGCGCGCGCGCGCCTCATCCAGCGACCGCGCCTGGCGCTCGAGCTTTTGCAGCGCGCCCTCGACTTCGGCGCGCGCGGTGTCGAGCGCCTGCGCCAGGACCTCGGCCCGCCGGGCGTCATGCTGCGCGACGCGCAGCTCGCCGGCCGCCGCCATCGCCGCCTGTTCCGATCGCAGGATCCCTGAGAGCAGGGGCAACACGGCCTCGATCGCCTCGAGCGACGACGCCTCGCACGAGCCGCCAATGAAAATGATGGCGACGCCCGGCGCCGTCAACGCCACCGCGTCAGCGGGTTGATCCGCCGCCGGGTAGCCGACGATGCCGCGATGCACGCCGTTGACCCGGGCCTGGGTGAGGAACTCGCGCCAGGCCTCACCGCCCGGCAGGGTCTGCCGGAACCCGGGCGCGGGCACGAAGGCATCGACGGCCGTGTCGACCACCAGAATGATGAGCGCGGTCGCGCCGAGGTGCGCGGCCAACGCGTCCGCAGCGGATGGACGATCAGCGGGGTCGGCCAGCGCGGCCGCCAGGGTGACGGTACGGTGATCGATCATGCCTGTCACTTACGCGGGCAACACCATTACGACCGCAGTGCAATTGTGGAAGCCGCCGAATTGGACGTCGGCCCGCGCGATTTGCCCGTAGGTGTTGCAGCCAACGAAGTGCGCGCCCTTGAGCATCCGGCCAACCGCTTCGAGCTCGAGGCCGAACGCATCGCCGGTTCTCAGCCGCGTCGCCACGCAGTCAAACACCAGGGCCGAACCGGGCTGGCCACCGCGCAAATTGGCGACCGCCGCTTCGGTGGCGCGCGCCGCCGCATTCGCCGCAGACTCCGCCGTCGTTGTCATGCCCAGGGGATTCGCCGAGAGCAGCTCGAGCGCGACGACCGCGTTCGTGAATGCCCTGGTGCCATGAAACACATGGGTCCGCGCGAACCGGGCGTCGTCGCCGGCGCCACCGCCAGCGAACTGGTACTTGCCGGACGTCGCCACGGTCAACTGTTCAACGAGATCGTCCGCATGACCCGCCAGCGCGTCGGTCATGATGAGCGCCGATCGGTAGGGAAATTCGTGTGTGCCGAGTCCGTTGAATGACGACACCGCTTCGCGAGCCGCGTTCGCGCGATCGTCGCTGACCCCGTGGCCCAGCCCCGCCGCGATGCGAATGTCGGTTGACTGCAGAGCCAGCACGCACGCGGTGCCCTCGCCGCGCTGCTCGCCGGTGAACTCGCCCGCCGACGAGGAGCCGACCATGATTTTGGGGTGGCAGGTTGCATCCAAAGCGGTCAGAAGTGTTTCGTAGTCGAACTGCGAAGAGACAAACACCACGGCGGCGTCGGGCGGTTCACTGCCGAGACTGTTGCGAACCTGCTCGCCGAGGTCCCGGCCGGCCTCGGCACTGTCAGTTCGCGATGTGTACACGGCGGCTGTGCGCGTCAATGCTCGTTCCTTCTCGACAGAAAATCGATTCAATCGAAGCAATCTTTTGATGCACGCAACGTGCCACGGAATTCTCGGGTTTTGGGGATCACGGCGTTCATTGCGCCGGAGGGAACTCCCTAATTGGGAATCGTGCGACTCAATTGGGCTGATAAGATCGGCCCTTCGTCATGCTGCACGTCGCCGCCATCATCGCCGCCGGGGGCCGCGGCCTCCGCATCGGCGCCGATCGCCCGAAGCAATTCCTCGAGCTCGGTGGCCGCTCCATTCTCGATCTAACGGTCGAGGCGCTGGCCGCCAGCGATCGGATCCACGAGATCGTCGTTGCGCTGCCGCACGATCACCTCGGCGCGACGGCGGAAAGTTGGAAGGGGAAGTCGGCAAAACCGTTGCGGTTCGTCGAGGGCGGCGAGCGCCGCCAGGACTCGGTGGCCCGCGCGTTCGGCAGCACGTCACCGCGCGCCGACATCATCTTGATCCACGACGCGGCACGGCCGTTCGTGACCGCGGACGTCATCGCGCGCACCATCGACGCCGCCACCACGCACGGTGCGGCGATCGCCGCGATTGCGGTGAGCGATACGGTGAAGCAAGTGGGCGAGGCCGCCGGCGGCTCACGACCGATCCGCGCCACCATCGCGCGCGAGACGATCTTCCTGGCGCAAACGCCGCAGGTGTTTCGCCGCGACATCCTCGCCCGCGCGCTCGAGTTTGGCAACAACATCGACGCCACTGACGAAGCGATGCTCGTCGAACGACTGGGGCTTCCCGTGCATGTTGTCGACGGCGACGTCAAGAACATCAAAGTGACGACGGCGGAAGATCTCGCCGAGGCTCGACGACGTTCGGCGGGCGAGGGCTTGAGCCCTCGCCTGACCCGCATCGGCACCGGCTACGATCTCCACCGCCTCGTCGCCGGCCGCCCGCTCATTCTTGCCGGCGTGCGCATTCCCTTCGATCTCGGTCTCGACGGCCACTCCGATGCCGACATCGTGTGCCACGCCGTGACCGACGCGGTGTTGGGCGCCGCCGCCGCCGGCGACATCGGCCGGCTGTTTCCCGACACCGATCCGAAATGGAAAGACGCCGACAGCATCGCGCTGCTCGAGAGCGCGATCGAACGCGTCAGCGCGCTCGGCTACCGCGTCTCGAAC
Source organism: Acidobacteriota bacterium (assembly GCA_030650395.1). Lineage (GTDB taxonomy): Bacteria > Acidobacteriota > Vicinamibacteria > Vicinamibacterales > UBA2999 > 12-FULL-67-14b. The sequence continues at coordinate 20,497 of JAUSDY010000104.1, read as the reverse complement.
GTCGACGTCACGGTGATCGCGCAGCAACCGAAGTTACTGCCGCATCTCGATGCAATGAGAGACAACCTGGCCGCCGCGCTGCAGGTCGATCGTCAGGCGGTCAGCATCAAAGGCAAGACCAACGAAGGCGTCGACAGCACGGGCCGCGGCGAGGCGATGGCCTGCCACGCGGTTGTACTGCTGAGGTCTTGAGGGCTTGAGGTCCTGAGGGCTTTAGGGCTTGACCGATTCAAGCCCCCAAGCCCCCAAGCTCCCAAGTCCTCAAGCCCTCAAGCCCTCAAGTCCTCAATGTCCTCAAGTCCTCTACGACCCCGGCGTCATGATGTGCGCGGTCGACGTGCCGGCATTCATGATGTAAGCGCCGCCCATCTTGTTGTTGTCGGGCAGGCCGAGCGAGGCGGTTGTGGCTCCCGGCACGGCGATGGTGACGTGCAGTCTCGCGGTCGCCTGATCAGGGCCGGTCATGGTGTACCACACCGAGCCGAACTCGGGTTTCACGCGCGTGCCGCCGGCCTCGGCCGCGTCGATCGCGGCCTGCCGCTTGGTGCGGTCCAGCTCCTTCTCGAACATCTTGTTCTGCTTGACCCGCTCGAGATTGCCGACGCTGGTGCACTGCACCGAGAACGGCTGCTCGGTGGGCTCACCCGACTGGTCGTAGCACACCAGCCGGTTCGTGCCGGGACGGAGTGTGTCGTACGTGCCGTCGGCCTTCCACTTGATCACCATTGCGCCTTCGCGCATGTTGCGCGGCGCCGCGGCGGTCGCCTTATCGTGCGGGCCGGGTGCGGCCGCGGGAGCCGGGGCCTGTGCAAGTGTGCTGGCCGACAGGGCCAGCAGGCTGAATCCGATCAAAATCATGCGTGCCATTCATAACCTCCAGTGTCGCGTCCAGAAACTCCGGGCGCTCGTGCGCACTAGAGAATACGTCAAAGCGGGGTCCGGCTGGTAAGATCGACGTTCCCCTATGCGAGTCCGCTTCGCTCCGTCTCCCACCGGCCATTTGCACGTCGGAAATGCGCGCACCGCACTATTTAACTGGCTGCTGGCGCGCGGGCAGGGCGGCACGTTCATTCTTCGCATCGAAGACACCGACGTCGAGCGTTCGACAAAAGCCTCCGAGCAGGCCATTCTCGACGACCTGCGCTGGATGGGCCTGCACTGGGATGAAGGCGTCGAGGCGCGCGGCGACCGCGGACCCTACCGCCAGGCCGAGCGCTTGCTGCTGTATGCCGAGTACACGACGCGCCTGTTGCAGGAAGGCAAGGGCTATTACTGTTTCTGCTCCGCCGAGACACTCGACGCGCAGCGGAAGGCGCAGCTGGCCGCGTCGCTGCCTCCGAAGTATGCCGGAACCTGCCGTGATATTCCGCTGGAAGAGGCGATGCGCCGGCGATCGGGAGGCGCATCTGCAGTCGTCCGGTTGCGCGTGCCCGAGGACCGCGAGGTGACCTTTCATGATGTGGTGCGCGGTCCGGTCACGTTCCACACCGGGGTGATCGGTGATCCGGTGCTGGTCCGCTCCGACGGCATCCCGGCCTACAACTTCGCCGTGGTGATCGACGATGCGTTGATGGCGATTACGCATGTGATTCGCGGCGAGGATCACATTTCCAATACGCCGCGGCAGATCCTGTTATACGAGGCGTTTGGCTGGACGCCTCCCGCGTTTGCGCATCTGTCGCTCGTCATGGGGCCCGACCACGCGCCGCTGTCGAAGCGGCACGGCGCCACGTCGGTCCGCGAATTCCGCGAGAAGGGCTACCTGCCCGAAGCGCTCGTGAACTACCTCGCGTTGATCGGCTGGTCGCCCGGCCAGAACGAAGAGTTGTTGCCCGCGGATGAACTGGCGCGCCGCTTCAAACTTGAAAACGTGGCGCATAGCGCCGGCGTGTTTGATGAAGACAAGCTGGCGTGGGCCAACCGGCATTACTTGAAGCTGACCCCGGCCGATCGCCTCGCGGTGTTGGCCGAGCCGTTTCTCCGCCAGCGGGCGCAAATCGCCGGCGACCTCACGCCCGCGGCACGCGGCTGGCTCGAAGCGGTGCTGCCGGGGATGGCGACGTCGGTCGATCGCCTGCCGCAGCTCGCCGATCGCCTCGACACCGTGTTTGCATTCGACGCCGCCGCCACGCTGGCACAAGGGGCGCTCGCCGCCGAGCTGCGAGAGCCGAACGCCACCGCTGTGGCACGCGCGCTGGCCGACGACCTGCAGCAAGCGCCGCGGCTCACCGGGAAGGATGCCTTCAGGTCCGCCGCCAATCGTGTGAAAGAGCGGACCGGCCAGAAGGGGAAGGCGCTGTTCCATCCGATTCGGCTGGTCTTGACTGGCGCCGGCGAGGGTCCGGAGCTCGATCGGCTGGTTCCCGCGATCGATTCCGCCGCCGAGCTGCCGCAGCCCTCCGGCCTCGCGCCGGTCCTGGGTTGCCGTGAGCGTGCCGCCCAGATCGCTGCGCTGCTATGATGCGCGCATGAAAATCGTCTTCCTCGCGGCTCTGGTCGCGGTGTCTCTTTCTGCCGACCAGGGCGCACAGAAGCCCGCGGCCCGGCCGTCCGGTCCCATCGACGTCCCGGTTCACGAAGGCACGTCGATGTCGGTGGCCATCTCACCCGATCGCGCCACCCTCGCGACCGACATGCAAGGAAGCATCTGGACCCTGCCCGCGTCGGGCGGCACGATGACGCGCATCACCGATGTCTTCAACGACGCCCGCCAGCCGATGTGGTCGCCAGACGGGCGCACGATCGCCTTTTTCGCGTATCGCGACGGTGGCTACGACCTGTGGGCGGTTAGTCCAGACGGGTCCAACCAGCGGAAGCTGACGTGGGGCACCTTCGACGATCGCGAGCCGATTTTTTCGCACGACGGCACGCGCATCGCCTTCGCCTCCGACCGCGGCAACACCCTGGGCAGCGACTACAACATCTTCGTGCTGGATACGCGCTCGGGCGCGATCACGCAGGTCACCAAGGGTGCCAGCGAGGACTTCATGCCGACGTGGTCGCCCGATGACAGCGAGATCGCCTTCGCCTCGTCGCGCGATAGCTACGACGGGCTCTGGGCGATCAACATCGCCACCGGCGCCGAGCGAAAACTCCGCACCGTCGCCGGCGGGAAGGTTGATTCGCCGTCGTGGGGGCCGGGCGGCCAGCTGCTCTATCACGTCACGGCCGGTGGCCAGACGCGCTTCGAGATCGACGGCAAGTCGGTGACCGGCAGCGAGAACGTGTTCGCCTTCCGCGCGTCTTGGGCGTCCCCCACGGAATACGTGTATGTGTCGGATGGCAAGATCCGCAGGCGCTCGGTCTCGGGCTTGCCGATGCAAACAATCGAGTTCACCGCGACCCTGCAGGTCACCCGTCCGCAGTACACCAGGCGGGTGCGCGACTTCACCTCGGCCACGCCGCGACAAGCGCTGGGGATCGTGCGCCCGTCGATCTCTCCCGACGGCAAGCAGATCGCCTTTGCCGCCGTCGGCGACATCTATGTGATGCCGGTCGGCGGGGCAGCGGTCAACATCACGAAGGACGCCGCGCTCGACACCGATCCGGCGTGGTCCCCGGATGGCGGCTCGCTGGTCTACTCGTCCGACAAAGACAGCGAGTTCCTGCAGCTCTGGATCCGCGACCTGAAGAGTGGTCAGAGCCGCAAGGTCACCAACCTCACCACGCAGCCGCAGGGCGCGTCGTTCTCGCCGGATGGCAAGCGCCTGGTCTTCTTCAACGTCGACGGCATGTGGCGGGTGGCCGAGATGTCGATCCTCGACATCGACAGCGGCCGGGTGACGAAGATTCACGATTCGCTGCCGCAGCCCGGCGCGCCGACGTGGTCGCCCGACGGCAAGCGCATCGCGCTCGCCGGCATCGCGCCGATGACGGTGCGGTTCCGCGAGGGCACGAACCAGGTCCAGACCATTTCCGCATCGGGCGGCGACGTGAAGTGGTACGCGCCGATTCCGATGCTGTCGATCGACACGCGCGGCGGCGCCGGCCCGGCCTGGTCGCCCGACGGCACCAAGATGGCCGCGATTTACGAAGGCGTGCTGGCGGTGTGGCCCGTCGCCGTCACCGGTGAGCCGCAGGGGCCGCCGCGCCGCGTGACCACCGAGAGCGCGCACTCGCCAAGCTGGCAAGGCGACTCGCGGCACATCCTCTATCAGTCACTCGATCAGCTGCGCATCGTCGACATCGAAACCGGCGAGACCAAAACGGTGCCGATGGATCTGAAGTGGATGCCCGCGATTCCGAAAACCCGCATCGTCGTGCACGCCGGCCGGCTGCTGGACATGAAGAGCCCGAACGCGCGCTCGAATGTCGACGTCACCATCGTCGGGAACAAGATCGTGGCGGTCGCCGCGCATGCGGCCGCGAATCACGCCGGCGGCACTGTCGTCGATGCCTCCAACCTGACCGTGATGCCCGGCCTCACCGAATTCCACTCGCACCTGCAAAAGGATTACGGCGAGGCGCAAGGCCGCGCGTGGCTGGCGTTCGGAGTGACGACGGTGCGCAGTCCCGGCAACACGCCGTATGAAGCCGTCGAGGATCGCGAGGCCAACGAAGCCGGCGTGCGCCCCGGCCCGCGCGTCTACGGCACCGGCTACCTGATGGAGTGGAATCGCGTCTATTACAAGATGGGGATCGCCATCTCCAACGTCGCGCAGTTCGAGATGGAGCTGCAGCGCGCCCGGGTGTTGCAGCACGATTTGATCAAGAGCTACGTGCGGCTGCCCGATCTGCAGCAGAAACGCATGGTGGAGTTCGCGCACAGCATCGGCGTGCCGGTGGCGACGCACGAGATCTGGCCGGCCTCGCTCGTCGGTGTCGACAACACCGAGCACGTGACGGCCACGAGCCGCCGCGGCTATTCGCCGAAAATGTCAGGCACCCCTCCGCAGCAGGCGATGCAGACGGCCTACGAAGATGTCGTGCAGCTGTTTGGCCAGAGCCAGCGTATTTTCTGCCCGATGATCTCGGGCGGGGGCGCGCGACGGCTGTTCGAAGGCGACCCGGCACTCAAGAACGACCCGCGCTTCAAGCTCTATCCCGAGTGGATTCGCCGCCAGGTGGCGGCGCAGCCCGCGTCGGGCAACCCGGGTGGCGGCGGCGATCCGACGGGCGGCAATGGAAAGATGGTGCTCGACACGATGAAGGCGGGTGCGCTGGTCGTCGCCGGAACCGACACGCCCAACGCCGTGAACCTGCATGGCGAACTAATGTCCTACACGATGGCGGGAATGTCGGCCTTCGATGCATTGAAAACGGCGACGGTGAATCCGGCGAAGGCGCTGAACGTCGACACCGGCACGATCGAGCCCGGCAAGCTCGCCGACATCATCATGATCGATGGGGATCCGTTGGCGAACATTGCCAATACCGTCAAGGTCAAGAGAGTGATTGCGAATGGCCGGCTCTACGAGGCCGACCAGCTCGTCGCCCCTAAACGCTAACAAGGCAGAAGGCAGAAGGCACAAGGCAGAAATGTTTGCAGTCGCCTTTTTGCCTTTTGCCTTCTGCCTTTTGCCTTGTCCATGATCATCTACGGCATCAACCCTGTCGCTGAAGCGATCAAAAGCGGACGCGTCAGGGAAATTCGTGTCGCTGAGCGCGCCGATGAACGGTTGCAGCGGTTACTGGATGATGCGGCGAAGCAGGGCGTGCGGGTGCGGCGCGTGTCCCGAGAAGTGCTCGACGCGGAATCGAAACGCGGCGCGCATCAAGGCGTCGTTGCCGATGTCGAACGCCTGGCCGAGGTCACCCTCGATGATCTCGCAAACGGCAGTGACGGACCGGCGTTGATCGTGGTGCTGGACGAAGTCGAGGATCCGCAAAACGTCGGGGCGATCCTGCGGACGGTGGACGCCGCCGGCGCCACCGGCGTGGTGCGCCAGACCCGCCGGGCCGCGGCACTGGACGGGGCGGCCGCCAAAGCCTCGGCCGGGGCGGTGAACTACGTGCGCATCGCGGATGTGGTGAACATTGCCCGATCGCTCGAGGAGCTGAAAAAGGCGGGCGTCTGGACCCTCGGACTCGACGCCGACGCAAAAATGCCATACTATGAATGGGATCTCACACTTCCCACGGCCTTGGTAGTAGGGGCTGAAGGTCACGGGCTGCGACGGCTCGTGCGGGAACGGTGTGACCAGGTGGCCAGCATTCCCATGCAGGGTCACGTGGGCAGTCTTAATGTTTCGGCCGCAACTGCCATCGTCTTGTATGAGGCGGTCAGGCAGCGGCGGAGCCGGAGCCGGGGGAGGCCAACATCCTGAGGGAAACAGGGTTAGGCCGTTTGCACCCCGGAGGAGATAGGAAGCGTCTAGGAAACAGGTGTCCCTTCCGGTTGCACGGCTGGCACAAGACGTGCTAGCATTTCCCTTTTGTCTAGGCTGGCGTAGCTCAGCCCGGTAGAGCAGCTGATTTGTAATCAGCCGGTCGGGGGTTCAAATCCCTTCGCCAGCTCCATCTTTTTGAGCGACGGCAAGCCAGACGAGGCGCAACCAACAGGGTCATCCTCAAATTACCGACAGACATTGATCGTTTCCGCGGGCGCGGCCGGCATGGCCGTGTGTCGCCAGCGAAATGACAGGGGCAGGTGGCGGAGCGGTCAATCGCAACAGACTGTAAATCTGTCGCCCCAGTGGCTACGAAGGTTCGAATCCTTCCCTGCCCACCACCCTTCGCTCTGGATCAGGCGAAGGGTGCCCACCATAGCTCGCGCGCGAGCGACGGTGGGCCACACGGTACGAGTAAGAGCTTCGGGTGGCAGGCCCTGAGGTTGGAAGTTCGAGCTTCGGTTGGCAAGCCAACCTTCGCGTGATGCGCGGGTTGCGAATGAGTGAGTAAGTGGTAGCGAGGCGCGGGACAGCGGGCTTGCCCGCCGTAGCTGGAACAGCGAAGGTGGAAGTCCCGAAGGGACGAAGGCGGGAGTAACTCAGTGGTAGAGTCACAGCCTTCCAAGCTGTTGGTCGCGGGTTCGATCCCCGTCTCCCGCTCCATTCGACTCGCCTTACGCTTGCCTGACCGCAAGCGTAAGACTCGCTCATGGCAAGCCACCTGTCTGGTCGAATGCCCTGAGCGAGAAATTGATTGCGAAGCAATCAATTCCGAGTCGAAGGGCTGAGTGAGTTGAGTGAGGTGGCCGACGAGTGACGGGGCCAAGGGAAGGAAAGGCCGACTTGTCGGCCGAAGCGCCAAAGGCGCGAAGGCCGATGTAGCTCAGTTGGCAGAGCGCGTCCTTGGTAAGGACGAGGTCACCGGTTCAATCCCGGTCATCGGCTCCATTCGACTCACCTGGCGATTCGCGTTGCGAACCGCCAAGTTCGCTCATGGCAGGCCAGCTGGTCGAATGTCCTGAGCGAGAGGAAGGCCGGCGAAGCCGGTCTTACGCGAGTCGAAGGGCGGAAGCGAGTAGGTAAGTAACACACCGACGCCGGCACGGGGCCGGGTCGAACATAAAAAGCGAGCGAAGGCGAGTCATGGCGAAAGAGAAATTCGATCGATCCAAAGCACATGTCAACGTCGGCACCATTGGTCACATTGACCACGGAAAGACGACGCTCACCTCGGCGCTGACCAAGGTCTCGGCCGACAAAGGCTGGGCGAAGTTCATCTCGTACGACCAGGTGGCCAAGGCCTCCGAGTCGCAGGGGCGTCGCGACGACACCAAGATCTTGACGATCGCGACGAGCCACGTGGAATACGGCACGGCGACTCGCCACTACGCGCACGTTGACTGCCCGGGCCACGCCGACTACATCAAGAACATGATCACGGGCGCGGCGCAGATGGACGGCGCGATCCTCGTCGTCAGCTGCATCGACGGCCCGATGCCGCAGACGCGCGAGCACATCCTGCTCGCCCGCCAGGTCAACGTGCCCTACATCGTCGTCGCCCTCAACAAGGTCGATGCCGTCGACGACACCGAGCTGGTGGACCTGGTCGAGCTCGAGGTCCGCGAGTTGCTCAAGACCTACGGCTTCCCCGGCGACGACCTGCCGGTGATCCGGGTGTCGGCGCTCGGCGCGATCAATGGCGACCCCAAGGGCGTCGAGTCCGTGCAGAAGCTGATGGAAGCGCTCGACACCTACATCCCGGTTCCGGAGCGCGATGTCGACAAGCCGTTCCTGATGCCGATCGAAGACGTGTTCTCGATCTCGGGCCGCGGCACGGTCGTGACCGGACGTATCGAGCGTGGCCAGGTCAAGGTCGGCGAAGAAGTCGAGATCATCGGCTTCAAGCCGACCGAGAAGAAGGTGGTCACCGGCGTCGAGATGTTCCGCAAGCTGCTCGACTCGGGCGTGGCGGGCGACAACGTCGGCATCCTGCTCCGCGGCGTGGAAAAGGAAGACGTCGAGCGCGGCCAGGTGCTGGCCAAGCCCGGCTCGATCAAGCCGCACACCAAGTTCAAGGCCGAAGTGGTCGTGCTGACGAAGGAAGAAGGCGGCCGTCACACGCCGTTCTTCAACGGCTATCGTCCGCAGTTCTACTTCCGCACCACGGACGTCACGGGCACGCTCAACCTGAACGAGGGCGTCGAGATGATCATGCCCGGCGACAACACCAGCGTCAACGTCGAGCTGATCGCGCCGGTGGCGCTTGAAAAGGGCGCCCGCTTCGCGATTCGTGAAGGCGGCCGCACCGTCGGCGCCGGATCCGTCACGGATATCGTTGAGTAACTGTTAGTTGAAAGTTGAAGAGTTGACAGTTGAAAGTTTCAGTTGAGAGTTTCAGCGTGGGTTTGCGCTCGAGTTTCGGTTCATGGGCATCGAGCGTGAAACTTGAGACTGAAACTGCGAACTTTCAACTCTCAACTTTCAACTAGCAAGGATCACTATGCGGGACATCATCCAGCTGGCGTGCGGCGAGTGTAAGCGCCGCAACTACAGCACGACGAAGAACAAGAAGAAGACGACCGAGCGTCTCGAACTGAAGAAGTACTGCCGGTTCTGCCGGAAGCACCAGCCGCACAAGGAGCAGAAGTAGGCGCGGAGGCCAGTAGCTCAATTGGCAGAGCACCGGTCTCCAAAACCGGGGGTTGGGGGTTCGATTCCCTCCTGGCCTGCCATTCCTGACTGCGGCACGCGGACCTGACTGCGAACCATGAGTACCGAGACCTTAGAACAACCCGGCGACCGGTCCCTGCGGGGACCTCTCGGCTGGTGGCGCCGCTCCGGTGAGTTCCTCACCGAGGTGCGCAACGAGATGAAGCGCGTGACGTGGCCCTCGCAGCGCGAGGTCTACGCGACGACCGTCGTCGTGATTCTCACGTCGGTGTTCTTCGGGTTGTACCTGTTCACCGTGGACATCCTGCTGAACCGGGCCTACGAATGGCTGTTGCGGCAGTTTGGAGCGGCGTCATGACCGACGTCGCCACCAAGAGCTGGTACATCGTCCACACCTACTCGGGCTTCGAGAAGAAGGTGTCCGAGTCGCTCGAGGAACGGAAGAAGGCCTACGGGCTGGCCGACGAGATCGGCGAAATCCTCATCCCGACCGAGGATGTCGTGGAAATGCGCGGCGGCCGCAAGGTGGTCTCGTCCAAGCGCTTCTTCCCCGGCTACATCCTGGTCGAGATGACCATGACCGACAACGCGTGGCACGTCGTGAAGAACACGCCGAAGGTCACCGGGTTTGTGGGCGCGGGCGCCAAGCCGACCCCGCTCAGCAAGGAAGAGGTCGAGCAGATCCTCGACCAGGTGAAGACGGCGGCCGAGAAGCCGAAGCCGAAGTACACGTTCGACAAGGGCGATCAGGTCCGCATCAACGAAGGACCGTTCTCCGGCTTCAACGGCGTCGTCGACGAGGTCAACACCGACAAGAACACGCTGAAGGTGATGGTCACGATTTTCGGGCGCGCCACGCCGGTCGAGTTGGATTTCCTGCAGGTTGAGAAGTTGTAATGGCGAAAAAAATTCAAGCAATGGTCAAGCTCCAGATTCCCGCCGGCAAGGCCACCCCGGCCCCGCCCGTGGGCACGGCGCTCGGCCCGCACGGCGTCAACATCATGGATTTCGTCAAGGCCTTCAACGCGAAGACCGCGAAGGACGACGGGCTGATCATCCCCGCGGTGGTCACGATTTATTCGGACCGTTCCTACACCTTCATCACCAAGACGCCGCCGGCGTCGATTCTGCTGAAGCGCGCGGCCAACCTCGCCAAGGGGTCGGCGGTGCCGAACAAGAACAAGGTCGGGACGGTCACGGCCAAGCAGGTTGAAGAGATCGCCAAGCTGAAGATGCCGGACCTCAACACCGACTCGATCGAGTCGGCGGTCAGGACGATTTCAGGCACGGCGCGCTCGATGGGTCTGGATGTTGTTGGATAAAGAGGAGTTCAGAGTTAAGAGTTAAGAGTTGAGGGCGTGAATTTGTTCTTAACTCTGCACTCTTAACTCTTAACTTCCATGAACATGCTATGAGAACACACGGCAAGAAATACACGGCGGCCCGCGAGCAGGTGGAGAACAAGAACTATCCACTCGCCGACGCGCTTCCGCTCGTGCAGAAAATCAAGTTCGCCAAGTTCGACGAAACCATCGCGCTGTCGATTCGCCTGGGCGTGGATCCCAAGCACGCCGACCAGATGGTGCGCGGCACGGTCGTGCTGCCGCACGGTCTCGGCAAGTCCAAGACGGTGCTGGTGATCGCCGGGCCCGACAAGCAGAAGGAAGCCGAAGAGGCCGGCGCCGACATCGTCGGCGGCGAAGAGCTGGTCGAAAAGATCAACGGCGGATGGACCGCGTTCGATGCCGTGGTGGCAACCCCCGACATGATGCGCGCCGTCGGCAAGCTCGGTAAGGTGCTGGGCCCGCGCGGTCTGATGCCGAACCCGAAGACCGGCACCGTGACGCCGAACGTGGCGCAGGCGGTCAAGGAAATCAAGGCCGGCAAGGTGGAGTTCCGCGTCGACAAGACCGGGATTGTTCACGCCCCGGTCGGCAAGATCTCGTTCTCGTCGCAGAACCTGGTCGACAACGCGACCGCGCTGATCGACAGCATCGTGCGCGCCAAGCCTGCGGCGGCGAAGGGCAAGTACCTGCGCAGCATCACGGTGTCGTCGACGATGGGCCCCGGCGTGAAGATCGACGAAAGCGGCGTTGAAACCGCCGCGAAGAAGTAGGCGGACATCATGGCAGTGACACGAGCCGACAAGACCGCCGCAGTGGCAACGCTGGAAGGCATGTTCCGGGGCGCCGACGTGGCGATCCTGGTGGACTACAAGGGCATCAACGTGCCCCAGGTCACGGAGCTGCGCTCGCAGCTGCGCAAGGCCAAGTCCAGCTACAAGGTCGTCAAGAACTCGCTGGCGAAGCGCGCGCTGAAGGGCACGAGCTACGAAACGCTGGCGCCGCACTTCGAAGGCACGACGGCCGTCGCCTACACCAACGGCGATCCAGTGGTGCTGGCGAAGACGCTGACGACCTTCATGAAGACCGTGCCGGCGCTGCAGATCAAGGCAGCGGTGGTGCAGGGGCAGGCCTTGAAGGCCGCCGAAGTTGCGAGCCTGGCGACGCTGCCCGGCAAGCTCGAGTTGTACGCGAAGTTGCTGTTCCTGCTCCAGGCGCCGATGGTCAATCTGGTAAGCGTGTTGAGCGCCGTGCCGAGGGACCTGATGAGCGTGCTGGTACAGGCGGAGAAGAAAAGAAAAGAATCCTAGGAGGGCTTAAGGGCCTGAGGGCTTTGGGGCTTGAACGGCTCCAGTCCTCAAGCCCTCAAGCCCTCAAGACCTGACAGCGACGAAGAGTTTTTATAAGGGAGCGAAGCAATGGCCGACGTGAATCAGCAGCAGGTGATCGAATACATCAAGGGCATCAGCGTGATGGAGCTCTCGCAGCTCGTCAAGGCGCTCGAAACCGAACTCGGCGTGTCTGCCGCGGCCGCGATGCCGATGGCGATGCCGATGGGCGGTGGCGCGGCGGCCGGCGGCGGCGCCGCGGCGGCCGAGGAGCAGACCGAGTTCACGGTGACCCTGACCGAAGTGGGCGCCAACAAGATCAACGTGATCAAGACCGTGCGCGAAGTCACCAGCCTCGGCCTCAAGGAAGCCAAGGACCTCGTCGAGGGCGCGCCCAAGGCGGTCAAGGAAGGCGTGACCAAGGACGAGGCCGCCGCCATCAAGAAGAAGTTCGAGGACGCGGGCGCGAAGGTCGAGATCAAGTAAGTCCCGACCGACGCGGCGAGTTTGTGGTGACGGACACCAGGGGTGCGCCCCCGGTGTCCGCCGTAGTTTTTTTCACCCTCCGGGACCCCGAGCGACGCATGTACAGCCTTCCGAAAAACGTCTACCGCGAACGCAAAGATTTTTCCAAGATCAAGACCACGGTTCCGATTCCGAACCTGATCGAGATCCAGCGGAAGAGTTACGAGCGCTTCCTGCAAATGAACCGCCTGCCGTCCGAGCGCGAGGACCAGGGCCTGCAGTCGGTGTTCAAGTCGGTCTTCCCGATCAGCGACTTCCGGGAGAACTCGTCACTCGAGTTCATCGAGTACTCGATCGGCAACTGGGAATGTAAGTGCGGCAAGCTCCAGGGCCTGCACCACCTGCGCAAGCCCTGCAAGAGCTGCGGCCACACCCTGATCTGCGACCCGTACGGCGACAAGGACGTGCTGTGCCCGAAATGCGGCACCGGCAACCAGGCCCGCGGCGACATGTGCGACATCTGCGGCCACGCCGTCGCGCTCAAGCTGAAGTACGACGTCGACGAGTGCCAGGAGCGCGGCATGACCTACGCCGTGCCGCTGAAGGTCACGATCCGCCTGGTGGTCTGGAACAAGGACCCCGAGACCGGCGTCAAGACCATCCGCGACATCAAGGAGCAGGAGGTCTACTTCGGCGATATCCCGCTGATGACCGACAACGGCACCTTCATCATCAACGGTACCGAGCGCGTCATCGTGTCGCAGCTGCACCGCTCGCCGGGTGCGTTCTTCCACTCGGAAGACAAGAGCCTCTACGTCGCGCAGATCATCCCGTACCGCGGCTCGTGGGTCGAGTTCGAGTACGACGCCAAGAACCTGCTCTACGTCCGCATCGACCGCAAGCGGAAGTTCCTCGCCTCGGTGTTCCTGCGCGCCCTCGGCCTGCGCGGTGCCGACGAGATCATCCGGACCTTCCACCAGGTCGACCGCCTCAACCTGCGCGACAACGCCCTGTTCTGGGCGGTCGGCGAGGGCCTCGTCGGCCAGCGCTCGCGCAAGGACGTCAAGGCGGGCGACGTCTCGATCGGTGAAGGCAAGAAGATCACCAAGACGCACATCGAGGGCCTGCGCAAGGCCGGCGTCAAGGACATCGCGATTACCGACGAAGCGCTCGAAGGCGCCTTCGCGGCCGCCGACATCGTCGACCCCGAGACCGGCGAAGTGCTGCTCGAGGCCAACGAAGAGCTGTCCCAGCGCGTCGTCGCGATGGCGCACGAGAAAGGCGTCGACAAGATCGACGTGTTCTTCCCGGAGAAGGACGAAGTCGGGCCGATCATGTCGGCCACGCTCAAGAAGGATCCGATCCGCACGCACGAAGAGTCGCTGATCGAAATCTACCGCCGCCTGCGGCCGGGCGACCCGCCGACCCTCGACAGCTCGCGTTCGCTGTTCGAGAACATGTTCTTCAACCCGCAGAAGTACGACTTCTCGCGGGTCGGCCGTCTCAAGCTCAACACCAAGTTGAAGCTGACGACGCCGCTCGACGAGCGCATCCTGCATCCGCAGGACTTCTACGAAGTGATCAGCTACCTGCTGAAGCTCCGGAAGAACACCGCGAACGTCGACGACATCGATCACCTGGGCAACCGCCGCGTCCGTTCCGTCGGCGAGCTCCTCGAGAACCAGTTCCGCATCGGGCTGGTCCGCATGGAGCGCGCGATCAAGGAAAAGATGTCGGTCTACCAGGAAATGGCCACGGCCATGCCGCACGACCTGATCAACGCGAAGCCCGTGATGGCGGCGATTCGCGAGTTCTTCGGGTCGTCGCAGCTGTCGCAGTTCATGGACCAGACCAACCCGCTCTCCGAAGTGACGCACAAGCGGCGTCTCTCGGCGCTTGGGCCGGGCGGTCTGTCACGCGAGCGCGCCGGCTTCGAAGTGCGCGACGTCCACCCGACGCACTACGGCCGCATCTGCCCGATCGAGACGCCGGAAGGCCCGAACATCGGCCTGATCAGCTCGCTGAGCTCGTACGCGCGCATCAACGAGTTCGGGTTCATCGAGTCGCCGTACCGCAAGGTCAAGAACGGCCAGGTGATCGATTACGTGCTCGTCACCAACGCCGGCGGCAACCCGAAGTACAAGAACGGCGAAATCGTGGAGGCCGACGACCTCGTCGGCGTCGACGGCCGCGCCAAGAAGAAGGGCGTGGAGTTCGAGCCGTTCTGCTTCTACCTGTCGGCGTGGGAAGAAGACCAGTACATCATCGCGCAGGCGAACGTGGAGCTGGATGAAAACGGCCGCATCAAGGGCGAGCGCGTCAATGCTCGCCAGACCGGCAACTTCATCCTGGCGCCGCGCGAGCAGGTGCAGTTCATCGACGTGTCGCCCAAGCAGCTCGTGTCCGTGGCCGCCTCGCTGGTGCCGTTCCTCGAGAACGACGACGCCAACCGCGCGCTGATGGGCTCGAACATGCAGCGCCAGGCCGTGCCGCTGCTGCGCGCGCAGGCGCCCTACGTCGGCACCGGCATGGAGTACATCACGGCGCGTGACTCGGGCGCGGTCGCCGTGGCGCGGCGCACCGGCACCGTCGACTTCGTCGACAGCACGCGCATCGTGGTGCGCGTCGAGTCGGAGACCGGCGAGATCAGCGAGGACATGGGCGCGGACATTTATCCGCTCACCAAGTTCAAGCGGTCGAACCAGAACACCTGCATCAGCCAGAAGCCGATCGTGCGTGAAGGGCAAAAAGTGCAGAAGGGCCAGGTCCTCGCCGACGGCCCGTGCACGGAACTGGGCGAGCTGGCGCTCGGCCGCAACGTGCTGGTGGCGTTCATGCCCTGGCGCGGCTACAACTTCGAAGACGCCATCCTCGTCAGCGAGAAGATGGTGCGCGACGACTACTACACCTCGATCCACATCGAGGAATTCGAGATCGAAGCGCGCGACACCAAGCTCGGGCCCGAGGAAATCACTCGCGACATCCCGAACGTGTCGGAAGGCTACCTGCGCGATCTCGACGACAGCGGCATCATCCGGATTGGCGCCTCGGTGAAGCCGGGCGACATTCTGGTCGGCAAGGTCACGCCGAAGGGCGAGACCCAGCTGACGCCGGAAGAAAAACTGCTGCGCGCGATCTTCGGCGAAAAGGCCGGCGACGTGCGCGACGCCTCGCTGATCTGCCCGCCCGGCATCGAGGGCATCATCGTCGGCGTCAAGATCTTCTCCCGCAAGGGCATCGAAAAGGATGACCGCGCGAAAGCGATCGAGCAGGAAGAGCTCGACATGATGGAGAAGAACCTGCAGGACGAAATCCGCATCCTGCACGACGAGACCAAGAAGCGCGTCGTCAACATGCTGCAGGGGCAGATGCTGCGGGCCGACCTGTTCGACGAGTTCGGCCGCGAGCGGCTGCTCAAGAAGGGCCAGCAGCTCAACATCGAAGCGATGCAGCCGGTGCCGTTCCTGGCGCTGGTCCGTTCGAAGATCCAGACCGACGACGCGGCGCTCGAGCCCGATCTGCGCATGGTGGAAGAACGCACCGAGCGCCAGGTCGAGGTCGTCAAGCAGCTGTTCGAAGAGAAGAAAGAGAAGATCCGCCGCGGCGACGAACTGCCGCCGGGCGTGATCAAGCTCGTCAAGGCCTACGTCGCGATGAAGCGCAAGCTGTCGGTCGGCGACAAGATGGCCGGCCGCCACGGTAACATGGGCGTCATCTCGCGCATCCTGCCCGAAGAGGACATGCCGTACCTGCCGGATGGCACGCCGGTGGAGATCGTGCTGAATCCGCTCGGCGTGCCTTCGCGTATGAACGTCGGCCAGATTCTCGAGACGCATCTCGGCTGGGCCGCGCATGCGCTGGGCCTCTATTTCGCCACGCCCGTCTTCGACGGGGCGACGGAGAAGGAAATCATGGGGTGGCTCGACAAGGCCGGCCTCGAGCAGGAAGGTGGCAAGACGCGCCTCTTCGACGGCATGACGGGTATGCCGTTCGAGCAGCAGGTGACGGTCGGCTACATCTACATGCTCAAGCTGTCGCACCTGGTCGACGACAAGATCCACGCCCGGTCGATCGGGCCGTACTCGCTGATCACGCAGCAGCCGCTGGGCGGCAAGGCTCAGTTCGGCGGCCAGCGCTTCGGCGAAATGGAAGTGTGGGCGCTCGAAGCGTATGGCGCCGCGCACATCCTGCAGGAACTGCTCACCGCGAAGTCGGACGACGTCACCGGCCGCGCGAAGATTTACGAATCGATCGTGAAGGGCGACGCGTCCTTCACGGCCGGACTGCCCGAGTCGTTCAACGTGCTCATTCGAGAGCTGCAGTCGTTGTGTCTTGACGTGGAGCTGATTTCCACCAAGCGCAAGCCTGTGGAACTGACCGAAGAGGCAGCCCCGGCCGAGCCGGTGTTGGAGGGTTGATGAACATGAGACCAAGCTTCACCGACAGCAAGACGACCCTTCGAGCCGATTTCGACGCGATCCGCATCAGCCTCGCGTCGCCGGACAAGATCGAGCAGTGGTCGTTTGGCGAGGTCACCAAGCCCGAGACGATTAACTACCGCACCTTCAAGCCCGAGCGCGACGGCTTGTTCTGCGCGAAGATCTTCGGACCGATCACCGACTGGGAGTGCTTGTGCGGCAAGTACAAGCGCATGAAGCACCGCGGCGTGATCTGCGACAAGTGCGGCGTCGAAGTGACGCAGGCCAAGGTGCGCCGCGAGCGCCTCGGCCACATCAAGCTGGCGACCCCGGTGAGCCACGTGTGGTTCTTCAAGGGGCTGCCGAGCCGCATCGGGCACTTGCTCGACATCTCGCTGCGCGACCTCGAGCGCGTGCTCTATTTCGAGGCCTACGTGGTGGTGGATCCGATGGACACCAAGCTGGTGCAGAACCAGCTGTTGACCGAGGACCTGTTCCGCAAGGCGCGCGAAGAGTACGGCTTCTCGAAGTTCAAGGCGCAGATGGGCGCCGAGGCGATCAAGGAGCTGCTCAAGCGCGTCAGCGTCGACAAGCTGGCGGTCGAGATGCGCGAGCGGATGCGTACCGAGACCTCGGCGCAGAAGAAGCTGAAATTCGCCAAGCGCCTCAAGGTGGTCGATGCCTTCCGCAAGTCGAGCAACAAGCCCGAGTGGATGATCCTGGACGTCGTGCCGGTGATCCCGCCCGAGCTGCGTCCGCTCGTGCCGCTCGATGGCGGCCGCTTCGCGACCTCGGACCTCAACGACCTCTATCGCCGCGTCATCAACCGCAACAACCGGTTGAAGAAGCTGATGGAGCTGAAGGCGCCCGACGTCATCATCCGCAACGAAAAGCGCATGCTCCAGGAAGCTGTGGACGCGCTGTTCGACAACGGCCGCCGCGGCCGCGTGCTGCGCGGCGCCAATAACCGCCCGCTCAAGTCGCTGTCCGACACCTTGAAGGGCAAGCAGGGCCGGTTCCGCCAGAACCTGCTCGGCAAGCGCGTCGACTACTCCGGCCGTTCGGTGATCGTCGTCGGTCCCGAGCTCAAGCTGCACCAGTGCGGCCTGCCGAAGAAGATGGCGCTCGAGCTGTTCAAGCCGTTCATCTACAACAAGCTCGAAGAGCGCGGCCTCGTCGCCACCATCAAGCAAGCCAAAGAGATGGTGGAGAAGCAGGTCCCCGAAGTGTGGGACGTGCTCGAAGAGGTCATCCGCGAGCATCCCGTGCTGCTCAACCGCGCGCCGACGCTGCATCGCCTGGGCATCCAGGCGTTCGAGCCGGTGCTGGTCGAGGGCAAGGCCATCCGCATTCATCCGCTCGTCTGCACCGCGTTCAACGCCGACTTCGACGGCGACCAGATGGCCGTGCACATTCCGCTGTCGCCGGAAGCGCAGATCGAAGCGTCGACATTGATGATGTCGTCGAAGAACATCCTGTCGCCCAGTAACGGCACGCCCGTCGCGGTGCCGTCGCAGGACATCGTGCTCGGCTGCTACTACCTGACCAAGGCCCGGCCGGGCGCCAAGGGCGAAGGCCGCGCGTTTGCGTGTGCCGACGACGTCGTGCTCGCGCTCGAGGCCCTCGAGGTCGAGACGCTCACGCCGATCCGGTTGCGCTACACCGGCCTGCTGCAGGACATGTCGGCGTCGCGTGACGACCAGGATGTGCTCCACGCCGACGTGCAGGACGTCAAGAACAAGATCATCAACACCACCGTCGGCCGCGTGATCTTCAACGCCGCGCTGCCGGCGGGGATGCCGTTCGTCAACGGCATGCTGAAGAAGAAGGGCCTGCAGCAGCTGGTGCAGCGCTGCTACCTGACGACCGGCCTCGCCAACACGGTCGAGATGCTCGACAGCCTCAAGCAGACCGGCTTCACCTACGCGACGCGCTCGGGGATGTCGATCGGCATTGAGGACCTGATCATTCCGAAGAGCAAGGCGGTGCTGTCGGAGAACGCGCGCACCGAAGTGATCAAGGTCGAACAGCAGTACCTCGAGGGCGCGATCACCAACGGTGAGCGCTACAACAAGGTCATTGCGGTGTGGTCCGACGTCACCGAAAAGATCGCCGACGCGATGTTCAGCGAAATGGAACAGCGCGACAAGGACGGCAAGTTCAACCCCGTCTACATCATGGCCGACTCGGGCGCGCGCGGCTCGAAGCAGCAGATCCGCCAGCTGGCGGGCATGCGCGGCCTGATGGCGAAGCCGTCGGGCGAAATCATCGAGCAGCCGATCAAGGCCAATTTCCGCGAAGGCCTGTCGGTGCTCGAATACTTCATCTCGACCCACGGCGCGCGCAAGGGCCTGGCCGACACGGCATTGAAGACCGCCGACTCGGGCTACCTGACCCGCCGTCTCGTCGACGTCGCGCAGGACGTGATCGTGTCGGATCACGACTGCGGCACGCTCGACGGCATCGAGGCCCGGGCGATCGTCGAAAGCGGCGAGGTCATCGAGCCGCTGCGCGACCGCATCATCGGCCGCGTCTCGCTCGAGAAGATCATCGACCCGATCAAGGGCGGCGTGATTCTCGACTTCAACCAGGAGATCGACGAAGAGCTGGCGGCCGAGGTACAGGACGCCGGTATCGAGAAGGTGAAAATCCGCTCGGTGCTGACCTGTGCGTCGCGCCGGGGCGTCTGCAAGCGCTGCTACGGACGCGATCTGTCCACCGGCACGCTGGTCGAGCTCGGCCTCGCTGTTGGCGTCGTGGCCGCGCAGTCGATCGGCGAGCCCGGCACGCAGCTGACGATGCGGACGTTCCACATCGGCGGCACGGCGTCGCGCATCTCCGACCAGTCGACCCTCGATTCGAAGCACAAGGGCGTCGCGAAGTACGACAACCTCCAGACGGTCGAGCGTCCCAAGCCCGACGGCGGGGCCGACACCATCGTGATGAACCGCAACGGCTTCATCGTGGTGCAGGACGACAAGGGCCGCGACCGCGAGCGTTACCAGGTGGTCTACGGCGCGCGCCTCAAGGTCAAGGACGGACAGGCGGTCGAGAACGGCCAGATCCTGGTCGAGTGGGATCCCTACACGTTCTCGATCCTCACCGAGGAATCGGGCCAGATCCGGTTCAAGGACATCATCGACGGCGTTACCGTCCAGGAAGACCTCGACGAAGTCACGGGGCTCTCGCGCCTCATCGTCGTCGACTCGCCGGACGAGAAGAAGCAGCCGACGGTGGAGATCAAGGCCGCCAGCGGCCAGACGATCCGCCGTTACATCATGCCGGTGAGCGCGCACCTCATGGTGCAGGACGGCGAGGTGGTGAACGCCGGCGACGTGCTCGCGAAGATTCCGCGCGAGACGACCAAGACCAAGGACATCACGGGCGGCCTGCCGCGCGTGGTGGAGCTGTTCGAGGCCCGCAAGCCGAAGGATCCGGCTGTGATCAGCGAGATCGACGGCGCGGTGAAGTACGGCGGCGTGGTCAAGGGCCAGCGCAAGATCCTGATCGTGGCCGACGACCCGAACGCCGAGCCGCGTGAATACAGCATCCCGCGCGGCGTGCACGTCAACGTCCAGGAAGGCGACCGCGTCCGTGCGGGCGACCCCTTGATGGACGGCCCGAGCAACCCGCACGACATTCTCCACGTGCTGGGCGAGAAGGAACTGCAGAAGTACCTGGTCAACGAAATCCAGGAGGTCTACCGGCTGCAGGGCGTGAACATCAACGACAAGCACATCGAGGTGATCACCCGCCAGATGATGCGGTGGGTGCGCGTCGAGGATGTCGGCGACACGGAATTTCTGATCGACGAGCAGGTCGACAAGTTCCGCTTCATGGAAGAGAACGAGCGCGTCATCAAGAACAGCGGCCGCCCGGCGACCGCGCAGCCGTTGCTGCTCGGCATCACCAAGGCGTCGCTGTCGACCGAGTCGTTCATCTCG
>JAUSDY010000101.1 GCA_030650395.1 Acidobacteriota bacterium | reverse complement strand
GTCGACAAGTTCCGCTTCATGGAAGAGAACGAGCGCGTCATCAAGAACAGCGGCCGCCCGGCGACCGCGCAGCCGTTGCTGCTCGGCATCACCAAGGCGTCGCTGTCGACCGAGTCGTTCATCTCGGCGGCCTCGTTCCAGCCGGGGCCCCCGACGCGCGGTTTTTGCGCGTTGGGGTGGGAGAAGACCACGCGCGTGCTCACCGAGGCCGCGATCTCCGGGAAGATCGACTACCTGCGCGGCCTGAAGGAGAACGTGACGATGGGACGGTTGATCCCGGCGGGCACGGGCTTCTGGTGGTACCGGCACGTGCAGATTCCGGCGGACGAACCACCGCCGCCGCCGCCGGTTCAGCAGCCCAGCGACGACGAGCTGGAGCTGGATCGCGAGACCTGTCCCGCCGTAGTCCGCTAGGACGAAGGCGGATGGAATACCTGGTGGAGCCGGACGAGGCGCTCGACCGGGGGATTACTGAGGTCGAGTAATCTACCGAGGACACGGAGAAGTGCGGAGGGCACGGAGAGCAATCTCCGTGTCCTCTTTCTTTTTGCTCCGTGTCCTCTTCCCCTGTCTGTGTTGTGCTACCATGTGCTACATGGGAGCCGTTGGCGTTCGTGAACTGCGGCAGAACCTTTCTGTCTACCTCGACCGCGTCAAGGAGGGCGAAACCCTTCGCGTGACCGAGCATGGCCAAGAGGTCGCGCTCCTGACACCCTTGCCGGCGAAGACGATGAACGTCTTCGAGCGTCTGGTGGCCGAGGGCAAGGCGATAGCCCCTACCAGATCCCTGAAGAATCTCAAGCTGCCGAAGCCCGGCCCGCCGGGATTGCCGCGCAGTGAGGACATCATCGCGGAACTGCGCGAAGAACGCTGGTGAGAAAAGCGTACTTCGACGCGTCGGCCATCGTGAAACTCGGACATTTGGAGCCCGAGTCGCAGGCCCTGATTGACTACCTGTGCGACGGACAGTTCTGGGCCGGCACGTCGGTCGTCGCGGATGTCGAGGTGAGGCAAACGCTTCATCGGCTCAGAGCGAGCGGGGCCGATCCCGATGAACACGTTGGTGGTTTTTTTCTGCTCGAGTTGACGCGGGACATTCGGGATGGCGCGGTCGAACTGGGCCCTCACCTGCGCTCGCTCGACGCTATCCATCTGGCGTCCGCGAGGTCACTTGACGTCGATCTCGACTTTGTCACCTACGATGATCGTCTTGCGTCGGCCGCGCGCGCGGCGGGTCTTCGCGTCGTGCAGCCAGGCCGCACGGTATCCTGAACACCCTGGCTCACGCCGCCACGAGCTTCAGGCCGGGCACGTCGCGGAAGTCCTCGGGATTGAGCGTCAGGATCGCGGCGCCGTTCGCGATCGCCAGGGCGGCGATGGCGAGATCGATCTCGCGCCCGCGAGATCGCGATACCTGGTTGTACAGCTTCGCGGCGAGAACACCCTCGGCGGGGCCGAACGCGATTGCGGCGTCGGAGGGAAAGAGCGCTTCCTGCGCGTCGAGGTCGGCTTTCGTCCGCGGACCTCGCAGCCACTCATAGAGCACGATCGTCGAGATCGCCAATCGATGCCCCTCGTCGGTCAGCCGAATGAGGGTGTCGAGCGATCGCCGCGGACCCGTCAACGCGTCGATGAGGGAGGAGGTGTCGATGTGGACGATCACGCCGTGCCGTGGCGGCGGCCACCCGCCTGCCTCGCCTGACGGACGGTTTTCAACTCCGCGTCGACCTCTTTCGCCGTGCGCGTCGGCCGCGTCGCGCGCAGTCCTTCGAGCACCCCGAGCAGCTGCCGCCGCTCCCGCTCGCTGAGTCGATCGGTGCGAGCGGCGTAATCGGCGACCGCTTCACGGATGACGTGACTTTGCGGCCTTCGCAGGCGCTCCGCGAGACGGCGGATTTCCGCGATCGTGGCCTCGTCCAAGGAAAACGTCGCCCGCGCCATAACAAGGTAATACTACCATACTCAGCTATGATGACTGCCTTCGGATGAGGAGCTCAGTTTCAGAAGCGACGGTCTGGCGGATTGTCGCGGTCCTGTCGGTCGTCGAAGCCGGCGCGTACGTCGGCACTGAGACGGCACGTTATTTCTGGGACCTGACGGCTTACGTCCAGGCGCTCGATACCGACTACCCGTGGCGGTTCGAGGACCCGTATCCGTTTCTTTATCCGCCATTCGCCGCCGACCTGTTCACGCTCGCGCGAAGCCATCTCTTCGAGCTGCTCTCGATCGCCTACGTTGCGGCGATCGCGTTCTTTCTGGCGGCCTTCGCGCAGTTGAATGTGCCGCGGCGGTTCGAGTGGCTGTTCGCCATCACCGCGATGGGCGGGTTGGGCGTGGTGTCGCTACTCTCGGGCAACATCGCCATCCTGCTGAATCTCACGGTGCTGGCGCTTGCCCTGCAAGCCGCGATGGGGAAGCCGACGGCTCTTCAACTGCTGCCGATCGCGATTGGAGTGGGTGCGCTCATCAAGCCGCAGTTCGCGCTCTATCTCGGCTTGTTGCTGGTGCTCGAGCGGTCGCGCAAGGCGGCCGTGATGAAGGCGCTGGCGGTGGGTTTCGCTGTCGCCGGCGTCCACACGCTCTACATGCTGTTCCGGCCGGACGACTGGAACGAATATGTCCAGGCGGTCGTCAAGCGCACGGTGGTGGAGAAGGACTTCGCGTGGGGCCCGGCCGGGTTCATGAAGCAGTTCAGCGACTCGAGCGGCGCCGCGTTTGCGGCTTACCTCGTGGCATTGCTGTTGGTGTCGGCGCTGGCGCATGCGGCGTGGCAGAAATTCGTTCGAACGCGGCAGCCCGTGCCCGGCGTCGCTCTCGTCAGCCTCGCCTTTGTCGTTCTGACGTTCGCCAATCCGCGGATGCCACTCTACGACCTCTATGCCGCGGCGATCGCCTTGAGCGTCTGCTGCGCGCTTGCCGGTCGAACGTCCGGCTTGGCCTGGGTGCTGGTGCTGGCACTGTCGATCAACCTCATTCCATGGTCGATCGCGAATTTCGCGAGAGTGCCCTCCGCCTGGCCGTGGTGGCTGCAGCACCTCCAGATCACGCACCTGCTCGGGATCGGGGGTCTGCTTGTCGCGCTGTCCCGCGTGGGGTGCCGCCCAGCCGATTAAAGGGGGAGGCCCTTCTTGCGGAGGGGTCAGACCCCTCGGAACTTCTTGCTCGGGGTCAGACCTCCAGGCCTTCGAGTAGAACCCCTCTTACTCTTCGCGTAGCGCGGTTGTTGGATCGATTCGGGCTGCCCGCCGCGCCGGCCCATAGCTTGCGATCAGGGCCGCACCCAGGAGCGCCGTCACTGCCACCACAATCGCGCTCGGATCGTTTGGCGTCATGTCGAACAGCAACGACGCGATCAGTCGCGATGTGGCCCGTGCGATCGGGACGCTGATCAAGAGTCCAACCGCCATGAGGATGCAGACTTCCCGCAGCACCATCCAGATCACCCCGGCCCGGCGCGCGCCAAGCGCCATCCGGATGCCGATCTCTCGCGTGCGGCGCGCCACACCGTAGGCCATCGTGCTGTAGAGGCCGACGGATGGATCGACGCCGAAGAACTCCGCGGGCGCGACACCGGCGACCGTGAACGGCACGTTGTCAATCAGGATCGGTTGGCCGACCGCATTGACGGCGGCACCGAACCGGCGCTGGCCGTAGCCCTCGCTGACGACGGCGATGGGCGGCGCGCCCTTCCGATCGTCATCGACCCCAATCAGGCGGCCGGCGGCCGGCGACACGGCAAGGCCTCTGAAGAAATCGCCGGAGACGTACTCGGCGTCAACCAGCTCCGCCTCGCCGTTGATCATCACGTTCACTCGTCCGGCAGGGTAGTAGGCGAACAGGCTGGACAGCAGCGGCGCCGAGGCCTCCTGCAGCCGCTCGAACACCCCGAACGGAAAAATCCGACCGTTCGCGCCTCTCGTGTCAACGCTGCCGTTGATGGAGTGGAGGACGAACTCAGATCCGTTCACGGCCTTCGAACCGAAGTTGAAGGGCTTCGCACGCCAGTTCATCACCACCAACGACGCGGGATCCGCGACCGGCAGCGAGCGCACGAGAATCGCGTCCATGAAGCTGTAAATCGCCGTGTTGGCTCCGATGCCGAGGGCGAGAGACACCACGGCGAACATCGCGACCGCACGATGCTTGAACAGCGTGCGTGATGCGAATCGCACATCCTGCGACAGCTCATCGAGCGGCCGCCAGGTCCAGAGCTCGCGGGCGTCTTCGCGCACGCGCGCTTCGTTGCCAAGGTCGCGCCGCGCCGCCCATCGCGCTTCATCCTCCGCCAGTCCGGCCGCGCGCCGCTCGCACTCTTCCTGATCGAGATGGAACTGCAGCTCCTCGCTGAGCTCGGCTTCCTTGCGGCGCTGCTGCAACCACCAGATGAGTCTTCGCCAGAGCGTCCTCATCGCCCCTCCTCACCGGTCGGCTTCAGCAGGAAGCCCATGGCGCGAACGAATGCGTCCCACTTCGATTGTTCGGTGGCCAGCTGCTTCCGGCCCGCAGGGGTGATTCGGTAGTAGCGGGCGCGCTTGCCCTTTTCCGATCGCTCCCACGTCGCGCCCACCCAGCCACTGGCCTCGAGGCGATAGAGCGCCGGGTAGAGGGAACCGGTCTCGACCTGCAGCAGGTCTTCCGAGGTCCGTTGGATGTGCTTGGCGATCGCGTGACCGTGACTGGGTCCTGCGAGCAGCGTGCGCAGGATCATCAGATCGAGCGTGCCCCGCATCAGCTCGACACGTGCCGGCGGCTTCCGGGCCATAGTGTAGGAACCCTACACCATTATTGTGTAGACTGTCTACTAACAGGCACCGGGGTTTCTTTGTAAGGTATTGGCCATGATCCGACCTTTCGCGACGACGGCCCTCGTGGTGGCGATGGCCATGGCCCCGGCAATGCTGGCGCAGACGGCCGTGCCCGAAGGGCCGATCGGCCCCAGCCCGTACAACGTGGTCCGTGGCTGGCAGAAGCCATTTGCAGAACCCGGCTTTGCGTTTGGGGGCAACTCTGGTGTGTTCGCCGAGTCACCGGACCGGATCTTCATCGCGCAGCGCGGCGAGTTCCGACTGCCCACGCCACTACCGCCGGAGTTTTCCGGCTTTGCCGGCTCGATCAAGATGAACGTGCTGAGCCTGGTCGATCGCCGGGTCTGGCGCAATTGCCTCTACACGCTCGACCGCGACGGCAAGGTGAAGGAGCTTTGGAAGCAGTGGGATCATCTCTGCGAAGGCTCGTCCGGGCCCGGCCCGCATCGCCTGCGCATCAGCCCCTACGATCCCGCGCGCCGGGTCTGGGTGGTCAACGAGACGTTCAACACGATCTACGTCTTCTCGAACGACGGCAGCAAGCTGCTGAAGACGCTGGGCGAGAAGAACGTGGCTGGCCGCGACGCCACGCATTTCGCGAAGCCACAGGACGTGGCGTTCCTGCCGGATGGCCGCATCCTGATCGCCGACGGCCTCGACAACCACCGGGTGATGATCCTCGACCGCGAGCTGAACTACCTCGGAGAGTTCGGCGGCGAGGGCAAGGGCCCCGGCCAGTTCAGCGGCGTGCACGCCGTCGCGGTGGGCCCCGAGGGCCGCATCTTCGCGCTCGACCGCTCCGGCAACCGCATCAACGTGTTTCGCACCACGTCAGATCCGAAGAAGGTGGAGTTCGTCGACGCGTTCACCGGCTTCTCTCTGCCGCTCGACCTCATCGTCAACGACGACAGCCTCTGGATGACGGACCTCAAGCCACTTCGCTTTGTGAAGCTCGACTTCAAGGGCAACCGGCTCTTCACCTGGCTGGTGCCGCCTGACCTGCCGGATGGTTATCTCGAGGTTCACACCTTCTCGGTCGATTCGGCGGGCAACCTGTACGGCGGCGACAACCAGTACGGCCGCACGCAGAAGTTCGTGCCCAAGCCCGGCGCCGACCCCGCGCAGCTGATTCGCGCCCCCTGGGTGGCGAAGCGGTAAGGCCGGGATTCGTTATTCGTAATTATTCGTAATTGGTTATTCGTTATTTCTTCCGGAGGTGCCCGTACATCAACTCTTCGGCAAACGGCACGCACTTGTATTCCATCAACTGCATGTTGGGGTCGCGCCGCCGATAGAGCGGCATGCTCATCTTCCACGGCCGCGAGAACACTTTCGGATCTTCGATGGTGGCCTCGTACTGCAGCGTGTTCGCGTCGATCGCCGAATAGCGCTCGGTCACTTTCAGCGCGTCGCTGTGGTAATTGCCCGCGCGATCGAACCACGTTTCTTCCATGTGGTCGGTCACGTCGATCACGAGGGTCTCACCGTCCCACCGCCCGATCGACCATCCCATCCACGCCGGCGCCGGGCTGGCCTCCTTGCTGTTCAACCGCACGACGCGGCTGGTGCTCGCGAACTCGTAGG
Organism: Acidobacteriota bacterium; assembly: GCA_030650395.1. Lineage (GTDB taxonomy): Bacteria > Acidobacteriota > Vicinamibacteria > Vicinamibacterales > UBA2999 > 12-FULL-67-14b. The sequence goes on along the minus strand of JAUSDY010000101.1, from coordinate 1,985 downwards.
TCATCAACACCGTGTCGGCCGATTGCACGATCTGAAACGGATACGGCATGTAGGTCGCGCGCGGGATGCCCGGCATGAAGCACTTGATCTCCGGATCCAGCTTCAGCCAGTTCTCGCCGTTGGTTTTCTTCTTCGCGGCGGCGTCCGGGAAATAGGGGATGTCGTTGCCTTCGACGACGCCGAGGCCGGGGGGCACGCTGAACGCGGCGCCCGTGGCGAACATCGGCCCCTGGCGCGCCTCGTGCGCCTGGATGTCCCAGTTGGCCTCGTTGTTCGCCTGCCAGATCCCGCTGAGATCGGGTGCGCCGGCTGGTGTTCTGGGGGCGCGATAGGCCTCCGGCTGCGAAGCCGATGGCGCACACGCCGTGACGAACGTTCCGAGCACCACCGCCGCGATCACGTTTCCGACACGCGCACGCATCATCATCATCCCTTCGGCTTGGGCTTGTCGTTCGGGTCGCGGCCGTCCTTGGGCGCGCCGGTGCCGGACGATCCCATGAAGAGCGTGCGGCCGTCGGGGAACGTGATGTCGCGGCCGTTCGCCCGCATGCGGCCGTCCTTGGCGCGGAAGCCGGCGACCACGATCACGGTGCCGACCTTGATCGAATCGCGCGAGATGCCGCGGCGCTGCAGCGTGTTGGGCGTGCCGCCCTCGACCATCCAGATCTCGCTCTTGCCGTCGGGCTTCTTCACTTCCATGTGGATCCACGCGTGCGGGTTGATCCATTCGACCTTGGTGATCGGGCCCTGCAGCGAGACCGGCGCCTTGGCGTCGAACTCCGCCGAGAATGCGTGATGGGCCAGCAGGGGAGCGGTGGCGGTCAACAACGCCCCACCAGCAACCGCCATCCAGATATTTCGGGACATCGAACTGACCTCCTCGTTTGGGGAGCATAACTTGACAAGGCAAAAGGCAGAAGGCAAAAGGCAAAAAGCAAAAGGCAAAAAGTTGTGCGAAACTATCCCGCTATGAAGCTCCTTCATGCCGTCCTCATCGCCGTCGTGCTGGCTGTGGTATCACTGGCGGCCCAGGCGCCCGCTCCATCGGTGGCCACAACCTATGGCGCCGCGCCCGGCTGGAAAGTGCCGCGCACGCCGGACGGCCACGCGGATTTGCAGGGCGTGTGGGGCAACAACAGCGTGACGCCGATGGCCCGGCCGCGGCAGTGGAAGGACAAGGCGCAGCTGACCGACGCGGAGCTCGAAGATTTGAAACAGTTCACCGCCAAGTTCATCGATCAGGGCGGCGACGCGATCTTCGGCAACTTCGTCCAGCTCGCGCTCGATGCCAAAGACAAGGGCGCCTTCAACCAGGTGTCGTACGATCCGTCCACCGGCAACTACAACCAGTTCTGGATGGCCGATCGTGAATGGGATCACCGCACCTCGCTCATCACCGATCCGCCTGACGGTCAGTACCCCCCGCTGACTCCCGAGGCCGAGGCCAGGCGCGCGGCGGCGGCCAAGCAGCGCGCCACGGCGCGTGCCGCGCGTGGACCGTCCGACGGTCCGGAAGATCGGCCGCTATCGGAACGCTGCATCTCGTACGGCGCGCCGCGAACCGGCGCCAACTACAACAGCTACGTCCAGATCATCCAGTCGCCCGACACGACGGTGTTGCTGCAGGAGATGATTCACGACGCGCGCGTTGTGCCGATGACGCCCAAGCCGCACCTGCCTGCGAACATCCGCCAGCTGCACGGCGATCCGCGCGGCCGCTGGGAAGGCGACACGCTGGTCGTCGAGACCACCAACTTCATCAACGGGTTCCAGGCCTCGACGCCGAACGTCAAGGTCACCGAGCGCTACACGCGCGTCAGCCCCGACTTCATCAACTGGGCGCTGACCGTCGAGGATCCGGCGACCTGGACCAAGCCGTTCACGTTCATGATCCGGCTAAAGAAAGCCGAAGGTCAGATCTACGAATACGCCTGCCACGAAGGCAACTATTCGATGGAAGGGATCCTCGCCGGCGCGCGCGCCGA
>JAUSDY010000100.1 GCA_030650395.1 Acidobacteriota bacterium | reverse complement strand
CGACACGAGCTGACGACAGCCATGCAGCACCTCTACAGATGTCCTTGCGGAAGCCTACTTTCGTAGGATGTCATCTGCAGTTCAAGCCTGGGTAAGGTTCTTCGCGTTGCGTCGAATTAAACCACATGCTCCACCGCTTGTGCGGGCCCCCGTCAATTCCTTTGAGTTTCAGCCTTGCGACCGTACTCCCCAGGCGGAATGCTTAATGCGTTAGCTTCGGCACGGCAGGGATCGATACCCGCCACACCAAGTATTCATCGTTTAGGGCTAGGACTACCGGGGTATCTAATCCCGTTTGCTCCCCTAGCTTTCGCGCCTCAGCGTCAGTATTGGTCCAGGATGCCGCCTTCGCCACCGGTATTCCTCCAGATATCTACGCATTTCACCGCTACACCTGGAATTCTACATCCCTCTCCCAAACTCTAGCCTCCCAGTATCAGACGCAGTTCCCAGGTTAAGCCGGGGGATTTCACGTCTGACTTAGATGGCCGCCTACGCGCCCTTTACGCCCAGTAATTCCGAACAACGCTTGCCACCTCTGTATTACCGCGGCTGCTGGCACAGAGTTAGCCGTGGCTTCCTTTAGCGGTACCGTCATTCCCACGAGGTATTAATTCGTGAGTTATTCGTCCCACTCGACAGGGGTTTACGATCCGAAGACCTTCATCCCCCACGCGGCGTTGCGTCATCAGGCTTGCGCCCATTGTGAACAATTCCCCACTGCTGCCTCCCGTAGGAGTCTGGGCCGTGTCTCAGTCCCAGTGTGGCCGTCCGCCCTCTCAGGCCGGCTACCGATCGTCGCCTTGGTGGGCCGTTACCCCGCCAACTAGCTAATCGGACGCGGGCTCCTCTTCAAGTGCCAGGCCTTGCGGTCCCTAGCTTTGGTCTCCAGGTCTTTAAACCCAGGACGTCATGCGGTATTAGCGTTCCTTTCGGAACGTTATCCCCCGCTCGAAGGTAGATCACCCACGTGTTACTCACCCGTTCGCCACTCAACTGAGAACCGAAGTCCCCAGTCGCGTTCGACTTGCATGTGTTAGGCACGCCGCCAGCGTTGATTCTGAGCCAGGATCAAACTCTCAAGTTTAATTTCGCTTGAGAGAGCCTTTGATTGCCTGCTCTTCTCTAAATCTGCGTTGTTTCTGTCTTTATTGTTTCGACGGTTCTACGTCATCCTCGCTTGCGCCAGAGACTCCGCATACCGCCGACTGACAACTCAAGACGGGCTGGTTTTTGCTTCCCCGAACCGCCCATTGTGGAGGCCGAAACCTCCGCGCCGGAGGCGCGGAAAAGCTAAATGTGCACGCTCTATCTAGTTTTCAAAGAACCAAGGACGTTATTCCGTCCCCCATCGACGCGCATCCAAGTTATTGGATTTTACGCCGGCCCTTTTTAGGGGAACCTTGCGAGCTTACGACGGCAATTCCTTGTCTGTCAACCCGTTTTTTGGCGAACCGGGAGACTTTCCAAGCAGCCACGATGCTCTTGACCGAGAACATCGCGTAAATCTCGTCTTCCAAATGTAGGTGAACCGGCGCGCCTTGTCAACCCGCGTCGGTATTCCTCAGGAAATCCGTACAATTCGCCGCTCGCGCTGGCCCTTCCTCGCCTTGATGCGCCCGTCGATCACATCCGCCAGCGTGACCTTGCCACGCTCGTCGGTCACGCGCGTGTCGTTCACGTAAAACCCACCCTGCTTGATCGTCCTCGCCGCTTCGCTCTTCGACGGCGCGAGCGAGACCGCCACCATGAAATCCGTGGTCGCCATCCCCTCCGCGAAATCCGACGCGGCCAGCACGATCGCGGGAATATCGGCGTCGTCGCCGCCGCCGAACTGCGCGGCCGTTTCACGCTCGGCCAGTGCGAGCCCGTCCGGGCCGTGCACCATCAGCGTGACTGCACGCGCGAGCGTGCGCTGCGCTTCACGCGCCGCCGGCGCCTCGGCCAGCGCGCGCCCGAGCCCGTCGATCGCCGCGCGATCCAGCCACGTGAACACCTTCAAGTAGTTCGCGACATCGCGATCGTCGGTGTTCAACCAGAACTGATAGAAGCGGTACTCCGAGGTCAGCGCCGGATCGAGCCAGATGGTGCCCGCCTCGGTCTTGCCGAACTTCGTGCCCGCGGCCGTCTTCATCAGCGGCCAGACCAGTCCGTGTGCTTTCTTCGCGCGCACTTTCCGGATCAACTCAATGCCGGCCGTGATGTTGCCCCACTGATCGCTGCCGCCCATCTGCAGCGTGCAGCCATGCCGATCGAACAGTTGCAGGAAGTCGTAGGCCTGCAGCACCAGGTAGCTGAACTCCGTGTACGAGATGCCGTCGGCGCTCTCGAGCCGGCGGCTGACCGACTCTTTCTGCAGCATGTACCCAACGGTGAAGTGCTTGCCGATGTCGCGCAGGAACGACAGCACATCGATGGTGCCGAGCCAGTCGGCGTTGTTGACGATCTTCGCGGCGTTCGGAGCAGTCTCGAAATCGAGGAACCTCTCGAGCTGGGCGCGCACCCCCGCGACGTTCACGGCGATCTGCTCCGGCGACAACAGGTTTCGCTCCTGCGACTTGCCGCTGGGGTCGCCGATCATGCCGGTGCCGCCGCCGACGATCGCGATCGGTGTGTGTCCGAACCGCTGCAGCCGGGCCAGGCCCATCACCGTCAACAGGTTGCCGATGTGAAGGCTCGACGCCGTCGGATCGAATCCGATGTACGCCGTCACCCGCTCCGCGCCCAGTGCCTCGCGCACGCCATCCGTGGCCTCAGACACCATCCCGCGCCAGGCGAATTCCTCAAACATATTCATCAGCCACAACTATACCCATTAGACAGGGCAGGTATACTTTCGCGGTGGTCCTGACGCGACGCGATTTCCTGCGATCGGCGACCGTCGTGTCGGTGGGCGCGCTCGCGGGTACCGTCGCTTACGGCGTGGCTTACGAGCGTCATCAGATCGATCTCGTCAGCCGCGATGTCGCGGTGCGCGGCCTGCCTCCCGCGCTCGAAGGCCTTCGCGTCGGGATGATCACCGACGTGCATCACAGCTCGGTGGTGCCCGCCGACGACATCGCGCGCGCGGTGTCGCGCCTCAAGGACGCGTCGCCCGACATCATCGTGCTCGGCGGCGACTACGTGTCTTTTTTCGATCGCCAGTACGCCGCGCCCGTCGCCGAGCTGCTGGCGCCGCTGGCGAACGCGCCGCATGGCTCGTTCGCGGTGCTCGGCAATCACGACGATGAGCGCGAAGTGCCGGCGACGCTGGCCGCGCGCGGCTTCACGATGCTGAAGGATCAGCGCACCTCTCTGACAGTGCGTGGCGAGCGGCTCGACATTGCCGGCATCCGTTTCTGGACCAGGACGCCGGGTGAGATCGCCGGCGTGCTCAAGGGAACCGGGGGCACCACCATCCTCATCGCGCACGATCCGCGGCGCCTGGTGGAGGCCGCGGCGCTCGACGTGCAGCTGGTGCTGTCGGGGCACACGCACGGCGGCCAGGTGATCGTGCCCGGGCTGGGAGCCATCGCCGGCCGCAAGTTCCCCGTGCTGGCGGGCTTCGCGACTCGAGACAACACGTCGCTGTTCGTCAGCCGTGGCGTCGGAACGGTCTACGTGCCGATACGGATCAATTGCCCGCCCGACGTCGCCGTACTGACGCTGCGAACAGCCCCCGTCTGAGATCAACCGACCACCAGATCACAAGATCACAAGATCCAGTAACATCCGGCCCCATGCCCGTCTCGGCCGTGAATTCGAAGATCGTGTTCGACGCGCTGAAAGAGGGCGGCGTACGCCTGATTTCCGCCCTCCCCGAGACGTGGCTGGTGCACTTGATCCGCCTGGCGGATGACGATCCCGACGTCACGTTGGTCCGGCTGGCCAAGGAAGAGGAGGGCGTCGGCATTTCCATGGGCGCGCATCTGGCGGGCGTGAAGTCCGCGATGCTCATGCAAAACCACGGGTTTCTCGCTTCGGTCAACGGCATCGTCTCTGGCGCGCAGTTGTTTCGCGTCCCGCTGCTGATGCTGATCAGCGACCGCGGCACGTTTGGCGAGCGCGACCCCTGGCAGACCGAGGGCGGTGCCGTCACCGAGCCGGTGCTCGCGGCGCTGCGCATCCCCGTGATGCGTCTCGACGATCCCGCGCGCGTGGCCGAGCGTATTCGCCAGGCACAAACCCTCGCATACGCGGCAAACAAGCCGGTGGCGCTGCTGCTGACGCGCGATCTGATGTGGGAGGATCCGTGACACGCCTCGATGCGATGCGCGCGGTGTACGATCGCCTCGAGGACTGCGCCGTCGTCACCATCATGGGGGCAGTAGCCGCGGAGCTCCAGTCGATCGGTCATCGCCAGAATTTTTTTTACCTGCAGCACGCGATGGGCCTCGCCTCGTCGGTCGGCCTCGGCATTGCGCTCAGCCGGCCGGCAGTGCCAGTGGTCGTGTTTGATGGTGACGGTTCGGTGCTGATGAACCTCGGAGGGCTGACCACGCTTGCGCGGTACCGTCCGCCGAACTTGCTGCACGTCGTATTCGACAACGAGTCGCTGCTCTCGGTAGGCGGGTTTCCCACGGCGACGTCGACCGGCACAAGTCTGGCCGCAATCGCAGCCGCGGCGGGCGTGCCGCGGACGGCCGACGTGAACACCATCGAGGCCTTCGTCACAGAGTTCGAGGCCGCTCAACGCGCGCATGTGTTGACGACGATTGTGGCCAAAGTCGATGCGATCGGGCCGGCGGCCTTCGTGACGGACCTCGGCTTGTTGGAGAACCGTTTTCAGTTTCAGCGCTATCTGCAGTCGCGCTGACGGGGAAGAATCATGTCATCTGTGCTTGTCACTCTCGTCGCCGAGCTCGCAGCGGGCCGGGTGACGGTGGTCGATCTCACGCAGCCTCTCAGCCCCGATACGCCCGTGATCGGGCTGCCTCCGATGTTTGCGGCGTCACCCGGCGTGTCGATCGACGTGATCTCGCGATACGACGACAAAGGCCCCGCGTGGTACTGGAACACGATCCGGATGGGCGAGCACACGGGCACGCACTTCGATGCGCCGGTGCATTGGATCACGGGACGGGACCTGTCCAACAACACCACCGACACAATTCCCGCGCGTCGGTTCATCGGGCCTGCTTGTGTCATCGACATCACTGCCGACGTCGCGGCAAACGAGGACTACCTGCTCGACGTGGCCGGCCTCGAGCGATGGGAGGCGGTCAACGGACGAATCCCCCGTGGTGCATGGGTGTTGCTCCGCACGGGATGGAGCGTCCGATCGACGGCGGAGGCCTTCTTGAACGTTCAGGCCGATGGTCCGCACGGCCCTGGATTCGACCAGGCGACTTCGCGGCTGCTCGCGACCGACCGTGACGTGTTGGGGGTGGGGGTGGAAACCATTGGCACGGACGCGGGTCAAGCGGGGCGGTTCGATCCGCCGTTCCCCAATCACAACATCATGCACGGCTACGGAAAATTCGGCCTCGCGAGCCTCTGCAATCTCGACCGCTTGCCGCCCACCGGCGCGGTCGTCATCGCCGCTCCGCTGAAGCTCGTCGGGGGCAGTGGCAGCCCGGTCAGAGCGATTGCGTTGGTCCCGGCCTGAGGAACGGTATGGGCCCTTCCATGGCTTGCTCGCCGTCGAAGAAATCAAACGCCAGCGCAAGGGTGCGGTGGCACTCGTCGAGTGGGATCCTCCGCCCGGCGTCGCGCTTCGCCGGCGAGGGTAGCGCGCAACGTCGACCGGTCCGATTCCAGGGGGCCGGTTTACTGGCCGCGGACGCACTCAGGCCAGCAGCATGCGCATGGGCTGGAGTGTTCTGGTAAAGGGGTTCAAGACGAGCCCGAGGATTTCGAGCGTCACGACTCCAAGCAGGGCTTCATCGCCGGACTGGCCGAGGATCACCGGCGTATGTGCTTCGCCGTGTGTGAGCGAGATGCGGCATTCGGACACCTCGCGCGCGATCGGTGTGCCGTCGGCAAGCGTAAAGGTCACGGAGCGCTTGGCCGTGAGTCCGATCGCTCGCCAATCGGTCTCAGGCAGTAGCGTGTACGTCGCCCCGCTGTCGACGAGGAAACGCACGTCGGCCTGCCCTGTCGGGCCTGTGACAACACCGTCGACGTAGGTCAGCCCCATTGTGATTCGATCCGCGCGACTATTTATAGCACGGCCGACATGTCATGGAGATGGATCGAGGCAGGCCCGTGCGAATCGAGTCGCCCGTCGTGTCACTTCGACCCGCAAAGATGGCGCGTGCTGCCGGTTCGGCGAATGCGCATTATGATGGTGCGCCGGCGTGACGGGACGGCCCGGATCGCGGGTAGGGGAGCTATCGAGAAAGGTCAACGGTCCATGAGCAGAATGTGGGCGTGCGTCCTGGCGTCAGCACTCGCGGGCGGTCTGGTTTCCGCACAGCCCTTTCCGCCCGGCTATGTCGACCCTCAGCCGCTGCTGGCGGCGGCCGCGCAGGAAATCGGCGAAGCGAACCTGCGGTGCATCACGTTTTCCGGCACCGGCTACAGCGGCGCCGTCGGCCAGACCTTCGAATACGCCGTCAACGTCGATTGGCCGCGGATCGATGCGATGGCCAATTACACACGCACCATCAATTGGGAAACCGGGACGAGCAAGGAGACCTTCGATCGCAAGCCTGGTCTGAATCCCGCCTCGTGGAAATACGGGCTGGGGTGGCGCGGCGGCACGCCGAGCCAGAAGCAGACGCGTCAGACCCACGTCGTGAACGGCGCCCATGCCTGGCACATGGACGGCGAAGGGGCTCCGCCCGTCGCCGCGTTACCTGAGGATGCCGAGCGGTACCAGTTGGACCTCTGGCTGAACCCTCCCGGGTTCATCAAGGCGGCCCGCCTGCCAGGCGCCAATCCCAGGGCCATCTGGCGATGGGAGCAGATCGAGATGGGCCGCGACGGCAACGTCGTTACGCCCGAGAAGATGCATGTCGTCTCGATCACGATGCTGGGCAAGTACCGCGTCGAGGCGACGATCAACCCTCGGAATCAGATTCAGCGGATCAAGACGACCGTGAACGAGCCGGCGCTTGGCGATTTCAACATCGAGCACGAATCCACCGAGCAGATGACGTTCGGGAACGTGAAGTGGCCCATCAACTGGCATTCACACCAGGGATGGGACGACAACTGGCAGTTCGACAACGCCAGCACGGGCCATAACGCCTACGGCGGGAAGTTTCCACGGGTGCAGCCCAACGTTTGCGACGATCCGGTGCCCGTGCCTGACGCCGTGAGACAGGCGACGTTTCCGGCGGTGGTCATGGTCGAAAAGATGGCCAACGGCGTCTACCTGCTCGGCGGCTCGACGCACAACAGCTACATGGTGGAGTTCAGGGATTTTGTCGCCGTGTTCGAGGCGCCCACGAATGAAGGGCGGAGCCTGGCGGTGATCGAGGAGGTGGTGAAGCTCGCCCCCGGCAAGCCGATTCGCTGGCTGATCAGTTCCCACCCGCACTTCGATCACATCGGGGGCCTGCGCACGTACCTCCACGTCGGGTCAACGATCGTGGCGCACCGCAAGGCGATCGACTTCCTCAATCGTGACGTCCTGAGTTACCGGCCTCGAACGATCGCCCCCGACATCGTGGCGCTGTGGCCACCGACGGAGCTGTCGGAGGGCTACAACTTCGAGGCCATCAACGAGAATTACGTCATCACCGACAACACCCGGATTCTGTGTGTGTATTACGTGCAGCCGCTGGCGCACGTGGCCGGGATGCTGATGGCGTATCTTCCCGCCGAGCGGATCGCGTTCGAGGCGGACCTGTTCGATACCAACGAACCGCCGCCAGCGACGCCGACGCCCGCCATGCGCAGTCTCTTCAACCAGGTGCAGCGGATGAGGCTGGATGTCGCGACGCTTGCGCCGGTGCACGGCGCACCGGTGCCGTGGGGCGTCTTCATGAAAGCGATGGGCTCGGTTGGGCGCTGATGCGCTTCATGAGTCGCCTGTCAGGGCAGCAACGGCTTGCGGTTCAGGATGAGCGAGATGGGTGCCGGAGCCTGCTCGACGAGGGTATTGACCAGGAACTTCTGACCGTCGCGTGACACGTCGTATTCGAACGATACGCCGCCCTGCGCCGTGAGAGGTGCAAACACGCCCGGCGTCGGCATTCTGCTGAACAGGAGCGAGCCGCCGTCCGGCAACCACACGGGGCAAATGTCCGGGGTCAGGTCGCTGGTGAATCGTCTCGGAATGCCGCGCTCGACGTCGGTGATCCACACGCCGGTATTGCCATCGATGGTCCGGGTGAACGCGACGCGAAGTCCATCGGGCGACAGGCTCAAGTTCAGCGGGCCGGCCGCGTCGCGCTGGCCGACAGCACTGACGCGCGTGCCGGATCGATCGAACCAGACGAACTGCCGTTCCTGCGGAGCCGGCCCCGTACGATAGGCCACGGATCCGGTCGCTGACGCCGACACGGCGGCACCTCCAAACGCATGAATCGCGATGCCGGTCGCCAGAGAAACCGGCTCGCCCACCACCGCCAGGCGAGCCACATCGAACGGCTGCGCGTACAACACGCCGCCGCGCACGAACAGCACGTTCGCCGGCGGCGCGAACACCGCCGCGGCATCGGCATTGAGCAGCATTCGCCTGTCGGTGCCGTCGATCGAGCCGAGCATCACGCTTCGCGATTCCGCAACGAAGTAGAGGAAGTGGCGGCCGTCGGGCAGAAACTGCGGGTAGCGCTCTCCGTGCCCTTGTGACTCGGTCGCCTGTAAGAGAGCCGGCTCTCCTCCGTTCTCGGAAATGCGTAACAACGGGCTGTCCGGCACCATCGCAAACAGAATGGCGCCGTCGCGATTCCACGTCCCCCCGGGACCGATGATCGCGGGACCGATGACCTTCGGCTCACTCCCATCGAGGTCGACGCGGCGGAGCTTCTCGGCGGCGAAGAACCCGATCGTGCGGCTGTCGGGCGACCAGAACGGAAACGCCGCGCCGTCAGTGCCGCGCAGCGGGCGGGCTGACCCGGACTCGAGCATGCGCACCCACAACTGATGACGCCCGTCCGCAGTCGCCACGTAGGTCAGCTTCTCGCCATCCGGCGAGATCGCCAGCGAGATCGGATCGGCGGTCGGCGGTGTCGTGAGTTCGACGCGCCTCTCGGGAACGGGCGTCAGCGGGCCCACACGCCGTGCGGTCGACCACGCCGCGGCGACGATCACAACCAGTGCGAGCGCGGCGATCCAGACGAGACGCTCATGCCGACGCATCCCATCCCCCGGCGCCAAGCGCCGAGAGGACTTCGTAGGGTCCGATCCGAATACCGGGAGCAAGACTCACGCGGTCTGATTATAGGGGGCCGCGCACGACCTGCCGCCATCGCCGACACCGCGATGCGCAGCCTGTGTCCGGTGGCGCAGAGCGCCGTCACGAAGGCGATGGGCAGATAAGAGGAGTCAGTCCGCGTTCAGCACGGCGGCGATCGCCTGCGGATACAGCCAGTGCTCGACTTCGAGGATCCTCGCGGCCAGGGTCTCGGCGCTATCGCCGGGCACGACCGGCACCGTGTCCTGCATCACGATCGGGCCGGCGTCCAGCTCCTTGTTCACAAAATGAACAGTGGCCCCGCTGGCCGTCGCGCCGTCATCGAGCGCCTGCTGCTGGGGGTGCAAGCCAGGATACTTTGGCAGGAGCGACGGGTGGATGTTGAGGATCCGGGCGGGGTAGGCGTCGACGAACACCGGGCTTAGCAGCCGCATGAAACCCGCAAGGCACACGATTCCAACGCCGCGATCCTTCAGCTCTTTAACCAGCGCTCTGTCGTAATCCTCGCGCGAGGCGTAGTCGCGATGACTGAGGATCACGGTGTCGATGCCGGCGGTTCGCGCGTGGGCAAGTCCGGGTGCCTCGGCGATGTTCGAGATGACGACCGCAATGCGCGCGTCGAGGCGGCCGTCGGCAATGGCGTCGATGATCGCTTTGAGATTGGAGCCGCGACCCGAGATGAGGACGCCGAGAACCCGCGGAATCGGCATCAGGCCGATTCCGCGACTTTCATCGCGGAGCGGAGCGACACCGCCACGAACGTCAGCGTGCCATTGGTGCATCCGCCGGTCGGCAGCGTTGGCGCGCCGATCACGAAGAGGTTGTCGTGATCGTGCGTGCGGCCGAAACTGTCGCACACGCTCGTCGCCGGGTCGGCGCCCATGCGGCAGCCGCCGGCGGGATGGTCCCAGTAGTTCGACACCGACGGCTTGCCGGTCAGCCGGCCGTTGCCTGCGCGGATCAACCGCTCGAATACGACAGTCGTGTGCGCGAGCGTCGCGGCTTCGCGCGTCTGAGCGGTCGTGTCGAGCTGTCGCTCGATCTTCGGCATCGGATCCCCATAGCGGTTCTTCGACGTGGGATCGAGCGACAACCGGCTGTCGGTCGAGGGATGTGAATCGTAGTACGTCCGCAAGCGCACCGAGCTGCCTTTCGTCGCCCGGCCGCGCCAGTCGGTGAGCAGCTCGTCGCCCAACAGAAGCCTGCCGTCTGCGCCGCGCAGCCGCGGCTCCTTGCCGGCCGAGCTCTCCCACACGCGCGTGTCGTGCCGCACGAACGCCTTGTCAGTCGGGCACCGGAAGTACTCCCGCGAGATCAGGCTATGGGTCATGTTCTGGCCCGGGAACGTCTCGTCATCGATCAGCGCCTGCGCCGAAATAAACTTGTGCCCATTCATGTAGCGGCCGACCGCACCCGAGCGATTGGCAAGTCCGTTCGGAAACCGCGCGTTGGCTGACAACAGCAAGAGGTGCGGGCTCCAGCATTGCCCCGACGCCAGCACGAACTGCCGGGCGCGATACTCGGTGACTTCGTTGGGCCGATCCTGGTGCACACCCTGCGCCATCGCGACGCGCGTGCCGCCCTCGCCGAGCACAAGTTTGCGCACGAGCATCCGATCGTGCAGCGTCACCTTCTTGGCCGCAATCAACTGTCGATAGGTGTAGTCGGGCGAGTAGCGGGCGCCGGTCGGACATATTTCGCAGGTGTCGTACATGCCGCACGCGCCGCGGCCGTCAAACGGCGCAGTGACGTTACGCGCGATGGGCAGCGGCGAAAACTTCAAGCCGCTCTGTTCGGCCCAGCGCTTGAGGATCTGCAGGTTGTAGGAGAGCGGCATCGCCCGTTGCGGGTACGGCCCCGATCGCTTGTCTTCCGCATACGGGCTCGGATCGCCGGCCACATTCAGCCGATGCTCCGCTTCCACGTAGAAGCGCTCCAGCTCGGCCCACTCGATCGGCCAGTCGTCCGCCAGGCCGTACAGCGATTTCAGCCGCAGGTCTTCTTCGGAGAAACGGTTGCACGCTCCGCCCCAGTGCAGCGCCTGCCCTCCCACAGCCATCGTCATCGAGATCATGCCCTTGGCCTGCTGATCCTCGATGAAGTCGCCGTGCCACGGATGTTCGCCGTACTCGAGCGCGCGCTTGTGGTACTGCAACCGGTTCTCGCGATCGAAGATCGAACGGCCGGCTTCGACGACCGTGATGCGGAGGCCGGGCTTCAGCTCGGCGAGACGCTCGACCAGCAGCGCGGCAGTGATGCCGCCGCCGATCACGCAGATGTCTGATTCGTGAGTTGCCATGAAACCGGATCTGTGTCTAATCTGTGGCTCAGCCGGCCAGCGGCCGCGGCCGCACCGTGGTGACCTGGATGGCGCGATTGGTGTGGCGGCCGATCCGCGCGTTGTAGCAAAGGTCGTTGGCCGCACTGCTGCGGAAATAGTGGGCCATCAGGTCTGCGATCACATGCTTGCCGTCGGGCCGGCCCGGAAGATTGCGGACATCGGCGGCCTTGAAGGCTTCGTCGATGATCGCGCGCCGTGTCTCGAGCGGCAGGATGCCGAATCGCCCGCCGCGCTCGCGCGCGACTTGTTGCAGGGCGACGATCTGCCTGGCATAGCCGGGCGCGGGGGACGGCCTGGTCCGCACCAGCCGCGGATCACCGTAGCCGTGCGACAGCGGCACACCTTCCTGGTAGTCGCGAATCCAGAGCAGGAAGTTGTCGACCGCCTGGTCCTGCCCCTTCGCGCCGATGGCGGACGGCAGCACGGTCGCGGCGACGTCGCGAAGGACGAGCACCTGATCGGCGGCGAGCTCGTCCACCTTCGCCAAGGCTACGGCGGACAAGTCGACGCGCAAGAGGCGCATCAACGGCCACGACGCGACCGCGCTTCCGAGCCATTGCAGCAGCGTTCTGCGCTTCATGCGAGAGATGCTACACGTACTCGACCGTTGATTCACCCGGGACTATTTCGCCGATCACGACGCTGTTGGCCTCGCCGGCGTTGAGCAGGTCTTTCTTGACGGCATCGACGTCTTTCGGCGCGACGACGAGAATCAGGCCGATGCCCATGTTGAGGGCGCGGCGCAGGTCGTACTCGGGGACCCGGCCCGATTCGCCAAGCCAGCGGAAGATCGCCGGCACCCGCCACGACGTCCGGACGACGCGAGCGGCGGTGCCCTCTGGCAATACGCGCGGCAGGTTCTCGGTGATGCCGCCGCCGGTAATGTGCGCCATGCCTTTGATCAGGCCGCGGCCGAGCAGTGGTCGAATCACGGACAGATAGGAGCGATGCGGGCGCAGCAGCGCTTGCCCGATCGTTTCCCCAAGGTCGGGCACGTGGCTGTCGACGTTCAACTTCAGCTCGTCGAACGCGATCTTTCTCGCCAGCGAATATCCGTTGGTGTGAAGACCCGACGAAGGCAGGCCAATCAGCACGTCTCCCGCAGTGATGGTGCGCCCGTCGATCAGGTTCGCGCGCTCCACGGCACCAACGATGAAGCCGGCGACGTCGTATTCACCGTCCGCGTAGAAGCCGGGTAATTCCGCCGTCTCGCCGCCAAGCAGCGCGCAGCCGTTCTCCGTGCAGGCGCGCGCCATCCCCTCCACGACATGCTCCGCTACGCCCGGTGACAGGCGCGCAGTCGCGAAGTAGTCGAGAAAGAACAGCGGCACGGCGCCTTGCACGAGGATGTCGTTGACGCAGTGGTTGACCAGATCGGCGCCGATGGTGCGGTGCTCGTTCGCCATGAAGGCGACCTTGAGCTTGGTGCCCACGCCGTCCGCGCTCGACACCAGCACGGGCTCTTTCCACGCCGTGGTGTCGAGCTTGAAGAGGCCGCCGAACGATCCGATTTCGGAAAGCACACCCGGGGTGAACGTGTCCTTCGCCAGCTTCTTGATGCGGCGAACGGTTTCGTTGCCGGCCTCGATGTCGACGCCTGAGCTCTTGTAATCCATATTGAAGGCCTAGAAGTCCAGCTTCGTAATCAACTGCTCGCACAACTTGCGCGTCGGCGATCCGTCGGCCGCGGCCCAGTAGGCGTGGCGGACCTCGACGAAGAAGCGCTCTTCTTCGAGATCCTCTTCGAGCATGTCGAACGCCTCGGCGAGAATGCCCAGCGCCGCGTCGCGATCGGCACGCGCCTCGAGCGTCTTGAGCATCAGCGGCATGTTGCGGAGCGCCACCAGGCCGAGGGCGAGTGTGACCGGCGCTCGCACCGGATCCTGCGAAGGGATGCCGACGTTAAACAGGTTGTCGAGCACCTCGGCGTTGCCCTTGCGCGCAATCGCGCCCAGGCCCGCCGCCGCGCCTCGAAGCAATTCCTGGTAACCGGGATACGTCTCGGCGAAGCCGAGCGCCTTTCCCAGGTAGTTGATGTGCACGGAGCAGTTGCTGCCCATCAAGCAGATGGCCGCCGCGATCCCCGGCTGCATCTCTTTCGACGCGGTGCGCTGCAGGTCCGCCAGCGTGCCGAGCGCCGCCTTGTCGCCGATCTTCCCCAACGCCGTTGCCGCATCGTCCTGCAGCGGCCCATCGATCTTCGCAATCTCCATCAGTTTCGGAACCGCCGCCGCAATCTTGTAGTCGCCGACTGCTTCGATCACCGTGCTTCTGAAGAAGTCGAGGCCGCGGCCGGCGTCGCGGACCAGCGCTTCGGTCACGCCCGGGGCGCTCGCTACTGAGGCAAGCGCCCGCACCAGCGCGGGGCGGACGAATTCACCCTGTTCCTTGTCGAGCGCCGCCAGCATCTTCGCGGCGAGCGACGGTTCGGGGTGTTGCTCGAAATAGGCGTAGGCGACCTCGCGCAGCCGATCGTTCGGCGACGCCATCAGCTCTTCCATTATGTCGGGCATGCGCGGATCGTTGAACCCGGTCAGGAGGATGAGCGCGCGGAACCGGATGAAGCCGTCGGCGTGCTCGTTGACCGCGTGCATCAACGCCGGAACCGCCTGCGCCGCAGGAGCGCGGCGGATCGTCCGGCCGGCCGTCATGCGCGTCGGGTAGTCGAGGTCGCCGAGCTTGCCGATCGCTTGCCGGATCTGTTCGGGGCTGGCTGGCGTTGGACCGCGTTCTTCCACCCCAGCGCGGCTGCCGCGCTGGGGGCCCGGTTCTTGCGCGGCGATTGGGACCACGCACAACGCGGCGAGCGACGCGGCGAGCGGCAGGCGGACGCTAACCAACCGTCTCGGGCTCTTCTTCAGGCAGCGGCTCGGGTTTGCCATCAACCTTCAACGTCAGTTGGAGGTATCCACTGTGGTCGCGCGGGAAGGCCACCGGATACTGGCCGGTGTAACACGACGTGCAGTAGGCCGTTCCTTTTCCGTTCACCGACGACAGCAGGCCTCCCATGCTCAGGTAGCCGAGCGTATCGGCGGCGACATACTTGCGGATTTCTTCAAGCGAATGCGTCGCGGCGATCAGCTCCTGCCGGCGCGGCGTGTCGACACCGTAGAAGCACGGAGAAATAGTCGGCGGGCAACTGATGCGCAAGTGCACCTCAGCCGCGCCTGCGGCGCGGACCATCTTGACGATCTTCCGGCTCGTCGTGCCGCGCACGATCGAGTCGTCTATCAGCACCACGCGCTTGCCCGCGAGGATGCTCTTGACGGGATTGAGCTTCACCTTGACGCCGAAATGCCGGATCGCTTGCGCCGGCTCGATGAACGTGCGGCCCACATAGTGGTTGCGGATCAAGCCGAAGCGCAGCGGGATCTTGGCTTCTTCCGAGTAGCCGATCGCCGCGCACACCCCCGAGTCGGGGATCGGGACGATCACATCGGCCGCGACGCCGGTTTCGCGCGCCAGCTCGCGTCCGAGGTTGGTGCGGACTTCGTTGACGCTCTGGCCGAACACTTCGCTGTCGGGCCGCGCGAAATAGACGTGCTCGAAGATGCAGTGCGACAGCGCTGATTTCGGAAATGGCTTGATCGAACGCACGCCCGCGGCGCCGATCATCAACACTTCGCCGGGCTCGACCTCACGCACGTAGGTGGCGCCGATCAGATCGAGCGCGCACGTCTCGGAGCACACCACCCAGGCGTCGCCCAGCCGTCCCAGCGCCAGCGGCCGGAAGCCGTGCGGATCGCGCACGGCGATCAGGTGGTCCTTGGTGATGAGCGCAAACGAGAACGCGCCGGTCAACTGCGTGATCGCCTCGACGACAGCGTCCTGGACCGAGCCGGCCCGCGACCGCGCATACAGGTGCAAGACCACTTCGGTGTCGCTGTTGGTCTGGAAGATCGAACCGGACCGCACCAGCCGGTCACGGATCTCGTCGGCATTGACGATGTTGCCGTTGTGGCAGATGCCGACCTGGCCGTGCACGCAGTCGATCAGGATCGGCTGCGCGTTGGAGAGCTTGCTCTCGCCCGCCGTCGAGTAGCGGGTGTGCCCGATGGCGATGTTGCCCACGAGGGGCGCCAGCGTCGACTCGTTGAAGATCTCGTTGACGTAACCCATCTGCCGCACGGCGCGCACCCGGGTGCCGTCGGCCGATGCAATGCCCGCGCTTTCCTGTCCGCGATGCTGGAGCGCATAGAGGCCGAGGTACGTCATCTTCGACGCTTCGGCGTGGCCGTAGATGCCGAAGACCCCGCACTCGTCGCGGAACTTATCGAACATTCATTTCTCCGGCACCCCTCAAAGGGGTGCCCTACCTGTCATTTTCTGTTCGATCGCCGTAGCCCATGCCTTCTCAGCGTCAGCCACCAGGCTGTCAATTGCAGCCTTGCCGTCCACCGTCACGCGGATTCGATCGCCGCCCGTCTTGCCGATCACGATGGCCGGAATGCCGGCCGCCTTGGCGGCCGCGATCACGGCCGGGAGTTTCTCGTCCGACGCCGAGACGAGAATGCGCGACGCCGACTCGCCGAAGAGCGTCGCATTCGTCCGCCAGTCGCCCGACAAACCTTCCACCTTCGCGCCAGGCGCTTCGGCGGACAAGAAAGGTTTGTCGCCACAGAGCGCGATGTCGGCGGTCACGCCGATGCCGCCGCTGTCGAACGTGCATTCGGCGAGCGCGACGGCGAGGCCGCCTTCCGAGCAATCATGCGCCGATTCAACCGCGCCGTCCCGGATCAAGCCGACGATCAATTTCTGAAGCGAGGCCTCGCGCGCCAAGTCGAGGGCCGGCGGCACCCCGAGCACTTTGCCGTGCAGCGTCGCCAGGTATTCGCTGCCGCCGATCTCTCCTAGATTATCGCCCAGCATCACCACGACGGCGCCGGATCGTTTGAAGATTCGCGTCGTCGTCTTGCTGGCATCGTCCAGCAGCCCGACCACGCCGAGAACCGGCGTCGGGAAGATGGCCTGGCCCTCGGTTTCGTTGTAGAGGCTGACGTTGCCGCCGGTGATCGGAATACCCAGCGCCCGGCAGGCGTCACCGATGCCGCGAACCGCTTCGCCAAGCTGCCACATGATCTCGGGGCGCTCGGGATTGCCGAAGTTGAGGTTGTTGGTGCCGCCAATCGGCTCGCCACCCGCGCACGCAACGTTGCGCGCCGCTTCAGCGACCGCCAGCATCGCGCCGCGGTGCGGATCGAGATAGCAGAAGCGTCCGTTGCCATCCACCGATACCGCAAGACCGCGCTTCGTCTCCTTGACGCGAACCACTGCGGCCGACATGCCCGGCTGGGCAATGGTGTTGGTGCCAACGCTGTGGTCGTACTGCCTGTAGGCCCAGCGCTTGCTCGCGATCGTCGGGACCGCCACGAGGCGATCGAACGCAGACTGCGCCGGCGGCGCGGAGCCAAGGTCGGACAGCGACAACTTCTGCACGGCCTTCTGCCACGACGGCTCTTGCATCGGACGCCGGTAGACCGGCGCCTCGTCGGTCAGCGCGCGGTTGGGCACATCCGCCACGAGGACGCCGCGCTCGTGAATCTTCAGGCGCGAGCCTTCGGTCACTTCGCCGACCTGCACCGCGTGCAGGTCCCACTTGTCGAAGACCGCTTCAACCTCGTGCTCGCGGCCCTTTTCGACAACCAGCAGCATGCGCTCCTGGGATTCGGACAGCATGATCTCGTAAGGCGTCATGCCGGTCTCGCGCTGCGGCACGTGCATCACGTCGATCGACATGCCAAGGCCGCCTCGCGATCCCATCTCGGACGTCGCACACGACAACCCCGCGGCGCCCATGTCCTGGATGCCGAGCACCGCGCCAGTCTTCATGACCTCGAGGCATGCTTCCATCAGGAGTTTTTCCATGAAGGGGTCGCCGACCTGCACCGCCGGACGTTTCTCCGCCGACTTCTCGTCGAACTCCGCCGACGCCATCGTCGCGCCATGGATGCCGTCGCGGCCGGTCTTGGCGCCGACATAGAACACGGGATTGCCCGCGCCCTTCGCGGCGCCCTTGACGATGCCGTCGATGCGAGAGATGCCGAGGCATAGCACGTTGACGAGCGGGTTGCCGGCGTAGATCTCGTCAAAAACAATCTCGCCGCCGACCGTGGGAATGCCGATGCTGTTGCCGTAGCCGCCAACGCCGGCGACGACGCCCTCGAAGATCCGGCGGGCGAGCGCCGTATCGAGCGACCCGAAGCGCAGCGCGTTCAGCAGCGCGATCGGGCGGGCGCCCATCGTGAAGATGTCGCGGATGATGCCGCCGACGCCGGTTGCCGCACCCTGGTACGGCTCGATGAATGACGGATGGTTATGTGATTCGATCTTGAAGACCACGCACAACCCGTCGCCGATGTCGACCGCGCCCGCGTTCTCGCCGGGGCCCTGCACGACGCGCGGGCCTGCCGTGGGCAGCGTCTTCAGATGCACGCGCGAGCTCTTGTAGCTGCAGTGCTCGGACCACATCACCGAGAACAACCCGAGCTCGAGCAGGTTGGGCTCGCGGCCCATCAGCTGCAGGATGCGATCGTATTCGTCCGGCTTGATGCCGTGCCGTTCGAGAACCGCCGTATCAATCACCACGGGTGCCATTTCCCCTACTCAGTAGCGCGGAACTTTAGTTCCGCGAAACGGGAACTTTAGTTCCGCGAAGACGGGAACTCTAGTTCCGCGAAAACGAAAGAGAAGCGAGAGATTTCACCGCCGACGCGAGCACGACGAGCCCGTCGGCGCTGCCGAGCGCCGCTTCCGACGCGCGCTCGGGATGAGGCATCAGCCCCACGACGTTGCGCTGCCGGTTGCAGATGCCGGCGATGCTGTTGAGCGAGCCGTTCGGATTGTGTGCGCTTGATACCTCGCCGGCCGCGCTGGAGTAACGGAATACGACCTGGCGATTGGCCTCGAGCTCGGCGAGCTCCGCGGGATCGGCGTAGTAGTTGCCTTCGCCATGCGCAATCGGCAGGTTCAGGACCTGCTTCGACGCGCAAGCGACAGTGAACGGCGTGTCGGTCTGCTCGACCCGCACCGCCACGACCCGGGAGACGAACTTGATCCGATCGTTTCGCACCATCGCGCCCGGCAGCAGGCCGGCTTCGAGCAGCACCTGGAATCCATTGCAGATGCCGAGCACGGGGCCGCCGCGATCCGCAAACGCCTTGACCGCGCTCATGATCGGCGAGAAGCGGGCGATGGCGCCCGTGCGCAGGTAATCACCGTGCGCGAAACCGCCGGGCAGGATCACGACATCCGCGCCTTGCAGGTCGGTGTCTTTGTGCCACACCAGAGCCGCGTCTTCGCCGAGCACACGCGACGTCGCGTAGAACGCGTCGTAGTCCGAATTCGATCCCGGAAAGACGACGACCGAGAACTTCATGGCAGAACCTCGACCCGGTAACTTTCGATCACCGGGTTGGCCAACAGCTTGTCGGCCATTTCGGTGACCCGTGTTTCCACCTTCGCGCGCAGCGCTTCCACCTGCGCGCGTTGCGCTTCGGCGGACAAGTCGGCGGACAAGTTCGCGGTCGCCGCATCGGCGCCGTCGAGCTCGACCTCGAAGAACTTCCCTTGCCGCACGTCCTTGACGTCCTGGTAGCCGAGGGTGACTAACGCGTCGGCCACGACGCGGCCCTGGGGATCGAACACGGATGGTTTCAACGTCACATACACACGCGCACGCATTGGTACCTTTCTTAGCGGAACTAAAGTTCCGCTCTACACCGTCACCGCAGCACCAAACACCCGCTCGAAAATGACGTCGACGTTTCGCAGTTGCTCTTTCAGATCGAACGCCTTCTCGATCTCGGCAGCCTTCAGCACTTTGCCGATGTCGGCGTCGGCGAGGAGCAGCGGCTTGAAATCCTGCTTGTCGTGAAACGAGCGCATGGCGTTCCTCTGCACCCACTCGTAGGCCTGTTCGCGAGAAACGCCGCGGCGGGCAAGCTCGAGAAGGACCTGGCCCGAGAACACCACCCCGCGCGAGCGATTGAGGTTCTCGAGCATCCGCTCCGGGTAGACGACCATGCCCGAGACGATGCGGGTAAAGCGGCGCAGCATGTGATCGAGGGCGATGAAACTGTCCGGCAGAATCACGCGCTCGACCGACGAGTGCGAGATGTCACGCTCGTGCCAGAGCGCCACGTTCTCCATCGCGGCGACCGCGTTGCCGCGCAGCAGCCGCGACAGGCCGACGATCTGCTCGCAGCCGATCGGGTTGCGCTTGTGCGGCATCGCCGACGAGCCCTTCTGGCCCTTGGCGAACGGCTCTTCTACTTCGCCGATCTCGGTCTTCTGCAGGCCGCGGACCTCGAGCGCAAACTTTTCGAGCGACGCGGCCGTGATCGCCAGCACGCTCAACAGCTCGGCGTGGCGATCGCGCTGGATCACCTGTGACGACACCGCGTCGGGCTCGAGTCCAAGCCGGCGGCACACCGCCTCTTCGATCGACGGATCGAGATGCGCGAAGGTGCCGACGGCGCCAGACACCATGCCGACCCGCACCCCTTCGCGCGCCCGCCGCACGCGCTCGATGCCGCGGCCGAGATCAGCGTGCCAGAGCGCGAGCTTCAGTCCGAACGTCATGACTTCGGCGTGGACACCGTGCGTCCGGCCGATCATCGGCGTGTGCTTGTGCTCGAGGGCGCGCGTCTTGATCGCCTCGCCGAGCGCAACCATGTTCTTCAGGATGAGGTCGCAGGCCTCGACCATCTGCAGCGCCTGCGCGGTGTCGACGACGTCCGAGGAGGTGAGGCCGAAGTGCAGCCAGCGCGCGGACGGTCCGACCTTCTCCGCCACCGAGGTGGTGAAGGCGATGACGTCGTGCTGGGTGGTTTTTTCGATCTCGTCGATGCGGGCGATGTCGAACCCGCCCTTGGCGCGCAGGTCGCGCGCCGCTTCGGCAGGGATGATGCCGGCCTCGGCCATCGCCTCGGCGGCCGCCACTTCAACCTCGAGCCAGGTTTCGTACCGCCGCTGCTCGCTCCAGATGCGGCCCATCTCGGGGTTCGTGTAGCGCGGAATCATTCAGCCTGTTTCTGCCTTCTGCCTTCTGCCTTTTGCCTTCTGCCTTTACAACGCAAGTTGATCGCTGGTCACTTTCAAGCCGTTCACGTTGCCGAGCACTGTGACCGCAAGCGATCCGTTGACGAAAAACCGATCCGCCAGCCGCAGCACGTCTTCCGCCGTGACGCGCTCGATCGCCGCCAGCATCTCGTCGAGGCCGGTGGTGCGGTCGCGATACATCTCCTGTCGTGCGAGGTGCGACATCCGGCTCGACGTGCTCTCGAGGCCAAGCATCAGCGAGCCTTTCAGGTGATCCTTCGCGCGCCGCAGCTCGACGGCCTCGAGGCCGCCGGCCTTCATTTGCCGAATCTCGGCGACGACGACCTCGATCAGCTCGGCGACGGCGTCGTTGGCGCAGCCGGCATAGATGCTGAGCGCGCCCGAATCCTGGTAGGCCGACAGTCCCGAGAAGACCGCGTAGGCCAGTCCGCGTTTTTCGCGCACATTCTGGAACAGCCGCGAGCTCATCGAGCCGCCGAGCGTGGTGTTCAACGCGTAGCCGGCATATCGTTCCGGGTGATGTTGTGGCAGCGCGGGCGTCCCGAACACCACGTGGCTCTGCTCGAGCTCTTTGCGCCGGACCTGGATGCTCGACGCCGTTACCGGCGCCACATCGTCGATGTCGGGCCCGGTGTGCGGCAGCCCTTCGAGGGCGTGCTCGAGCAGTGCCTGGACGTTGTCGTGCTGCAGATTGCCGACCGCCACGACCACGAAGTTCGCCGCGACGTAGGTGTTGGCGAAGTAGCGTTGAAGGGTGGCGCGATCGAGCGCCGACACGCTCGCCGGCGTGCCGAGAATCGGACGCCCAAGCGGATGACCCGCCCAGAACCCTTCCGCGAAGATCTCGTGGACCAGATCGTCGGGCGTGTCCTCGACCATCTTGATCTCTTCGAGGATGACTTTCTTTTCCTTCTCGATGTCCTCGTCCGTGAACGTCGGGTTGGTGATCAAGTCGGCGAGGATGTCGACGGCCAGCGGCAGATGCTCGTCGAGCACCTTCAAGTAATAGCCCGCGTACTCCTTCGAGGTGAAGGCGTCGATCTGGCCGCCGATCGAATCGACTTGCTGCGCGATTTCTTCGGCGGATCTGGTCGGCGTCCCTTTGAAGAGCATGTGCTCGACGAAGTGCGCGATGCCGGTGTGCTCGTTCGGCTCGTGCCGCGATCCGCGCGTCAGCCACACGCCGACGGCGACCGACCGCACATGCGGCATCCGCTCGGTGGCAAGGCGGACACCGTTGGCAAGTACGGCGCGGCGAATATTGGACTCAGGCACGTGGGGGCCTGCTGCGTTAACTGGTTGCAGCAGAAAGAATTACTCCGAAATCATATCATACGGCCTGACTCGTCGTAGCCCTTGGGCGAAGGCGGTTGAGCCTTTTCAGCGCTCCTTTGCACATTTCGTATCAGAAGGAGAGGCACCCCCATAAAGGGGTGCCCTACGATTCGAGATGAATACGACCCACGTCCGGCTTCACAAGAGCGTTCTCGCGGCCGCGGAAAAACGGCTGCTCATCTGGATAGCTGAGCGGCTGCCGCGCTCGATCAACTCCGACCATCTTTCCGCGCTCGGGCTGCTGTCGATGGCCGGCGCCGGCCTGTCGTTCTGGCTGGCGCGGACGGATCCTGTTGCAGGAGCGGGCCTTGTGGTCCTATGCCTGCTGCTGAACTGGTTCGGCGACAGCCTCGACGGCACGGTGGCGAGAGTACGGGATCAACAACGGCCGCGCTATGGCTACTACGTCGATCACGTGCTCGACCTGGCCGGCACGGCGTTTCTTTTTGCCGGGCTGGCGGCCTCCGGATACAT
This sequence comes from Acidobacteriota bacterium, assembly GCA_030650395.1. GTDB lineage: Bacteria > Acidobacteriota > Vicinamibacteria > Vicinamibacterales > UBA2999 > 12-FULL-67-14b. The sequence goes on along the minus strand of JAUSDY010000100.1, from coordinate 12,418 downwards.
GAGCTCGCTCATGGCCGCGCTGGTCGTGGCGTCGTTCTTCCTCGTGTCGGCGGAGGCGTACCTGGCGACCCACGCGCGCGGGGTGTTCAAGATGGCGTTCCTCGGCATTGGCCCGACAGAATTGCGAATCCTGATCGCGGCGGGCGCGCTGGCCTTGATCGCCACACCCGTCATCAGGCCACCGGGTATGGCCGAAATCCGGCTGTTCGACCTCGGGGGTATCGTTGGGGTGATCGGCATGGTGATAACTTTCATCGTCACCACGGGTAATAACATTCGCGCGCTGTATCTCGAAGAAACGAAGCGATCATGACGGGAGGGCACCACTTGTCGGGAGGGCAGTCGTTGTCGGGAGGGAACTTCTGGTCGGGATCTCTCGGGCGCTGGATCCGATTCACGTTCGGGGGAACCGCCGGATTCGCGGTACAGATCGGGGTTCTCGCCGTGCTCACGCAGATCGCCGGACTTCACTACCTCATGGCAACGGCCATCGCCGTCGAACTGGCCATCGTCTGCAATTTCGTCTGGCACGAGCGGTGGACCTGGCGCGATCGGCTTGCCCCGCCGAAGCCCCTGGGCGAAGGCGGGCCGGCCGCAAGCTCGCGCGATCGATGGACGCGGTTGCTGCGCTTCAACGCGCTCACAGGCGTGACGTCAATTGCGGGCAGCGTCGCCTTGACGGCGGTCTTCGTGGAATCGGCTTCCCTGTCGCCCATCGCCGCCAACATTGCGAGCGTGATCGCGCTGGGGCTGGTGAACTTCGCGGGCGCGAACACGCTGGTGTTCCGCGCCGCGGCGGTCGTCGCGTTGGCGTCGGTGGCCGCCACTGCCGGCGCCGACACGCTGGAAGCGACGCTGAAGCCGAAGACCGCGCAGGATTTCGCGCGCTACGTGGCCGCGGTCGAAGCGCGCATGACACGCGAGCTGCAAGCCCAGGAGGCGTTCCTCGACATCGAGCGCCAGACGCCCGCGCAGCTGGCGCGCACCATGGCCGCGCTCCGCAAGGGCGAGATCGTCGTTACCCGCGGGGTGACCGCGCGGGGCGAAGCGGGCAACGAGATCTCCGTCGAAGGCGGCACGATCAACCACTGGCGCGGCACGGTGTTTGTCCCGAACGTCAAGATGGACGACCTGCTGAAGGCGCTGCAGGAGCCGCAGACCGACAAGCACAAGCAGGAAGACGTCCTGTCGTCGCGCGTCGTCGCACGGGACGGCGACAGGATGAAGATCTACCTCCGCCTGCGCAGGACCAAGTTCGTCACGGTGGTGTACGACACCGAGTCCGATTGCGAGTACCGCCGCCTGGCGCCCGACCGCGCGGTGAGCAACAGCATCTCGACGCGGATCGTCGAAATCGAGAATGCCGGCACGACGAAGGAGCGGGCGTTGCCGGAAGGGAACGATCGCGGCTACATGTGGCGGCTGAACTCGTACTGGCGCTACAAGACGTACGGCAACGGCGTGCTTATCGAAATCGAATCGCTGACGCTCAGCCGCGATCTGCCGCCCATCATCGGCCCGCTGATCCGCCCGATCGTCACCAGCACCGCTCGCGAGTCGATGGCGCGAACGCTCGCCTCGGTCCGCGCTCGCTTCGCCGAGTAGTCGCCTTCCGCTCTCGAGCTTCGGCTTTCAGCACAGGCCGAGGCCCCGATTGCCGACGGCCGTCGATTACACTGTCGGCGTGACGCCGTATCACGCCAAGTATTGGGCGTATGAACTGACCCGGAGGTGTCCGGCTGACAGCGTTGACCGCTTGACCACCGCTCTCGTCGATGCTCAAGTCGATCTGAATCCACATCAAGTGGACGCCGCGCTGTTCGCGTTTCGGTCGCCCCTCTCGAAAGGTGTTCTACTGGCAGATGAGGTTGGCCTCGGCAAGACCATCGAAGCCGGCCTGGTGATTTCGCAGAAGTGGGCGGAACGCAAGAGGCGCGTGCTGGTGATCGTGCCCTCGAATCTCCGGAAGCAGTGGCACCAGGAGTTGACGGAGAAGTTCTTTCTTCCCTGCAACATCCTGGAGTCAAAGCCGTACAACGACGACATCAAGCGTGGCCAGTTCCGCCCCTTGATTGCCTACGACAAGGACGTTCAGGGCCTGGTATCGATAGTCTCGGCGTTAACGGCGCTCGCCGGCGTCTACCTCTACGGACGCTACGACCAAGCCAAGGAACGGGCCCGGAAGCGAGAGGAAATGAAAGACGCGGCGGCACAAGGAAGGCTTCCGCTGGAGCCAAGCTAGACAGGCTGTCCCTCAGGTTCCCACTCGTGATCGGGGGTTGCCTGATCCCGATGACGCAGCCGATGGCTACCGATATCCCAGGCCTCGAGCTTGTCGATGAATGGGGTCAGGTCAACCGGGAATGGCTTGTTGTCTCTCGACGCGATGAAGGCTGCAATCGCCAATCGAATCAGAAGGTCCATCCGATGGGTCACGTGACGGGCCCCTGTTTCAACGCGGGACAGCTGCACTGGCGTGATCCCGATGCGCTCCGCGAAGGTTTTGGCAGACAACTCCACCCGCCTGCGTAGAAACTTGATCTCCGGCCCCGCGAGGCGTGCGGGCTTCCGAACGATCATCGACGCCAGCAGTTCATGCAGTTGACTGACGGCCGGAATCTCGAATTCCTCATGGCCGTGTTCGCAGACCCAGACCGGGACGTTGATCAGCTGCACGTTGGAGAGACCCGACTCCGGGTAATCCATCGTCTTGCGCTCCAGATGCTGAGGAGCACCGCATTCGGTGCATCGGCGGATCGGTAAGGTTTTAGACATCGTGACCAGTAATAACCGTGATTCGACTGTGTATTGGTTCAAGCGCCACCACGATGGCCAATGGCTCATTGTCGTAGTCGACACCAGAAATCACATAGGCCCAGTTCTGATGGGCTTCGTTCCATTCAGGATCGGGAGCAACGGTTCCATAGAGCAACAGACGGCGGATATCGTCGAGAGTGAACTCTCGCTGCCGCATGCGCTCACGCACGTGAGCGGTGTACGAAATGGAGTCGCGGGTCGCCAAGAGTTGGTGAATGAACTCATGGGCCTCAAGAGGGCTCAAGGGATCCGGTCTCGTCATGAATCTCGCCTTGGCCCGACTTAACCTCAGGTTAAGCCGGACGCCGAGTTGTTGTCAACAACTATGCTCGGTTCCACGCCGACAGCTCGCCCTTCGGCACTACGCACATTGCCTGCCGGTCCTGAGGTATTGTCTTCGACTAATGCTGCGTAACCCCAAGGCACAGAAGGAGTAGCGGCCGAGCATGCACCGTCAGGTGACCGCCGTCGCCAACCGGCTCAGCTTGCGACCGCCGCAGCGCCGGTCTCTCGAAATCCTCGATCGAGTGGTCGAGCTCGTGCCGCCGTCGAAGACAACCGACCGCGCTGCGGCGCTGGCCGCCATTCAGCAGGAATTTGCCGGCGTCACCGACTTCGAACGCGACTTCCCCTCGCTGTGCTTCGCGCTCGCCACCGGCGTTGGCAAGACGCGCCTGATGGGCGCCTTCATCAGCTACCTGCGTCTGGCGCATGGCATTCGCAACTTCTTCGTCCTGGCGCCGAACCTCACGATTTACAACAAGTTGATCGCTGACTTCACGCCCAACACGCCGAAGTACGTGTTCCGGGGCGTGGCGGAGTTTGCGACCGACCCGCCCACCATCATCACGGGCGACAACTACGACCAGACGCTGCTGGACATTCCAACCTCGTGCCGCGTCAACATCTTCAACATCTCGAAGATCAACTCCGAGGTCCGAGGCGGTAGGTCTCCACGCATCAAACGCCTCTCGGAGTACATCGGCGACAGCTACTTCGCGTATCTGGCCAACCTCACCAACCTCTACACCATCGTCCCACTACGAACGGCGGATTCCCGAACTCTGGTCGAGCAGAGCATCGGTCGCGGCCTGCGACTGCCCTTCGTGGTGAAGACCGGCATCTCGTCGCTTGACCGGCTCAACATCATCGCGCACGACCGGTTTCAGGAGATCGTGGACGACTGCAATAAGGGCGACTCGCCGCTCCGCCTAACGACGGTCGAGATTGAGCCCGAGGACCTCGAGCGGCACTGACGAAGCGCTCTGGATTCAGCACCTCCGAACACACCAGACCGAGGTGGTGGCCCTTGGCGACCGCGGCATCATGGAACATCGCCTCGAAGACTATCTCGTCCGCGGATTGATGGATTTTGACGATGTGTCCTACGACCAGCAGGCGGACCTCCTTTATGACCTCGCCGGTCAAGCCGTTCGGCACTTTCAGAGTTATCTCTCCGAAGACGAGACCCGGCGGGTGCTGCAGGCTTACCAGAGGCCAATCGCCATCAACATCCACGCCCAGATGCACGAGCCCGGTCATTACTGGGAAAAGGTCGAGGGCTACCACACTGAGATCCGCAGGTGGCTTCACGCCCCGTCTGGCGCCTACTCGGCCTCAGTGACCGATACGGTGTTGGACTTCCGCTCGGAGCCTCGCGACAGGACGAAGATCGCGCAATTGCTTTACGGCGGGTTCGTTCGTTGTCTGTATCGAACGCAGCGATTCCAGGCGGATACGGAGCGGCGGCTCGCGATTATCGTGGATCGCGACTCGCAGCGATGGTTCAAGCCGCTCAAAGCTCAGTTCCTCATCGACTATCGCCGTGGAACCGACATGGCCCAGTACGTGCCGGACTTCGTGGCGGAGACGGCGGATACGATCTGGATGCTCGAGTCGAAAGCGCGAAATGAGCTGGAAACCACGGAGGTTGCCGCCAAACGTGCCGCGGCCGAGGAGTGGTGCAAACACGCCAGCTCGCACGCGGCCACCTACAGCGGCAAGCCTTGGAAGTACGCCCTCATCCCGCATGATGTGGTGGACGAAAACATGGCCCTCGAGTTCCTCGTCCGAGCAGGACTCACTGTCTAGAGAGGGACGCACCAGCCCTCGGTCGCTGGTACACTTGAAGTGAAATGCAGGGCCCTCCCACCGACCTCGCCGGCCTCGAGCTCGGAGAGCTCGAGTCCTTCGTCGAGTCGCTCGGGCACAAGCGGTTTCGCGCCAAGCAGATCTACCGGTGGGTCTGGAAGCGCGGCGTGACCGACTTCGCGCAAATGACGGATCTGAGCCAGGAGCTTCGCGCCGCGCTGGCAGGCGCCGCGACGGTGTCGCTTTCTGACGTGATCAAGCACGACGTCTCGGAAGACGGCACGCAGAAGTTCGTGCTCCGAATGTCGGACGGCAAGCAGATCGAATCCGTGTTCATCCCCGATACGCCCGCGCAAACTTTCTGCGTGTCGACGCAGGTCGGCTGCGCGATGGGCTGCGCCTTTTGCCTGACCGGCAAGATGGGCCTCGTGCGCAACCTGAGCGCTGGCGAGATCACGGCACAAGTCCGCCTGCTGGCACGGTCGCTCGACCTGCTCGACAAATCCTTCAACATCGTCCTCATGGGCATGGGCGAGCCGCTGCATAACTACGAGGCGACGATGAAGGCGCTGCGGATGCTGAACGACAAGGAAGGCCTCGGCCTGCATCCCAAGCGCGTCACGCTGTCCACGGTGGGGCTGGTCCCGATGATGGACAAGCTCGCCGGCGAAGCGCTGATGCCCAACCTGGCGGTCTCGCTGCACGCCTCGACCGAGGAAACGCGCGGCGCCATCGTGCCGTTGAACAAGAAATACTCGATGCGGGATGTGATTGAAGCGTGCGAGCGTTTTCCGCTCGCCAAACGCCGCCGCATCATGTTCGAGTACGTCCTGCTCGCCGGCGTGAACGACTCGCCGCAGGACGCGCGCAAGCTGGTGAAGGTGTTGTCGGGTGTGAAGGCGAAGGTGAACCTGCTGCCGCTGAACGCCGCCCCCGGCATCCCGTTCGAGCGTCCGTCCGACGAGGCGATCAATGCCTTCGCGAAGATCCTCGCCGACCGCGGCTTAAACGTGTCCGTGCGCAAGAGCCGCGGCCGCGATATCCGCGCCGCGTGCGGACAACTGATCGTGGAGGGTCAGGGCGGCAGGAAATCGGCCGCGCAAAAACTGGCGGCCGAACTATGAAGGTGCCCAGGGTGCCTAAGGTGCCTGTGGTGCCAATCGGGTTGGTGCTTCTTCTTGCCGGCTGCGCGGGTGAGCCGCAATCGTGGGCCGGGCTCCGGAAACACTTGCAGGGTCTCGAGCCGGGCGCGCGCGAAGCGGCCGTCGAGCGCTTCGTCGCCGCGAGGGGCGGAACGCCGATCGTCGAGAACCAGACCCGGCTGGTGTTCTTCGCCAAAGACGCCGCCGGCAGGACGCCACGAGTGGTCGGCGATTTCAACGCGTGGGCCCTTCGACCAGGCTCAGGGCAGGCGGCGCAACCTGTTTACGACGCGTCGATCGGAACGATGACGCGCATCGACGGCACGCAGTGGTCGTATCTCGAGGGCACGGCCTATACCAACGCGCGCGTTGAATATGTGTTCCTGCTCGACAAAGACGCCGTGGCCGATCCGCTGAATCCGCGCATCGCGCAAGCCTATGCCGGGCCCCGCTCCGAGGTCCGGATGCCATTCTGGCCGGCGCAACCGGAAGTCGATGACGGCGCGGCCGTACCGGCCGGCGAGCTGCTGGCCGAAACCATCACATCGAAATCGCTCGGCGGCACGAGGCGCGTCTGGTTCTACCTGCCGCCCGGCTACCCTTCGACTTCGCTCAGGGCAAGCGCCAGCGCGCCGGAGACTCTGTATCCAGTGGTGTACGTCCTCGACGGCGCGAACTACGTCGAGAAGATGGACGTGCCGCGGGTGCTCGATCGGCTGATTGCGAGAAAGGCGATTCCGCCGGTGATCGCGGTGTTCTCCGAGCCGGGCGATCGCCAGGAGGAATACTCGCGCAACCCGAAGTGGCGCGCGTTCGTGTCGGCCGAGCTCGTGCCGATGGTCGACAAGCGATTCCGGACGTTCCCGGCTCCGGATCACCGCGCGATCGTCGGCAGCTCGCTCGCCGGATATGGCGCCGTCGATCTCGCCGTGGAGTTCCCGTCGATATTCGGATTGTGTGCGGCCATCGCGCCGCCCGAGCAAACGGCGTCGGTCATCGCGAACCAGGCCAAGGCGCGCGCCGCCGCGGTGTCGATCAAGTTTTTCGTGCTGGGCGGCGTCTACGATTCGACGATCGACGGCGCGCGCCAGCTGCGGACGACACTGGACGATGTCAATGCGCCGGTCACGTATCTCGAGGTCCCCGAAGGGCACAACACGAACATGTTTCGTGCTCACCTCGACGACGCGCTGAAGGCGCTACTGCCTTCCTAACGCTTTCTGGCCAATATCGCGGCGGTATTGCATTCCCTCGAAGCGAATCTTGCTCGCGGCTTCGTATGCGCGCGCGATGGCGATGTCGAACGAGGGCGCCGTGGCGACGACGGTGAGGACGCGCCCACCCGCCGTGACGAGATCCTGGCCGCGCGATTTCACGCCGGCGTAGAACACCATCGCATCAGGACAATCCCGCGCCACATCGTCGAGCCCGGCGATGACGTCGCCAGAGCGAACGTCGCCGGGATAGCCGTGGGCGGCCAGGACGATGCCAACGGCCGCCGACTTGTCCGCCATAGCGCCCCGCGCGACGGCGGATGACGCCGAAACAACGGGGGCCACAGATGACACAGATAACGCAGATCTCAAATGCCCGTTTGCTGCCTCCCAGAGAAGCGGCGACAGGGGCTCAATCAATAGTGGCAAGACCACCTGCGCTTCGGGATCGCCAAAGCGGACGTTGAACTCAATCACCTTCGGGCCGTCCGCCGTCAACATCAAGCCGCAATAGAGAAATCCGCGAAACGGCGTGCCCTCGGCTACCATGCCCCGCAACACCGGGCGCACGATTTCCCGCTCGACGCGTTCCTGCAGCGCCGCATCCATCAACGGACTCGGCGAGAACGCGCCCATGCCGCCGGTGTTGGGGCCGAGGTCGTGATCGAAGATGCGCTTGTGATCCTGCGCAGACAGCAACGGCACGTAGTGATCGCCGTCAGCGATTACGAAGAACGACACCTCGGGTCCTTGCAGCAGCTCCTCGAGCACGACGCGCGCGCCGGCGTCACCGAAGCTGCGATCCACCATCGCGGACCGCACGGCGGATTCCGCCGTCGCTCGATCGGGCGCGACAACGACGCCTTTGCCGCCGGCGAGGCCGTCGGCCTTGACCACCAGCGCATCGCCAAACTCGCCGGACCGTATCGCAGCGATCGCGGCCTCCGTATCTGTGCAGACGCGATAGCGCGCGGTTGGCACCGCGTGACGGTGCATGAAATCCTTCGCGAACGCCTTGCTGGTCTCGAGCTGCGCCGCCGCCTGGGTTGGGCCAAAGACCCGCCGCCCTTCGGCTTCGAGACGATCGGCCAGCCCACGGCCCAAGGGCGCTTCGGGTCCGACCACCGTCAAATCAATCCGTTCGGTTTCGACGAACCTGGCCACGGCATCGGTGTCTAAGGGGTCGAGCGCGGCTGTGAGACCGATCCGTGAAATGCCGGCGTTTCCAGGCGCGCAGATCAAATGGTCGACGTCCGGCTCCTGTTGAAGCTTCCACGCGAGGGCGTGCTCGCGCGCGCCGGAGCCGATAACGAGGATGCGCATGCTCAGGTTAGGGTGATTGACGAAGGGGTTGATTCCGCTGCTCTAAGACGCAGGAAACAAAGCACTTAACTCTATCCTTAGCCGTGGGCCGTGTTGTGATAGCCTAGCATACTTGTCCTGTCGATCATTGGTCGGCACTGGACTGATCCAGGTCGAAAGGGGGTGACTACAGATGGCCGAGGTGAAATTGCAAGAGGGTGAGTCGATCGAAAGCGCGTTGCGGCGTTTCAAGCGCAAAGTGCAGCAGGAAGACATCATCAAGGACATCAAGAAGCACTCCTTCTACTTGAAACCGGGCGACAAGCGGCGCGCAAAACAGGCGCTGGCCCGGAAACGCAACCGCAAGAAGATGCGGCGCGAGACAGAGTAGTGGTAACATTCGGCACCTTTTGGGCCTGCTAAACGGCCTTCTTGCAAGGGTTTTCTCGACGTAGGGGACAGACGCGAATGGAAATCGTCGAACGGACTGTGAACGATGTGACCGTGCTCGACCTCAAGGGCAAGATGACCCTGGGCGAAGGCGACGAGTTGTTGAAGGACAAGATCAACAGCCTGCTCGCCGCGGGCAAGAAGAAGCTGTTGCTCAATCTCGAAGGCGTGCCGTATATCGACAGCGCCGGCCTGGGCGAAGTGGTCCGGACCTACACGACGGTGAGCCGCCAGGGTGGCAGCCTCAAGCTGCTCAACCTGACCAAGCGCATCGAAGATCTGCTGTCGATCACCAAGCTGCTCACGGTATTCGACACCTTCGATTCGGAGGCGGAAGCCGTCAAGAGCTACAAGTAGTCGTGGAAACACGGTCCGCAGTCGCAAGCCTGATCGTTTCGTTGCGACCGGACCAGTGGACGAAGAATCTCATTGTCTTTGCGGCGCTGATTTTTGCCGTTAAATTGCTCGACCCGGCCGCCTTGGCGCTTGCTTCGGCGGCCTTTTTGATTTTTTGTGCGCTGTCCGGGGCGGTCTATCTGATCAACGACGTCTCGGATCGTGAAGCCGATCGGCAGCACCCGCTGAAACGGATGCGCCCGATCGCTTCCGGGGCGCTCTCGGCCGGCACGGCCCTCGCGTGGGCGATCGGCCTGGGCGTGCTGGCGTTGGCCGCGGCCTTTACGCTGCGGCCGATGTTTGGAGTGGCCGCCGCGGCGTACCTGGCGCTGTTCGTCTTGTACACGCACTGGCTGAAGCACATCGTGATCCTCGACGTGATGACGATCGCGATTGGCTTCGTGCTGCGGGCCGTGGCGGGTGGTTTGGTAATAGGAGTGCCGGTCAGCGACTGGTTGCTGGTCTGCACGGTCCTAGGGGCGTTGTTCCTGGGCCTCGCGAAGCGGCGGCATGAAATCACCATGCTGGGCGACGGGGCCACGGGACATCGCCGAATCTTGGAGGAGTACGATCCGTACTTGCTCGATCAGATGATCGCAGTCGTAGCGGCGGCAACCCTAGTCGTCTACGTCATCTACTGCGCGAGCCCTGAAACGGCCGAGCGGTTCAACACCCGTCTGCTGGTGTTGACCACGCCGTTCCCGATCTACGGCATTTTCCGGTACCTCTACCTCGTGCATCGCAAGCACGGCGGTGGCAGCCCATCGGATCTGCTGTTGCGGGACCGCCCACTGTTAAGTTGTGTGGCGCTCTGGGGCCTGGCGGTAATCCTGATCATCTATCGGCCGTACGTGTCGTAAGAGGATTTGGCACGAGCTAAGGTCGCACTCGTCACGACGTCGCCGGCGACGGTCCTGCGGGACACGCACGCGGTCATGAACCTGGCCGGCTATCAGGACGTCCTCGCCAAGGACGCCGACACCGCGCTCAAGGTCAACATCTCCTGGCATTTTTTCTTTCCCGGCTGCTCGACCACGCCGTGGCAGCTCGACGGCGTGATCGGCGCGATGAAGCAGGACGGGTTCAACCCCGACCTGATCCACGCCTGTCACAACCGCACCGTGGTGATCGACGCGCACCTCGGCGAGGCGGAAAACAAGCAGCTCCCCGTCGTGCAGAAGCACGGCATCCGCAACGTCCACCTCTACGAAGGCGACGAGCCGTGGACCAACGTCCGCGACGCGGTCGGCGACCTCGCCGACAAGTTCCTCTGCCTGAACGAGGTCTACCCCGACGGCTTCATGATCCCGAAGCGGTTCATCGGGGAAAACATCATCCACCTGCCGACGGTGAAGACGCATGTCTTCACGACTACGACGGGCGCGATGAAGAACGCGTTCGGCGGGTTGCTGAACGAGCGCCGGCACTGGACGCACCCGGTGATCCACGAAACGCTCGTCGACCTGCTGATGATCCAGAAGAAGATTCACCGCGGCGTCTTTGCGGTGATGGACGGCACGTTCGCGGGCGACGGCCCGGGCCCGCGCTGCATGATTCCGCATGTCAAGAACGTGATGCTGGCCAGCGCCGACCAGGTCGCCATCGACGCGGTGGCGGCAAAGCTGATGGGGTTCGACCCGCTGTCGATCAAGTACATCCGCCTGGCGCACGACCTCGGGCTGGGGTGCGGCGATCCGCGTGACATCGAGATCGTCGGCGACCTCGAGGCTGCCAAGCAGGATTGGAAGTTCGTCGGTCCGTACAAGGATATGACGTTCGCCTCGCGCATGCAGCACCAGATCTACTGGGGCCCGCTGCGCAAGCCCATCGAGTGGTCGCTGAAGACCGTGCTCGCGCCCTGGGCCTACATCGCCAGCGTCATCTATCACGATAGTTTCTGGTACCCGTTCCTCGGCAAGCGCCACATGGCGCAGGCGCTGTCGAGTCCCTGGGGGCGGCTGTTCGACAACTGGGAGCAGCTGACGCCAGACGCCAATGGCTACCCGCAGGTGGGCGAGTCGCCCGCCACGATTACGCGCGCGGGCATGCACGCCTTCAAACAGTCAATCGGCATTCTGGGCACCTGCATCATGGAAGCGCCCGAGTTTGCCAGCCGCAAGCGGCGTCAAGAGCCGCGGACGCCGGCGTAGGGGTTCAACGCGATGAGCGAGTTCACCATTCGTTCCGAGTCGGTCGACGTCGAGCAGATCATGAAGCAGATCCGCCAGCGCATTCTCGAAAAGCGCGGCGCCGACTACACCGAAGAGCAAATCCGCGAGCTGGCGTCGGTCCGGCTCGAGAAATTCCTCGAGCCGAAGAACCTGCGGTCGGATCTGCTGGATCAGTTCCGCAAGAGCCGTCCGGCGGTCAACACCGAGCCGCCGAAGATCGAAGCGCCGTACGCGTTCGACGATCAGACGCTGTTCACGTCGCACCGCGGACCGCTGCGCTTCATGCGCAAGTTGTTGCAGCCGATCCTGAAGCTGTTCTTCAACCCGAACGTCCTCAACCAGATCCTCCACACCCAGGCGCAGTTCAACGTCGACCTGCTCAAGCGCGAATCGCGCCGCAAGATCGAGTTCGATCGATCGCGCGCCGAGTGGAACGCGCTCTACTACGAGGTGCTTCACAACCTGGTCATCGAAACGACCCGCATGGGCATCGAGGCGCAAAACCTGCGGATGCGCGTCGAGTCGCTCTCGAGCCGCCTCGATTTCAGCGAGCGGCGGGTCCGCGCGCTCGAAGGGGTGGTGCAATACCGCCCCGAGGTGATGCGCGGACACGATCGCCACGACCAGGACGATGACGAGCCGGCGCCGATGGCGCAGGGCGGCGAGCTTGGCGAAGGCTTCGTGCCGACCAGCCAGCCGGCGCAGGGCGGCGGCCAGGGCCAGGGACAAGGCCAACAAGGACAAGGCGACGGCGCAGCCCGCCGCAAACGCCGGCGTCGTCGCGGACGACGCGGTGGGGCGCAACTGCCTGGTGCCATGGGTGCCTCGGGTGCCT
>JAUSDY010000095.1 GCA_030650395.1 Acidobacteriota bacterium | reverse complement strand
CGTAAACGTCGCCACGCGTGTCGTCGTGTTGTAGGCGACCGTTCCGGTCACCGCAGTGCCCGAAGATGTCACGCGAACGGTGATGTTCGTCGCGGAGACGGTGGTTGCGTCCATCGCCTCGCTGAACGTGATGTTCACCGTCGCAGCAGGAGCGACGCCCGCCGCGCCCTCCGCCGGCACGGTCGCCGTAACGGTCGGAGCCGTGGTATCACCGGTCGAGAACGCGAACTGGAATGGCGCCGCCAGTGCGTTCCCCGCGGCGTCCTTCACCCCGGTCGAAACGGTGACGGAATAGCCGGTGCTTTGCGCGAGCGGTGAAGCAGGCGTAAACGTCGCCACGCGTGTCGTCGTGTTGTAGGCGACCGTTCCGGTCACCGCTGTGCCCGAAGATGTCAGGCGAACGGTGATGTTCGTGGCGGAGATGGTGGTTGCGTCCATTGCCTCGCTGAACGTGATGTTCACCGTCGAGGTCGGAGCGACACCGGTCGCGCCGTTCGCCGGCACGGTCGCCGTGACGGTCGGCGGCGTATCGTCGCGCGTAGTGAACGCCCACGAGTATGCCGCGGCCATGGCGTTTCCAGCGAGATCCTTGACCCCGGTACTGACGGTCGCGGTGATGCTGGCCGGGTTCGGCAAGCTCGCCGTCGGCCTGAACTCAGCGATACGGGTCGCCGCGGTGTAAGTCACGGTTCCGGGGATCGCTGCGCCATTGGTGACGCGCAGGGTGAACGTCGTCGCATTGACCGTCGCGGGATCCATCGGCTCACTGAACGTCACCGTGGCCGTGGCGGCCGGAGAGGCACCGTTGAAGCCGGTCGGCGGCTGATTCGCGATCACCCTCGGCGGAGTGACGTCCACCGTCGTCACCGTCGCGGCAGCCGTCTCGACCGAACGATCAGAGATGACGCCCGACTTGCAGTTCGCGGCCACTGAATAGACATACGTCGTCTGCTGGGCGAGTCCCGTGTCGGTATAGGTGGTTGTCGGCGATTCGCCCACCCTCGTCCCGTTACGATAGATGCTGTAGCTGATCACGCCATCGTTGAGCGGGCTGGGCTTCCACGTGATGGTGGCGGAAGTCGAGCTGGCGAGTGTGGCTACCACGTCAGTGGGCGTGCTCGGCGATTGCGGTCCGGTGAGATCGCCGCATGCTGCCGTGACGGTTGCGAGAATCGTGAATGCGGCGATGGAAACCAGCGCGCTGCGCATCCTCTTCGTGCTCATGGAAATGCCTCTGATCGCGCGCATCCTAGTTATCCCGCCTGATGATGATGCGCCGGTTCTGCTGCCTGCCGATCGCGGTGGTGTTGGGAGCGATGGATGCGTCCTCGCCAGCGCTGCTCACTTTGATGCGATCGGCCGCTACGCCCTGGCTGACGAGGTACTCGCGCACCGCGCGCGCCCTGTCGAGGCCGAGCATGATGTTGCCGGCGTTGGACCCGATGTTGTCGGTGTGGGCCTCGATGCTGAGCTTGATGCGCTGCCCCGCGTCGGATGTGAGATCCACCACCAGTCCGTCAAGGAGTGGCTCGATGTCGTCGCGCCACGTCGGCCTCGTGAAATCCACCTGCGTGCCGTCAACCTGGAGCAGCACCGCGCCGACGCCGGTCGGAAGCGGCGGGGGCGCCGGCGGCCTGACGACGTTCGCTGCCGCGGGTGCCGGAGTGGCCGCGGGCGCCGTCGCGGGTACTGTCGCCGGCGCCGCGGGGCGAATGGCCGGCTGGACCGTCGTGGTCTGCTTCGGAATGGGAATCAGAGGCGGCTCGGTCCGGACGCGGCCGGGAGTACGCATGCGACGCTGCTTCGCGAAGCGGTCCTGCACTCCGAGGAAGAAGGACATGCCCGCCATGCCGGTGAACGCGGGTCCGCCCGCGTCGATCTGGCTGCTGATCTCCGCGCGGAAAGCGCTCGTACTGCCCATCATCTTCCGGAAACCGACTCCAACGTTGCCAACGCCGAAACTTCTGCTCTGATCGCAGTCGCAGCGCGGCTTCGTGTAATGAACGAACTCGTATCCCGCGCCGAGGAGCGCGTACGGCTGGAGATCCGCCGAGGTCGAGCGCTGCAGAATCAGCGAGATAGTCGGTGTGATCGTCAGAAGTGGTGGCTTGTAATAGCTCCCTTCCTGCTGGCTGTAGTTCATCGCCAGCCCGCCCTGCACCGCCAGCGAGCTCTTCAGGTGCGTTCCGAATGTCAGCGCGCCACCGTAAGCCGTCTTGCCGTTGTCCACGCTGTACTCCGTAGACAGAATTCGCGCGCTCGCGAAAATCCCGAGCTCGCGCGTCCCGGCCAGGCTCGCGTCCTCCTGTACGACCCGCTGCGCGGCGGCAGGACGCGGTAGGAACGCGGCTGCGAAAAGAATCAGCGACGTGACTGACAGACGACGCATGTGGCTTCCTGAATTGGCGTGCGAGTAACCGTAATAGAACAAATGCCCAACCGGACTGGTTGGGCATGCTGGGCCGGCGCGTTGAACTCCGGCCGATTTCTGCGGAAAGCTGCCCGGTAAAAGCAAATGCCGGGAGTCATACGGCGCAAGCCGAAAAGACCGTTACCCGCTACCCGCTACCCGCTACCCGCTGCTTCGTGGCGCGAATGAACGCCCCCATGAATTTGCCATCTACCTCGCTTGCGAGGCCGGCGTCAAGTCCGGCGCCCGCAAGAAACGCGGCTGCGTCCTTTCCCTTGTAGATCCGCGTCGGCTCGATTTCCACGTCGATGAAACCGGTGGAAGACAGCAGCGACTTGAACTCGCTCTCCTCCAGCGCTCCGGCGACGCATCCGACCCAGAGCTCAATGCTCTTCTTCACCTGCTCCGGAACGTGGCCGCGCACCACCACGTCGGACACCGCGAATCTTCCGCCGGGCTTCAGCACGCGATACGCCTCACGGATCACGCTCGGCTTATCACCCGAAAGATTGATGACGCAATTGGAGATGATGACGTCCACCGAGTTGTCAGGCAGCGGAATGCTCTCGATATCACCCTTCAGAAACTCGACGTTGGTTGCGCCGGCGCGGAGCTTGTTCTCGTTCGCCAGGGCGAGCATCTCGTCGGTCATGTCGAGACCGTAGGCCTTGCCGGTCGGGCCCACGCGGCGCGCCGAAAGAAGCACGTCTATTCCACCGCCGGATCCCAGATCCAGAACGACGTCTCCGGGATTGAGCTGTGCGAGCGCGGTCGGATTGCCGCAGCCGAGCGACGCGAGCAGCGCTTCCGCGGGAATGCCGGCTGTCTCGCCGGCGTCATAGAGATTGGATGTTATCGGATCGAAGATCTCGGTGTCGGCGCTGGCACCGCAGCAGCTGCTCACGGGACCGCAGCACGAACCCTGCGCACCGGCCGCCGCGCGCTTCGCCGCTTCGCCGTACTTCTCCTGCACCGTCGCCTTCAGAGTGTTCGCGGGCATTCGTCAGTCTCCTTACAACAGGATTTCTTGATGTATCGGTGAAACAAAGAGCTATCCGCAGCATCCCACCGGCAGCGCCGCATCGAGCGCATGGTATATCAGGAATTCTTGATACGTCAAGACCTCATGCCGAGCCACGCGATCAAGCCGATGCTGGCAACCGAAATGATGAGGAGCGCGATCACCAGCTTCTGCCCCGAGCCTGCTGGCGCCGCTTTCGGCGGGACCAGCATCTCCCTCGTCATCACCTCCAGAATTTCGCGGGCTGACTCTGGCCGCTTCGCGGGATCCTTCGACAGGCAACGCATCACGAGCCTGGTCACCGTTGATGGAGCGCCCGATGGTCCGGTGGCGAGCGGCGGCGGTTCCTCATCCGCATGCGCCGCCATCATCTGCCGCGGGGTGCTGCGCCCGGCGAACGGATGCCTTCCACCGAGGAGCTCATACGCAATCACGCCCCACGCATAGACATCGGAGCGCGTATCGGCTCTCCCGCCGCTCCCCTGCTCAGGCGATGCGTATCTCAGCGGCTCGGCCGCTGAAGGCGTGGCGTGCGAGGCACGGACTCCCTGCTGACGAAGCGCGGCGAACACTTCAGGTATTCCGAGATCCGTCACCAGCGCCGATCCTCCGCTGATGACCACGCTGTCCGGGCTCAGCCCTCCGTGCACCACTCCATGCAGGTGGGCGTGCGTCAACGCGGCGGAGACGTCGCGAAGCACGGTCAGCGAATCCTGCACATCCATCCGCCCGCCGCGGGAAAGTCGCACCCGTAACGTGCGCGCATCTATTGCCGGCGAGATCCAGTAAAACGTGTCGCCCTGGAGGCCCGTGCCGAGTATGGAGACGATGTTGGGATGCTGCACGCGCCGAGCCGCGACATCGGCGTCGCTGACAGCGGTCGTGCCGGCGAAGATGCCAGCCGGCACCGTCTTTATCCCGACTTCGGATCCGTTGGTCCTGGACTGCGCTGAAAACGCGCTGATTCCGGCGGACTGGGGCTGCTCCCGAACGACGATGTATTCCCGCTCGAGAGCGGCGTCGAGGTCCTGCCACGCGGTGGAATCGGTCATTTGCGGGAAAGGTACCCGCGAACGCCTCCGGTGGTGAACCCCGCGTCAGAAGTTCGCTGTTACCGATACGCGCGCCGCGCGCGGCGAGCCAGGTGTGATGTTGTTGTTGCTGTGCGCCGTCGGATAGTAGCGTGCGTTCAGGAGATTCTCGACGTTGGCCTGCGCCCTGATTCCGTGCGCAATGCCGGCGAACAGCGCAGCGTCGAACCTGTTGAACGCCGGAAGCGTGACCCTGTTGTCTATGGCGGCGAAGACTTCCGACTGGTGAACCGCGCCAAGCGCCACGCCGAATCGCCCCGTGACCGCGTACCGGTTCCACAGCGACAGACTGGTGCGCGGCACGAGCGGAACGCTGGCGCCCGCCGCCGAGGCCGTCGTGGCGCTGGTGATGACGGCATTCTGCCGCGCAATTCCGGCCGCCAATTCCCATGCGGGCGTGACATTTCCCGTGGCAGACAACTCGAAGCCCTGGCTCCGCTGCGCTCCCGTCTGAACGAATTTCGTCGGCGCAGCGGGATCCACTGCGCGAGTGTTCGTGCGGTCGAGGCGATAGACCGCCGCGGAAATCCCGAGGCGATCGAGCACATCCCACTTCGCTCCCGCCTCGTAATTGGCGAAGCGCTCGGGACGCAGCGCGCTCGTGACTTCACTGAGACTGGAGAACTGGTCTCCGGAGCCGGGCAGGTACGACCGGCTGTAGCTCGCGTAGATCGAGACCAGCTTGGCGGGCTTGAAGATCAAACCGAATCGCGGCGACACCATCCCGTCGGTACGAGTGAGGCGCGTCGCAGAACGGTGGTCGCGGTAGCGCACGTCGAACTGCTCGTAGCGTGCGCCGCCCACTATTCGAAGCTGCGGAGAAATCGTGACCTGATCCTGAACGTACAGCGAACGCGTGCCGGCGATCGTCTCGTTGTCCGTATCGCTCGAGGTCTGGCGGAACGTCACCGGTGAAGACGCAATGGGCCGTCCGACCGGGACGAGCACCGATGTGGCAGTCCCGTTGAAGTAACCGGTCGAGCGAAAGTTATCGGTGGCCTGGCGGCCGAGTTCTACACCGGCGAGGAAGTCGTGAGTCACGTCTCCCGTGAATCCGGTCCAGGTCACATCAGTCTGGTTGAACAGGTTGTAGCGGTCAGTGGCCTGCCGGTACGCCGACACACTGACGTTCGCCCCCGCCGCGTCAACAGCGCCGGGATACACGTTCTGATAAACCTTGTCGTAGCTCGCGACCCGCGCGTTGTTCCGGATCTGAACGCGTCCGGCGTCGTGACTCAGCGTGGCCGTCGCGGAATTGACGATCGCCTTGGAGTAGCTCTCGTCGGGGTTTCCGAAGAATGTGGACGGCGACGTGGCGACCGGCCGGCCCTCGAAGGAAGGGATTCCGCGATCGGCGGTTCGATGATCGCGAAAGTATTCATATCCCGCGTTGATTCGCGTCTTCAGCGATTGAGACACGATCGTGATCGCCGGATTGATTCCCGAGCGCTCGAGGGACGCTCCATCACGAAACATGTCGGAGCGCTCGTACACGGTGTTGAGCCGCGCCGCGAGCATTCGCGATACCGACTGATGCAGGTCGGCGGAAATACGGCGCTTGCCATATGAGCCGCCTTCTGCGGTGACATCGTGCCGCGTCTCCCACTGCGCTTCCTTCGTGACGCGGTTGAGAACGCCACCCCCGCCGCCGCGTCCGAAAACCATCGCGTTCGATCCCTTCAGCGCTTCGATGCGCTCGAGATTGTAGAGATCGCGAAAGTACTGCGCGTCGTCGCGCACTCCGTCCACGAAGAAATCAGCCGTAGATGAATTGCCGCGTATCGTCGCCTGATCGCGATTCCCTTCCCCCTGACCAGCCGTCATTCCCGGCACGTACCGGACGACGTCGGCGATGCCCTGCATGCCCTGGTCGCGCACCAGCTCCCGGCTCACCGTGACGAGCGCCTGCGGCACGTCGCGTGGCAGCGCGGGCGTCTTGGTCGCAGTGCGTGTGTATCCCGGTGCGTAACGGGCACGCGCTCGCCTGGCCGCGATCAGCATGTCCTCGAGCTTCTGGGCGCTCTTCCGCGACCCGACGGTTGAGTCAGCGGCCGAGGAGTCACCCGCCGATAATGGTTTTGCAGATGCGGTCATGGATTCCTGGCTCCAGGCGGCGCCCGGTGAGGCACCGCCAAGCAGAACTGTCACGAGCGCCAGGATGGTAAGCGGCAAGAACGGCTTTGGCATTGAAGGATAAGAGGTTAGGTACAATCCCGATAAGATCAGTCTGGATTATCGAGAACCTAGTTTCCTGTCCTCTCCCGGTCAACCGACCGCGCCTCCGCCGGATGGCCCGGACGATCGGGCACCGTGACCGCAACTTGCGCGAGTCGCCCCTTCCGCCACCGCCCCTCTCGCCCGATGTGCCGCCACTACCGCTGCGGTCAGGACGCCCACACCGGCGAGCTGGTGGAGCACCCCGAGTGGCACCGGCACCGCCGACAAGAGCGTCGCGATGCCGAGCGTCACCTGCATGATCGCGGTGATCGCCATCACCCATGCCGCATTGCGGAGTCCCGACGGAGCCGGCGCGCCGCGCGCCGCGCGGGCAAGCAGCAGCAGCACCACCGCCGTCGTGATCCCGAACAGCCGGTGATGGAACTGTGCCGCCGCCGGATTCTCCATCGCGTTCTGCCACCAGGAGGCGAAGATGCGATAGCCCGGCGGCACGACCTGGCCACCCATGAGCGGGAAGGTATTGTAGATCTTGCCGCCATCGAGACCCGCGACGAACGCGCCGGAGAGCAGCGTCGCGAACGTCAGCGCCACGCCGCAGACGAGCGCGTGGCGCAGGCGCGGCGGCGCCGGCTCCGCGTCGGCCGCCGACGGCCGCAGATCGAGCGCGGTCCACACCGCGATGAGATAGATGATGAGCGCCAGCGCGAGGTGCGCGGTAAGCCGGTACGCGCTCACGTCGACGCGTTCCGCCAGCCCGCTCTTCACCATGTACCAGCCCATCGCGCCCTGCGCCGCGGCGAGCACCGGCAACAGCACGAGACGAGCGCGAAGACCGGCGTGCACGCGACCCTGCACCAGCAGCACGAAGTACGGCAGCACCAGGACCAGCCCCACCAGGCGCGCGAGCAAACGGTGCACCCACTCCCACGCGAACAACCGCTGGAATTGAGCGAGCGTTATGCCGCGGTGCACGGTCTGCGCTTCGGGTATCGCCATGTATCGCTGATACGCGTCGAGCCACTCGGCGCTCGTCAGCGGCGGCACAATGCCCGACACGGGCCGCCATTCGGTGATCGAGAGGCCGCTCTCGGTGAGTCGCGTGATGCCGCCCACGATTACAGCGAGCACCACGGCGCCGGCGCACGCGTAGAGCCAGCGCCGCACGCTGCGATCCCAATCCGTGGTCATCGCGGCTCGCTCCCGCCGGCGAGCAGCACCAGCGCCCGGCGCTCCGGGGCGAACGTAACGATTATGACCTGGCGCGGCGCGAACGCGACCGTCGTGTCGAGCTCGAGGTGCGCGGGGATCGCGGCGCGCGCCCGGCGCGCGCGCTCCACCTCCTCGCGCTGCGCCCGCCCGGCGAAGATGCCGGTGTCCGCCTCGGTCGATGTCGTCTTCGCGAACGCCGCGGCGTTGTCGTCTGTCTTCTCGCGTCGCGTGAATGACACGCGCACGCGGTGCACGCCGGGCGCCACGTCGTATTCGCGGAGCAGGTACAGCGGGCGGTCGTGGCGCAGTCCCGCGCCACGCGCCACGGTCTCGCCGATCACCTGCCCGTCGGACTCGACGCGCAGCGTGTACGTCGCGAAGCGCCCATCGCACTCGACCCGCTGGCGCATGTGCTCCTCACGCTGCGCCAGCTCCTCGTCCGACAGCGTGCGACAGACCTCGATGCGCTCAGGACGCGCGCTCCACGACAGCCGCAGGCGGGCGGCCTGGCCGTCGTGAAAGGGCAATGGCGCTGCCGAGGCGCGGACTATCAGCCCGAGCACGAGCGCGGTGGCCACGCTGGCGGCCACCAGCCGAGCCACGCGTAAAAGGGCGGTCATGAGTCCTCCTCGTCCGCGCCGATCGGCACCGGATCGCAGACCACGTCGAGGTCAACGTCGGTTTCGCGCGTTGGGCGGTCGAGCGCCGCGAGGGCGCGCGCGAAGTCATCGAACGCCGCGAGTGTCGCGCGCCGGTCGCCCGGCGCGAGTGTCGCGAGCCGCACCCGTCGGCGATCGACGCGCGGCTGCAACTCCGCCTCGCGATCGTTGAACACACGCTCGTGGAGCCACTTCGGCCCTTCGCGGCTGGTGCAGTCGCGCGGCGGGCAGCCGCACACAATCACGCCCGGTGCGCCCCGCCGCACGAACAGCTCGATGACCGACGTGTGCAAGTTGCCGACGCACGACACGGCGTGCACGTGCGCGCCGCGAGCGCGCAGCGCGGCGACGTGCGACGCGGGCGCCTGCTTGCAGCACACGGCGACGATCGGCGGCAAGTCGCCATGCGCACCGAAGCCCGCGCCGGCGAGTTCTGGAAACGCGACGGAGCGAAGCGCGCCGAGCTGGTCACGTCCCGTGCGTCCCTCCGGGCCGATGCCCATCGGCGCGCACGAGCCGGCGCAGATGCCGCAACTCACGCAGCGTGCGGGATCGACGAGCGCCACGAGCATGGGACGGTCGTCGTCGCGCTTCACCATGGTGATCGCGCTCCACGGACAGTCCTGCGGGCACTGGTTGCACCCCGTGCAGAGCCGCGGGTCCACGACGCTCGGCGCCAGAGCGCCGGTGCGGGGCCGGCGCGCAAAGCGGGGCACGAGCAGGGCGGCCGCGGAGAGGATCAGCACCGCGCTCCACGCCGCGCCCGGCGACAGACGCTCGGAGAGCGGCAGCCACCACGCGGCCACGAGATCGGTGGGCGTCGTGGGCGCAAGCGTGAACGGGTTGGCCGGCGCTCCCAGCGGCGCCGGCCAGATCACCGCCGCGGCGAAGAGCGCGCCGATGATGCCCCACATCAACCGGCGCGGCGGCAACAGCGCCGGGCGCGCGAGGTGAGACACATGCAACCACAGGCCCGCGCCCATGGCCAGCGGCACGGCGATGTGGATGAACATGTTCACGAAGAAGAAGGCGCTCGGCACCGGCCCGTCGCCGGCGAAGATGCGGCTGAGCGGCTCGGAGAACACCGGGAGCGCGTCGAGCAGGCGTCCGCCCTCGCGGGCGAGCCGTTCGCCGAAGCTGTCCCACGCCATGACGAACCCGGTCCAGGCGCAGACCAGGCCGGCGCCGAACAGCACCAGCCCCGACACCCACGCCAACGTCCGCGGCCCCCAGCTTCGCCCCTGCGCGAACATCCGTAGCGCGTGCACGCCGGCGGCGAGGACGAAGACGTCTGACGCGTAGCGATGGAGACTGCGGTTCCAGGCGCCGAGCCAGGGGTCGGCGGCCATCCGCCCGACCGAGGCCGAGGGCGCACCGAGACGGTAGAAGAGCAGGAGGTACAGTCCCGTGCCGATGAGCACGAGCAGCATGGCCACCGCGACGGTGCCGCTCTGGTAGAACGGATTCCACGCGTAACCGTACGCCTTCGTGGCGACGGCATCGAGAGTGGCGAGGAAGCGGCGGAAGGCGCGTTCGAGGAGTCGCATGAATGGTGGGGCTTGCGGAAAGTTTATCATATCGACATGATGTTCGCCAGAATCTTTCGAGGACTCCTCTTCGATGTGGCTGTCCAGCACCGCTCAGCAAGCCATTCACGCCGTCCTCTGCATCGCCTCCGGCGCCGACCACGGCCCCGTGCGGGCCGATGAGATCGCCGTCGTGATCGGCTGTCCCCGGAACTACCTCTCAAAGACGTTGCACTCCCTCGTTCGGGCCGGCGTACTGCGGTCCGAGCGAGGTCCGAAGGGTGGTTTTCGGCTCTCGGCCCAACCCGGGAAGGTCACGCTCGCCCAGGTCATCGCCCCTTTCGAGCCGGTCGGCCAGAGGCGCTGTCTCCTGGGACGTCCACAGTGCAACGACAAGCATCCTTGCATGCTGCACGAGCGCTGGTCGCGCGTCGCTGCTCCTGTTGACGCGTTCTTCACGAAGACTACCGTTGCCAACCTCCTTGGCGGGAACTCGCGCGCGTCGGACGCCGCGCGCGAGGCGATCGGCGTAGCGCGTCTCTCAACCCGGAGAAAGTCGTATGGATCCGTCGCCCGATGACTCGCAGGAATCCGTCGAGACGCCACCGCTGGGACAGCGGCTGTTCGACAACATGTATCTCCTCCTCGCCCTCGGACTCCTCGTGATGTTCGTGATCTTCACCGCGTGGGGCATGTGGGAAATTCTTTCGATGCCGAAAAGCACCCTACCCTAGAGAGGCACTCATGTTGACCAGAGTTCATACCGGACTCGACGCCGTGCCGGGTATTTGGTGGAAGCCCGCGCACAAGGCCGAGAAAGTCTGGGTTGGGATCGCGTTCGCGTGGTGCATCGTGCTGTTCGCGATGATGCCGCTCTGGCACTGGAAGGGTGGCCAGAATCCATCGGGCGTGCGGCGCA
The DNA here is from genome assembly GCA_030650395.1 of Acidobacteriota bacterium. Classification (GTDB taxonomy): domain Bacteria; phylum Acidobacteriota; class Vicinamibacteria; order Vicinamibacterales; family UBA2999; genus 12-FULL-67-14b. The sequence continues at coordinate 3,877 of JAUSDY010000095.1, read as the reverse complement.
GGGTGGACCCGAAGGCATTCTATGCACGCACCGTGCTCTTCGCCTCGAAGTACAAGGTGGGCGAGGATCGGGGGCTGCCGATCGTGCAGCCGCCGCCGGGCGCCGACGTCTATCTCGTGGGACTCACCTTCCAGTGGTACCCGATTCTCAAACTCGAGCAGGGCAAGGAGTACATGTTGCACCTCTCCTCGCTCGACGTGAATCACGGGTTCTCGCTCTATCCGCTCAACGTCAACTTCGCGGTGGTGCCGGGCTATGACTACGGCCTGCGCGTGACGCCGACCGCGGCGGGCGACTTCCGCATCATCTGCAACGAGTTCTGCGGCATCGGCCATCATGCGATGGTGGGCCGCGTGATCGTCGTCGATTCCACGGGCCGCGCGGTCGCCGACAACGGTGCCGCGCACATACGCCAGGCGGGTGCACCGTGACCGCTACCTCCTTCCCCGCGGCGTATCGTAACTGTCCCGTGACGGCTCGCCGGATCAACCTCCAAGCCGAGCGTCTGATCCGAGTCAACGCCGTCGTGTCGGTGGTCGCGCTGCTCGTGGGCGCCATTGCCGCGCTCCTGCTGGTGCTCACGCGCTGGCAGGCCGTGCACCTCCTCCCTGCCGTGTGGTATTACCGCATCCTGGGCGTCCACGGCATGAACATGCTGATCTTCTTCATCATCTTCTTCGAGATGGCGGTGCTCTGGTTCGCGGGCACGGTGCTGCTCAACGCGCGACCCGCGGCGCCACGATACGGCTGGTTCAACTTCGGCCTGATGCTCGTCGGATCACTGCTCGTCGAAGCGATGCAGTGGAGCGGCCGCGCCGACGTGCTATACACGTCGTATCCGCCGCTCAAGGCGCACCCGCTGTTCTATCTCGGCGTGATCCTGTTCGCCGTGGGCGCGCTGGGCGTGGTGGGCCAGTTCTTCGCCACGCTGACGATCGCCAAGCGGGAGAAGACGTACATCGGTTCCATGCCCCTCGTCGTCTATGGCGCGATGACCGCGGCGATCATCGCCGTGATCACCCTCGTGCATGGCGCGATGGTCTACATCCCGACCTTTCTCTGGTCGGTCGGGCTCATCAAGGGCGTGGATCCGCAGATCTATCGCCTGCTCTGGTGGGCGCTCGGCCACTCGGCGCAACAGATCAACGTGGCGGCGATGGTCGCGATCTGGTACATGCTCGGCGCGCTCACGGTGGGCGCCGTCGTGCTCAACGAGAAAGTGAGTCGCTCGGCGTTCGTGCTCTACATCCTGTTCATCTCGATGGCGTCGGCACACCATCTGCTCGTCGATCCGGGGTTTGGCTCGGCGTGGAAGATCGTGAATACCTCGTACTTCATGTACATGGCGGTGCTCGCGTCGATGGTGCACGGCTTTACCGTACCGGCGGGAATGGAGTTGGGCATGCGGCTGCGCGGCTACACCGACGGATTGTTCGGATGGCTGCGCCGCGCGCCGTGGGGTGATCCCGGCTTCTCGTCGCTGATCCTGTCGGTGGTGGTGTTCGGCTTTTTCGGAGGGATCACCGGCGTGACGCTCGGCACGGAGCAGATCAACATCATCGCCCACAACACGCTGCGCATTCCCGGGCACTTCCACGCCACAGTAGTGAGCGGCACCGCAGTGGCGTTCATGGGCGCCACATACTACCTGCTGCCGCTCATCTTCCAGCGGAAGGTGGCGTTCTGGAAACTGGCCAAGCTGCAGCCGTACATGTTCGCCGGCGGCATGCTGCTGGTCGAAACGGGCATGACCTTCGCGGGCAGCTTCGGCGTACCGCGGCGGCACTGGGACATCTCGTTCTCGCAGGCGCCGTTCGACGTTCCGTTCAACCCGGTGGTGGACTTGTTCCTCGCCATGATCGGCATCGGCGGCATCATCGCCGTGACGGGCGCGCTATCGTTCATTCTCATCGCCGTGAAGTCGGTGTTTTTCGGCGAGCGGATCACGGAGTTCCCACAGGGCGTGGACGTGGTCGGCGTGCCGCAGGGGCTCACGCGGCCGCCGGTGCATGCGACAAACGCCGACGAGATCAACGCCGAGCTCCACGCGCCGGGTCATGGCAAATGGGGACCGACGCCGGGCACGGTGGTGTTGGTCGGCGTCTTCCTGCTGGCGTTCATGCTTTACTATTTCACGAACTGGAAGCTGTTGAGCTTCCTGTGGAAGATCGGGTAGTCCGCTCCCACCCACCCGCCGGGCGGCCGAGCCCGGCGTTCGCCGCGCTGCTGTTGGTCCTCGCGATCACAGTGGCGTGGTGGGCGCTGGCGCTCTGGCCGGCCGGCGCGGCGGAACCGGAGTGGCTGTCGCGCACGCGCGCGGCCTGTTTCGGCTCGGCGCCCGGCGGTCTGCCCGACGCCGGCGGATGGGTGTTGTTGATCGGCGAGCCGATAGGAATGCTCGGCGTGCTGGCGGTGGTGTGGGGGCACACGCTCCGGCGCGATCTGAAGCGTGTGTACGCGGTGCGGCGCTGGCGGCTTGCCGCGGCGGGCATCGCGGCGGTGACGCTCGTGGGCGTGGCTTCGCTCGGCGTGCGTGCGGCGCGGGGGTGGGCGCGCGGCCATCCGACGGTTGTACGCGGTCCCGGCGTGCCGCTGCGGCTCGATTTCTCACCGCCGGCGACGGCCCTCGTCGATCAGCATGGCACGGGTGCGTCGTTGGCCGACCTGCGCGGTAGGCCGGCGCTGCTCACCGTGGCGTTCGGCCACTGCACCACCGTGTGTCCCACGGTGGTGAACGATCTTGGCCGCGCGCGCCGCACCGCCGGCCGCGCTGACGTGCAGCTCGTGGTGGTGACACTGGACCCGTGGCGGGACACACCCGACCGCTTGTCATCGATTGCCGCGCACTGGAACCTCGGCGCCGGCGATCGCGTGCTGTCGGGGAGCGTGGCCGACGTGGAGCAGGTGCTCGATTCCCTCGGCATTGGCCGGCGGCGCAACGAGACGACGGGCGACATCGAGCATGGCGGCACCGTGATGCTCGTCAACTCGCGCGGGCGCATCGAGTGGCGCCTCGACGGCGGATGGGATCGCGTCGGAGAGCTGCTGCGACGGGTGAGGTAGCCCGCGCCGGCGACGAGGCTTCGATGCGTCGTGAGTCCATGGCCAGATGTGGCTATCACGGCAGGGTTCCTTGCTGTAGAATAGAAGACTTCGCCCTATCGTCGGCCGCTGGCAATTGCCTCTGACAATGTTCTTGAGCCACTTGTCATCTCCAATTTATCTTCTGTTGACAGCGCGCTTTGAGCGTCAGGATCCTTTGGAACCGGGGACACATGCTTACCGACCGCAAGGGCACTGCTGAAGCGGCTGATGTCAACATAGACGTCCGACAGACGGAGGCTCTGCTGAAAACGGGGGCCTTGCAGAGCGCGATTTTCAACAGCGCCAACTTCTCGAGCATCGCCACTGACGCGAAGGGCGTCATTCAGATCTTCAATGTCGGCGCCGAGCGCATGCTGGGCTACACGGCCGCCGAGGTGCTGAACACGCTCACGCCGGCCGACATTTCCGATCCGCAGGAAGTGATCGCGCGCGCCAAAGCGTTGAGCGTAGAGCTCGGAACCCCGATTACGCCAGGGTTCGAAGCCCTGGTCTTCAAGGCCTCACGCGGCATCGAGGATATCTACGAATTGACCTACATCCGCAAGGATGGCAGCCGCTTCCCGGCGGTCGTATCCGTCACGGCCCTGCGCGACGCGCAGGACGCCATCATCGGCTACCTGCTGATCGGCACCGACAACACCGCCCGCAAGCAGGCGGAAGAGGCGCTGCTCCAGGCGGAGGCCCTCCAGATCGCGATTTTCAACAGCGCCAATTTCTCGAGCATCGCCACGGACGCGAAGGGCGTCATCCAGATCTTCAATGTCGGCGCCGA
>JAUSDY010000088.1 GCA_030650395.1 Acidobacteriota bacterium | reverse complement strand
CATCTTGCGGCTCCGAGCCTACGATAGCGCCGTACCGGGTCCGCTGTCTAACAGCGGCTGCACCCGACGGCGGCCGCAGAAGCTTCGCTTCTAGGTAGAATCACCGGCACACCGGCCGCCGCGGGTGAGCCGCATTGCGTTGGGCCGACAACCCGCAACTCGGTAACGTGACCAAACAGCGGTAGAATCTAACTCGTATGCCACATCGCATCACGCGCGATCAAATGATTGAGGCGATTCGCGAGTTGCCGGCTGATGCCTCGGTCGATGACGCCATCGAGCGCTTGGTCTTTCTGGCCAAGATCGAAGAAGGCCTTGCTCAGCTCGACCGGGGCGAGGGCATCCCACACGACGAGGTTAAGCGACGTCTCGGCCTGTGATCGAGGTTATCTGGTCCCCGCGCTCGGTCGCGGATCTCGAGGAGATTCGAGCGTACATTGAGACCGATTCAATTCGACGACGGAAGTCAACAGCGAATCGATTTCCGTGCCGTTTTGGAAGGCGAGGTGTTCGCGCCGCTCCAGGACTTGACGCTTTTCAACGCAGTCGAGCTTGACCAGACGTTTGGAACGATTCAGTGGCCAAACGGAGCGGATTTCGATCCCGAAACGCTTCATGATTGGCCGAAGTACCGCGATGAGCTAGTTGCCATGGCGGGCAGGTGGGCCCGATCCTCACAGCCAGCTCATCGAACAGCTGGCTAACAACGCTTGCAGCCGGCGGCGCGAGGATCACTTTCCCAAGGGTCCAGCGAACTAACGCGCCGCGGCTGAAGCGGCGTACGTTAGCCCGACGAGGCCAAAGGTGATGCACATCCTTCTTGATCTCGACGCGACGTTGACGGACTCGTCCCTTGATCCGCGCTCCCGCCACAAACAGGAGGTTGTTTGATGCGCCATGCCATGCCGGTTCTTGCGCTGCTCCTCTCCGGCTCGCTCTCCGCTCAATCCGTCTCGGACACGATCATTCAACGGGAACGCGCGAAACTGCAGGCGGAGCACACGGGTGAGGGTTTCGGTGCGTTGTACCTCCCCACGTATGAAGGCGTGAACCAAGGGGGACAGGTGCGGGCTCTTACTGATCCTGCCGGACGATGTCCCGGCGCATCCGTACGCCGTCGCCATGGAAGCCGCGATGCTCGCGCCGAAGGCCGAAGTGAGCATGTTCCCGTGGAAGGAGCCCAAGGAACTGTAGCCTTGACGCGTCTGATGGCGGGTGCTACCCTTGGCTTTCGGTTCTTGTTAACTATCTGTCACACAAGGAGATACGAGAATCAGCACGGCGTCGATGCGCAAGGTGACGGTGCCCGAGGCGGGCGTGTCGACCCTGTTCGGGGCCTACGACGACAACCTCCGGCAACTTGAAACTCTCCTGAATGTTCGCATCCGGACCCAAGGCCACGAGCTCATGGTCGAAGGCGATGCGGCAAACACGGCCAAGGTCGCGCGCCTGATCGATCAGCTCGGCGCGCTCATCGGCGAAGGCCATTCCATCTCCGATAAAGACGTGAAGACCGCCGCGCAGCTGGTGGCCGAAGACGGCGCCGTCGATCTCCGCGACTACTTCCTCAAGGACGGGCAGCTCCGGCAAGCGGGCAAGAAGCGGATCGCGCCGAAGTCGGCCAACCAGCGCCGCTATCTCGACGCCATCGAGCAATACGACATCGTGTTCGGGATCGGACCCGCGGGCACCGGCAAGACCTACCTCGCGATGGCGCAAGCCGTCAGCTACCTGCTCGCCAAGAAGGTCAGCCGCATCGTGCTGGCGCGGCCGGCGGTCGAAGCGGGCGAAAAGCTCGGCTTCCTGCCGGGCGATCTGCAGGAGAAGGTGAACCCGTACCTGCGTCCGCTCTACGACGCGCTCTACGACATGCTCGACGTCGAGAAAGCCGATCGCCTGCTCGAGCGCGGCACCATCGAGGTGGCGCCCATCGCCTTCATGCGCGGGCGCACGCTGAACGACGCCTTCGTGATCCTCGACGAAGCGCAGAACACCACCAGCGAGCAGATGAAGATGTTCCTGACCCGCCTCGGCTTCGGATCGAAGGCCGTGATCACCGGCGACATCACGCAGATCGATCTGCCGATCGGCCGCATCTCGGGCCTCGTGCAGGCGATGGAGGTGGTCGGCAAGATCGACGGCATCGAGTTCGTCTACTTCGACGATCGTGACGTGGTGCGGCACAAGCTCGTCCAGGCGATCGTCAAGGCGTACGAAGCCTATGGCCCCGGCCCCTCTGCACGTTAGCGTCGCTTCCCCCGACGAGAACCCCGGCGGCACCCCTCAAAGGGGTGCCCTACGTGCGGGTGTTCGCGGCTTGAGCGGGTGGCTGGCGAAAGCCGCGCCCGCCACGGCGCGCGGCGATGTCAGCGTGGCGATCGTGTCGGATCGCCGCATGCGCTCGCTCAACCGCCAATTCAGAGGGAAGGACGCCGTCACCGACGTGTTGTCGTTTCCCGCCAAGACGCCGGGTTCATTTTTCGAAGCCACTAAGTCTGGAAAAATGAACCCGGCGTCTTTTCTCGGCGACGTCGTGATTGCGTCGGGTGTCGCGAAGCGGCAAGCGAAGGAAGCGGGACATTCCATCCAGACCGAAGTCCGCGTGCTCGCGCTGCACGGCCTGCTGCACCTGCTCGGCTACGACCACGACACAGACGAGGGCAAGATGGCGCGCGTCGAAGCGCGCCTGCGCAAGAAGGCCGGGCTTCAAGAGGGCCTGATCGAACGGCACGACCCTTCGACTCGCGGCCGCTCGCCTCGGGCAAACGGCCGCTCGCTCAGGGTGAAATGACGCCACTCCTGCTGTTTCTCCTGGGGTGTGCCGCCGTGTATCTCGGCACCGTCACCGCGGCCTTCAACGCGCTGATGCGGCTCTCGCTGCGCATTAACGCCGAGCGCACGGATCGCGACGATAAGCTCGGTAAGTACCTCGAGGATCCGCGGCGGCTGTTCGTTCCAGCCCGCATCCTCAGCTCCATCATCATTGTCGTCGGCACGGCCCTGATGTCGCGCGTCACGGGTGTGGACAGGGCCGGCTTCCCGATGTTGGTGCTCTCGCTCATCGGCGTTGTGCTGGCGTGGGAACAGCTGCTGCCGCTGCTGATCGTCCGCCACAATCCGGAACACATCCTCGATGTGCTGCTGCCGTCGTTTGACGCCCTGGCCCGGTTGCTTCGCCCCTTGACATCTGCGCTGCTGCGGATCGGCACCAGGCGGAGAGAGCGCGCGGCCAACGGCGGCAACGGACACGACCAGCCGCCACCCGCGGAAGCCGCGACGCCCGCGGCCCCCGAAGCGGAGGCCGCGCAGGAAGGGCAGGCACGCGAGCTGCTGCGCTCGCTGGTCGACTTCCGCGAGACCATGGTCCGCGAGGTGATGACCCCGCGCCCCGACATCATCGGCATCGAGGCGGGCGCGACTTTCGCGCAGCTGCAGTCGCTGTTTCGCGAGCAGCAGTACTCGCGCGTGCCGGCCTACAAAGAGACGCTCGATAACGTGCTGGGCTTCGTGTTCGTGAAGGATCTAATCTTACTGAAGCCCGAGACGTCTCCCAACGAGCCGATCACGCCCTTGATCCGCCCCGCGCACTTCGTGCCGGAAACCAAGCGCGTGCCCGAGCTGCTCAAGGAATTCCAGCGCAAGCGCGTTCAGATCGCGGTCGTCGTCGACGAATACGGCGGCACGGCCGGCCTGGTGACGGTCGAAGATCTGGTCGAGGAAATCGTCGGCGAGATCCGCGATGAGTACGACGTCGAAGTCGAGCGCATCGTAGATGAGGGCTACGGCAGCTTCGTGTTCAGCGGCAGCGCACACGTCGAGGAGATGGCGAACCTGCTCAAGCTGAACATCGAGGGCAAGGGCTTCGAGACCGTGGGCGGGTTCCTGCTGTCGCAAATGGGCCGCGTGCCGGCGGTCGGCGAGAAGATCGAGCTCGACGACATCCACGTCGAGATCCTCGAAACCCAGCGGAGGAGAATTACCCGCGTGCGGATCAGCCGGCGCGAGCCGGCGCCGGCCGCGGAGCCGGCGCGATGAAGGCGGGCTTGGTCGCGCTCATTGGCAGGCCGAACGCCGGCAAGTCCACCCTCCTCAACAAGTTCGTCGGCCAGAAGCTCGCCATCGTTTCAGACAAGCCACAAACGACCCGCAACCGGATCGCGGGCGTGCGCCAGTATCCGCAAGGTCAGATCGTGTTCCTCGACACCCCGGGCGTCCACAAGCCGCTGCATCGCCTCAACGTCCGCATGGTCGACGCCGCGCTGGACACGCTGAAAGAAGTCGACGTGATCGCCGTCGTCGTCGACGGCAGCGAGCCGGGCGGGGGGGGCGATCGTTTCCTGATGGACGTCGTGAAGAAGGCGAAGGCACCGCGAGTGCTGGTGCTCAACAAGGTCGACCTGTGCGACAAGGCCTCGCTGTTGCCGCGCCTGGCCGATTACGAACGAGACGTTGGTTTTGCCGACCTCGTTCCTGTGTCCGCGAAGACGGGCGAGAACATCGATCGGCTCGAGTCGGTGTTGTTGTCGCACTTGCCGGAGGGCGATCCGCTCTATCCCGAGGATTACCTGACCGACCAGCCGGAACGATTCTTCGTCGCCGAGTTGATTCGCGAGCAGGTACTGCAGCAAACCCACGATGAGCTGCCGTTTTCAACCGCGGTCGTCGTCGACAAGTTCGAGGAGCCGGACGAAAAGGGACTGATGCGGCTGTTTTGCACCATCCTCGTCGATCGCGAATCGCAGAAGCCGATCCTGGTTGGCAAGGGCGGTTCGCGCATCAAGGAAATCGGCACGGCCGCACGCAAGGAACTGCAGCAGTTCTTCGACACCCGCGTCTTTCTCGATCTGCATGTGAAGGTGCGCGAGGGCTGGCGCGAGGACGAGCGCATGCTCGACTCGCTCGGACTGCCGGCGAAGAGAAACAGGCGGGTCTAAAGACCCGCCTCTACAGACCCGCCTCGACATGGTAAATTTGTTCGATCGCCATGGCTCCGCAGCGCAGAATTGACGTCGTCCTCAACTCGGTCAAGCGGTTGCTCCGCATTGGAGCGACGGCCAACCTGCTGAACCTGCTTCAGAAGAACCACCCCGCCGACCTCGCGCAAGTCTTCGGATCCCTTCTCGATACGGAACGCCAGGCGGTGTTCGCCCTGCTGGTCGATCGCAATGGCCGGCTCGCGATGGAGACGGTCAGCGAGATGGGCCCCGAAGAGGGCGCCAAGCTGCTGACCGGCCGCTCGGCCGAGGAGATTGCCAAGCTGTTGCAGGAGATTCCGTCGGATGACGGCGCCGCCCTGATCGATTACCTGCCCGACGAGCTGTCGAGCGAGGTGCTCGAGTTGATGCGGCGGAAGGAATCGGGCCAGGTCGAAAGCCTGCTCGAATACGGCGAGCAGACCGCCGGCCGCATCATGAACCCGCAGGTCTTCGCCTTGAACGAGGACCTGACGGTGGGCGAGTCGATCACGGCGCTGCAAGGCTCGCGCGACGTCGAGATGGTCTTCTACCTCTACGTCGTGGACGCCCGCCGCCACCTCGTGGGCGTGACGTCGCTGCGGCGGTTGTTGCTGGTGTCGCCGGAAACGCCGCTCAAGCGGATCATGACGCCCGAGGTCACGAGCGTCCGCGTCGATACCGACCAGGAAGAAGTGGCGCGGCAGGTCGCCTCTTATAACCTGCTTGCCGTCCCGGTTGTGGACGAAGAGAACAAGCTGGTCGGCGTGGTCACGGTGGATGACGTGATCGACGTCATCAAGGATGAAGCCACCGAAGACCTGTTGCGACTGGCCGGCGTCTCCGGCGACGAGCGCATTTCCACGCCGGCGGGCGAGGCGATTCGCAAGCGGCTGCCGTGGCTGGCGATCAACCTGGTCACCGCGTTCATCGCCGCCTCGGTGGTGGCGATTTTCGAGGGCACGATTCAGCAGGTGACCGCGCTCGCCATCTTCATGCCGATCGTGGCGGGCATGGGCGGCAACGCCGCCACGCAAACGCTGACCGTCGTCGTCCGCGGGCTCGCCCTGGGCGAGGTGTCGTGGGGCAGCGCGCGGAAGGCCCTCGCGAAAGAAGCGCTGATCGGGCTTGGCAATGGCCTGGCGCTTGGCGCCGTGGCCGCGGCGATCGCATGGGGGATGAAGGCCAACCCGGTGCTGGGCCTGGTGCTTGGCATGGCGATGGTCTGCAACATGTTCGTGGCCGCGACGGCCGGCACGATCGTGCCGCTGGCGATGAAGGCGCTGAAGGTCGATCCGGCGCTGGGCTCGTCGGTGTTCATTACGATGTTCACCGACGTGGTGGGCTTTGCCTCGTTCCTCGGGCTCGCCACCATCTTCCTGCGGTATCTGGTTCCGTAAGTGTAGAGGCGGGTCTTATAAGACCCGCCTCTACGAAGTACAATAGGCGGCTACGGCATGCCGCTGTACACGGCCGAGGCCCTCATCCTTCGCACCTACAAGCTGGGGGAAGCTGACCGCATCGTGGTCTTCCTCACGCGCGACCGCGGCAAGAAGCGCGGCGTGGCTCCGAACGCGCGAAATTCGCGGAAGCGGTTTGGCGCGGCGCTCGAGCCGTTGACCGAAGTGCGGATGGCGTACTTCGAGAAGGAGCGGCGGGAGCTGGTCGGGCTGAACTACGCCGAGCCGATTCGCTCGCCGCTGTCGGCGCCGAGCCCGGAAGCGCTCGGCTACAGCCACTATTTCGCCGAGCTGATCGACGAGTGGGCGGCCGAGGCCGACGTCGACGAGCGCTTGTTCCGGCTGGGGACCTCGGCGCTCGAAGCGCTGGTGTCGGGCGTGCCGGTCGAAGCGCTGGCGCGGTACTTCGAGTGCTGGCTGTTGCGGCTCCAGGGCGTCTACCCGCCGGACCTGGAACTGTCGACCGACGCCGCGATGTTTCTCGACGGCGTGCGGCGGGTCGGGCCACGAGACGTCGATTCGCTTGGCGCCACGTCCCGGGTGTTGCGGGAAATAGAGCTGGTTCATCGAAAGCTGATAACGATGCATCTCGACAAGGAACCCCTATCCGTCCGCGTGATCAACGAACTGCGCCGCTCATAATCTCGTGACTTTCCAAGACCTCATTCTCAAACTGTCGCAGTTCTGGGCGTCGCAAGGGTGCCTGATCCAGCAGCCGCTCGACCTCGAAGTCGGCGCCGGCACCTCGCACCCCGAAACGTTGTTGCGCGTGTTGGGCTCCGCGCCGTGGAACGTGGGCTATGTTCAGCCGACCCGGCGGCCGGACGATGGGCGGTTTGGGCAGAATCCGAACCGGTTGTTCAAGCATCACCAGTTCCAGGTGATCCTGAAGCCGTCGCCGGACGAAGTGCAACAGACCTACCTCGACAGCCTCGAGGCCGTCGGGATCAATCCGCGGCAGCACGACATCCGCTTCGAAGAAGACAACTGGGAGTCGCCGACGCTTGGCGCCTGGGGCATCGGCTGGCAGGTCATGCTCGACGGCACGGAGATCACGCAGTTCACCTATTTCCAGCAGGTGGGCGGCATGGACCTGTCGCCGATTTCGGCGGAGATCACCTACGGCATCGAGCGCATCGCGATGTTCTTGCAGAAGAAGGACAACGTGTTCGACATCGAGTGGGGCGGCGGCAAGACCTACGGCGACGTGCGGATGCGCGATGAAGTGGAGCAGTCGAAGTACGCCTTCAACCAGGAGACGGGCATCACGCGCGAGCGGTTCTCGTCGTTTCATCGCAGCCAGTTCGACGAGAACTTCAAGTTTGGCGAAGAGCTGATGAAGGGCGGCCTGCTGCTGCCCGCGCTCGAGCACTGCCTGCGCTGCTCGCACCTGTTCAACCTGCTCGACTCGAGCGGCAGCGTCGGGGTCACCGAGCGCACCGCCTACATTCTCCGTGTCCGGCAGTTGGCAATCGCCATTTGCAAGGAATACGCGGCGCAAGAAGAGTTACGAGTGCAGAGTTAAGAGTTAAGAGTTAAGAGCAAATACCTGTGGATCGCGAACTGTTAATTGAGATCGGGACCGAAGAGATTCCCGCCAGCTGGTTGCCCGGCTTGACCGCGCAGATCGGCACGGCGGTCGAGGCGCGCCTCAAGGACGCGCGGCTGTCGGTGGACGAGCCGGTCGAAACCTACAGCACGCCTCGGCGGTTGGCGGCGCGGGTGGGGAAGATTGGCGAGCGCCAATCCGACCTTGAAGAGCTCGTCACCGGCCCGCCGGTGTCGGCGGCATTCGCGGCCGACGGAACGCTGACGCCGGCGGGTGCCGGCTTTGCGAAAAAACAGGGCGTTGCCGAATCCGCACTCGAGCGCATCACGACCGCCAAGGGCGAATACATCGGCGTCCGCAAGCATCAGCGCGGCAAGACCGCCGTCGATGTGCTGCCCGACGTGCTCGCCGGCGTGCTGCGCACCCTCGCGTTCCCGAAGCAGATGCGGTGGGACGCGGCGCTCAACGACGGCAAGGGCGATTTGCCGTTTGGCCGTCCGATCCGCTGGATCCTGTATCTGTATGGTGGGCGCGTCGTGCCATTCACGATTTCGCGCGCGCCGCTCGCCCAGGGCCCGCGCGTGCAGGACGTGACCGCGGGTGCGGCGACCTACGGGCACCGCTTCTTGACCACCAGCGGGCGTCCCGGCCGCGCGATCAAGGTCAAGCATTTCGACGACTACCGCAAGCGGCTGGCGGAGAACTTCGTCGTACTCGAGCGCAGCGAGCGTCACGATCGCATCGCGCGCGAGCTCGATGCCGAGGCCCGCCGGCGCGGCGGTCGTATCGCGCGCGCGCTGGTTGGTCACGGCATGCTCGAAGAGGTGCCGGACCTGGTCGAGTACCCGGTCGTGATCTCGGGCGGGTTCGCCGATGAGTTCCTGCATCTGCCCGAAGAAGTGCTGACGACGACGATGATTCATCATCAGCATTTCTTTCCGATCGCGAACGACCACGGCAAGCTGCTGCCGGTGTTTCTCGCGGTGCTGAACATGGAGCCGGAGCACCCCGAGGTGATCGCCCGCAACATGGAGCGCGTGCTCACGGCGCGGCTGCGCGACGCGCGGTTTTTCCTCGACGCCGATCGCAAGATGCCGCTTGCGGCCCACGTCGATCGGTTGAGCACCGTCCTGTTCCACAAGAAGCTGGGTTCATATCAGGACAAGTCCGTGCGGGTCGAGAAGCTCGCGCGCTGGATCTGCGCCGAGGTGTTTGGACGAGCGGACCTCGCCGATCACGCCGCCGAAGCCGGCCGCTTATGCAAGGCGGACCTTGCTACCGACATGGTTCGAGAGCTGACCGAGCTGCAGGGCACGATGGGCGGCATCTACGCGCGCGACAATGGCCGGCCCGAGGAAGTGTGGAAGGCAATTTACTATCACCACCTTCCTGTCGGTGTGGAAGTGCACGCGTCTCCAACGAAAGAGCAGCTCGGCAAGGCGGCGATAACCTGGGCCGCGGTTTCGCTAGCCGACAAGCTCGACACTCTAGTTGGAATGTTCTGGGCCGGAGAGCGCCCTACTGGTTCTCGTGACCCACTTGGTCTACGGCGTGCGATGAACGGCGTGATGCGAATTCTGCTCGACTTGCATGATCTAACCGGTCTCGCTGTTAAGCCAACGCTGGGTCCGCTACTAAAGGCTGCAAGCGAAGGATTTGAGCCGCTTCAAAAATGGGAAGCTGCATACGCAGCCCTCCTGTTCTTCTTCGTCGAACGTTATCGTGGAGCATTTGAGAATCGGGGCTACGACAAGCGCAACGTGCGAGCCATTACCGACCAAGGGATTATCACTCAACAGAATCCAGAGTTTGCGAGAAGGATACTGGACGAACTCCCTTCATTCGTTCGAACAGCGCAGTTTGACCAGTTGGCGCAAGCGTTTAAGCGAGTGAAGAACATCCTAAAGAAGGTTGACTATCTTGAATTCAGGAACGACATCATCGAAAAGCGGCCCTTCGAGAACCAGCTCGTGCATCCTTCAGAGATAGCGCTTGCGAAAATGCTTACTGAGAAGCGTCAAGCCATCGCTGCCCCGGTCGAGTTCGGTAAAGGGCATCAACGAGCGTTTGCTGAGGCAGCGACTTTAGCTGCGCCGATCGATGAGTTTTTCCGAGACGTCATGGTGATGGATCCGAATCCGAAGCTCAAACGCGCTCGCTTGCGGCTGATGTGGGAGGTTAGCGCGGGCATTCGACGGCTATTCGATCCCACAGAGATTATTTCGGCAGAAGAGGAGCAGGACCAAGGAAATGGCTAAGAAGACAGCGAGAAAGCCGGCCACGAAGGCCACGAAGAAGAGCACCAAGAAATTTGTCTATTTCTTTGGTAACGGTAAGGCTGACGGAAATCGGAACATGAAAGATACGCTCGGCGGCAAGGGCTCCGGCCTCGCCGAGATGACCAACGCGGGCCTGCCCGTGCCGGCCGGGTTCACCATTTCGACCGGGGCCTGCAACATCTACTACAAGCAGGGCAACAAACTGCCGCCGGCGGTCGAAGCCGAGATCGTGACCAACCTGCGAAAGCTCGAGAAGGCGGCCGGCGCGACGCTCGGGTCGACCACGAATCCGCTGCTCGTCTCAGTGCGCTCTGGCGCCAAGTTCTCGATGCCAGGGATGATGGACACGATCCTCAACCTTGGGCTCAACGACGAAGCGGTCGAAGGCCTGAAGGCACGGACCAAGAATGGCCGGTTCGCGTTCGACAGCTACCGCCGCTTCATGCAGATGTTCGGCAGCGTCGTGCTCGAGATTCCAAAGGCGACCTTCGAACACGAGTTCGAGCGCGTCAAGACTGCCAAGAGCGCGAAGATGGACACCGACCTCGACGAGCCGGCGCTGCGAGAAGTGGTGACGGCGTTCAAGGCCGTGGTGCAGAAGCAGACCGGCAAGCCGTTTCCGCAGAACCCGATGGACCAGCTGCGGATGGCGCGAAACGCCGTGTTCCGCTCGTGGCACAACGCGCGCGCCAAGGAGTACCGCCGCATCTACGACATTCCTGATTCGATCGGCACCGCCGTCAACGTGCAGATGATGGTGTTCGGCAACACCGGCGATCGTTCCGGCACGGGCGTGGGCTTCACGCGCAACCCCGCGACCGGCGCCAAAGAGTTTTTTGGTGAATTCCTGATCAACGCCCAGGGCGAAGACGTCGTCGCCGGCATCCGCACGCCGCAGCCGATCGCCGAACTGCAGCGCGTGATGCCGAAGGCTTACAAGCAGCTGCGCGACATCACCACGCGGCTCGAGCGGCATTACAAGGACATCCAGGATTTCGAGTTCACGATCCAGGACGAGACGCTCTACATGCTGCAGACGCGCAGCGGCAAGCGAACCGGATACGCGGCGGTGATCATCGCCACCGACATGGCGAGTGAAAAGCTGGTCACGCCGAAAGAGGCCATCCTGCTGGTGGACCCCGAGGCGCTGTCGCAACTGCTGGCGCCCGGTTTCGATCAAAAGGAGTGGAAGGCGCTGCCGGCCGTGACACGCGGCCTGCCGGCGTCGCCGGGCGCGGCGTGCGGCAAGGCGGTGTTTTCGTCCGAGACCGCGGTGGAATGGTCGAACCGCGGAGAGTCCGTGGTGCTGGTGCGTCGCGAGACGGTCCCCGACGACATTCACGGCATGTGGGTGTCGCAGGGCATTCTGACGGCGACCGGCGGCATGACGTCGCACGCGGCCGTGGTCGGCCGCCAGATGGGGAAGCCGTCGATTGTCGGCGCGGGTGAATTGCAAATCGACGAGCACGGCAAGACCTTTACCGTGAAAGGCCGCACCATCAAGGAAGGCGACTACATCGCGTTCGACGGCCTCACGGGTGAGGTGAAGCTGGCGAAGGTGGCTTCGCAGCCGAGCGAGATTCTGCAGGTCGTCGCCGGCAAGTTAAGGCCCGCCGACTCGCCGATCTACCAGCGCTTCAACACGCTGCTCGGGTGGACCGACAAGTTCCGCCGCCTCGGCGTCCGGGCGAACGCGGATCAGCCGGACCAGGCGGAGCTGGCGTATGCCTTCGGCGCCCGCGGCATCGGCCTGTGCCGCACCGAGCACATGTTCTTCGGCGAGGGCCGCATCCCGATCGTGCAGCGGATGATTCTGGCCGACAACGAAGCCGACCGCCGCGCGGCGCTCAACGAGCTGCTGCCGATGCAGCGCGAAGACTTCTACGGCGTGTTCAAGGGCATGAAGGGTACGCCGGTCACGATCCGCACCATCGATCCGCCGCTGCATGAGTTCCTGCCGCGTCGCGAAGACCTGATGGTGGAGATCGCCGTGATGGGCGTCACAGGCGTGACCGGCAAGGAGCTCGATGACAAGAAGAAGCTGCTGGCGCGGGTCGAGCAGCTGCACGAGTTCAACCCGATGCTCGGCCATCGCGGCGTGCGTCTCGGCATCACCTATCCCGAGATCACCGAGATGCAGACGCGCGCGATCATGGAAGCGGCCTGCCGCCTGAACAAGGAAGGCCTGAAGGTGGTGCCCGAGATCATGATTCCGCTCGTCGGCGACGTCCGCGAGCTGCGCGATCAGAAGGCGATTGTCGAGCGCGTCGCTCAGGAGGTGATCAAGGAAACGGGCGTCAAGATCAAGTACCTGATCGGCACGATGATCGAAGTGCCGCGCGGCGCGATCACCGCCGACGAAGTGGCGAAGGAAGCCGAGTTCTTCTCGTTCGGCACCAACGACCTCACGCAAATGACGTTCGGCTTTTCGCGAGACGACGTCGGCAAGTTCCTGCGCGTCTATCAGGACAAGAAGATCCTCGAGCGCGATCCGTTCCAGACCTTTGACGCCGCGGGCACGGGCCAGCTGGTGGCCATGGCGGTGCAGAAGGGCCGGGCGACCCGCAAGGACATCAAGCTCGGGATCTGCGGCGAGCACGGCGGCGATCCCGCATCGATCCATTTCTTCCACAAGGTCGGGCTCGACTACGTGAGCTGCTCGCCCTACCGCGTGCCGGTGGCGAGACTGGCGGCGGCGCAGGCGGCCCTCAGCGTCAAGG
Organism: Acidobacteriota bacterium; assembly: GCA_030650395.1. Taxonomy (GTDB): domain Bacteria; phylum Acidobacteriota; class Vicinamibacteria; order Vicinamibacterales; family UBA2999; genus 12-FULL-67-14b. Next base: position 28,882 of record JAUSDY010000088.1, on the reverse strand, counting down.
TCGGCGATTGATCCGCTACTTCGTCCATAGCGGCGGTCGCACCGAACTGGTGGACCACCTCGACGCGGCCCTGCTGTCAGCCGACAGCGGGGCCGTGGTGTGGGCGGACGTGACGGAACCGACCGGGGCCGACGGTGTGGTGCTCCGGGAGACCTTTGGCCTTCACGAGCTGGCGGTGGAGGCGGCGTTCCAGCGCGAAACCAATCCAAAGGTCGAAAGTTACGGACGCTATCTCTACATCGTGCTGCACGGCATCAACTTCGATGCGACCGAACATACCTTCGACACCCACGAGACGGACTTCTTTCTGGCGTCGAACTTCCTGGTCACCGTGCATGACGGCCAGCGGCGCAGCATTGCCCACGTTACCGAGCTGTGTAGCCGCACCAGCCACATTCTCGAAGAAGGATCGGTCGCGCTCCTGCATCGGATTGTCGACACCATGGTCGATCACTACCGGCCTGATCTCGACGAGCTCGAGACGCGGTTGAGCGAGATTGAAGAGCAGGTCATCAAGGAGCCCTCGGAGTCGCTGACGGGTGACATTCTGGCGGTGAAGCGCGACATCACGACCCTGCGCCGCATCGTCCTCCCCCAGCGCGATGTGGTGGGTCGGTTGGCGCGGCGCGAGTTCGATTTGATTGGCCAGGAGATGGCGTACCGGTTCCGCGATGATTACGACCAGTTCGCGCGCATGGCCGATGATGCGATCGTGTTCCAGGACCGGGTGACCGGCATCCTCGACGCGCACCTGGCGAGCGTTTCGATCCGGCTCGCCAGCGTCTCCAAGTTGCTGGCGGTCGTGGCGGTGCTGTTTGGCCCGATGACCGTGATTACCGGGTTGTTCGGCATGAACGTCCCGTTGCCGAGCCTGCTGGGAAGCCCGGAGTATCAGTTCTGGGAGATCATCGGCGGCATGGCGATTGCGAGCACCGCGTTGTTCATCTGGTTTCGCAAATCAGGCTGGTGGTAGGTGGGGCGGATCACCCGGCTGCCCGTGGACCTCGCGAACCAGATCGCCGCCGGCGAAGTGGTCGAGCGCCCGGCGTCGGTGGTCAAAGAACTGGCTGAAAACGCGATCGACGCGGGCGCGACACGGATCGCGGTAACCGCCGAATACGGCGGCAAGAAGCTGATCAGGGTCGAAGACGACGGCATCGGCATGGATCCCGGCGATGCGCGGCTGTGTCTCGAGCGGCATGCCACCAGCAAGATCAAGCGCGCCGAGGACCTGGCGGCGATCGTCACGCTCGGCTTCCGCGGTGAAGCGCTGCCGTCGATCGCCTCGGTCTCTCACTTTCGACTGCGCACGCGCGCGCGAGGTAGCGCGAGCGGCACCGAGATTCGCATCAACGCCGGGATCATCGAGTCTGAGGTCGAATCGGGCGGACCGGAAGGCACGATGGTCGAAGTCGCCGACGTCTTCTACAACCTGCCGGCGCGCCGCAAGTTCCTGAAGTCGGACGCCGCTGAGGCCGCGCAGTTGTCGCGCTTCGTCACGCAGCTGGCGCTCTGTTATCCCGAGGTCGGCTTCACGCTGACCAGCTCGGGCCGGAAGGTGATGGCCGTGCCGCCGGTGTCGAGCCTGGCCGATCGGCTCTATCAGTTGTACGGCGACCGGCAGGACCTCGTACCGCTCGATCGCGAATTCGGCGGCCTGCGGCTGCACGGCTACATCGCCGCCCTGGCCGAGCAGGGGCCGACGCGCGGGCCGCAACACGTCTTCGTCAACCGCCGCATCGTCAAAGACCGCACCATCGCGCATGCGATTTTCGATGCCTACAGCGTGGCCACCAACAAGGAACGCAGCCCGGAAGTGCATCTGTTCCTGGAGGTGCCGCCGGACCGCGTCGACGTGAATGTGCACCCGACCAAGGCGGAGGTCAGGTTCCGCGAGCAGTCGATGATCCACGAGGTGGTGCGCCGCGCGGTTGGTGACGCCCTCGGCAAGGGCCCCGCGCCTGAACTGACGCTGCGGCATTCGGACATCATGCCGGGCCACCCTCAACAACCCGCGATTCCTGGCGCCCTCTCAGGCGGCGTCTATACGAGCCGTTGGTCAGTTCCTCACGAGGGTTCCTCACAAGGGTTCCGTACGGGGGTTCCCTACGAGGGTTCTGGAGCAGGTTCCGAGAACCTCCGTGGGGAACCTTCGTCTGGAACCTCTGTGGGGAACCTTCGTGGGGAACCGTCGGCCGTGAGGCCGATGATCGCGCTGGGCCAATTCCGCGACACCTTCATCATCGCGATGGACGACGAGGGGCTCTGCATCATCGACCAGCACGTTGCGCACGAGCGGGTCCTGTTCGAGCGGATCATGCAGCGGCTGACCGATCACGCGCTCGAGAGCCAGCGGATGCTCGTGCCGATGATGCTGGAGCTGCCGGCCGCCGAACGCCATGCACTGGTGTCGCGCGCCGATGCGCTGGCGACATTTGGATTTGAGGTCGAAGAGTTTGGCGGCGACAGCATCAAGGTCACCGCCGTCCCGGCGTTGCTGCCGCCTGACGAATGCGATGCGGCGCTTCGCGCGCTCGCCGACGACCTCGAAGGCCTCGACCGCGGGCTTCGACTCGAGGATTCGCTCAAGCAGATCGCCGCGACGACGGCGTGCCATGCCGCGGTGAAGGCAAACTATCCGCTCACGCTCGAGAAGATGCACCACATTCTCGAGGAGCTGCGCGCGACCGCGTATTCGACGGTCTGTCCGCACGGCCGGCCGGTGATGCTGCGAATCACCCGTCGCGAAATTGAAAAGAACTTCGACCGGATCTAATGGTTAGCTGGTGAAGCGCTGGCTCCCGATCGCCGTCCTCGTGCTCGCTGTCGGCGCGTTCCTGTTGTGGCTGCGCGTTCAGACCTCACTGCCCTCAGCGATCGTGCGCGGTGGCGCGGGACCTCCGAACATCGTCTTGTTGCATGGATACGGATCAAACGCCGAAGACTGGCTGCAGTTCTCCGAGACCGTCAACCTGCCTCCCAATGGCCGCTTCGTATTTCCAAATGGACCGTGGCGCGGCCCGAGCGGGGCACGCGGCTGGTGGTGGCTCAACATCGAAGGTCATGTGCCGAAGGGCGAGCGCTTCCCGGATTTCTCCGTGGCGAGCCCTGCCGGCATCAAGGTTGCCTCACGGCTCGTGCGCGAGTTCCTCGAGGACGTACCTGAGCCCATCGTGCTCGGCGGATTCTCGCAGGGCGCGATGCTAAGCGGCGAGATCGCGTTTCAAAGCGAGCAACCGCTGGCGGCGCTGGTGATGCTCGGCGGCACGACGGTGAATGAGGCGGTGTGGGTCGAGCGATTTCCGGGCCGCCGGAGCCTGCCCATTTTCATCGCGCATGGCCGGCAGGACGGCGTGCTGCCGTTTGCCATCGCCGATCGGTTCAGGACGAAGCTGCAGGCGGCGGGGCTGGATGTGACGTGGGTGCCGTTCGACGGCGGGCACGAGATTCCGCCACCAGTCATTCGCGAGCTGAACACCTTCCTCGCAAAGCACGTCAGTCGTTGATTTCCCGCGCGCTGATACGCGGGCAGGTATCTCCCTCCGTCAACTCTCGTCTCGCCGGTCAAATGTCGCTCGGCGCATTGTGCTCGTGGGCGAACTCGCCGGCACGGCTTGGGCTCAAACAGCGCCGACTCAGGCCTCCGCTCCATTTGTCGGTCAAAACACCTGCGTCGGCTCGCTCGAACGTTTCCTCCGGGAGACACCTGCCCGCGCAACGCGCGCGGCTGCCCCTTGTTCGGGGGAGGGCATAGCGGGCAGGCGAGCCGGCTCTCCACGCACGGCGGTGGGCGAGTTACAATCGCGCCCAGGAGAGATCATGAGAATCCGTCCGGCGAGCTGGTTGCTGGTATGCGCGGTGGTGTGTAGGGTCGCGGTGTCGTCACTGCAGGGACAGCAGCCCGCGACCGGCAAGGTCGATGACGCGACGCTGGTGAAGCCGGCCGACGGCGACTGGGTCGGCTACGGCCGCGACTATGCCGAGACGCATCACAGCCCGCTCGCGCAAATCGACGCGACGAATGTCAGCCGCCTTGGGCTGGCCTGGTCGGTTGAGGTCGGTTCCGAAGGAAAAATCGAAACCACACCCCTCGTGTTCAACGGCGTGTTGTACGGCACCTCGACGTGGAGCCAGGTTTACGCAATCGACCTCCGTTCGGGAAAGACCAAGTGGCAATGGGATCCGGCGCTGGTTCGCGGCGGCTTCGAAGCGAACGGCCCGCGCCCATGCTGCGGTCCCGTGAATCGCGGCGTCGCGTTGTACGACGGCAAGGTCTACGTCGGGCTGCTCGATGGGCGCCTGGTGGCGCTCAATGCCGACACCGGCGCCGTGGTGTGGTCGGTGCAAACCACGCAACCAGGGACCGACTACACGATCACCGGCGCGCCGCGTGTGATCAAGGGCAAGGTCGTGATAGGGCAAGGTGGCGCGGAGTACGGCGTCCGCGGCTTTCTGGCCGCGTACGATGCCGCCACAGGAAAACAGGCGTGGAAGTTCTACGTGATCCCGGGCGATCCGTCGAAGCCGTTTGAAGATGAGGCGCTGGCGTTCGCCGCCAAGACGTGGAACGGCCAATGGTGGAAATACGGCGGCGGCGGAACGCCCTGGGACGGGATTGCCTACGATCCGGAGGCCAACCTGGTCTACGTCGGCACCGGCAACGGCTCGCCATGGAACGCGGCGCATCGCAGCCCGGGCGGTGGCGACAATCTGTATCTCGCGTCGATCGTGGCGCTCAATGCCGACACCGGAAAGTACGTGTGGCATTACCAGGTCACGCCGGGCGACAACTGGGACTACAACTCGGCGCAGCCGATGATCCTGGCCGACCTGCCGATCGGCGGCCAGACGCGCAAGGTGCTCATGCAGGCGCCGAAAAACGGCTTCTTCTACGTGCTCGATCGCATCACCGGCAAGTTGATCTCGGGCGAGCCGTACGTGTTCACGTCGTGGGCGACGGGCATCGACAAAGAGACCGGACGGCCGATCGAAACCGAGGCCGCGCGCTATCGCTACACGCCGGTACGATTGTCGCCGTCACCGATTGGCGCCCATCACTGGCCCCCGATGGCGTTCAATCCGAGGACGGGGCTGGTGTACTACCCCGGCCAGGAAACGAGTGCGTCCTTCGCGATGGAGGAGAAGTTCGATTTCAAGGAAGGGCAGTGGAACCTTGGCATCTACATGGGCCGGCGCCCGGGCGGGCCCGCGCCACCCCCTCCTGCTCCGCCCGATCCGAAGGCGCCGCCGGCTGGGGGCTTCTTCGTGGCGTGGGACCCCGTCGCGCAGAAGGCGCGCTGGAAGATTCCGTTCCAGCCCAGCGGCGGTGCGCTCTCGACCGCTGGCCAATTGATCTTCGTCGGCACGTCCGCCGGCAAGTTCCTGGCGCTCGATCCGGAAGATGGCAAGACGCTGTGGGAGACCCAGTTGATGCAAGGCGTCGCGACGCCCATCACCTATCAGCTCGACGGCAAGCAGTACATCGCCGTGATGTCGGGGATCTCGAAGGGCCGCGTGTTCGGCTTCGCCCTCGACGCCCAAGAGACGATGCCTAAATAACTACACAGGAGACCAGGAGATCAGGAGAAGTTTTTCAAAATACAACTTCTGAACTCCTACGCTATTCTTGGCGCGCGACACGCGCCCCACATGCCTCTGCAACCTGGCGCCCGACTTGGTCCGTATGAACTGCTCGCTCCGCTCGGGGCGGGTGGGATGGGCGAGGTGTATCGCGCACGCGATACGCGCCTCGGTCGAACCGTGGCCATCAAGGTTCTCTCGGCAACGCTTGAGAACGACGCGCAGTTTCGCGATCGGTTTGAGCGCGAGGCTCGGACGATCTCGCGACTGAGCCACCCAAATATTTGCGTGCTCCACGATGTCGGACACGACCAGGGGCGACTTTTCTCGTTCTCGAGTACCTCGACGGGGAGACGCTCGAACAGCGACTCGCACGCGGCTCGATGAAACTGGATGAGGTCTTGAAAGTCGCCAGCGAGATCCTCGCGGGCCTCGGCGTGGCGCATCGCGCGGGAATTGTCCACCGAGATCTGAAGCCCGGCAACGTCATGCTGACCAAGGCAGGCGCCAAGCTGCTCGACTTCGGACTCGCGAAGGCGGGCGCGCCAGCATCGCCCGGCCCATCGACAGTGACGGCCACCATGCCGCCCACGCTGACCGCCCGGGGCACGATCCTCGGCACGGTCCAGTAGATGCCGCCCGAGCAACTCGAAGGCAAGGAAGCGGACGGCCGGGCGGACATCTTCGCGTTCGGCGCTGTACTTTACGAGATGCTCACAGGCCAGAAGGCTTTCGCGGGGACGAGCCGCGCGAGTGTGATCGCGGCGATCATGAGCTCACATCCTCGATCAATCGCGTCTCTACGGCCGGCGACACCACCGATCCTGGAGCAGATAGTCGATAGGTGCCTGGCCAAGGATCCCGATGAGCGCTGGCAGTCGGTTCATGATCTCTCGCAGTGTTTGTTATGGAGTGCCGAACTGGCGCCCCTCGGACAGTCGTCGCCAGTCGCGCCGAACCGCCTCAAGACTGCAGTCGCGTTGAGTATCCTGGGAGTGGCGCTGGCGGCCGTCGTGTTCGGGATCGTTGTCGTCTCTCGAGAAGCCAAACCGCCCGCTCTACCAACAGTTCGGTTCGAATTTCTTGTTCGCTGCGGATGGCAACGATGGCGGCCGTGGCATCTACTACGGCGCGCTCGACAACCGGGCGGTCACGCGCCTTCCCGTTGTCGCCAATAGCGCCGCGTTCTTTGCGAAGCCAGATTCGCTCCTGTTCCTCCAGCAGAGCGCGCTTGTGTCGGTGACATTCGATCCGGCGCAGGGTTTAGTAAGTGGCGAAGTGGCGACCCCAAAACAATTGCGACTGTTCCTTCTTGGAGCATGGGTGGCCCTCCAGGATTCTCCGTCTCAGAGACGGGAGTTCTCGCTCACCGGATGGTCGGTGGATCGCCTACGAGTCGGACGAATCAGGCGCTTCAGAGATCTTCGTGAGGTCGCTTCTGTCGTCGGGTAGATCACAGCAGGTGTCGACGGGCGGAGCGACTCGGCCACGCTGGCGCCGTGATGGCCGCGAACTTTTCTACTTGGCAGCTGATGGTAGGTTAGTGGCTGTAGGCATCAAGCTCGATCCGCAAGGGCGAGGGCTCGAAGTCGGCACGCCGGTGGCGCTCTTTCAAACGCAATTGGCCTACGGAACAAACGTGGGAATGCCAATGCCAAATTATGCTGTCGCGGCCGACGGCCAGCGGTTCCTCATGAACGTTATCGAGCGAGAGTCCGCGACAACACCAATTACGGTCGTAGTCAATTGGCAAGCGCCGCCGGAATTCTAGGTGTTCTAAAGTACAACTCCTGATCTCCTGATCCTCCTGTTGATTTATTTCCCGCCTCGCCGAGCTTTCCACCAAGCGAGGCGCTTGGTGATCTCTTTTTCAAAGCCGTAGTCGGTCGGCTTATAGAACTCCCGGCCCTTGAGATTCTCCGGCAAGCACTCCATGTTCGCTACCGCGTCCGGTTCGTCGTGCGCGTAGCGGTACCCTTTGCCGTAATCGAGCTGCTTCATCAGCTTGGTCGGCGCGTTACGGAGATGCGGCGGCACGGGTGAGGCGACGTCGTTCTTCGCGGCCTCGGCGGCGTCGTTGTATGCCAGATAAACGGCGTTGCTCTTGGGCGCCGTCGCCAGGTAGAGGACACACTGGGCCAGGGCGGTATTGCCCTCCGGCATGCCGATGAAATGTACCGCGTCCTTCGCAGCGACGGCAATGGCCATCGCCTGCGGATCGGCGTTGCCGATGTCTTCCGACGCAAAGCGTATCAGCCGGCGCGCGATGTATTTCGGATCCTCGCCGGCCTCGACCATCCTCGCCAGCCAGTAGATCGACGCATCGGCGTCGCTGTTGCGCATCGATTTGTGCAGCGCCGACATCAGGTTGTAGTGCTCCTCGCCGCTCTTGTCGTAGAGCAGCATGCGGTTCTGCAGCGTCTTCTCGAGCAGCGCCTGATCGATGCGGGGCCGCCCAGCCGGCTGGTTGGCCGAGGCCACGGCCATCTGCAGCAGGTTCAACGCTGCCCGCGCGTCGCCATTGGCGAACCGCGCAATCGCGCCCAGCGCATCGTCATCCGCCTCGGGGTTCTCGCGGCCCAGCCCGTGCTCGACGTCGGTAAGGGTCTTCTTGAGGATGCTCACGATTGCCGCTTCGTCCAGCGGCTTGAGCACGAACACCTTCGATCGCGACAGCAGGGCGGCGATGACCTCGAACGACGGGTTCTCGGTGGTCGCGCCGATCAAGACGATGTCGCCGCTTTCGACGCGCGGCAGAAACGCATCCTGCTGCGCCTTATTGAAGCGATGAATCTCGTCGACGAACACGATGGTGCGCTTGCCGGTGATGCGGCGGCGTTGTTCGGCCGTCGCCATCACCTCTTTGACTTCCTTGATGCCGGCGAGCACGGCGCTGAACGACACGAATTCAGCCTTCGTCAAATCGGCAATGACGCGTGCCAGCGTGGTCTTGCCGGTGCCGGGAGGGCCCCACAGGATGATCGACTGAAGCAGGTCGCGATCGATCATCTCGCGCAGCGGCCGGCCGGGCCTCACCAGGTCGTCCTGCCCGACCACGTCGTCGAGCGTGCGCGGGCGCATGCGCTCGGCCAGCGGCACGGTCCGGGGATCAACCGGCGCACGCTCGTCGTCGAAGAGGCTCATATCTCCGATGATAGTCCGCCTTCGGGGGGCACCCCTTAAAGGGGTGCCCTACTTCGTCCGCTGCCGACGCGCCTCGTACAGCAAGAGCGCGGCGGCGACGGCGACATTAAGCGACTCGACCGCGTCGTTCATCGGGATCGAAATCTGCACATCCGCCCCCGACGCCAGCGATGCCGGCAGTCCTGCGCCCTCGCCGCCGAGCAGGAGGGCAGTGGGCCTGGTCAGATCGACGTCGGACATCGGCGTCCCCCCGCGCGCGACGGCGGCCACGATCGACACACCGGCCGCGCGCCATCCAGCCACGGCCGGCGCGATCGTTCGCACGCGACAGACGGGCACGTGGAAGGCCGCGCCCATCGACGCGCGCAGCGCCTTCCAGCCCCATGGATTCGCCGTGGCTTCATCGACGACGACGCCGGTTGCGCCGGCGGCGGCGGCAGCGCGCACTAAGGCTCCGGTATTGCCGGGGTCCTGAATGCCGACGCCGGCCAGGATCAGCGCAGGCGCCGGTTGCATGACGGCGAGCGCATCGACTCGTGGCTTCTTGGCCGACGCCACGACACCGGTGGGCGCGTTCACGGGCGAGAGCGCGTTCAGCACGCTGCCAGACACTTCGATCACGTGCGCGCCGCCGCGTTGCGCGCGCTCGATGGTGATCTGTTCAGCTGAGGTCGGGGGACCGCACCACGCGACGGTTTCGATCGGGATGCCGGCGGCCACGGCCTCGGTCAGCAGGTGCCAGCCATCGAGCAACATCGATGGTCCGCTGCCGTGTGCGAGCTCGCGGAACTCCTTGACGATCGGGTGCTGACGGCTGGTGATCACGCGCGCGATGCAGTTGTGATCGGCGTCATCTGTGTCATCTGTGGCGTCGCTCCGGGCGGCCGATATATTGTGCTACACTCCGATGTTTGAGCGATGAAAGAAAAGATCCTCAAGAGGTTTGAAGACGAAGTGCAGGCGCTCGAGCGCGAGCTGCACATGGAGCTGCCCAAGGAAATTCAGCGCGCGCGCGAACTGGGAGACCTGCGCGAGAACGCGGAATACCACGCTGCGAAAGAGCGCCAGGGCTACGTCAACGCGCGCATCGCGATGCTCAAGCGGCGCATGAGCGAGATCGCGCTGATGAACATGGACCGCATTCCGCACGGCAAGGCCGGCTTCGGGTCGACGGTCACCATTCGCGAGCGCGGCACCGAGGTCGTCTACCAACTCGTGATGCCCGAAGACGCCGAAGCAGAGAAGGGCCTCATCTCGACCTCCTCACCGATCGGTCGCGCCATCCTCAACAAAGAGGAAGGTGATGAAGTGACGGTCTCCACGCCGAACGGCACCCGCAAGTTCGAAATCCTCAAGCTCGTCACCATCCACGACTAACGCGAACACGTAGTGGGCGACCCCCGCGAGTCTTATTCGCCTGAACGCCGCACGGCCCTGCTGTTCACGGGAACGGGCGTCGACGGGGCGTACCACGCCGGCGCGCTGCGCGCACTCCACGAAGCCGGCGTCAAGCTCGACATCGTCGGCGGCCGCGGCGTGGGCGTCGCCGCGGCGATCATGGCCGCGGTTGATGGCGGCGCGCATCTGTGGGAGCCGGGCGGCTTCTGGCGCGACCCGGCGGTGGCCGGTTTCTATCGCTGGCGGTGGCCATTCCGGGTGTTGAGGCTGCTGGCATTCGCGCTGGCGATCGTCCTGGCCGTGCCGGCCGCGGTGATTCTGCTCGGGTTGATCGTGTATCCGATCGCGTTGCTGCTCGGCATGTCGGGGCTCGAGGCGGGCGCGCGACTTGTCGAATCGTTTCTCGACATGCTCCGGACGGCGTTCTCGCCGCCGGGGCTGCCGACGTGGATTCCGCGGCTCGCCGGCTTGCTCGCGGCCGCATCGTTGATCGTCCTCGCCGGCGGTGCGTGGCTGACGTGGTGGCGCTCGCCGTTGCATCGGCGAACGGCGGGGAACCGGGCGTGGGCGCTGCTCGGTTCGCCGATCGATGCGGCTGGCGCCATCACTCGCGCGATCGAAGCGGTGTGGCGCCTGTTGAAGGGCGGCGCCGCCATCAAGACGCCGGAGGCGCAGGATCTCAGCCGGCGCTATGCGGAGCTGCTGACCGACAATCTCGGCCAACCGGGATTCCGCGAGCTGCTGCTCGTGGTTCACGACCTCGATGCCCATCGCGATCTCGTCTTCGGCTTGCTGCGCGATCCGTACCGCAAGGCGTTGTTCCCCCCACCCGGTGGCGTGTCGTCGAGGCGCGCCGAGGCGCACGATCTGTCGAGCGGGACGCAAGCGTTCACCGCAGACGTGCTGGCGGCGTCGTTGAGCCTGCCCGGCGTGTCGGACCCGCGCCTGGTGCGCTTTGCGCCGGAGGCGTACTGGCGCGGCGAAACGCATCGGCTGACCGATCGGCCCGGATGCGTCGGACGGCTGATCGAGGAAGCGGCGGCGGCCGGCGCCGAACAGGTCGTCATCATTGCCGCCACGCCGGAGCCGCCCGGGCCTCACGAACTGCGGCCGCCGCGGCTCGATGGAATGGGACGCGTCGGCGAGCAGATCGCGTCGGCCGAAACCGTGGCGCTGACCGACGCCATCCGGCACCTGCATCACCGCTTCCAGGGCGTCTACCTGATTCGTCCGGAGCACAATCCGATTCGTCCGCTGGATCTGATCGGCGCCTACGACGAGCGCTCGGACCGGGTCCAGACGCTCGAGGAGCTGATGGAGCGCGGTTACGAAGACGCCTACCGGCAGTTCATCGAACCCGTCCTCGGCGCGTCAGGCGACCGCATGACGCAAGTCAGCCGTGATCTCGACGAGTAATTGAGGTAACAACTCTTCTATGAGACCAGCCACCGAACTCATTCATGCCGGCGAGCGGACGGATGCGGGCAAGACGACGTCGCTCACCATGCCGATCTACGAAACATCGACCTTCATCTTCGAGTCGGTGGCCGACCTCATCAAGTACCAGGAAGGCAAGCTCAACGGGTATCTCTACTCGCGCTATGAGAACCCCACGGTGGTGGCCGTCGAGCAGAAACTGGCGGCGGTCGACGGCGCCGAGGCGTCGTTGCTGTTCAGCTCGGGGATGGCGGCAATTGCCACGGCGATGATGTCGCTGCTCAAGAGCGGCGATGAAGTGGTGTGCAGCGCGGCGATCTACGGCGGCACGTTCCACATCCTCGAAGACCTGCTGGCGAAATTCGGCGTCGCGCATCGCTTCGTGTCGCTTGACGATCTGGCCAACCTCGCCAGGGTGATCGGGCCGAAGACGAAGATGGTGTGGTTCGAGTCACCGATCAACCCGACGCTGCGCTGCGTCGACGTGCGCGGGGTCGCGGCCGCCTGCAAGAAAGCCGGTGTGTTGTCGGTGATCGACAACACCTTTGCCGGGCCGCTCAATCAACCGGTGCTGTCGATGGGCATCGACCTGTCGATGCAGAGCGCCACCAAGTATCTCAACGGCCATAGCGACGTCACTGGCGGCGCGCTGTCGGGCACGCGGGCGCTGATCAATCCGATTTCAAAGACCCGCCGGCTGCTCGGCGGCATCATGGACCCGCTGCCGGCGTTCGCGCTGGGCCGGGGCATGAAGACCATGCCGCTGCGAGTCGCCCAGCACAACGCCAATGCCCTGAAGGTGGCGCAGTTTCTCGAGGGCCATCGCGCGATCGAGCGGGTCTACTATCCCGGGCTCGCGTCCCACCCGGATCACGCCATCGCCACGCAGCAGATGACCGGGTTCGGCGGCGTCGTGACCATCGACGTCAAGGGCGGGAAAGACGGCGCGTTCCGGGCCTTCGACAAGCTGAAGGTCATCAAGCGCGCCGCCAGCCTCGGCGGCGTCGAAAGCATCTGCAGCCTGCCGATTCTGACGTCGCAGTACGGGCTGACCGACGAGGAGCTGGAGAAGGCCGGCGTGTCGAAGGGGATGATCAGGATCTCGATCGGACTCGAAGACCCGCAGGACCTGATCGAGGACCTAGACCAGGCGCTCAACAAATAACGAATAACCAATTAACAATAACCAAAGGTATCTTTCATTATTCGTAATTGGTTATTGGTTATGATTGGTTATTCGTAATTTGGTTATTGGTTATTCGTAATTGGTTATTGGTTATTTATCCCTAGTCTCGTGGAGGAACTCGAGCACGAGCTCGAGCATCCGCTGGTTGATGCGGCTGCCCTCGTAGGTGCCGAACTTCTTCTGGAACGCCTCGAGCGGCACCACCGCCTTGGCCATGGTGCGGTGGCCGCCGGCGCTGCCGATGTCGTTGAACCAGCGCCGCACGAAGTCGCCGGCGTTGCGCGAGTAGCCGAGGTTGCGCACCGACACGACGAAGGTGTCGTTCACGACCCCCGAAATCACGGTCCAGTGCACGTTCTCGAGCTGCAGGTAGAAGTCGGCGACGTACGGAATGAAATCCTCGCGCGGCGGCTCGCCCAGGAAGGTGCAGAAGACGTGCTCCATCATCCGGCCCTGCTGCCAGCCCTTGATCACGTAGTCGAGCCGCTCGGCCGTGATTTCGGCGCCTTCCATCTTGCGGATCATGGTGGCGTCGGCGAGCGGGTAGAGGTGCGAGAAGGCGTCGAGGTCGGCACGGTTGGCGGCGCGATTGAAGAACAGCGTGTCGGACTTGATCGCGTACAGCATCGCGGTGGCGGTGCGCTCGGAGATATCCATGTCGACGGCGCGCAGATGCTCGGTAAGGATGGTGCACGTCGAGCCGTAGTCGGGCCGGATGTCGGTGAAGATCGCGTTGTAGCCGGGCTGCTCGGGATGGTGATCGATCACCAGGTCGACGTGATGCAGCAGGCCGGGGAAGTAATGCGGCTGGACGTCGACCAGCGCGATCTTGTCGAACTGCTTGAACTGCTCCGGCGTCACGGTCTCGATCTTCAAGTCGAGCAGCTTCACCATGCGCAGGTTCTCGGGCCGGGTCACGCCCTGCAGGCAGCCGATCACCGCCGTCTGTTTGGTCCGGCGCAGGATCGTTCGCAGCGCCAGGCCGCTCGCCAGGGCATCCGGATCGGGATCGTTGTGCGTCAGGATCAGCACGCGGTCGGCGTCCGCCATGTAGCGTTGGTACTGCTGGACCCGCTGGCGGGTGACCGATCGGCCCAGCTCGGTCAGCAGGGGTGGGCCGAGCAGCTCGGCGAGGGTCAGGGTCGTGACTTCGGGAAAGTCTTCGCGCAGCTCTTCAGCGCGTTTGACATCGGCGAGGCTGGTGCCGAGCACGTAGATCAGCGTACCGCCGGCGCCGCGTAGCGCCTCGAGCACCTTGCGCAGCCCGCGGCGGCCGTTGTCTTCGACGAACACCGGGGTGACGGGCGAGAGGCCCGCCTTGACGAAACTGTCGACCCGCGCCGCATCGGCGAACGACACCGGCAGCTCCGAGTCTTCGAAACGCTTGGCCAGCGCCCGGCTTTCGACTAAAACGTCGAGCTCGGCGGTGGGAGTGAGGACTGCATCCAGGAGCCGGACGACCAGCTCCGTGTGGCAGACCGCAAGACAACGCACAACCCATCAATTATAGCTGGTAGGATTCGTCCGTGGGACGGGTCTTTCTGCTCAGCGCGGCCATCGTTGTGGGCGTAAGCGCGCTGGACGCGCAGCCGACGTTTCGCGGCGGTGTCGACCTGGCCACGTTCGGTGTGACGGTGCTCGACCGCAAGAACGAGCTCGTCACTGACCTGACCAGGGACGATTTCGAGGTGCTCGAAGACGGCACACCCCAGCGGGTGGACTTCTTCGGGCGCGGCGATGGCGATACGAGCCCCGACATGCACGTCGGCCTCATGCTCGACGCCAGCGGCAGCATGGCAGCCGACCTCAAGCTGGCTCGGAGCGCCGCGATCCGGTTCCTCAATCTCCTGCCCGAAGCGCAGGACGTCACGCTCGTGGACTTCGATACGCAGGTCCGCATCACCAAGTATCCGCAGCGTGATTTTCCGCGGCTGATCGAGCGCATCCGCCAGCGCAAGCCCGACGGCTGGACGGCGCTGTACGACGCCCTTGGCACCTACCTCGACGGCGCGGATCAGGAGGAAGGCCGCACCGTGATGGTGATGTACACCGACGGTGGCGACACGCGCTCGGCCCTCCGGTTCGACGAAACGCTGACGCTGCTGAAGGCGTCGCGCGTCACCGTGTACGCCATTGGCCTGGTCGAAAACACCGGGTCGGCGCGCTTTGATTTGCAGCGCAAGCTGCAGCAGCTGGTCGAGCCCACCGGCGGCCAGGCGTTCTTCCCGACGACCATGACGGACGTCGAAACCGCGTACGACAAGGTGCTCGCCGAGATCAAAGGGCAGTATCACCTCGGGTACCTGTCGACCAATCCGGCGACCGATGGCGGATGGCGCAAGGTTGAGATCAAGGTGAAACGGCCCGGGCTGAAGGTCCGGAGCCGCAAGGGCTACTACGGTCCCTACAAGACATCACATTAGGCGGGTCTAACCACCTTCGCCAAGGCTTCGGTGGTCCGCCGTAGCTTTAGCGGAGGCGGAAGACCCGCCTCTACGTAGTACGATGGGGTGCTCAGGCACACGCATCGAATGCCCTCTGTAACCGACCGATTCAACCTTTCCTCAGACTTCGAGCTGGCCGGCGATCAGGTCCGTGCTGTGCCTGAGCTGGTCGACGGACTGAACCGCGGCGACAAGCACCAGGTGCTGCTGGGCGTCACCGGGTCGGGCAAGACCTACAGCATGGCGCAGGTCATCAACCGCGTGAACCGTCCCACGCTGGTGATGGCGCACAACAAGACGCTGGCGGCTCAGCTGTTCCAGGAATTCCGGCGGTTCTTCCCCGACAACGCCGTCGAGTATTTCGTCAGCTATTACGACTACTACCAGCCGGAAGCCTACGTGCCGTCCAGCGACACGTATATCGAGAAGGAATCGACGATCAACGACGAGATCGATCGCATGCGGCTGTCGGCCACACGCTCGCTCTTCGAACGCCGCGACGTCATCATCGTCGCCAGCGTCTCGTGCATCTACGGCCTCGGATCGCCCGACGCCTACTACGGCCTGGTGTTGCCGCTCGAGAAGGGGCAGCGGATCGACCGCGATCAGATCCTGCGCAAGCTGGTGGAAATCCAGTACGAGCGCAACGACCACGAGTTTGGCCGCGGCACGTTCCGGGTCCGCGGCGACATCATCGAGGTGTATCCGTCGTACGAAGAGTTCGCGCTTCGCATCGGCCTGTTTGGCGACGAGGTCGACGAGCTGACGTCGTTCGATCCGTTGACGGGCAAGGCGCTGCGCCGGCACGATCGCACGGCGGTCTATCCGAAATCGCATTTCGTCACGGGACGCGAGCGGCTCAAGGAAGCGGTCGGCACGATCAAGATCGAGCTCGAGGAACGCCGCACCGAGCTCGAGCGCGACGGCAAGGTGCTCGAGGCACAGCGGTTGCATCAGCGCACCATGTTCGACCTCGAGATGATCCGCGAGATCGGCTACTGCCACGGCATCGAGAATTATTCGCGTCACCTGACGCAGCGATCGGCGGGGCAGCCGCCGCCCACGCTGCTCGATTATCTGCCGTCGGACGCGCTTGTCGTGGTGGATGAGAGCCATCAAACGGTTCCACAGGTTCGAGGGATGTATTTCGGCGACCGATCGCGCAAAGAGGTGCTGGTCGAATACGGCTTCCGCCTGCCGTCGGCCCTCGACAATCGTCCGCTCAACTTCGAAGAGTGGGAATCGCGCGTCGGGCAATTGGTGTACGTGTCGGCCACCCCTGGTCCGTACGAGCTCCACAAGGCCGGCGGCGTCTTTGTTGAACAGGTGATTCGACCGACGGGGCTGATGGATCCGCCCGTGGAGGTGCGGCCGGTCAAGGGCCAGGTCGACGATCTGCTGAAAGAGATTCGCGATCGGGCCGGACGACGCGAGCGCGTGCTCGTCACCACGTTGACCAAGCGCATGGCCGAAGACCTCACGCAGTATTACCAGGAGCTGGGCGTGAAGGTCCGCTACCTGCACTCCGACATCGACACGCTCGAGCGTGTCGAGATCCTGCGCGACCTTCGCCGCGGCGTGTTCGACGTGCTGGTGGGCATCAACCTGTTGCGCGAGGGCCTCGACCTGCCGGAAGTGTCGCTGGTCGCGATCCTCGACGCCGACAAGGAAGGCTTTCTCCGCTCGGCCGGCTCGCTCATCCAGACGTCGGGCCGGGCGGCCCGCAACATCAACGGCCGGGTGATCATGTACGCCGAAAAGGTGACCGACTCGATGCGGGGGGCCATCAACGAGACCGAACGGCGCCGCACACGGCAGGCCGAATACAACGCCGAGCACGGCATCACGCCGACCAGTATCGTCAAGGCGATCGATGACGGCTTATCCAGCGTCTACGACCGCGACTATTCGTCGCTCACCGATCCGCGCGACACGCGGCCGGCCTTCCGGACCCAGGCCGAGCTCGAAGCCCACATCGCCGGCCTCGAGCGCGAGATGAAGGGCGCCGCCGCGAACCTCGATTTCGAGAAGGCCGCGGCGCTGCGCGATCAGATCCGCTCGCTGCGGACGCGTGAGCTCGGGCTCGGAACGGCGGACCGCCGATGAGCGTCCTCAACGAGGGAGACTGGCTGACCGAATGGGTCAAGAAGGCCCTGCTCGAAGTCCAGGATTACGTGAGGTTATGCGCCGCGGCAGCGAAGGGATCGGTCACGCGGCCCTTCTATGCGCGCGACGTGATGGAACAGATCGAGGTGATCGGCCTGGGCTCGCTGACCGTCGTCCTGCTGACCGGCTTCTTCACCGGCGCCGTGCTCGCGCTGCAAATGGGCATGACCCTGGATCAGTTCGGTGCGCGGCCGTTCGTCGGCCGCCTGATCAGCGCGTCGATGATCAAGGAACTGGGCCCGGTGCTGACCGCTCTCATGCTGTCGGGCCGAGTCGGGTCGGGCATCGCCGCCGAGCTGGGGTCGATGATGGTCACCGAACAGATCAGCGCGCTGCGTGCGCTCGGGACTGACCCGATCCGCAAGCTGGTGGTGCCACGCGTGCTGGCGGGCTTCATTATGTGCCCGATTCTCACCGTGGTGGGCGACACCGTCGGCATCCTGGGTGGGTGGATCATCTCGCTGACCCAGTTACGGGTCTCATCCGGCGTCTATTGGAGCTCCGTCGTGGAGGGTCTCTTCATCGAGGATGTCTGGATGGGTCTGATCAAGCCGTTCTTCCTTGGTTTTGTGATCGTGACGATTGGGTGTCATGTCGGCTTGAGGACGACCGGCGGTACCCAGGGTGTCGGTCGCGCCACGACCAATGCGGTGGTCGCGGCGTCTGTGGTGGTATTGGTGGTGGACTTCTTCGTGACGCGGTTGTTGATCTCGATATTGTTCTGATGCGGCATAAGAGCCTGGAAGAATTCGGGTTACCCGTCGAGCTGGCGGAGCCGCACGCGCCGGTGGTCCTGTTCGACAAGGTCGACCTGGCGTTCGACGAGAAGGTCATTCTGAAAAACGTGACCTTTTCAGTCCGCGCCGGGCACACTAAGATTTTTTTGGGCGCCAGCGGCGCCGGCAAGTCGACGGTCCTGAAGCTGATGCTCGGCCTGCTCAAGCCTGACTCGGGCACGATCTGGGTGCTGGGCCATCGGGTTGACGAGATGACCGAAACGCAGTTGATGGGCGTGCGTCACCACATGGGGATGGTCTTCCAGGAAGGCGCGCTGTTTGATTCGTTCACCGTCGGCGAGAACGTCGGCTACAAGCTCTACGAAGAAACCACGCTGCCGCTCGACGAGGTCCGCGCCCGCGTCGAGGAGGTGCTCGGCTTCGTGGACTTGAGCGAACACATCGACAAGCAGCCGTCGGAGCTCTCGGGCGGGCAGCGCCGCCGCGTCGCGATCGCCCGCGCCATGGCGGCCAAGCCGACACTGCTGTTGTACGACGAGCCGACGACGGGTCTGGACCCGATCACGTCGCTGACCATCAATGCCGAGATCATCAAGCTGCGCGATCTCGAAAACGTCACGTCGGTGCTCGTGACCCATCAGCTGCGCGACGCCTATTACATCGCGGAGCACTCGGCGCGCCTGGGCACCGATAATGAGCTCGAGATCGCCGCCGCCGTTGAAGACAAGGTCGAGCAAGCCGACTTCGTGATGTTGAAGGACGGCGGGATTCATTTCGAGGGGACAGCCGGAGAGCTGCGGACCTCGAAGGATCCGTACTTGAGAGCGTTTCTTTCGTAAGAGGACAACCAACCATGCCGCGCACACGTTCACTCGCCTGGGCCGAACTCAAGTTTGGCCTGATTGCCGTCTTCGCGATGGTCATGGCCGGACTGCTGATCTTTGCCGTCGGCGGCGCGGGCGGCTTCTTCTGGCAGACCTATTCGCTCAAGGTCCGATTTGCGAATGTCGCAGGGCTCATGGCGGGCTCGCCCGTCCGGGTCGCCGGCGTCGAGGTCGGCTCGGTCACTGACGTCGAGCTGACGCCGACCGGCGTCGTGGTGGTGTTCACGGTCAACGAGGATATGAAGCCGCTGGTCACCGACAAATCCATCGCGACCATCGGGTCGATCTCCCTGCTCGGCGAGGGTGCCGTCGACCTCACGGCGCGGCCTGACGGCGTGCCGATCCCTCCCGGGGGCTTCGTTAATTCCGGCGTCGCCGAAGGCAGCATCGCGCAGCTGACGACCGAAGCGACGTCAGGCCTGGCCGAAGCCAAGGCCCTGGTCGAGGACTTGCGCACGGGCAAGGGCACCATGGGCAAGCTCTTCACCGACGAAGCGCTTTATCGCGAGCTCGAGGCGATGGTGAACGCCTCCGAGCGCGTCGCCTCGGCGATCGCTAACGGCAAGGGCACGGCCGGCAAGTTTGCCAACGACCCACGGCTGTACGACGAGATGCACAAGTCGGTCGCCAACCTCAACGCCATCACCACCAAGCTCAGGAACGGCGAGGGCAGCCTCGGCCAGCTGATGAACGACCCGGCGCTCGCCAAATCGCTGAACGCCACCTCCACCAACCTCGAGACCATGACCGGCCGGCTCAACCGCGGTGAAGGCACCGCCGGCAAGCTGCTGAACGACGATGCGCTTTACAAGAAGATCGACGGGATGACTACGCGTCTTGACTCGGTTCTGCAGCAGCTCAACGACGGGCAGGGCACGGCCGGCCTGTTACTGCGCGACAAGCAGTTATATGAGAACATGAACCAGACGGTCTCGGAGATGAAGTCGCTCATCGCCGAGATCAAGAAGGATCCGAAGAAGTACCTCAACGTGAAGGTCAGCATTTTTTAGGAGCTTCCTATGTCCAACGACAATTCCGGCAGCATGATGATCGCCTTCGTCGTCGGTGCCATGACCGGCGCCGCGGTTGCCCTGCTGTTTGCGCCGGCATCCGGCGAAGACACGCGTGAATACCTCGGCGAGCGGGCGCGCGAAGGCAGGGAGAAGGCGCGCCAGGCAATGGACCAGGGCCGCGATTACTATGAGCGCCAGCGTGACAACGCCGCGAGCGCCGTCGATCGCGGCCGCGAGGCGTTCCAGCAGGCCCGCGAACGCGGGGACCAGGCGTGACCGATACCGCCGAGCTCTTTCTCGGCGTCATCGCCGTTGCGGTGCTCGTGATGGCTCTCATCCAGGTGGGGGCCATCATCGCGGGGCTGCGGCTGGCGAAGCGTGTCGATCGGATGGCCGACCAGCTCGAGCGTGACGTCAAGCCGCTCCTCGCGAACCTGACGAAGGTGTCGAGCGAGGCGGCGCGCGCCGCAACCATGGCCGCCGCGCAGATCGAGCGTTTCGACAAGGTCTTCACCGAGTTGACCCAGCGCGTCGACTACACGCTCGCCGCCGCCCAGAATTTCGTGACCGGCCCGGCCCGCCAGGGTATGGCCGTCATGACCGGGGTCAAGGCGATGATCGACGCGTTCCGGGGCATTCGCGAGGCCACGCGCCGCCGCCACGCGTCGCGGCCGGTCGTCGACGACGAGGAATCGCTTTTCATCGGCTGAATGTGTTAAATGGGGGGATGAATTTTCTGTCCCCTGCCTCCCTTTGCAGCCTGACCCTGTGCGCCTTGCTGTCGCCCGCGTTTTCCGGATACGCATGGGCGCAGGAGCCGAAGTCCGCGGCGCCGGCAAAGGAGCTGGCGCAGCTGCTGGCCGCCAAGAAGCTCGATAGCATCGCGGCGCGCATGCCCGACAACCGCGAAGAGTTCGTCGGCGCGCTGACCTTCCCGGGCCAGATGATGGTGGTGTGGGCACGCACGACCGCGCCGGCCGTGGTCAACGAGAAACTGATTCGCAAGGAATACCGCGAGGTCTACATCGACCTCAATAGCGCCTCGGTCACCGACTCACGGCACTTCGTCACCGACCTCGGTCCGGATGGCCTCAAGTTCAAGCCCGACCAGAAGCAGGGCCCGGCCGATTCTCACGATCTTGGCGCGAAGACCCTGCGCTTCGACGGCAACTGGCGCGCGATCAAGATGAAGGAAGCGGACTACATGAAGGCGCACGAAGAAGCCGACGCGGCGTACGCGAAGGCGATCCAGGCGCTGATCGACGAGATCAAGAAGGCCGGTTAGGCGGCGGCTCGTTCAACATCAGCCAGTAGATACCGAGCTGGCGCACCGCATCCACAAACTGCGTGAAAGGCCGACGTTCGAGGTGTTCGAGCGGCCTAACTGAAGTAACGCACGTAGAAATACGCAAATTGGATTGGAACGAGCGCAATCACCGCGAGACCGATCGTTCGCCAGACCGGGCTCGTTGCGCTGAGTACGCGGAGGATTCCGAAGCCAGCCAGCAGCACCGCGAACGGGATCACCGTCATCGCCTGGCCGATGTTGTGCGGCACACCCAACGTGGCCGCCGCCATCGGAGCAATCAGCAGGCCGCCGGTTAGCAGGATTCTTGTCGCCGATTCACTGACCTTGACGATTAGCGAGAAGCCCAGCGGCACGAGCACGGCCAGCGGCCAGAGCAACGGCGCCGCGCCGCGCAACACGCCCGCCCGGTCGGCGCCCGAGAAAAACAGCCACGACGGATCGAAGAATCCCCAATAAAACGACGCCCGCATCCCCAGCGTCGTCCAGTTGACGAACGCTCGCAGGCCATCGAGCGGGAAGCGGATGTGCGCCTGCAGAATCGCCCAGCGGCCCATCGTGTCGCGGTAGGTCTCGGGGTGACTGATGAACCACGGCACCATCACCAGCAACGGCAGCACGAAGCCCGCGGCAAACCCCATGAGCGTCCGCAGGGTCAGATGGCCTGAGGCTCTCAGCGCCGGCACGGTGATCACCGCGAGAAACGCCATGGTGATCGGTGCGCCAGGCTGCGAATACACGCCAAGGCCGAGCGCAACACCGGCGATCACCAGCAACCAAGTGCGCGGCCGATCCCTGAACGCGAGCAGGCAATAGAGCCACACCAGCACAAATGGCAGCGGATAGGGGCCATCGCCCGCGATACGAGCGTGGGCGAACAGCGCAGGCGTCAGCGCCAGCAGCGCCGAACATGAAATGGCCAGCGACTCGCGCCGGAACAGGCGGCGGCCAATCAGGTAGATCAATAACGCGCTGAGCGCGGCGACGCGAGCCGTGGAGAATCGCGCTCCCCATTCAGCGGTCGAGGTCACGGCGAGCACGGCGGCGGTCGAATACACGGGGATCGGCTGCAGCCAGGCCTCTTCCGAGGTCTGGAAGAACAGCGGCGCGATCCGGCCCGCCGTGTCGCGGCCGCTCGAGGCGAGCGACTGCGCGTGCGCGTAAAGGGCGGCTTCGTCGGACGACAGGGGAGGCGGCGGCCCGAGACGCGTCCCGTAGAGGATTAGGGTGATGCCGGCGATCGCGCCCGCCGTGACGATCAACCGAAGGCGTCCGCTCAAAGGTGTCAGGATGGCAGTGAAGTGGTGCGCGCTGGTGGATTCGAACCACCGACCCCCGCCGTGTGAAGGCGGTGCTCTACCGCTGAGCCAAGCGCGCGCCCAGACGAAAGATCATAGCACCGCTCAGGCCGTTCCGTACAGCCGGTCGCCGAAGTCGCCGAGCCCCGGCACGATGTACTTGTTCGCGTTGAGCTCGCGATCCACGACGGGCGTGAAGATGGGCACTGCGGGATAGGCCTTCTCGACGCACGCGACGCCCTCAGGCGCCGCGACGATGCAGACCAGGCGCATGTGACGGGCGCCGGCGCGGGTCAGCATGTCGAGCGCCGCGACCGCGCTGCCGCCGGTGGCCAGCATCGGATCGATCAACAACACATAGCTGTTTTGAATGTTCGGCGGCAGCTTCGCGTAGTACTGGGACGCGACCGCGGTGCGCTCGTCGCGCTGCAGCCCGAGGTGCCCGACCCGCGCGTTTGGCACGAGCTCCAACATGCCCGGCAACATACCGAGGCCGGCCCGGAGCACCGGCGCCATCACGACGTCGGTTGCCAGCCGGCGGCACATTGCCGGCCCAAGGGGCGTTTGCACGACCTCTTCGACCGTGGGCACGTCGCGCAGCGCCTCGGCGCCGAGCAGCACGCTGACACGGTCGGTCAGCGAGCGAAAGCGTTCGGGAGTGGTACGAGCGTCGCGAAGTTCGGCGAGGCAGTCGTGAACCAGGGGGTGCGTCACCAGTTGCAACACGCGCAGAGCTTAACAGGAGATCGCGAGAATGTAGAGGCGGGTCTTCAGACCCGCCTGATCAAGAGTAGTAGAATTCCTGTGCATGCGTTTCCGCACCCTGGCCGCCGTGCTCGTCGTGCTGGTGGTCCCGTTCGCCTGGCAGGCGCTGGCCTCCCGTCAAGCCACCAACGTGTCGCTCGTGATTGCCAACGGCATCGTGGTCACGGTCGACGGCGACCGGAGGATCCTCAACCCGGGATCGGTGGCCATCAACGGCTCGGAGATTCTCGCCGTCGGGACTCCGGCCGCGATTGCCGGGCAGTTCAGGGCCAGCGAAACCATCGACGCCACCGGCAAGGTGGTGATGCCGGGATTGATCAACACACACGGCCATGCCGCGATGGTGATGTACCGCGGCCTGGGCAACGACCTGGCCCTGATGGATTGGCTGCAGAAGTACATCTTTCCGGCTGAAGCCAAGACCGTGTCGCCGGAGTTCGTGCGCATCGGCACGCGGCTGGCGGCGCTGGAGATGATTCAGTCGGGCACCACGATGTTCGCGGACATGTACTACTTCGAGGAAGAAGTGGCCCGCGTCACCAGGGAGGCCGGGCTGCGCGGTGTGCTCGGCCAGACGGTGATCGAGTTTCCGGTTCCCGATGCCAAAACGCCGGCGGACGCGTTGAAACGCGCCGAGGCATTCGCGCAGGAATTCGCCCGCGATGAGCTGATCACCCCCTCGATTGCGCCTCATGCCGTCTACACGCTGGACGCCGCGACGCTCACCGCCGCCAGTAACCTCGCGAAGAAGTACAACATCCCGCTGCAGATTCACCTGGCGGAGACTCAAACCGAGATCGGCATGTCGCAGGAGCGCCACAAGATGCGCCCCGTCGCGCTGCTCGACAGCCTGAAGTTCTGGGCGCCGGTCACAATCGGC
Source organism: Acidobacteriota bacterium (assembly GCA_030650395.1). GTDB lineage: Bacteria > Acidobacteriota > Vicinamibacteria > Vicinamibacterales > UBA2999 > 12-FULL-67-14b. Next base: position 4,644 of record JAUSDY010000088.1, on the reverse strand, counting down.
GCACACGGGGTCTGGATCACGCCCGATGAAATCAAGGTGCTGATGGTGCGGAACGTCGGGATCTCGAACAACCCCGAAAGCAACATGAAGCTGGCCAGCGGCACGGCGCCGGTCGTCGGCTATCGCAGCGCAGGCGTCAATGTCGGGCTCGGAACCGACGGCGCCGCGAGCAATAACGACCTCGACATGTTCGAGGCGATGCGGCAAGCCGCGTTTCAGCAAAAACTGGTGAACATGGATCCGCGTGTGATCAGCGCACCGGAGGCGCTCGAGCTGGCCACGATCGGCGGCGCCCGCGTGCTCGGCCAGCAGGCCCACATCGGCTCGCTCGAACGAGGCAAGCGGGCCGACATCATCATCGTCAACATGGATCGCGCGCGTCAGACGCCGTTGTTCGATCCGGTCTCGCAGATTGTGTATGTCACCCGTGGCGACGACGTCGATACGACGATCGTGAACGGGAAAGTGCTGATGCGAGGCCGCAAGGTGCTGACGCTCAATGAGGCGCGCGTGTTAGCCGACGCGCGTCAGGCCGCCGATCTGGTGCGAAAGGCGGTCGGGCAATAACTATTCGAGGACGCCGATATACGGGAGGTTGCGGTACTGCTCGGCGTAATCGAGGCCGTAGCCGACGACGAATTTGTCTTCGATGGTGAAGCCGATATAGTCGACCGTGATCGCAATCTTGCGGCGCGACGGCTTGCTCAGCAGGCAAGCGGTCCGCAGGGTCCGCGGGCCGCGGGCCTGGAGGATCTCCTGCAGGTAGTGCAGCGTGAGGCCGGTGTCGACGATGTCTTCGACGATGATGACGTCGCGGCCTTCGAGGCCGGAATCGAGGTCTTTCGACAGGCGGACCTCGCCGGACGAGGACGTGCCGGCGCCGTAACTCGAGCACGCCATGAAGTCGATGGTCACGTGACCGTCCATGGCGCGGATCAGATCGCCCAGGAAGAGGAAGGCGCCTTTGAGGACGCAGACGAAATGCAGCTGGCCGGTCGGGAAGTCCTGGCGGATTTCATGCGCGAGCGCCGTAATGCGCGCAGACAGCTCGTCGTGATCGATCAATACGGCCGGTTTGGCGCTGGACATCGGGGCACAGACTAACACGACAGTGGCGGGAGGGAACTGCTTGTCGGGAGGGAATTACTTGTCGGGAGGGGACTGCTCGTCGGGAGGGCACTACTTGTCGGGAAAAGACGTTACAGAATGAAGACGTTCGAGATCATCACAGAAGCGGACGCGCGGACGCTCGAGCCCGGATCGACCGTGACGCTGAAGACCGGCGGTCACGTCACGCCGCTCGCGGCCGACACGCTGCAGGCGCGCCGCATTACCGTGCTGCGCGGCGTGGCCGAGGCCAGCCTCGACGGCCTGGCCCCGGTCGCCGACATCAAGTCGATCGCCATCGGCAGCGATCATTCGGGCGTCGCGCTCAAGGCCGCCCTGCGCGATCACTTGCGCACGCGCGGCCTGAGCGTGCTCGATGTGGGCACCGACGGTCCCGACCCGGTTGACTATCCCGACATCGCGGCACAGGTCGCCCGGCTGGTCGCCCGCAAGGAAGTGGACGCCGGTATCGCCATTGACGGCGCCGGCATCGGATCCTGTATCGCCGCCAACAAGATCAACGGGGCACGGGCGGCGATGTGCACCGACAAGACGCTGGCGCGCTATTCGCGCGAGCATAACGGCGCCAACGTGCTGGCGCTCGGCGCGACCCTCGTCAGCGTCGAAGACGCGAAGGCGATCGTCGAGACGTGGCTGGCGACGCCGATGGGCGAGGCGCGCTACATCCGCAGGCTGGCCAAGGTGCGGGCGTTGGAGAAGATGCAGTGAGTGACTATCGGCGTGTCATCGAGCTGATCCTGGAAGAGTTGACGCGGGCCGGTGCCGTCGCGCCGACGCGGTGCGCGTGCCATGGTTTTACGTTCGACTGTTGTCCGGATCGGGTCCGCGGCGTGCTCGACGCCGGCGCGACACGCCTCGGCCTTCACGCCACTGACGGCGGCGCCAGCGGTTTGTCCGGCTTGATCGATCACACGCTGCTCAAACCGGATGCCACGGCGGCGGAGATTGAGCAGCTCTGCAAGGAAGCCGCGGAGTGGAAGTTCGCCACCGTCTGTGTCAACCCGACGTGGGTCGCGCTGGCCGCCGAACGCTTGCGCGGCACCGGCGTGCTGGTCTGCTCGGTGGTGGGGTTCCCGCTCGGGGCAACCACTCCGGATGTGAAGCAGTTCGAGGCCCGCCGCGCCATCTTCGACGGCGCGTCGGAAATCGATATGGTGATCAACGTCGGCGCCTTGAAGTCGGGCGACGTCAGGCTGGTGACCGACGATATTCGCGGCGTGGTATCGGCATGCCACGCCGCCGGCGCCACCAGCAAGGTCATCATCGAGACGGCGCTGCTGACAGACGAAGAGAAGGTGACGGCGTGCACCCTCGCGAAGGCGGCCGGCGCCGATTTCGTCAAGACCTCCACCGGCTTCGGCCCCGGCGGCGCCACGGCAGCCGACGTCGCCCTGATGCGCCGCATTGTTGGCGACGAGATGGGCGTCAAGGCATCGGGCGGGGTCAGGGACCTCGAGCAGATGAAGGCGATGGTCGCGGCAGGCGCCACGCGGATCGGCGCCAGCGCTGGCGTGCGCATCGTGAAGGAATCGCGGGGCGAGGCGGCCACGCCGGCAAAGGCGAGCGGCTACTGATGCCCGTCTTCGTGCTCGTACTGCTGGCGCTCCTTGTGGGTGCGCCGGCGGCCGCACAAGCGCCGAAAGAACCCCTGCCTCGATTTGCGATCGACCTCCACGCCGGAAAAGTGGGGCTGCCGACCGCCGAGGGCTGGGTTCCCGTCGTCAGCGCAGACACGCCGCTGCCGGGCCGGGCGTGGGGACTCTCGGGCGGCGCCAACATCTACCTCCTGAAGGTGGGCGTGATGACATTCGGCCTCGGGGCGCAGCTCGCCACCGGAAGCGGCAGCGGCGAGCTGCCCACGCTTCGCAGCGCCCCCGGTACAACGCCGGCCGCCCCGACCCTCCCCATCGTCACGACGAAGGTGGTGAGCCTGCTGCCGCAGCTGTCGATGAACTTCGGGCACAAGCTGGGATGGAGTTACCTGAGCGCGGGCTACGGGCGGACCAAAGTATCGAGCAGCAAATCTGCGGTCGGTGCGATTCCGGGCGAGGTCGTGCCCGAATCGTGGAACCCCGCGCTCAATTTCGGCGGCGGCGCCAAATGGTTCATGAAGCCGCACCTGGGCGCGAGCTTCGATGTGCGATTCACGAAACTGAGCTCACGAGCCGCCACGGCGGCGCAGCCGATTTTTGGCAAGCGCACGCAGATGGTCACAATGGCGGTGGGGATCTCGATTCAATGAGTTCTTCACGAGGGTTCCTCACGAGGGTTCCTCACGAAGGTTCCTCACGAAGGTCCCTCACGAACGCCGCGGCACCGGCTGCTCAGCCGTTTGAATCGAAGGACACTTCCATCGCGCCGATGCGAGTGGCGCGACAATGCTAGCTTCTGGTAAATCGCCGGCGTAAAGCCAGCAAGAGGGCGGCGAACTGCGCCGGTACAAGCAACCGTGCCGTAGACTCCAAAATCACGCCAGCGGCCGAGACTGGTCGAAAAGATGTTGAGTCCCGCAGTGAGCCTATTTCAAGAGCATGAACGAGGCCGCGGCCGTAAGACCGAACGAGCCAAGACATGCTATTCGTACCGCGCACAGGGCCGCGCGTAGCCTGTTGCTGCTGGGGCAATGCGGCCACGACATCGGGGCGGTACGCTCCGTAGGTCAGGCCGGCGAAGCCGAATGCAGGGGCCAACACTATGAACACTAGGACGACGAGCATAGTCGCCGCTCGCCAATAGCTACTTCCGTAAAAACTTGATATCCGGTACGCCAGCAGGAAGAGTCGCGCCGGCCACCCGAGGCTCGTATCGCGCCTTCTCATCTCCATAGCAGCCGACAAGCAGTCGTCGGCTTCCTCGTACCAATGGCTCGACTCAAGCGGCTCGCTTAAGCGGCGATACGTCAATGAGGCTTGGGCCGGAGAAAGGCGACCGTCTGCGACTTCTCGTTCGTCCTCGAGCCGCAGACGGCCTCCCTCGCGGTTCCATTGCACGTCGGCTATCCGAGCGCCGTCGATGTTGGAGCTGCCGAGGAAGAGTCGCAGAGGCGGAGATGCGCGCCGCCTGTTGACGCGAATCAGTCGCACCTCCTCCGGTCGAGCGATTGCCATGTTGCTGAGATCCAAGAATCCTGAGAACGCGTCAAAGCCGGTCAAGTCCACCGCACCATCGCAGACAGCGCCGGCTAGCGAGCAATCATTCTTAACCGTGGCGCGAACCAGGGTTAGGTTCTTGCGAAAAATGGCATTCGAAAGGTCAAGGTAATCGGTTTCTGCATCTGACAAATCCAGGCTTCCCTCGAACTCGGTCCCTACGGCCAGCAGCGAGCCCTTGAACCTGGGCAAACTCAGATCGGAACCTTGCATCTTCATTCCGCTAATGTCGAGCAACGAAGGCGTCTTGCTGAACCATTGAAATGAGATCCGTCCGGTTGCACCCTTGAACGTTAGAGCCGACCCAAATTCGCAGCCGGAGAAGTGCAACTCCCAAATGTGACTCTCACGTAAATCAACCTCGCCG
>JAUSDY010000085.1 GCA_030650395.1 Acidobacteriota bacterium | reverse complement strand
GGTTGGCGAACATCACGACCTTCCGCGAGACGCCGTTGAAGATCTTGTCGCCGAGCACGGGGACCTGGGTGGCGTCCCAATCGTGCGTATCGTGCGGCGTGAACTGGTAATGCCACTTGATCACGCCAGTGTCGCCGTCGAGGGCGACCACCGAGTCGGTGTAGAGGTTGTCGCCGTCGCGATCGTGACCGTAGAGATCGGGGCCAGGGTTGCCGGTGCCCCAGAAGATCAAGTTGGTCGACGGGTCGTAAGTGCCGGTGACCCAGGTCGATCCGCCGCCGCGCTTCCACGAGTCGCCTTCCCACGTCTCGTGGCCTTTTTCACCCGGACCTGGCACGGTCCAGAACCGCCAGGCACGCTTGCCGCTCGTGGCATCGTAGGCATCGATGAAGCCGCGGATGCCGTACTCGGCGCCGGCGATTCCGATCACCACCTTGTCTTTGACGATCAACGGCGCGGACGTCGCGGTGTAGCCAAGCTTGTAATCGTCGATCACCGTGTCCCACACGATGGCTCCGGTCTTCATGTCGAAGGCCAGCAGGTGCGCGTCGAGCGTGTTCATGTAGAGACGGTTGCCGAGCACGGCGAACCCGCGGTTGACGCGGCCGCAACAGATGTTGAGACCCTCCGGGAGGTTGCGCCGGTAGCTCCACAACTGGCGCCCGGTTCGCGCATCGATCGCCCACGCGGCGTTGTCGGGGCCGGTGATGTACATCACGCCGTTGAGGACGATGGGGGTCGCCTCGAACTTGCCGAGCGTGGCGGTCTGAAAGGCCCATTGCGCCGTCAACTGTCCGACGTTGGCCGGCGTGATCTGGGTGAGCGGGCTGTGCCGCTGCCCAGCGTAGTCGCCGCTGTAATTGAGCCAGCTGCCTGGATCGGCCAGGCCCTTCTGTAATTGCTCGTTGGTGACGTTCTGTGCGGCGGCGGCGAGCGGTGTGACCAGCACCAGCGCGAGTGCCGCAGTCACGGAAGCCAAGCGTCTGGTCATCGCGTCCCCCTGAGCGATCTGAGATACCGGACCACGTCGGCCAAATCGGTGTCGTTCAACCGTTCGGGACCGTACGCGGGCATGAGCGACTGTTCGGGCTCGGGCGTCACTTGCACATCGCTCTTGAAGAACGACAGCACGTCTTCATTGGCGGTCATGAGCTGCACCGAGAAGGTGTCTTCGTTCTTGCGGGCGCCGCGAATGCGGCGGCCGTCTTTGGTGACGACGGTCAGCGTCTCGAAGCCGACCGGAATCACTTCGGCGGGCTTTCGAATCTCGCGCTCGAGGGCGGCGACGGATCGGGCTGCGCCGATCCGCGTCAGGTTCGGCCCGATCCGTCCGCCGCGTCCGCCGATCATGTGGCACTGGCCGCAGTTACCGCTCGCCTTGGCCCAGAACAGTTGCTCGCCGCGCGCGGCGTCGCCGCGCTCTGGCGCCGCATCGCCAGGCGCGCTCAGGGTCCGAAGGTACGCAATCACCATCCAGACCTCTTCCTCCGACATGTTGGAATGCGGAGGCATTTCCGTACCCGGGACGCCCTTGGAGATGGTCTTGAAGATCTGCGCGTCGCTGCCGCCATGCACCCAGTCGCCGGTGGTCAGGTCGCTGCCGCGGTACCCCTTGGCATCGATCCCGTGGCAGACGCCGCAGCGCCCGCGGTAGATGTTCTTACCTTTCGTAATGGCCGTAGCCGTGCCGGCAAGCGGGTTGCGTTCGTCCTGCGCCCGCGGCGCCGCGGCGGCAAACGCCAGCACCCAGGACGCGAGCAACGCGGCTGCGACGCGCGTGGCCGAAACCGTGGTGTCGCTCACGGCTTCCCGCCGGTTGATTGACTGGTCCCCGGACGCCAGATCCCAACGCCGTTCTCGTAGCGAATCGTCGTACCGAGCTCGCCGGAGAGGCGGATCAGACGCTCGATGATGGTCCGGCCCGTGGTCTCATCCGCCATCCGCGGCGTGCCACGCTGCGATCGCGGGGCCTTCTGGCCCAATTCGATCGGGTAGAGCTTGATCTCGCTGACCTGCGTGCCTGAAAAAGTCGGTACCGCAACGACGCTTTCGTACCACACCGGGCTGGACGGGAACCCCGACGTGCCGCCCTTGAAGCGCGCATCGTACAGATCGGCCGCCAGCGCCGTACCCGGCAAAGCGAACTGCTCGTAGTGATCCGAGGGCATCGGGTCGATGGTCTCGTTCTGAAAGACGAAGTTTCCCAGGCTGTAGAAGATCGGCTTGCCCTTGTAGACCTCGATGCCGCGCAGCTGATGCGGGCCGTGTATCACGTAGGTCGTGCCGCCGGCATCGAGGCATTTCTTCACGAACGCCCGCAGCCACTGGGGTGGCTCCACGGAATCGTTGCCGGGTTCATGCGAGTGGCTGGTGACGATCACGTAGTCGGCCATCTGGGCCGCATTGCGCACCTCGCGCAGGATCCGAGCCTCGTCACGCGGGTTCACCGTTTCGACCAGCCGGTTCGATGCGCCCGGCTCGATGAGCGTGCCGAAGAACCGGAACGCGGCGCGCGCATCCTCAGGCACCCGAAGCCCCAGGCGCTGTGCGGCTGTCCTAAGAGACTGGAACGTCTCTGCGTCCGCGCTGTACTTCCGGTCGACACGCAGGGCGTTCAGCCCGGGACGGCCCATGACGTCGTCGCGCGCCTCGCCGGCGCGCGACATCGGCGTGAAGGTGGTCGCGAGCCCGACGAGCGCGATGCGCCCTCTGGGCGTTTCGAAGTAACCGGGGCGACTGGCCTGCCCGAGCGTCATCCCGCTGCCGGCGTGCACGATGCCCGCGTCGTCCAGCAGCTCGTTGGTGAGGCGCATGCCCTCCACGCCGTAGTCCGTGGTGTGGTTGTTGGCGCGGTTGAACAAGTCGAACCCCATGGCTTTGAGATCGTGTGCCGCCTCGGGCGGGCCGAGCTCCCAGTTCCCGCCGTTCTCCACTTCCGGCCACCCCTTGAAGCCTGTCAGCCGGAACAACGAGATCTCCAGATTGAGAAACGCGGCGTCAGCGGCGCGAATGACTTCCGTCATTCGCTTGAAGCGCGGGTCGGTGTCCTGCTCGAACGGCGCGATGCGCCGGGTGATGATGGCGTCACCCACCGCCGCCAGTGTCCAGGTGGCGCCAGGACCGGGAATGGTCTCTTTCGACGCGGTTGCGGCACTGCGGCCGCTCTGTGCCGCGAGCGCGACTCCACACACCATGGCCACCAGCGCGGCGGCCCCTCCGGTCGACATCGTTCGTCGCATGACTCTCTCCCTTTAGAAATCGAGACGGACGCCGAGCTGACCCTGAAACGGCGGCAGCGCGAAGCGAGGCTGGCCGAAAAACGACGAGCGCATGTTGCCGTCGTAGCCGCCGAGGTTCTTCGAGTTGGTGAGGTTGAACATCTCGAACAGCACCTCGAGCCGCCGTTCGCCACCCAGGCCGAACGCGCGGCTGGTGCGCAGGTCGATGCTGAAGTAGTTGTCGCCGCGGGCTGAGAACGGCGCAATCATTGACCCGTTCTCGATCGGCCGCTCGTTGATGTCGCGATCACCGTTGGTGTCGACGCCGGTGGTGATGTTGTAGGGCGGCGCGGACATAGCCGAGATGATGGTGCCGAACTGAATCTCAAACGGCAGCCGATAGACGCTGCTGATCACCATGCGGTGCCGTGTGTCGTTGGCCGCGGGTCCCCGGTCAGCGTCGAGGTTGGTTTTGTCCACGGCTGTCTCCAGGAACTGAGACACGTGCATGTAGGTGTACGACGTGCGCAACGAGAAGTTATTCGCGAGGCGGCGCTCGAATTTGAGTTGGACCTGATCGCTGTGGATCCGGTTGCCGTAATCACCCACCGTGATGACGGTGCCGGCGGGCAGCAACGGGAACGTGCCGTTGGCATGCCGCGCGTTGGCGTTGTAGGCGCGGCGGAAGTGCAGGCCGAGCACGTGGATGTAGTCGGCCGACACGGAGGTGTTGGCCGCGATCTGCCGCTGAATCCCGATACTCGACTGCTGCGTCGAAGGCGACTCCGCACCAGGATTCGGGACCTGAACGGCCGTGCTGCCCGTCGCGCTCAGCAGTGACGCCGGCGGCGCGTTCGGGAAGAACGTGTTGGGGACGGCGGTAACACGGACGTCGTTGGCGAGCTGCCGGGTAAAGACGTTGGGGTAGTTCTGCACGACGTTGCCGGTATCGTTGGTCCAGATCTGATCGAAGAAGACGCCGTAGCCGCCGCGCACGACCATGCGGCCGTTGTCGCGAGGATCCCACGCGAAGCCGATCCGCGGGCCGACGTTGTTGAAGTCGTTGGGATAGGCCATCCAGTTGCGGCCGCTCATGTCGCCGTCAACGAACCGCGCCCAGAATTGTTCCGCTGGAATGTCGGTCGGAACCGCTGCCCCGTCGAGGTCGCCGCGCAGGAATTGCAGGTCGTAGCGGACCCCGGCCGACAACGTCAGCCCCCGCCGCGCGCGCCAGCTGTCCTCCAGGAAAAACGCGAACATGTCGACATCGCGATCGAGCGCACCGGAGCCGGTCGCGGTGCGGTACCTCGCGGGATAGGTACTGAGCACGCCCGGCTCGGGCAGACGATCCTGCAGGAACAGGAATTCGCCATTGAACGCGGTATTGATGGTCCGGGGACCGCGGCTCAGATTGACCTCGAAGCCGCCCTTGAAGTCGTGCGTCCCCGCCCCGCCATCCAGGTGGTAGTTCGCCGTGTTCATCACGATGTAGTTGAGCTGTTCGCGCGTCTGCGGGAAGTTGGTGGCCTGTCCAAACGAGATGCTCGGGAAGATGATGCGTGGCCCCGGATCGCCAGACGGGAACCGGTCCTTCACGGCATCGCTGTAGGCGAGCCGTAACTGGTTGGTGAAGTTGTTGGAGAAGACAGACGTGACGGCGGCGGCGAGATACACGTCGTGCGCCTTTTCGTTGAAGCCGCCGTCGCCGGCGATGTTGCCCCCGAGGTCCTGCGCCGTACGGTCCTGATTGCCATACATGCCCGTGGCACTTAGGTAGTGGCGCGGCGAGAGTGTCGCCGTCAACTTGCCGAAGACGTTGTGTTGACGGAGCCCCCGGGGCACTTCGGTGCGCGGATCCTTCATGAGCGGCACGACGAACGCCGGGACATTCACCGTCACGACATCGTCGTAGATCTGGCGCTCGTAGCTGGCGAAGTAGTGCACGCGATCCTTCACGATGGGCGCGCCAAGCGTGCCGCCGAACTGCTGCTGCCGGAACGGCACCTTGCCCGTGGCAAACGCGTTCGGCTTGTCAAAGGCGTCGTCTCTCAGGAAGTAATAGCCGCGACCGGTGACGCGATTGGTCCCCGACTTGGTCAGGATGTTGATGACACCGCTTCCTGACCGCCCGAATTCAACCGAGTACTGGTTGGCGACGATCTGAAACTCCTGCACGGACTCCTGGGAGAAGGTGTGGCGCGACGCGTTCGACAGCCCCGAGCCGCCGCCCGTGACCTCGTCGTTGATGTCGATGCCCTCGAGCCAGAGCGACTTGAACTGTTCGTTGAAGCCGCCGAACGAGATCGAATCCGTCGCGCTGTTGGCGGACGCGGTGTCCACCGTCACACCCGGAGCGAGCAACGCGAGATCGACGAACTGCCGGCCCTTCACAGGCAGATCGTCAACTTCGGCGGGACTGATATTGGTCTCGAGCGACTTCTGGCTGGTCTCGATGAGCGGCGCCTGGGCCAACACCGTCACCGACTCCTGAAGCGAGGCTAGGTGCAGATCGATGTTGAGCGTCAGGTTGCCACCGAGCGCAAGGACGACGCTCTTGCGCTCGACCGCCGCGAACGCCGGCATCTCGACGCGCACCGTGTAGCGCCCCGGCGGAAGTTCGCTCAGGCGATAGCTGCCGCGCTCGCCCGTGGTGATCGATCGCGTCAAGCCGTTGCTCTCGTTGATCGCGGTGACCGTGGCGCCGGGCAGGACCCCGCCCTGGTCGTCCCTGATCGTGCCATCCAGCGTGGCGTTGGTGGATTGCGCGACGGCGGCGAGCGGGAGCAGACCCGCCACCAGCACCGCCGCCGAGATCAGCTGCCTGATCCTGTCCGAGCCTGAAACCATGGAAACCTCGTGGGGGATTGAACGCGTATTGTGCTCCTGCCGGTCCGAAAGCTCAAGGTCGAAGGGTACAATGCGCGACTTGAAACAAATTCTGCTGACGACGGCATTGGTCGGCATCGCCGGGATCTCGCTCGTCGCGCGGGGCCAGCCCGCGACAACTGACGACCTTCGGGTGCGGCTCGTGTACACGGGCCGCAGCCTCGGCGTGCTCGGCGTGCTCAGAGATCCCGACGAGCATGAGCTGCTCGTCGAGGCCGCCGCACGCGAGAAGCTTGCGGTGCGCATGCGCACGTTGCGAGGTTGGCGGGCCGGGCATGTCACCGTGTATTCGCCAGCCGGCGATCTCAGCGTGGCCGACCTCTCTGCCGTCGTCGCCGGGCGCATCACGTTCGAGCCGGCGCACACCCGCCGCGCTCTCACGTCGAATAACGCGGTGCTGCTCCAGTTGGCCGACGGGCGGGATCTGCTCGGGCTGCTGCGCACCAACGTGCGCGCCAACCTCGAATTTCCGGATCTCCGCCCAGCGGACGTCGTCGTGCGCGAGGGGCGCACGCCGGACGGCCGGACCGTCATCGGCGTGGCGGAAACGAAGGAGCCATGGCCGGCAGACCCCGCCGCCTGGTCCGAGGGACAGGTCAACCGGCTGGAGGTCGACGGCGCCGCGCTCGACGAGCTGGCCGTCAACCTCGGTCAACTGGGACCACGCGCCACGATCGTGCAGCGCGCGCGTGACGGCGCTTCTCCTGCGGCGCCTGCGCTGCTGGTCGACCTCGGCCACCGCGACGGCGATCTCGGCCTCGATCGCATCGATCGATCGCGGCTCGATTACACCGCGCTTCGGTCGCTCGGCTACCGCGTGGTCGTGCCGTACGAGCTCGAACTGGCGCTCGGCGGGACGGGGCTCGCCGATCTCGCCAGCCGGTTTCCGCAAATTCGCCTGCTGGCCTCCAACGTCAAAGCAAGTGGCGCAACAGGCCCGCCGATCGTTTCGCGCCACATTGTCGAGATCGCCGGCGTGCGCATTGGATTGATCGGGCTCGTCGATCCCGATCTCAAGGGGCTGTTGGCGAAGTCCGCGCTCGCGGACTTCACGTTCGAGGCGCCCGTAGCCGCCGCCGTGCGGGAGATCGCGGCCCTTCGTCAGGAGGGCGTGCAGGCGGTGATCGCGCTCTCCAACCTTCACCCGCGCGACAACAACTACGTGGCGAGGGAAGTGGCGGGCGTCGATGCAATCGTGGCGGACCTGCATGTCCGCTGGAGTCCGGAAGACATCGAGACCGTGGTCGACCTTCCGGGCCGGCCGTACCTGCGCCCGGGCTCACCTGCCCTTGTCACACGGAGCTTCGCCAACGGCCTTGGCGTCGGCGTGCTCGATCTCTCGTTTCGACGAGGGTCCGACGGCGCGCCGTACCTGGCGCGGCTGGTGCACCGTCTTGAATCGGTCACCGACCGGACGGCCGCCGACAGTGCGCTTGTACAACGCCTGGGCGATCAGGCCAGGGCCGGCGAGCGTCCGCGGGGAGACGTGCTCGTGCCGCCGTTCGAAGATCTGGTGCGCGCACGTCCGACCCTGGCGGCGTTCGACAACGTGACCGCGCTCGGCCGGATCTCGAAGCGCATGTGGGAAGAGTTTCTCGCGCGGCTGGTCCGCAACAGCGTCCGCGCCGAAGTCGCCGTGCTTCGCAAGCTCCCGCATTTTCCGCAGGCGATCGGCGCGCTGGACGAGGCCGACGTGCGGGCCTGGTTGTGGACGGAAGATGCGCTTGTCACCGTCGTGGCGACGAGTGCGCCGTCCTTCGCGATCGAAAACGTGCGGGCGACTCGCCGGGCCTTCTCGAACGCCCGGAACCGGGCGCCCTCGAGCAGCAGATCCGTCGTCGCAACCCGGTAGAGCGCGCCCTCCTGAATCCTGCGGCCGTTGATGGTACCGGCGCGACGGTTGACGCCGGTCACGACGAGATCGCCCGCGAGGTCATCTGCGAGCACAGCCTTCAGATCGGCGCCGGAGAGATCGAGTTGAACGCCCAGTTCCGCCGTCGCTTCACGCGACTGGGTCAGGTCACCTACCGGTGGGACACCAACCTCAGCTACTATCTGCCGGCCAAGACGGACGACCTCACCGACCTCGGGACGACGCTTCGCGTATTGCAAGAGCTGCAGATTCCGATCGTCGACGAGCTGTCCCTGTCGATCGCCGCCGATGTCTTCCTGTTCCGAGGAAAAGTGCCGCAGACGGCGCGGGCTGGCGCCAATGCGCTGCTACGCGTGGGGATCACCTACGATCGGTTGTGGAAACCGAGGTACCAGCCGTTCTTCTGAGTCCGGGTCTGGCACCGTGGGGCGCCCGCCACTCCGAAGCCGGGCGTCACTTCTTCGGCAGCGCGTCCAACACGCGCGTCACGAGCTCCGTGAAGTACGGCCCCGAGCCGCGCGGGCTTGGTCCCAGTCGCACGACGACGACATCACGCGACGGGATCACCATCGTGTACTGGCCCATGTGGCCGGACGCCATGAACGCATCCTCCGGCACGCCCTTCCAGGCGCCGCCACGATTGAGCCAGAACAAGCCGCCGTAGCCGCGGCTCTTGTCGGCGGGCGCAGGCGTGGAGACGAACTGGACCCAGCCCTCGGGAAGAATGCGCTCGCCCTGCCAGACGCCGTCCCACAAATGCAGCAACCCGAAGCGCGACCAGTCGCGCGCCGAGCCGTAATCGAATCCGGTCATGATGAAGTTGCCCCAAGCGTCGGTCTCGAGCACGAAATTGCGGGCGCCGATCCGATCGAACAGCGCACGTTGCGGATACGTCAGGTAGTTCTCACCGCGCGCCTCGACCTTCTCGCGGATGATGCGGCCGAGCGTGAGCGGATCGCTGTTGCGGTATCGCCACTGCGTGTTCGGCGCAATCTCCTGCGGCTGGTTGACGGCGTGTTCGAACACGTTGAGCCCGTCGAAATAGATCCGCATGTGCTTATTGGCCCGCGTGTACGACTCAGGCCCCTGCAACCCGAGGTTGGCGAAGTCGAGGCCGCTGCTCATGCGCAGCAAATCGCGGATGCGAATCTGGGAACGGGCGTCGCCGCTCGCGCGCCATTCCTTCACCGGCGCGAAATCGTCAAGGGCGAGCTCACCGCGCCGGACGCTGATGCCGACCAGCGCCGACGTGATGCTCTTGCCGGCCGACCAGCTGATCTGCGGCGTGTCCTTGGTCCAGCCCGGCGCGTAGCGCTCGCCGGCGATCTTGCCGCGATACACCACGACGATCGCGCGGGTGTTGTGTTGCTTCTGTGCGAGACCCCAGTCGAGCGCGGCGGCAAGGCGCTCGCTGTTCACCCCGTCAGGGATCGGTGTCGTCGCTCCAAGGTCGCCCATCGGCCACGGTTGGCCAGACCGGTCCGGAAGATTCCGCGCGACGGCGACAGGCTTGAAGTGAATCTCGGTTTCGCCGCGCGGAAGAATCGTGCAACCCTGATCGCCGTTGTACCTGGCCGTGCGTGGCGGAAAGCCGTCGCCGCGAACCGTCACCGTTTGCTTGTCGGCGTCGACGTCGTAGGTGAAGAACTTCTCCCAGCTGAAATCCGCAAACGGCGCGATGTCCTGCGCCAGGACTTCGACGGCGGTGCGCTTCGTCACACGCCCGACCACCCACAGGCCTGAGCACAGGTGGTGCGCCCCAATCGCCGCCCGCGACTCGAAGCTGTAGGCGTTGTCCTGTGCGAGGCCGGTGGCGTGCACCGACGCGAGCGACGCCACCACGACGATTGCAATCGACAGTGCTCTCACGACGGCTCCTTGGTGTGTCACGCGCAGGTGTTCCGATTGACCGCTGCGTCCCGCGAGCGTAGATTACGCCGAGTATCTCTTTTTGGAGAGCCTGTTATGACGAGAATCGTGACCCAAGCGTTGCTGGCGGCGGTCTTGTTCGTGTCGTCCGGTGTCCCCGCAGCCGCTCAGGCGACAACTACCCTGTCCGGCACCGTCGTCGATTCCGCCGGTGGTGTCATCCCTGGCGCGGCCGTGGTCGTGTCGACCAAGGCGACGGGCACGAAATACACCGCCATCACGGATGGCAGCGGCTCCTTCAGCATCCCGGCCCTCAACCCGGGCCTTTATACGGTGAACGTCTCGTTGATGGGCTTCAAGACGGCGATCATCGATGACATCCGTCTTCAGCCAGGCATTCCCGTATCGATCAAGGCAACGCTCGAAGTCGGCGGGCTCGAAGAAACGGTCGTCGTCGACGGCGGCACCACCCTCATCAACACGCAAACGCCGACGGTCGCTGCCACGTTGAACGTCGATCAGATCAACCAGATGCCGCTGCCGACCAGGAACGCGCTGAACGCGGTCACGTTCCTGCCGGGCGTGAACACCTCCGGCGTCAACCGCGACGCCAACGT
This sequence comes from Acidobacteriota bacterium, assembly GCA_030650395.1. Lineage (GTDB taxonomy): Bacteria > Acidobacteriota > Vicinamibacteria > Vicinamibacterales > UBA2999 > 12-FULL-67-14b. The sequence continues at coordinate 2,685 of JAUSDY010000085.1, read as the reverse complement.
CAACGGGCTGCCGCAGTCGTTCATCAACATCACGCTCGACGGCATCGCCAACAACGATCAGTACAACAAGACCAGCGATGGATTTTTTGCCTCTGTCACGCCGCGCCAGGACGCGGTGGAGGCGGTCACGGTGACGATGGCCGCAGGCGGCGCGGATGTCGGAGGCCACGGCGCCGTCGGGATCAATTTCGTGACGCGGTCGGGGACCAACCGCTTCAGCGGCAGCGCCTACGAGTATTACAGGGCACCGGAGCTCAACTCGAACTACTGGTTCAACGAGCGCAACAATCTGCCGAAGAACAACGTGAAGCTGAATCAGTACGGCTTCCGCCAGGGCGGGCCGATCATGGTGCCGGGGATGTACGACGGCCACAACAAAGCGTTTTTCTTCGTCAACTACGAAGAGGTCCGCCTCCCCAACAACTTCTCGCGCACCCGCACGATGCTCGATCCGAGGGCGCAGCAGGGCTGGTTCCGCTACAACGTCACGGTCGGCGGCGTGCAGCAAGTGCGAGAGGTCAACGTGCTCGCGCTTGCCGCCGCGAACGGGCAGCTCGCGACCATCGATCCGATGGTCGGCCGCGTTCTCGGGTTCATGAACGCCGCCACCAAGAGCACGGGCACGCTCAACCTGGCGAGCGATCCGCTCCTCAACGATTACGTTTGGCAGAGTCCTGGGAACCAAACCGAGAAGCAGCCCGTCATCCGGCTGGATTACAACCTCGGCGTCAATCACCGGCTCTCTGGCACCTACAACCAGATTTGGGTGGTGCGCGATCCCGATCACCTGAACAGCTCCGATCGCCGCTTTCCGACCTCGACCAACTACGGCAAGTACGTTTCGACCCGTCCCACACGGTCGATCGCGTTGCGGTCGACGCTCGGCCCGAACCTCGTGAGCGAGCTGCGCGGCGGCATCACCAAAGGCGGCGGGACGTATTTCGGCCAGGAGGCAAGCAACGGCATCCCGACCTTTGCCGATACCAACGGCTTCGCGATCGATTTGGACGTCGACGACGTGCTGGGATCCGGCCTCACCAACTGGCACGTGCGGAACACCCCGACGTGGCGCAGCGGCTACAGCTACAACATCGACGAAAGCCTGACGTGGCAGCAGGGCAAGCACAGCATCCAGTTGGGCGGCTCGCTGTTCTTCGGGCGCGCGTGGGAAAACGGCCAGCAGATGGTGCCCCAAATCAACTTGGGGTTCGACCAGACCCAGGATCCTGCTAACGGCCTGTTCACGACCACGGCGTTCCAGGGCGCGTCCGCCGCGCAGCTCACCGACGCGAGGGCCCTGTACGCGGTGCTGACCGGCCGGGTGCGTTCGGTGACCGGGCTGCGGCGTGTCGGGCCTCGGATCAGGCGATATCTATAACGCCTGCAACTTCTTCCACCCCAGCGCGAGCGGCGGCAAGGTGCCGCAGTTCGATCAGTTGACGAAAGGTACGCTCGGTTACCACACCGACTGGAATAACTTGTCGCCGAACATCGGCGTCGCGTGGCGGCCGAGCATCGAGAGCGGTTTTCTGCGGACGATCCTTGGCGACCCGGATCAGGCGACGCTTCGTGCCGGTTATTCGGTGGCCTACGAGCGCCAGGGCCTTGTCGTCTTCACCGGCGCGTTCGGCGCCAACCCCGGCAGCACGCTCAGCCTGACGCGCGACATCAATACCGGCCTCGTCGGTCCCGGCGACACGTGGCCGGTACTTCTGCGCGAGCCGGGCCGGTTGTACAACGCGCCGTTTCCGGAGACGCCGACATTCCCGATCGCAATCCGGCCGAACCGCGCCGACAACATCGAGGGCTTCCACCCCGAGATCGAAATCGCCTCCGCCCGTACCTGGACGGTGAGCTTGCAGCGGGCGATCGCCAAGAGTACGGCTGTCGAAGTGCGCTACGTCGGCACGCGCGGCGTCAACCAATGGTCCGAGCTGAACTGGAACGAGCGGAACGTCGTCGAGAACGGTTTCCTCAACGAGTTCAAGCTTGCGATGGCCAACCTGCAGGCGAACAACGCCGCAGGGGGCGCGCGCCTCGGCTCGTTTGCGTACTTCGGTCAGGGCAGCGGCACGAACCCGCTGCCGATCTACCTCGCGTACTTGAACGGATCCAGGGACGCCGGCAATCCGACTGCGTACACCGGCGGCACCAACACCTGGACGAATTCGACGCTCGCCGGCCGCCTGGTCCGCACCAATCCGAACCCGAACAACGGAACGGCCAACGCAGCGATCGATCTGGACGGCACCCTGTCGCGCCGCCAGAACGCGCTCGCGGCGGGACTGCCGGCGAACTTCTTCGTCGTCAACCCGCACGCCAACCAGGTGAACATCACCGACAGCGGCGCGTTCAGCACCTATCACGCCATGCAGCTCGAGCTGCGGCGGCGGCTGTCGCGCGGGCTGCAGGCCAATGCCAGTTATCAGTACGCGCTCGAGGACGGCTCGACATTCCTCGGGTTCCATTTCGGCCGCGCCAGCAATCCCACCAACGGCTCGGTTCGTCACGCCATCAAGACGCAGTGGGACTGGGCACTGCCGCTCGGCCACGGCGAGCGCTTCGGCGCGAACGCGCACCCGATCGTCAACGCCATCATCGGCGGCTGGCAGTTCAACGGCGTCGGCCGCATCCAGGCACGCACGTCGAATTTCGGCAACGTCCGCCTGGTCGGGATGACGGCGA
>JAUSDY010000081.1 GCA_030650395.1 Acidobacteriota bacterium | reverse complement strand
CGATTGAGGCTGCAACTCAATATTCAAGTGCAACTTTAGTTTTGGCCGGACGGCGCTGGAAGGCTGCTTGACGGGCCTGCGCGAAATGTCTCATAAGGATAGCTAGGAGACTTCTTTGGGATCGACGAGGGGAAAAGGCACCGGTGGGCCGAAACCACCTTCGACGTCGATTGTACGGCGTCCTGGCGTCGATCTCGACGCCGCCGCCCGGCAGGGGGCCGAGGTGCCGACGCCGGACGCCGCTCGGGACGCTGCCGGAGCCGCATTCGAGCAGGCGGCGACGCCGGACAGCACGAAGGCCGCCTACGTACACGATTGGCTGATGTTCCTCTCGTGGTGCACGGCGGCAGGGGCTCGGGCGCTCCCCGCGTCGTCGGAGACGATCTGCGCGTTCCTGACCGATCGCGTCACGAAGGACTGGCCGCGCGGGAAGCGAAAGCCCGGCCCCGACGCTCCGGCGACCGTCGAGCGGCGACTCGCGGTGATCGCGTCGAAGCACGTCGGCGAGGGCTTCCCGTCCCCGTGGAAAGACCCGATGGTGCAGCGCACGCTCGTCGGCATCCGGAAGACGAAGAAGCAGCGGCAGAATCAAGCGAAGCCTCTGCTCGCCGCGAATCTGCTCAAGGTGATGGAGAGCTTCACCGGCCGCTGGGCTCTGCGCAATCGGGCGGCGCTTCATCTCGGCTGGGCGGGCTGCATGCGTGAAGGCGAGATCGCCGGCATCGACGCGGAGCATCTGAGCTACGACGCGGAGGGAAACCTCGTCGTCTACTTCGCGCCCGGCACCACGAAGACCGACGACACGGCGCAAGGCGCAAGCATCGTCGTCAGTCGCGGTGAGCCCGGGCGCTGTCCTGTCGAGGATGTGCAGGCGCACCTTCAGGCGGCGCGCATCACGGCGGGTCCGGTCTTCCGAAAGAGCAGCGGGAAGAGGCTCTCCCGGCACTCCATCGACGCGATCGTGCAGCGCGGCGCGAAGGCGGCGGGGCTCGTCGACTGGGCCGAGTACTCGGGGCACTCGCTGCGCGCGGGCTTCGCTACGCAGGCCGCGCTCTCCGGCGTCCCCGAGTGGCGCATCCAGCAGCAGGGCCGTTGGGAGTCCGCGGAGATGGTTCGCCGGTACACACGCCCGGTGAATCAGGCGCGCGAACAGGTGACGAAGAAGCTGTGGGAGAAGAATGATGTGTGACGCGAAAGTCTGGCGGCGCAAAGACCGCTTCAATCTCGTGCGGGTCGTCTGGACTCACGAGCAGGGGGCGTGCGCGCGCCTCGGCACTATCGTGCGCGGGAAGAAGCAGAAGTTGATCCTCTGCGCGGTGCACGCGCGCATGTTCGACGAGGGTCTCGTGAAGGCCGACGGCGACACGGCCGATCCGAACACACGGCGCGATCTGCAGCGCGCGGCGAAGTACCGGAGGCGACGTCGATGAGCAAGATCGAGACGCCGCCCGAACATGCTGTGGGGGCAGTCGGTCGATCACGAGACGCAGGAGCGCGCCGATGCGCTGAAAGAGGCGCTGCGGAAGGCGCTGATTCCGCTGGGGCCGATCGAGAACGTACCGGGTCTCCGCGGGCTTCATGGCCGTGCCGCGTCTCGTCGCACCGTCGAGCAGGTGAACCGCGCCCGGCAGCGCATCATGGACGCGATCGAGCGCGACAACGAATGGCTCGACGCACCGCGCCGAAATGCCGAGACAGCGCGTAAACGACGTAAACGACGTGGTGAGGGGGAATCAGAATGAAACGACACGCCAACGCACCGCCCCCGCCGTGCCCGCGCTGCCTCAAGCTCGCGTGGGCTGATCGCGTACGCAAAGAGACGGTGATGCCGATTCCCGACGATCCGCCGCTCTCTCGCGAAGACAACAAGCCGTGCTGTTACGACTGCGCGGCGGCGGACGGGCTGATGGACGATGCGCGCACGTACGCGGCTGCGGTGACGGCGCGAGATTACCGGCTCGACGCGCCGAAGAAGCGCGCGAGAAAGAAAAAAGAGACGTGGTCGTGCACGTGCACTGCGGTTGTGCCGTGTGACGGACACCGTCGGGAGTCGAT
>JAUSDY010000075.1 GCA_030650395.1 Acidobacteriota bacterium | reverse complement strand
TCGAGGTGCTTGGCGAGGTCCGACGACAGGCGGGCGCGCGATGGCCCCGCCTCGGCGGCAGCAGCGAGCGAAACCAGCAGGGCCGCGGCAACCATCACGATGCCACGACACATCGATCGATGGGCGCGTCGATTGTCGCGTCGGCGATCGGTCGTCTGCAGGTTTAACATCAGATTGCCCCCAAAAAATACGAAAAAACTAATGCAGCCTAAGGTGCCTAAAATGCCGGGGAGCTGGCACCTCGCGGCTCGCTAGTGCGCGCCGCGCATTTCTTCTACCGAATCCACCAACACGCGCTGAGAACCGCCGAGCGTCCGAATCGTCCGCAACCGCCCGTCGCGAATCCGGTAATAAACCGTTCTGCGCGACACGCCCAACAACTGGGCGGCTTGTTCGATGCTTACGCTGCGACCGACCTGCGGCTGAAACTGGTGCTCACTAAACGACAGAGGTTGGACATCCATTCGAAGCGTTCCTCCACCATTGCTATTCGCACGGGCGGTGCCAGAAGCGCGGCAATATCGGAGGCTTCCTCTAAGTGATTGCATTTACAGGGTTTGGTGGTTTACGATGCGGGCCTGCCTACCCAGCGGATTGTCGCAGCCGGCGGCCAGTTACTGGCCTTCGTCTAACCTGCTGAGGTTGCACGGGGCAGGCGTTTGCACGCAATCGCCGGGAAATACCTCCCGGGGTGCACGGAAAAAATCGGCCAATCCATTGGCCTACTGGACAAGAAGTGAACCGACAACCGCGGCTCTTGCTGAGCGTTCTGCTGTTAGGCGCCGTTGCCTTCGCCGGGTGGCGTTGGTGGTCGGGCGCGCAGGAACGCGCCGGAAACGGCAACGAAACCGAGCTCGTCATCAGCGAGGTCAACCCGCGCGGCGGCACGCTCACCACGTCTTTGCGTAGCGAGCCGCGCTCGTTCAACCGGCTCGTGATGCAGGCCGTACCGACGGAGCTGTTTTCGATCCTGACCCAGGGCAAGCTCGTCCGCGTCAACCGCTCCACGCAGGAAGTCGAGCCGTCGCTCGCCGAAAAGTGGTCGGTGTCGGCCGACAATTTGACCTACACGCTGACGCTGCGTGACGGCGTCACCTGGTCCGACGGAACGCCGTTCACGTCGGCCGACGCGCTGTTTTCGTTCCAGGCGGTCTACGACCCCAAAGCCGCGAGCGTTCTGACCAGCGGTCTACTGATCAATGGTGTGCCCCTCAAGGTCTCAGCTCCCGACGCGCGGACGGTGGTGGTCAAGTACCCGGCGCCGTTCGGGCCGGGCATCCGGCTGCTCGATAACCTGAACATCGCGCCGAAGCACAAACTGCAAGCCGCGCTGGCCGCCGGCAAGTTCGCGGCAGCGTGGGCGGCGGGGACACCGATAGCCGATCTCGTGTCGATCGGCCCGTTCATGCTGACACGCTACGAGTCCGGTCAGCGGCTGGTGTTCGATCGCAATCCCCGCTATTGGAAAAAGGACGCCGCCGGACAGCCGCTGCCGTACCTCGATCAGGTGATCTTCGAGGTGGTGCCCGACCAGAACGCCGAGCTGGTGCGGCTGCAATCGGGTCAGCTCGACATGTTGCAGCAGCAGGTGCGGCCCGAAGACATCGCCACGCTGCGGCCGCTGGTCAATCAGAAGAAGCTGCAGCTGCTGGAGCTAGGCGTTGGCGCGGATGCGGACGTGTTCTTCTTCAACCTGAGGCCGGCGAAGTGGGCGAAGGATCCTCGCGGCGCCTGGCTGCAGCGCAAAGAGTTCCGGCAGGCCATCTCGCACGCGGTCGATCGTGAGGCGTTCGCCAACACCGTGTTCCTCGGCGCCGGCGTACCGATCTGGGGACCGGTTACGCCGGGCAACAAGAACTGGTTCTCGCCCAACGTAACGCGCTATCCCTTCTCGCTCGAGCGCGCCAGGGCGTTGCTGACCGGGCTCGGCCTGGCCAACCGCGACGCCGACGAGTGGCTGGAAGACGAGAAGGGCACCGAAGCGCGGTTCTCGGTGCTGACGTATCGCGGCAACAGCTCGCTCGAGCGCTCCGTTGCCGTGTTGCGCGACGACCTGAAGCCGCTTGGCATCGCCGTTGACGTCTCCGCGATTGAGCAAGGCGCGCTGGTCGACCGCATGCTCGGTGGCGACTTCGACGCGATCTTCTTCGTCTATTCCGCAAGCTCGCTCGACCCGGCGATGTCGCTCGACTTCTGGCTGAGCTCGGGCTCCGCCCACATCTGGAACATCGCCCAGAAGACGCCGGCGACCGAGTGGGAGCGGGAGATCGATCAGCTGATGCTGAAGCAGGCGGCGACGATCGATGAGGCCGAACGGAAACGGATCTTCGACCAGGTCCAGCAGATCTTCGCGGCGAACCTGCCGGCGCTGTATTTCGTGGCGCCACGCCTCTACATGGGCGTCAGCACGCGGGTCGGCGACGTGACGCCGTCGATCATGCGTCCGCAGCTGCTGTGGGACGCCGAGCACATCACCGTGCGGCAACCGGCGCCGTCGAAGCCCGCCTCGCAGTAGCTCGGCATGGGGCGATATCTACTGCGCCGCCTCGGCTTCGCGCTTCTCCTCGTCTTTGTCGTGTCCTCGTCCGCGCTCCTGCTCACGCAGTTGGCGCCCGGTGACATCACCAGCGACATCGCGTTGGGCGTGGATGCCGAGACCCGCGAGCGGATGCGTGTCGAGCTCGGCCTCGACCGGCCTATCGCGGTCCAGTACTGGTCGTGGCTCAGCGGCGTGGCGCGGCTGGATTTCGGCCGCTCTCTTTTATATTCACGGCCCGTCACCACGCTGCTGAGCGAGCGCGCGCTCAATACCGCCGTGCTGGCAACCGCGGCGATCCTGCTCGCCACGTTGATCGGCTTGCCGCTCGGTGTCTACTCCGGTAGCCGGGCGCGGGGCCTCGGCCCGGCGATCGTTCGCGCGATCTCGGTGGCGGGCTTGTCGGTGCCGCCGCTTGTCGGCTCGCTGTTCCTCGTATTTATCGCGGCTCGCACCGGCTGGCTCCCCGTCGGCGGCATGACCTCTGCCTCCGGAGTCGATATGGCGTGGGGCGCGTGGCTGGCGGATATCGGCAGCCACATGCCGATCCCGGTGATGGCGCTGGCGCTGCCGCTGGCGGCGTCGCTCGAGCGCCTGCAATCTCAGGCGATCGCAGGCGCCAATCGCGAGCCCTTCGTCGCGGCGAGTCGCGCTCGCGGCCTGACCCAACGCGAATCGATCGTCCGCCATGCGTGGCCGGCGTCGCTGCGCCCCGTGCTCGGACTCTACGGCGTGATGATCGGGAGCCTCTTCAGCGGATCGTTCGTCGTCGAAGTGGTCACCTCGTGGCCCGGCCTCGGCCGCCTGATGTACGACGCGCTGCGCGCGCGCGACTTGTATCTCGTCGCCGGCTGCGCGGCGAGCGGCGCGGTCTTTCTCGCGCTGGGCACGCTCGTCGCCGACGTGCTGCTGGCCATCGCCGATCCGCGGGTCCGCGCCGAGGGCCGCTCGTGACCCGGCGCGCCGCGCTCTTCGTCCTCGCGCTCATCGTCTTCGCGGTGTCGTCGCCGCTGCTGGCGCCGTACGAGCCGGGCCGCGCGTTCCGCGATTACCTGCACGCGCCGCCGATGCGTCCGCAGTTGTCGGGAGTGGTGCATCCGCTCGTGCTGGCCGATCGACTCGAGCAGCGCTACGAAGCCGACACGACCCGCACCGTTCCGCTGCCGTGGTTTGGCGCCGGCCTTGATGCGCCGGTTTTTCTGCTTGGCTCCGACAGCTTCGGCCGCGACGTGTTGTCGCGGCTGCTCTACGGCGCCCGCACCTCGATTGGCCTCGCGCTGATGGCCACGCTCGGCGCGGTGACGCTCGGCGCCCTCGCGGGCGCGTGGGCCGGCTACCGCGGCGGATGGATCGACGAGTCGGTGATGCGCGTCGCCGACTTCGTGCTGGTGCTGCCGGTGATCTACGTCGTGCTCGTGCTGCGCGCGGTGCTGCCGCTCGTGCTGCCGGCATCGACCGTGTTCCTGCTGGTGTCATGGATCTTCGTGGCCGTGGGCTGGCCGTTCGTGGCGAAGGGCGTGCGCGCGATCGTGGCCGCCGAGCGCGATCGCGAATACGTGCAGGCGGCGCAGTCGCTCGGCGCCGGGCCGGCGCGGATTCTCGTGCACCACTTGATCCCGGCATGCGCCGGGTACCTGATCGTGCAGGCCACGCTGCTGCTGCCCGCCTTCATCATCGCGGAAGCCACGTTGTCGTTTGTCGGCCTCGGCTTTCCCGATCCGGTCGCGAGCTGGGGCACGATGTTGGCAGAAACTGCCAACATCGGCTCCGTCGCGCGTTTTCCATGGACGCTGGCGCCTGCTGCAGCCATCTTCGCGGTTGTGCTCGGCACGAATTTGTTGACCGCAGATCACGATACGAAAAATGACCGTTGACTAGCCGGCGAGACGATGGCATCGTCGTCTTGCGGTCAGGGGCGTTTGGAGACTGGATGCTGGAATGAAGCCGATAGTCCCCGTCGCGCTCAGAGAACGCCTGGGCGAAGACGCGACGCACGCGTTCTACCATTACATCGAGAGCTCCGGTGAGCAGTGGAGGGATAATGTGATGACGGCATGCACAGAGCGAATCGACCTGAAGATCGCGCATCTCGCATCGCGCGAAGATCTCATCGAGGGCTTCGCAGCAATCCGACAGGAGATGGCGAACCTCCGCGTGGAGCTGCTGCGGTGGTCGTTTACATTCTGGATCGGCCAGGTGGGGGTCACGACCGCACTCATGGCGCTGTTGTTTCGACTACTCAAGCCGTAAGCGCGCAATGATCCGCTGATAGAATTCGGGGCCTGATGGGCCGAGCTCGTCACCAGAATTGGTCGATCTCGGTTTGAAGGCCCTGGGCGAGCCTGTATCTGCCCAGAATGCCCGCAAAGCGTGACGGCCAGTTCTGGTACACAGGTTGCACTGACCGGGTCATGAGAAAAGGAACCTGCTTCCTTTTTACGGCGTGCGTAATTCTGTCCGCGGCCTGCGCCACCAATCCGGTGACGGGCAAGCGGCAGATGTCGCTGCTGAGCGAGGCCGAAGAGCTTGCGATCGGCCAGCAGCAGGACGTTGAAATCCGCCGCGAGATGGGCGTCTACGACGACCCCGAGCTGCAGCGCTACGTCACCAACATCGGGCTCGATCTCGCGCGGACCTCGCACCGGCCCAACCTGCCATGGACGTTCACGGTCGTCGACAACGCCGCCATCAACGCCTTTGCGCTGCCGGGTGGCTATATTTACCTAACTCGCGGAATTCTTGCGTACCTAGACGACGAGTCTGAGCTGGCGGGGGTGCTGGGCCACGAGATCGGGCACGTCACCGCGCGACATGCGGCGCAGGCGTACACCCGCCAGGCGCAGGCCAATCTCGCCCTCACCGTGCTCAGCATTTTCGTTCCGAGTACGCGGCCCTTCGCAGAGGTCGGCGCCGGCGGGCTGGGCGTGTTGTTCCTCAGGCACGATCGCGACGCCGAGCTCGAAGCGGATCGGCTTGGCGTCGAGTACGGCTCGGCAGCCGGTTGGGATCCGTCGGGTGTGCCGCGCTTTCTTGCAACGCTTGCACGCGTCGACGCCTTGAGCGAGCGCGGCGTACCGAACTGGCTCTCGACGCACCCGGCCCCGGGCGCGCGCGTCGGCCAGGCGGAGCCGGTGGCGGGGAAGTTCGCCTCAGCTAATGCCACCAGGATCAATCGCGATCAATATCAGGAGCGGATCGACGGCCTCGTCTTCGGCGACAACCCGAAAGACGGCGTGGTGCGCGGCAACGTCTTCCTGCATCCGATGCTGCGGATCGGCCTCGAGTTCCCGGACGGATGGGACGTGACCAATTCTCCCGACGCGGTGCTCGCGCAAGAGCCGGGTACCGAGCACTACATGGTGCTGCAGGAAGTCGAACAGCCCCGCCTACGCCAAGGCTTCGGCGGGCAAGCGCCGTCGGTGGGTGCCGGAGGCCAAGGCGGGCGATCGATTGCCGACGCGGCGGTAGAGGCGATGCGCAAGGCGGGCTACACCGTAGTGGATGGACGCATGGAGCGGATCAACGGCCTCGAAGCCCACGTTGGCCTCTATCGCGGTACCGCCAAGGGCACCGGCAAGGTGCTAATGCGCGCGGTGCACATCGCTATGGGCCGGCAGATGTACGTGGTCGCGGGCTTCGCGCCGGAGGCCGATTTCGATCGCGTCGATCGCGACCTGCAACCGTCGTTGAAATCGTTCCGGCAACTGAGCGCGGACGAAGCCTCGCGGGTCCGCCCGAACCGTATCGACTTCTACGTCGTTCGCCAGGGCGACTCGTGGCAGTCGATCGCGGCCCGCCAGGGCAAGGGCATCGTCAACGCCGCGACGCTGGCGATCATGAACGACCGCGAGGTGAACGTGCAGCCGCAGCCTGGCGACCGCATCAAGATTGTTGTCGACGGGGTCTGACGGGGTCTGACCCCGTCGCAGCTGCCTCCGAGGGGTCTCCACCCAACCACGCAAAGTCCGCGTGGCGGGGGCCCGGGGTCTGACCCCTATAATCCAAATGTGGCGCGGACGAAATCGATCGCGAAGACGACGCTCAAAGTGTTCGTCGCGATGCTCGCGGCCGGCTTCGTCTACGCCGGCTATGTCTACCTGACGCTGCCCGACGTCCGCTGGCTGGCCAGGGACAATCCCACCACGACCGCCTTCATGCAATTGCGGATCGACGAGGCGCGCGAGGATGGCCGCGCCAAGTTCGCGATCCGGCACCGATGGGTCCCTTACGGCCAGATCTCGCCGAACCTGCGCCGGGCGGTGATCGTGACCGAGGATGCCGGCTTCTACGATCACGACGGCATCGACCTCAACGAGGTCAAGGCCGCGCTAGAGAAGAACTGGGAGGAAGGGCAGTTCCTGCGCGGCGCCAGCACCATCACGCAGCAGCTGGCGAAGAACCTCTACCTGTCGCCGTCGCGCAACCCGATGCGCAAGGTCAAAGAGCTGCTCATCACGCGCCGGCTCGAGGCCGCGCTCACCAAGCGCCGCATTCTGGAGATCTACCTGAACATGATCGAGTGGGGCGACGGCATCTTCGGATGCGAAGCCGCCGCGCGCGCGTACTTCGGCCAGCCTTGCGCCAGCCTGTCACCCAACCAAGCGGCCTTGCTGGCGGGTGCGATCATCAACCCGCGCGAGCACAGTCCCGCGAAGCCGACCAGGCGGCTGCTGCGGCGGCAGCAGATCATTTTGAAGCGGATGAATATCAAGGAGACGCCCTTCGACTCAGCCGGCTCCGCAAGCGGAGTCGGCTTCGCTCAGGGCAGGCCGTCGAATGGAACGCCACCGGTGCCCGCGAACGTGACACCACCGTCGAACGGAACGCCTCCGGTGCCGCCACCGGTCCCGCAGCCCTTCCCGATTCCGCCCAAGCCCTCGAGCCCTCGAGCCCTCAAGCCCCCAAGCCCCCAAGCCCTCAAGCCCTCAAGCCCTGAGTATCAGTCGACTCGCTTGGCTCCGATGAACCGGGTGGCCCAGTACTGCGTGCTCAACTGATCGACCCGCACCACGCCGCGCTCGCTTGGCGCATGCACGAATTGATCGCCGCCGATCGCGATGCCGACATGCGAGGCGCCGGGTGCGACCGTGCTGAAGAACACCAGGTCGCCGGGCTCGAGCCGATCGCGCGGCACGGCCTTGCCGACCTTGAACTGCTCGCGCGCTTCGCGCGGCATCGTCAAACCGTGCTGGCCGAACACGTAGCTCACCAAACCGCTGCAATCGAACCCATTTGGATCGGTACCGCCAAAGCGATACGGCGCGCCCCTCAGCGACAGCGCCGCGCTCGACAGCGCATAGCCATCGCCCTTCGGCGCGGGCACGACCGCGACCGCCGGGGGAGCGGCGGTCGTGGGTGCCACGGCCGGATCCGCCGGCGCCGGCGCGGGAATCGCGACGCCACCGCCGCCGCCCGGCATCGGAAACGGGCGCGGCGTATACACGGCGCCCGTACTCGCGCACGCGGAGAGCGCGACCGCCATGGCGGCCGCCGCCACGGTTGCTATGTATCTATGACTGTCCCGCACAGTCTGCATTCTGCCTTTTTGCCTTCTGCCTTTTGCCTTCTGCCTTCTGCCTTTTGCCTTCTGCCTTTCCTCATCCTATCGGCGGCTGGTGCCGAATTGTGTAGTCCTGCGTGATTCATGGCACAATGACGCGTAAATGGAGCAAACGCTCCTCCTCAACGCAACCTACGAGCCGCTGAAAGTCGTGAATTGGCAAAAGGCGGTGACGTTGTGGTGTCAGGGCAAGGTCGAGATCATCGCGCATCACGACCGTGAGGTCCGCGCGGTCTCGTTCGCCTTCAAAATGCCGTCGGTCATCCGCTTGTTGCGGTACGTTCGAATCCGAAAGCGGTTCGACTACGTTCCGTTCTCGCGCGCCAACATCTACTCGCGCGATGAATTCACTTGCCAGTACTGCGCCGACGTCTTCCCGACACAAGAGCTCACGTTCGATCACGTGATGCCGGTGTCGCAGGGCGGCCGCAAAGACTGGGAAAACATTGTCACCTGTTGCGTGACCTGCAACCGGCGCAAGGGCGGTCGCACGCCCGACGAAGCGCGGATGCGTCTGGTCAGGACGCCGCGGCGCCCGATGTCGGCGCCCGCGATCCGCATCACGATCGGCTTACGCAGCGCGCCGGAAAGCTGGCGCGATTACTTGTACTGGAACCTGGAACTGGATAAGAGTTAATGGAGTTTCCGACCGAAACCCCAACCGGGCGCTCCGTTGTCGCGCCCGCCTTGATGGGGCCGACCCGAAACGCCTTTCGATATTACGCAACACTAATGAGCATTTAGGTCGTGCCCGTGCTCAGCAGCCTCGAGCCCGTTCGCGTCGTCGAGGGCGGACGGTTGTGGCTTCGCGGCGACGGCTTTCCCCAACCTGATTCATCGGCGGACCTCGTGACGATCGGCGGCGTGCCGGCGCGGATGGCGTTCTCCGCGCCCGATCGCATCGCGGTGGTTGTGCCGCCGGGGCTCGATGGCGGCGAGACCCCCGTGAAGGTCGCGAGCGTTCCCGGCACGACGCTCTACGCGCGGGTCGGGGGACTGCTCGCCACAGGCCTTCATCAAGTCGACAACCCGGTGTTCGGCGCCGACGGCGCGCTCTATGTCACTTATAGCGGCACGCGCGGGCAGGAGGCCACCGTGTCGATCTTCCGGATCTCGGCGAGCGGCGCGCGCGAGCCGTTCGTGCACGGGCTTGTCAATCCGACGTCGATGGTGGTTGGTCCCGACGGCCTGCTCTATGTCTCGAGCCGCTTCGAAGGCCGCGTCTATCGCGTCCAGGCCGATGGCACCTATGCGGTGATGGCGTCGGACCTGGGCGTGGCGTGCGGCCTGGCGTTCGGCCCCGATGGCGCGCTCTTCGTCGGCGATCGCTCCGGCACGATCTTCAGGATCGACCACAAGGGCCGCGCCCAGATCTTCGCCAGCGTGCCGTCGAGCATCGCGGCGTTTCATCTCGCCATGGCGCCTGATGGCGTGTTGTATGTATCGGCGCCGACGCTGGCCTCGTACGACTCGGTGTGGCGGATCGATCAGGACGGCAGGGTCAAGCCGCTCGAAATTCCCTTCGGCCGGCCGCAGGGCCTGGCCTTCGACGCCACCGGTGTCTTGCACGTCGTCGAAGCGCTGGCGGGCTCGAGCGGGGTGTATGCGCTGCGGCCTGGCCAGCCACGCGAGCTGATCGTCGCGGGCGGCACGCTCGTCGGGCTGGCGTTTGGCCCGCGCGGCCACCTGGTTGTCGCCTCGAACGACTCCGTATATTCGTTTCCGCCACCGGCCGCATGACCTCCTTCGTCGTGGCGCTGCTGCTGGCGCTTGCCTCGATTTCACTCGGGCTCCGCACCACCTCGCTCTATGCCGGGGATCGCATGCACCCGGTCGCTCGCCTCGCACTTGCGGTCTTCACTGGCGGGTTGATGACGGCGCTGATCCTTCAAGTCTGCTCGCACTACCGCATCTTCGAGTTCGGGCTCGGCCTGTTGCTCTCGCTGTCACCGGCCGGCGTCTACGATTTGGCCAAGTGGTGGTTTCGCCGCAGCCGATAGCTTGCCCACCGTCTTGTCCGCCGTAGCTGCAGCGGAGGCGGAAGCCTTGGCGAAGGTGGCGTCTCTCTCCCGAAAATGCTTTAACATGCCCACGCGGTCCGGAAGCCGCATGGAGGATTTGTCATGAGGCGTGCCTGTCTCAGAGCTTTGTTGTCACTCGTGTTGCCGCTGGCGCTGGCGTCACCTGTCTTTTCGCAAGGGCTGACCGGCGCCATCACCGGCCGAGCGCTCGATAGCAGCGGCGCCGTCTTGCCGGGTGTGGAGGTCGCCGTATCGAGCCCCGCGATGATCGGCGGCGCCCGTTCGGTCTTCACCGACGGGCAAGGCGCCTACCGCGTCACCCAGCTGCCATCTGGCGAGTATCAAGTCAGCTTCAAAATCTCCGGGTTCAAGACGCTGAACATCCAGGCGATCCGTGTCGACGTCGGCGCCACGATGACGATCAACGGCACGCTCCAGGTCGACAGCTTGTCCGAGGAAGTGACCGTGATCAGCCAGACGCCGATCATCGACCTCCAGGCCACCACGGTCGGCGTCAACTGGGACGAGAAGCAGATGGAAGACCTGCCGTACGGGCGCGGCATCCGCGGCCTCGCGCGGTTGGTCCCCGGCCTTTCGCCGACGCAGTTCGACGTTGGCGGCAACACCGTCGGCGGCTCCACTACAACTGGCGCGCGTTCCTACGGACGCAGCGGACAGGAGCTGATCAAGTTCGACGGCGTGGTGTGGGATCAGTTCTTCGGCGACTACAACACCTACGAGCAGGTGCAGGTCTCCGCCGCCGCGAAGGGCGCGGAAGCGCAGAGCCCCGGCGTGACGATCAGCTTCGTGATCAAGTCCGGCGGCAACAAGTTCAGCGGCATGTATCTGGGCGCGTGGCAGGACGGCGCGTTCCAGGGCAACAACGTCACGCAGGAGTTGAAGGACCGCGGTTTCAACCCCGGCAACAACAAGTTCACCCGCTACAACGACGTCAGCCTCGACCTCGGCGGACCGATCATGCGCGACAAGCTGTGGTTTTACGCCGCGTATGGCTACAACTATTCGGGCTTGTTCATCCCCGGCTTCATCTCGGAGAAGACCAACGACCAGGTCGAATACTTCACGCGTCTCGACAACCCGACGCTGAAGCTGACCTACCAGATGAACAAGAACAATAAGTTCGAGCTGGCGCAGCAGTACAACCGCAAGTGGCAGCCGTACCGCAACGCCAGCGTGTTCCTGCCGCTCGAGGCGACGCAGAACCAGATTGCCTGGACCGCGATTGGCCCCGCACTGAAATGGACCAACATCATGAGCCAGACGATGACGTTCGATGCGGGCGTCAACCGCTCCGGTTACTGGTGGCCTGATTTTGCGTGGACCGATGACGTGCGGAGAGTCGACTTGAGGACCACGCATACGCGTGGCGCCTTCCTGGAGCTGCGGCGCGAGCCGGTGCGCTGGGGTTACAACGGCACGTGGAGCTGGTTCACGAAGATGCGCAACATGAACCACGAGATCAAGTCGGGCTTCCTCGGATACCAGAGCCAGAATTACGTCGAAACCTACGGCTACCCGAATCAGCAGATCTACCGGTATCGAAGCCTGGCGACCGACACGGACTTTTTCGCCCGGCCCGACTCGGTGCAGGTGTTCGATTACCCGACCAACACGAACAGCGGCGTCAACTTCAACTCGGCGTTCGTCAACGACATGATCAACTTCACGCCGAAGCTGACCGCGAACCTCGGCGTGCGCTTCGACCGCTATGGCACCTGGCTGCCCGAACAGGGCAATCCCGGCACGGGGCCGTTCGCCGAAAAGAATCTCTATTCCGCCAATCACGCTTTCCCGACCTACAACGCGTGGTCGCCGCGCCTGTCGCTGATCTACGACCTGTCGGGCAATGGGCGGGTGGCGCTGAAAGCCAGCTACGGGCGCTACGCCGCGGCTGGTTCCGGCCCGAATGCGTCGAGCGGGCCGGTGGCCAACGACGTGAACCCGGCTGCGGCGCGTACCACGACCTATCGCTGGACCGGCGTCATTCCCTACGTTCCGAATGCGGCCGATCTGCAGTCGGTCGCCGGCGGCCGCGGCGATCGCCGGCTGGATCCCGGTCTCGAGGCGTCGGGCCTCGACGAGTACACCGCGGGCGTCGACTTTGGCTTGACGCGCGATCTCACCGTGCGCGTCAACGTCGTGAGGAAAATGGAATGGGGCGGCAGCAAGGAGCTGGATCTGGCGCAGCCCTTCGCGGCCTATACCGATCGCGCCACCGGGATCGATCCGGGCCGTGACAACATCGTCGGCACGGCAGACGATGGTGTCGTTGAAGTGTGGTCGGTGCCGCGGTCGTTCCCGACCTTCGGCCTGGTGCAGCGGCTCACGGTCAACACCGAGCCCGGCGAAGGTAATGACAAGTTCTGGGCGTTCGAGGCGACCTCGAGCAAGCGCTACTCGTCGGGATGGTCGCTGCTGGCGTCGTACTCAATCGATCGGCGCGACGAGCGGACCAACATCCCGATCAACCCGAACCTGGCGCGCTACAACTTCGAGCTGCCGCAGACGCACCAGGGCGTGCGGCTGAGCGGCACCTACGACTTGCCGTGGAACATGCTGTTCTCCTCGACGTTCACCGGCCAGAGTGGGGAGTACTTCTCCCGCATCGTGCAGGTCCGCAATGCGCTCAATGCCAACGTCAACGTGACCGTGGAAGGCCAGGCAGGCCGCTACAACTGGGTCAAGCTGATGGACATGCGCCTGGCGAAGACCGTGAGGATCGGCAAGCACTCGCTCGAGGGCATGTTCGACCTGTTCAACGCGACCAATTCGAGCGTCATCCTCCGGCACGTCACGACCAATGGCACCGACTACCGGAAGCCGCTGGCGACCGGCGGCATCGATGCCGCATCGGCCAACCCCATTCCGGCGCCGCGGATTTTCCGGCTGAGCGCGCGCTGGAAATTCTGACAGGCACGAGATCAGTTGAAGATCGTAAATCTACGATCTTCAATTGATCTGCAATCTGAGATCTGACTTCTGAGATCGACCCGAGCCCCGCGTCAGTGCTGCGTGGCGGTTCCCTTGAACAGGCTGGGCGGCGGCGGTGCGAGCCGCGGTGAGCCCGATTTCACCCATGTGTCGTAGCGCTTGCGCAGCGTCTTGACCGGATTGCCGCTCTCGCCGGGCTTGGTGTTGTCGTCGGTCACGCTGAGATACGCGTAGTACTGCCCGTCGTTGTGCGACGTGCCGGGCTTGTCGTCTTTCTCCGCGATCGTGATGTAGGCGACATGCGCGGTCTTGTTGTCGCACGGCACGAAGTCGAGCACGCTCACTCCGCAATTGCAGCGGTGATCGCCGCCGTTGGCATCCGCGGCTTCCATCGCGGCCATCACGCGGCCGGCGAGCGTGCCGGTGGCGCGGGTGAAGGCGAGCGCGGCCTGGTGCATGACCGCATCGCCGAGCAGCGTGTTGCCCTGCACCTGGTAGTAGATGTCGGGTCCCACCGCTCCGCCGAAGTAGAGCGACGACTGTGAATTGCCGGAGCCGTTGAAGCCGGCGCGATTGTTCCGCCCGGTGACGGTGGTGCCGTTCGGAATTGCCACGATGCCGAACTGCCGGCGTTCCATTTGCGCTTCGGGCTTGCGGGCCGCTTCCTGCTGTTTGAGCAGCTCGAGGATCTGCGCCGGCGGCGTGCCCTTCTTCAGCTCCGCGTAGACCAGCATCTGGTTGTCGCGCGTGTTGTCCACGCCGGCCTGGCATGCCGCGACGCCCACGCCGGGCACGATCACCGCCTGCACCTCCATCAGATCGCGGGCGCCGTTGGGCTTGCGTTGCGGGAAGCCCTGCTGGCGTACGCAGGTCGCCGACGCGACGATCACCTGGCCGGTGCGGGCATTGACCGCGATCACCGACCACGTCGCAAAGGCGGGCGGGGATGCTGAGAGGACTAGCAGAATGGCGAACAGGATTCTTTTCATCGGACCTCCGGAGTGATGACTATAACCGGCGCGTCAACCTGGACCTATAATCACCCTTCGACTCGTTCGCGATCGACCTTCAGTCGACCGCGAACTCGCTCAGGGCAAGCAGGAGGCCGCTTTATGACCCGTCGCTTTGTCGTCGCGATTGCCGCCGCGTCAGTGCCGGTGCTCACCGTCGCGCTGACGGCCGCGCCAGGGACTGATTGCGCAAGCCTCGCGACCCTCACGATTCCCAACGTCACGATTAACGCGTCGCGGCCGGTCGCCGCCGGGGCCTTCACGGCGCCGGGCTCGCAAACGGCGATGACGCTGCCGGAATTCTGCCGCGTCGAGGCCACCGCGCGGCCCACGAGCGACTCGGACATCAAGTTCGAGGTCTGGATTCCTCCCGCCGACAAGTGGAACGGCAAGTTCCAGGGTGTCGGCAACGGCGGCTACCAGGGGTCGATTTCCTACGCGGCGATGGCGAACGCGTTGCGCCGCGGCTACGCGACGGCGAGCACCGACACCGGCCACACCGGCGACGACATGAAGTTCGGCCAGGGCCACCCCGAAAAGCTGATCGACTACGGCCATCGCGCCGTGCACGTCATGACCGAGTCGTCCAAGCTGATCATCCGCAACGCCGCGGGACGGTTTGCCGACAAATCCTATTTCGTCGGCTGCTCGGCCGGCGGCCACCAGGCGCTGTCGGAAGCGCAACGCTATCCCGACGACTACGACGGCATCGTCGCCGGCGATCCGGCCGCCAACCGCATCCGCCAGACCTTCGGCTTCCTGTCGTCGTGGATCGCCACGCACGCGGCGGACGGCAAGCCGCTGTTTTCGCAGGCCAAGCTCGGGCTGCTGACGAAGTCCGCAGTGGAAGCATGCGACGGCATCGATGGCTTGAAGGACGGGATCATCGATGATCCGCGCCGCTGCAATTTCGACCCGGCGAAGCTGGCCTGCGCGGCAGGGGCCGACGAACCGGCATGCCTGACGCCGCCGCAGGTCGAGGCGGCCAAGAAGATGCTGGTGGCGCGCTATAAGGGCACCGGCAGCATCGACGAAGCCGCCAGCTTTTCGTGTCTCGCCGATCTCGTGGCGCCGCCGAGAAAAGCGACGACGTCGGCGAAGCCATGACGTCGGTCGCGGCGCCATAAATGTCGGCCGGCGTCCGCACCATTGCGCACGATGAGGCCCGTGCGCTGCTTGCGGGCGGCGGCGCTCTCGCGCTCGATGTCCGCACGCCTGGCGAGTACGAACAGCTCGGCCACATTCCCGACGCGTGGCTGCTGCCCGTTGACCTCGTCGCCTCCGCGCCGGCGGTGTTGCCTGACGATGGCCGGCCGATCCTGGTTTACTGCGAGCACGGCGTCAGAAGCGTGGCGGCTTCGCGCCTGCTCGTCGAGGCGGGCGTTCAGAACGTGTTGAATCTTGCCGGTGGCCTGGCTCCGTGGACCGGGCCGCGCGCATTTGGACCGGGCGCGCTTCGAGGGCCATCACCGTGGCTGATCGACAACGCGGATCTCCTGCCGCGCGGTGGCAAAGTCCTCGACGTGGCGTGCGGCCGCGGCCGGCATGCGCTCCTGCTCGCGAGCGCGGGCTTCGATGTTCACGCTATCGATCGCAATGCCGATGCGATCGCGTTCCTGCGCTCGACCGCGGAACGATTGCGGTTGACGCTCAACGCCGACGTTGTCGATCTCGAAGGCGATACGCCACCGAACGTCGCGGCCGGCACGTACGACGCCGTCTTCGTCTTCAACTATCTGCATCGACCGCTGATGCCGGCGCTATTGGCCGCGCTGAAGCCGGGTGGGCGGCTGTTCTACGAGACCTTCACCGCGCGCCAGGCCGAGCGCGGCCATCCCAGGAACCCCGCGTTCTTGCTGAATGATGGCGAGCTGGCGTCACTCGTCTCGCCCCTGACGGTGCTCCGATCGCGCGAGGGTGAAGTGGACGGACGATTCGTCGCGTCGGTCGTGGCTGAGCGCGCGGCGGGGCTATAATCCGCCCATCTTTATGTCACTGACGTCCGGCACCCGCCTGGGCCCCTATGAAGTGCTCGGCGCGCTTGGTGCGGGCGGCATGGGCGAGGTCTATCGCGCGCGCGATGCCAAACTTGGCCGCGACGTCGCGCTGAAGATTCTTCCCAGCATGCACAATCTTTTCCAGCAGAGGTAACGTGCCACGAGGACGCGCCATGGCGGGCCGCCAATGTGGACTCGCATCCACATCGTTATAGCGATAGAATGGCTGCTGTGAAAACCGTCCAGATGACCCTGGAACCTGACCTGGTCGCGCGCGTGGATCGCGCGGCCCGTCGACTGAAGACGACGCGATCCGGGTTCGCGCGGCAGGCCCTGCGTGATGCGCTCACCCGACTCGCGGCTGCCGAACAGGAGGCCCGGCACCGCCGTGGCTACGCCGCCAAACCCGTTGCGCGTGGCGAGTTCGATGTCTGGCCGCCCGAGCAGGTGTGGCCGGAATGAAGCGCGGCGAGATTCGCTGGTACCGATTCGCGCCGCCAGACAAGCGACGGCCGGTCGTGGTGCTGACCCGCGACTCGATTCTCGCGTACCTCGGCGAGGTGACCGTCGCGCCCGTCACCCGCACGGTGCGTGACGTGCCGTCAGAAGTGGTCCTCGGTCCTGATGACGGGATGCCTCAGGTCTGTGCCATCAACCTCGATCACGTCCAGACGGTCTCAAAGAACCGGTTGGGCGGCATCATCGCCACACTTCCGGTCTCCCGCCTGGGCGAGGTTCGCGACGCGCTGCTCTTTGCTCTCGGCTACTGACTCGGCGATTCGTTAATGGCGCCTCGCCATCCGGGGTATAGCGGCCGCGCACGGCATGACCGCCGGCGATGCCGTGGGCTATGATGTCGGCGCGTGTCGTTGCCCCCTGAGAGTCGGATAGAGCGGGTTGATCAAATGAGCGCCGTCGGCAGAAGACACCCGTTCAGGACACCAGCGTGAATCCCTGCGCGGCGAAGTGGG
Organism: Acidobacteriota bacterium; assembly: GCA_030650395.1. Lineage (GTDB taxonomy): Bacteria > Acidobacteriota > Vicinamibacteria > Vicinamibacterales > UBA2999 > 12-FULL-67-14b. The sequence goes on along the minus strand of JAUSDY010000075.1, from coordinate 23,147 downwards.
TGTCGAACGCGAAGGCGCGATCGATGCCGCGCTGACGCATGCAGTCGAAGCTGGTCCAGTCGGTGAGGCTGACCTCGCGGCTGTTGGCCGCCAGCAGCGCCAGCATGGCGCGTTCGTAGCGCACCGATTCCACCCACTCGATCTCGATCGCGGGAACGACGTGCTGATGGAACGTCCGCACCGCCAGGATGCCGATCCGCGCTTGCAGCAGCGCGGTCGCCTCCTGCACGACGAACGAGGTCGAGACCAGAGAGACGGGCTCCTGTTGCAGGGACGCCAGCATCGATTTCGCCTGATCGTGCCGGTCGTCCTCGACGACCAACAAGGCGTAGATGGCGGACGTGTCGACAAAGACGCGGCTCATGACCGGTACGCGTTCGCCAGGTACTCGTCGTGGCGTACGGAAACATCGCGTGCGTTCGCGGGATCGTGACAGCTGCCCACTGCCTTCCAGAGGCCCTCCCACGTGCCGCCACGGTCCGATTCATCGAGCACGCGATCTACGCCTTCCCGAACCAGTTGAGCCAGGGACTGCGACCGGCGCGCCGCCAGGGCACGCAGTCGATCGTACTGGTCCCGGTCCAGCTGAATCTGAGTTCTGATCATGACATCATGATAGCAGTAATTTGATGTCATGTAGGCTTGATGGTCGAGCAGCCCCAGGAATCCGGCCGGAACGGTGTCGGAATCCTAAATGAACCTGGGCAGACGACACACGCTCAGTAGTCGTCGTCTTCGTGCTGCGCGAGGATCCACAGCTCGTCGAACTTCGCCCGCACGTAGGGGTCGAGTTCGAACGACAGGGCCTTTGGCAGGCCCGCCTCACGAATGAGCCGAAGGATGTCGGCCAGGTCGTGCAGCCGGTGAGGAGCGGTCATCCCCGAGGCCAGCTTCATTTCGATCAGTCGCGGCAGAGAGACGACGCGGTATTTGGTGCCCTGAACGCCCGCTGCCCTGGGGTCAGGAAAGGCGACGGGCTTGGGCTTGCCGTCGCCCGGGAAATCTCCCGTCAGCAGGAAGTCGATCTTGATGTTGTTGGCCGTATCCCGAACGGCTTTGCCGCCGGGCCGCACGTCGACATACCCGCGACCCAGCCACTGTGTCTTGAAGCGCGCCAGGTCTTCGCGGCGAATGAGAACGTCGACATCGGTGGTGAAACGTTTGAAGCCGTGCTCCGCGAGAGCCAGCGCGCCGGCGATCGCGTAGTCGATCGTCAGATCGGCGAGCAGACCTCCGATCGCCGCCGCCGCGTTGTGAATTCCACCAACACCCATGAAGTACTCCTGGCCTTCGGCGAGCAGGGCATCCATCCGGCTGTCGACCTGATTGCGCGCGGGTCTTTCCATGTGAGGAGTTAGGGCTCCATTCTACTCGCGTCCATTCGCAGCAGGCGCATCAGACGGGCGGGACTACAATCCGGCATCCAATGTCGCTGACGCCCGGCACACGATTAGGTCCGTACGAAGTGCTGGGTTCGCTCGGCGCCGGCGGCATGGGCGAGGTCTATCGCGCGCGCGACACCAAGCTCGGCCGCGACGTCGCGCTGAAGATTCTCCCCGATACCTTTGCGAATGACCCCGACCGGCTGGCGCGGTTCGAGCGCGAAGCGAAGACGCTGGCGTCGCTCAACCATCCGCACATCGCGCAGATCTACGGCTTCGAACAATCAGGGGAAACCTCTGCGCTCGTGATGGAGCTGGCCGAGGCGCGCCTGGTCTACAGCAGCGCGGCACAGGCGCCGACCCAACGTCTGACGTGGTTCGATCGCACCGGCACAGAGGTGGGCATCGTGGGCGAGGCCGATCTCTACGTCGCCCCGGCTGTCACCCGACAACCGGCGGGTTGCGGTCACGCGGCCGGACGCTCGCACGCGCACCGGCGACATTCACGTGATCGATCTCGAGGGGGGTGGGGGGTCGCGGCTGACGTTCGATCCGGCAGACGACGGCTTCCCGGTGTGGTCGCCCGATGGGCGCTACATCGCGTACCGATCGAGCCGAAACGGCAAGTTTCAGCTGATGCGAAAGCTCTCGAACGGCGCCGGTCAAGAGGACGTGTTGTACAAGTCGAGCACGCCGACCTTTGCCGACGACTGGACGCCGGACGGTCGCGCATTGATCGTGAGCCGGCTCGATCCCAAGACCAACAGCGACCTCTGGCTTCTGCCATTGGACGGCCCGCGCACGCTTGCGCCACTCGTTCGGACCCCCGCCGACGATCCGCGCGCGCGCCTGTCGCCCGACGGGCGGCTGCTCGGCTACATCTCGAGCGAGTCCGGCCGCATGGAAGCCTACGTGCAGCCGTTCCCGTCACTCGACGGCAAGTGGCAGTTGTCGCAAAGCGGCGGCGGCAACAGCCCGCCCCAATGGCGGCGCGACGGCAAGGAGTTGTACTACGCCTCTCGCGGCAGTCTGTGGGTGGCGCCGGTCGTCAGCCAGGATCCGTTTTCGCTCGGCCCCACGCAGCGGCTCTTCACGGAGCCGCCGACGCAACGCGGTTCCTTTCCGGCCGCGTCGGCGGATGGCCAGCGCTTCTTGTACCCCGTGGATCTGGTGCAACTGGCGGCGCCGAAATACAACGTGATCGTGAACTGGGCCAGCGATGTGAGGCAGCGCTGATGGGCGCCCGACAAACCTGAAGGTTTGTCGCCACCGGCGCCCCATAAAGGGGCGCCCTACCACTACAATGCTCGCGCGTATGAACCAACTGTTTCAGCGAAAGCCGATCGCGGAACTGGTGATCGACGAGTCGGACCCGCGTGCCCTGAAGCGCGTGCTGGGCGCCGGCGACCTGGTGATGCTGGCGATCGGCGCGGTGATCGGCGCCGGCATCTTTGGCGCGATTGGCACCGCGGCCGCGGGCCAGGTCGGACCTGACGGCACGGTGATTCGCTACGCCGCCGGCCCGGCGCTCGTCTTCTCGTTCATCCTGCTTGGCGGCGCCTGCGCGCTCGCGGCGCTGTGCTACGCGGAGCTGGCGGCGATGATCCCGCAAGCCGGCAGCGCCTACGCCTATTCCTACGCCACGCTCGGCGAGCTGGTCGCGTGGATCATCGGCTGGGACCTGATGCTCGAGTACGCGGTGGGCAACGTCGCCGTGGCGATCTCGTGGGGTGACTACTTCAATACACTGGTTCGCGGTGTCGGGCTTGACCTGCCGGTGTGGCTGACCACGGGATATCGCACGGCGCTCCTGAGCTCGAATCCCGATGTCAACGGACTGCTCACCACCGCGCCGCAACTGTTCGGCATCCCGGTTCTCGTCAACCTCCCCGCGTTTGGCATCGTGATGTTGATCACCTGGCTGCTGCTGCGCGGCGCGCGCGAGAGCGCCCGGGCCAACATGGTCATGGTGATCATCAAGCTGGCGGTGCTTGCCCTCTTCATCGGCGTGGGCGCGACGCACATCACCCCCGCCAATTACACCCCGTTTGCGCCCAACGGCTTCACCGGCATCCATCAAGGCGCGGCCATCGTGTTCTTCGCCTACATCGGGTTCGACGCCATCTCCACCGCCGCGGAAGAGACGAAGAACCCGCAACGCAACCTGCCCATCGGCATTCTTGGGGGGTTAGCCGTGTGCACCGTCATCTACGTGATCGTCGGCGCCGTCATCACCGGCATGGTGCCCTACACCGAGCTTGGGGTTGCCGACCCGCTGTCTCGCGCACTGGAGCTGATTGGGTTCTCGGGCGTGAGCATGATCGTCGCCTTCGGCGCGGCCATCTCGATGTCGGCGGTCCTGCTCGTATTTCAGTACGGGCAGCCGCGGATCTTTTTTGCCATGGCGCGTGACGGCCTGCTGCCGGAGTGGGTCGCGCGGATCGATCCCAAGACCCGCATTCCGTACACCGCCACGCTGGTGACCGGCATTCTCGTGGCGTTGGCGTCGATGATCGGCGATGCGGCCGAAACCTACGACCTGACTAACATCGGGACGCTGTTCGCGTTTGCGCTGGTGTGCGCCGGGGTGCTGGTGCTGCGCGTCAAGGAGCCCGACCGTCCCCGTCCGTTCAAGGTGCCGTTCGTGTGGGTCATTGCCCCGCTGGGCGTGGCCGCATGTCTGTTCATCATGATCGGACTGCCGCCTCAAGCCTGGGTCCGCTTTGGATGGTGGCTGGCCATCGGCCTCGTGCTCTACGTCGTCTACGGCTTCAGGAACAGTAAGCTGCGCCGCGGCTGACCGCGGAAGGCAAAAGGCAAAAGGCCAAAGGCAAAACGTTCTGCCTTCTGCCTTGAGCCTTCTGCCTTGAGCTTCGTATTACAATAGGGGATTGGGGTCTGCTCGGTGGACCCCACAGTACCCAATGCCTCACGACTGGATATCCGTTCGGGGCGCGCGCGTCCATAACCTCAAGGACATCGACGTCGACATACCGCGCGACAAGCTCGTGGTGATCACGGGCCTGTCGGGGTCCGGCAAGTCGTCGCTGGCCTTCGACACCCTCTACGCCGAGGGGCAGCGCCGCTATGTCGAATCGCTTTCGGCCTACGCCCGCCAGTTTCTCGAGCAGATGGAGAAGCCGGACGTCGACCTCATCGAGGGGCTGTCGCCGGCGATCTCGATCGAGCAGAAGACCACGGGCTCGAACCCGCGCTCGACGGTCGGCACCGTCACCGAAATCTACGACTACCTCCGCCTGCTCTACGCCAACGTCGGCGTGCCGCATTGTCCGAACTGCGGGCGCGAGATCGCATCCCAATCGCTCGACCGCATCGTCGACCTGGTGATGACGTATCCGCAGGACACGCGCATCAACGTGATGGCGCCGATCGTGCGCGGGCGCAAGGGCGAGTTCAAGAAAGAGTTGCAGGCGCTGCGCACGCGCGGCTTCACCAAGGCCCGCATCGACGGGCAGATGAAGTCGCTCGAAGACGACATCAAGCTCGATCGCCGCCGCAACCACAACATCGAGATCCTGGTCGATCGCCTGATCGTCCGCAGCGGCATCGAGCGCCGCCTCGGAGAATCGGTGGAGGTCGCGCTCACGATGGCCGACGATGTGGTGGTGATCAATTCGCTGGATGGCGGGGATCGCCTGTTCTCACGCAAGCTGGCGTGCGTGGTGTGCGGCATCAGCGTGCCCGAGATGTCGCCGCGCGCTTTCTCATTCAACTCACCACACGGCGCGTGTCAGTCGTGCCATGGCCTGGGCGCGACGTGGGACTTCGATCCACGCCGCATCGTGCCCGACCAGTCGCGCTCGCTTGCTGCCGGTGCCATCGGGCCGTGGGGGCGGGGCGACAGCAAGCTGGTGGGTGAGGCCGTGGCGTCGATCGCGGCCTACTACGGCATCGATCCGCAGGCGCCGTTCGGCAAGCTGCCGAAGAAACATCGCGACCTGATCCTGCACGGGCCAAGTGCCGCGGCCCGCGAGAAACCGGACGACGTGCCGGGAGGGCGGAACTTCAGTTCCGCCAAGACCGCCAAGAAGGGTAAGAAGAAAGTCGTCGCGCCCGAGCCGTTCGGCCGCGACTTCGAAGGCGTGATCCCCAACCTGCGCCGCCGCTTCGAAGAAGGCTCGTGGGCGGTGCAGGAAGAACTGGATCCGTACCGCGCCCTGCGCGAATGCCCGGTCTGTCACGGCAATCGCCTCCGTCCCGAGAGCTTGGCCGTCACGCTCAAGGGCAAGACCATTGCCGACTGCGTGAATCTGCCGATCTCGGAAGCGCTGGAGCTGTTTGACACGCTGGAGCTGCAGGATCGCGAAGTGCTGATCGCCAGCCGAATCCTCAAGGAGATTCGGGATCGGCTGCGCTTTCTCAACGACGTCGGCGTCGGTTACCTGACGCTGGCGCGCTCGGCCGCCTCGCTGTCGGGCGGGGAAGGCCAACGCATCCGGCTGGCCACGCAGATCGGCTCGAACCTGACCGGCGTGCTCTACGTGCTCGACGAGCCGTCGATCGGCCTGCATCAGCGTGACAACCGCAAGCTGCTGAGCACGCTCGGGCGACTGCGCGACCTCGGCAACACGGTGATCGTCGTCGAGCACGACGAAGAGACGATCCGCACCGCCGACTATGTAATCGATCTGGGCCCCGGCGCCGGCGACCTCGGCGGCCAGGTGATTTTCCAGGGCACGCCCGGCGATCTGATCGGTAATGGTCACGGTTCGCTGACCGGCGCGTATCTCGGCGGCCAGCAGGCCATTGCGCCTCCCGCGACCCGCCGCAAGGAGTCGAAGGGCGAGATCGTGATCAAGGGCGCGCGCGCCAACAATCTCAAAGACCTCGACGTCAAGATCCCGCTCGGGCGGCTGGTGGCCGTGACCGGCGTCAGCGGATCGGGCAAGAGCACCCTCGTCAACGACATTCTCTACAAGGCCCTGGCGCGTGAGTTCTACCGCGCCGCCGACGAGCCTGGCGCGCACGACAAGATCGAGGGCATCGCGCTGATCGACAAGGTGATCGAGATCGATCAGTCGCCGATCGGCCGCACGCCGCGCTCGAACCCCGCGACCTACACGAGCCTGTTCACGTTCATTCGCGAGCTGTTTGCGATGGTGCCCGAGTCGCGCACCCGCGGCTTCAAGCCGGGCCGCTTTTCGTTCAACGTCAAGGGCGGGCGCTGCGAGGCGTGCCAGGGCGACGGCGTGATCGCGATCGAAATGCACTTCCTGCCCAACGTCTACGTGACGTGCGAGCTGTGCAAGGGCCGGCGTTACAACCGCGAGACGCTGGAGATCAAATACCGCGGCAAGTCGATCGCCGACGTGCTCGACATGACCGTCGATCAGGCCCTTCCCCTGCTCGAGAATTTTCCGCCCCTCGCGGTCAAGCTGCGGACGCTGCAAAGCGTGGGGCTCGGCTACATCACGCTCGGCCAATCCGCCACCACGCTGAGCGGCGGCGAGGCGCAACGCGTCAAGCTGTCACGCGAGCTGTCGAAGCGCGGCACCGGGCGCACGCTGTACATTCTTGATGAGCCGACGACGGGATTGCATTTCGAGGACGTGCGCAAGCTGCTCGACGTCTTGATGCGGCTGGTCGATCAGGGCAACACCATCGTGGTGATCGAGCACAACCTCGACGTGATCAAATCCGCCGACTGGTTGATCGACCTGGGACCCGAAGGCGGCGAGGCCGGCGGCAGGTTGGTGGCACAGGGAACGCCGGAGCAAGTCGCGAAGTCGAAGACCTCGGCGACGGGCCAGTTTTTGGCGGAAATACTGAAGGCTTGAACAAGCCCTCAGTGTCCGGTTTGACACACTTCGGGCCTTTGCCTCTGTGGCTGAGCAAACACAGCCGTGGCGTTTGTCGGATTGTGAACTTTTAGGTAAGTGTTGCAATCATTAGAGTTACTAGACAGGGACGACCTCGCGAACGGCGGGCATCGACTTTGCTTTGGTGGGGAAGCGGAACTCACAGTCGAATGGACGCCCAACGGACACTTAAACGTCAGATTTCGTGCGCGGGTATCGGCCTTCACTCCGGTCAGAAAGTCACGCTGACCCTGAAGCCGGCCGCTGCCGACACGGGCATCCGGTTCCGCCGCACCGACCTCGGGGTCGAGATTCCCGCCACGGTCAATCAAGTCTCTAGCGTCCAACACGCCACGGTTCTTGGCAAGGCGGGCGCGACCGTCGAAACGGTCGAACATCTGCTGGCCGCGCTGGTGTCGGCGGGCATCGACAACGTGATCATCGAGCTCAATCACCGCGAAGTGCCGATCATGGACGGCAGCAGCGCGCCGTTCCTGTATCTGCTGCAGGAAGCGGGCGTGAAGAAACTGTCGCCCCCGCGCCGCTACCTCAAGATTCTCAAGCCAGTGCAGATTGCCAGCGGCGACAAGCGCATCGCCATCTACCCCTCGGATCACTACAAGGTCAGCTACACCATCAGCTTCGACCATCCGCTGCTGCGGCACCAGTCGCGCACGGAGCGCATCACCGAAACCTCGTTCGCCGATCACATCGCGGCCGCGCGCACTTTCGGCTTCCTGAAAGAAGTGGAATGGCTGCGCCAGAACGGCCTGGCGCTCGGCGGCTCGCTCGAAAACGCGATCGTCATCGGCGACACCGGCGTGCTCAACGCCCTGCGCTTCGAAGACGAGTTCGTGCGTCACAAGATCCTGGACGTCGTCGGCGACCTGGCGCTCGTCGGATATCCGATCGTCGGTCACGTCGTCGCCCATCGCGCGGGCCACGCGCTGCATACGCAGCTGGCGGCCGAGATTCTCAGCGATCAGGAATCATGGTGCCTGGTCGAGGCGCCCGAGGCCGTGCCCGAAGGGGTGTTCGATACGGTTCGCGTGCCCGTGTCGGCGCGCGCGCATTAATCGGCGGAACTAAAGTTCCGCCCGCTATTAAGCTTACTAAGTCTAGTCAGCCGTCGCTCAACCTCCAACGTGAACGCATTAGGCCGCGGACGCCCGCGGCCTTCTTTTTGTACTGGTGCGGTCGGGAGCGAACCGCCGATCAGGCCAGGTTGGCCAGGATCGCGTCCTGCGTCTTGTGGGTGTCGCAGTGCCGGCGGAACTCGTCGCGGTCGAGCAGCGTCGTGACGTAGACCTCGGCCATCACTGGGTAGACCACGGTGCGGTACTCCTGCTGGAACGCGACCCGTACGTCGTCGCCGGTCTTGACCTCCCGTCCCTGCGGGTCGAACACCTCCGCCCGCGGAGGCTTAGCGAACGCGACGTCGAGAGTCTCCGTCACCCACCCCAGGAACGCCCAGACTTTCGTCTTCTCACGGTCGATGTCGTAGAAGACGGGGACCATCATCCGCGCGTCACGGCCGAGGTCATCGTCGCTGCCCAGGGCGTTCGCCCAGGACGCCAGGCGCGCCAAGTGCTTGTTGATCTGCGCCGCCCCCGGCAGCGATGGGTCGGGTGGGAGTCCAATCTGCGTGCAGGCGGTGTAATAGGCGCCCCAGAAGAGCGACTCGGTCGCGTCCAACTCGGCGTCCAGGTCGAGGGCGGCCGGGCCGTCGGGGCCGAGCCGCTGCAGGCCGGCGAGGGCCCCGTCGCCGAACGCCCGCGACAGCGTAGCCCGAACGTGCCGGTATCCGAGAGCGCGCCTCGAGTAATAGCTGGGGAGCGGCTCCACCGACAGGTTTTGCAACGACGGGTTCGAGCGCTGTCGACGCGTGGAGGTCGAGGCCCCCCAGGCGGCCCGCCGCCACGAGCATCGCCAACGCCTGGACGGAGAACGCCTCGCCGGCGGCCTGGGCTTTCGTCAGGTCCCGGACCAGCCCCCTGCAACAGTGCGGCCTTGCCCGCGAAGCTCCCCGCACCTGCCTGGGCCGCGAGCTCCACCGCCGCGTAGATCCCGTCGTCGAACTGCTTCGCCTTCTGAACGAGGGCCGACCCTGGCACGAAGCCGCGCCCGAGCGCGGCGCCCAGGGTCTTCTCCAGGGTCTGGGGGGCGCTCGTGCCTCTATCCTCGGGTATGGAGAGCCGCAGCACCTGGCCCGAGAGATCGAGGCGGATCCGATAGCCCTGATCCTGCACCTCCCGCACGACGGTTCCCGCCGGAGCAGGAGAGCCGGGGACCGGTGGCGATAGGTCCGCGGGTTTCGTGGTGTCGATTTGCTCCCGGTGTCGGCCCAGAAGCTTGTTGAGGAAGTCGCGCACGACGGGCTACGGTATCACTTAGTCCACAATGGCAGCGCATGCCGTACACGCTGGCCATCGTCGCAATCATCCTCGGCTACACCTGGGTAGCCGACCCGCTCGTCGATGTGCCCGGCCCGTGGGTATTGCTCCCGGTCGTCGTGATCATCGCGCTGTGCATCGCGCACAACCGCAAGTCGCGGGATTGGGGCTTCTCGAGCCGGGGCTTCCTGCCGGCGCTGCTGTGGTCGATCGCGCTGACCGTTCCACTGGTGGCGGCGCTGTGGTTCATCGGCCATGCGATGGGCCCGGCGCCGATCCGGCGCGCACCGCTGCTCGACTTCCTCTATGTGATGGTGTGGGGCGGCGCCCAGCAATTCGTGCTGCAGACGGTCGTCTTGCGCGAGTCGCGAGCGGTGGCTGGCTTGTCCCGAGCGAAGTCGAGGGGCCGCGGCGCGGTGCTCCTGGCCGCCGCTGTTTTCGCGTCGCTGCACCTGCCGAACCCATTCCTGGTGATCGTCACCTTCGTCGGCGGGTTGGCGTGGTGTTGGATTTACTCGCGCGCGCCCAATATCCTGCCGCTGGCCGTGTCGCATGCGGCGGCGACCGTGGCGATCCAAATGTCGTTCAATCCCGCGGTGACCAACGCCTTACGGACCGGCTGGCGCTATTTTCAGTAGCCTCAAAAAAAGTAGAGGCGGGTCTTCAGACCCGCCTGCCAGCGGGCTACGAGCTCAAGAAGTCGCGAAAGTTATCCTTCGTAATCCGCACCGTTACCGGCGCGCCGGGGGATCCCAATGCGCGTCCGGCGCGGCCGTTGATCGAGAACGCGCATGCGCCCGGATCGCCGACCCTCAACACCAGCTCATCGCGCACTTCAATCGGACGAAGATCCCCGGTCTTCAAGAGTTCCGATCGGATTTGATTACCGTCTGCGGCGGCTGAAAACCAGCACTCTCCCTGCGGTTTGATCTCGAACTGCAGCGGTCCGCCCGCCACCGCTGTTACCGCGGTCCACTCCGCGTGCGGCGCCTCAGCCGCCGGCGCAGGAGTGGTCGCCGGTGTCACAGCGGCGGACGAGGCGACACCGCTCGCATCCACTTTTGAGGTCCACCCGTCCCAATCAAAGGGTCCGAGGTACGCGATGGCGCCGATCACCGCCGCTGCGAAGGTGAGCCGGCCAAACCGATCCGCACGGCGTGCGCTGATGAGGGTCGCGTGGTGTTTCTCGAACCCGATCACGCCGGTGCGCGCGACGGCGGTCTCGACCATCGCGCGGACGTCCTCGCCCTCTACTGCCGGTGTGGCGGGTGCCAGCTGTGCCAGGTAACGGTCAGCCGTTTGGTCGGGATCGAGCCCGACTTCCTTCGCGTACGCCTTCACGAAGCCGCGTCTAAAAAATGCCGGCGGCAGCTTATCAATGGCGCCCGCCTCCAGCGCTGACAGGAATTTCGGGCAGATCTTGGTGGTGCTCGCAAGGTGTTCGAGCGTCAATCCCTTGCGTTCGCGTGCTTCGCGCAGCCATGCGACATCAGGTGGCGTCGGCAGCGCCGACTCATCGTTGGGGAACTGCTCGGTTGTTAGCGACATCACACGGTCCTCCCGTCGTGGAAGAACAGTGCAATAAGCAGACCGCCCAGACCCCGGCTATTGATTAACCCTTGGGCTTTTCAGGTTTGGGCTTGAGGTCGAGTTTCGGATAGTACGGCTCTTCGAGCTTCTGGAATTTCTCGAGCCACTTTGCGCCGGCCTCGCCGGGCGTGAAGCTCCAGTCCTGGCGATGGTAGTTCCAGTCGTCCGGGTTGAGCGCCTGCGCGCGCTCGAAGTATCTCCTGGCGAGCGGCGCGTTGCCGGCGTGATGAAACCAGGCGCCGAGGGCAAAGCTGGCGTCGGCAGCCATCTCGTTCTGCGACCGCGGCTTGACGCGCGCCGCGAATGCGGCATCGGACAACACGTGGACGCTGCGCTCGCCATTGGCGACCCAGTCGCGAATGGCCGCGACGTATTCCTCGCCTTCGGTGACCAGCGCCTTGCCGCCATAGGTATTGGTGCGGCTGGTGGTCCACGCCGGCTCGCCCGGGCGAGCCACGCGTCCACGCTCGTCGATCCAGACGCCGGTGGGAACGTTGGTGAACTGAAACGCCGAGCTCACGGCGTGAGCGGGATCGATGAGGGTTGTGTAGGTAGCCTTCGCCGCGTCATACCATTTGCCGGCCGCAGCTTCGCCGCCGGTGTCTTGCGCGACGGCGACAATCTCGAAATTCTTGCTCTTCAGCTCGTCGTAGAGTGTCTGCCAGCCTGGCAGATCAAGTCGGCACCCTCACCAGGAGGCCCAGGTGACGAGCAGCACCTTCTTGCCCGGGAACTGCGATAACTTCACGGGCCGGCCCTTGCGATCCGGCACCGAGAAGTCCGGCGCCATGCGCGACTCGAGGAACGCGCCTCGCACCACCGGGATCTCGCCGAAGCTCCACACCCGCGCCGGCAGGTCGGCGACCACGCGCTGGCCGACGCGCTGCGCGAAGGCGGTCAGGTTGAAGTAGGCGCCGCGCGTCATCGTCTTCGGAACCGGAATGCAGATGTCGGCGCGGCAGGCGCCCTGAGGTTTGAGCTCGAAGTCGTTGATGCGCGGCAGGTCCGTTTTCTGGACCCACAGGGCATCAGGCTGCTTGGGGTCGGGGCTGATGCGGGCGAGCGCGGTCGCGCGTCCGTCGTAGAGCACCGTCGCACGTTGCGGTGCCTGCGTCCCGACCGCCGATGGCATCAGCGCCGCGGCGCCGAGCGACCACAGAAAATGTCGTCGTTGCATTGGGGCCTCGCGCGTGGATTATACGGGTGCCCGCGCCTTCGCCTGCTACTCGCGCCGAAGTGCGCGCATCGGGTCGATCCGCGCCGCCGTGATCGCCGGCACCAGGTTCGCCACCGCGGCCACCGACAGGAGGAGGCCACTGGCCACCGCGTAGGCCATGGGATCGAGTCCGCTGACGCCGTAGAGCATCGACTCCAACAGCTGTCCGGTCCCCGCTGCGGCCACCGCGCCGAGCAGGATGCCAACGCCCGCGAGCCGGCCGCCCTGCCACAGCACCATCCGCAGCACCTGGCCACGCTCGGCCCCGAGGGCCATGCGGATGCCGACCTCTCGCGTGCGCCGGCTGACCGAGTACGCCACGACGCCGTAGACGCCCACCGCCGCCAGCAGGAGCGCCAACGCTCCAAAGGCGCCCAGTACGTAGGCGCCGATGCGCGTGGGGGCGACGGTCGTCGCCGCGACCTCTTCCGCCGGGACGTCGTCGGTAAAAACGATCTCCGGCTCGAGCGCCAAAAGCGCCGCCCGTAACATCGGCAGCGCAGACCTGGCCGGCGTCGCCGTGCGTACGATCAAGTCGACCTGCCGCGACGGCCCGCCAGGCCGGTGCATATAAGGGCGGGGCGCTTCGCCCACCGACCGCACTTTGTGATCGCGCGCGATGCCGACGACCACAACGGGCTCCGACGTCCATCCGTCGATGTAGAAATGCCCGCCGAGCGCACGGCCATCGGGCCAGTACTGCCGCGCCATCGTCTCGTTGATGATCGCGACGCGTCGTCCTCGAGCGACATCGTCCTCGGTAAATGCTCGACCGGCGACGAGCGGCACGCCGACCACCGCAAAATAATCGGGGCCGACCAGGACCGCATCGATTGGCGTACCGTCCTTATCGTCGGCCGCGTGGTGGCCCGGCACGAGCAGCCCGTCCATGTTGATCTCGGGGGAGAGCGGCAGCCGGGTGGCCGATGAAACCGCGGTAACGCCCGGCAACGCGCGCAACGTCCGGAACGCGCGCTCGCTGAATTCCGTCGCCCGGTCGTCATCGTAGCCGTTCATCTGCAGATTGAACGACAGCGACGAGACGGGCGTTGGGTCGTAGCCGATCTCTGCGTTCTGCGCGGTCAGCAGCCCGCGGCCCAACAGCGCACCCGACACGAGCAACACCAGAGACAGCGCTAGTTGGCCGGCTACCAGCACGTCGCCGATCGAAATCCGGCGGCCGCTCGAGAAGTCGGTTGATTCCTTGAGCGCCGGCACCAGCTCCGGCCTGGACGACGACCAGGCGGGCGCGAGGCCGAACACCACGGCCGTGGCCATTGACACCGTCATCGCAAACGCCAGCACCGCGCGGTCGATCGAGAAATTGAACTCGATCGGCATCGGGAATACCGTCGACCCAAATCCGGACAACGCGTGCCCGGCCCACCAGGCAATCAAGAGCCCGAGCGAGCCGCCGACGATCGCCAGCAGCAGCGATTCGGTCAGCAGCTGCCTGAGGAGCCGGGCGCGGCTGGCGCCGATCGCGGATCGAATGGCGAGCTCGCGCTGCCGCACGGCGCCCCGCGCCAGCAGCAGGTTGGCGACGTTGCCGCACGCGATCAGCAACACCAATCCGACCGCTGCAAGCAGGCCCGCGCTCGCGGCCCGGACGTAACCATCGAGCATGGGATGAAAGCGGATGCTCGTCACCGGCACGATGCTCGCCGTCACGCCGTCGTTCGTGGCCGGGTACTGTGCGGCCAGTCGCGCCAAGACCGTGTCGGCCTGCGCGCGCACTTCTTCGATCGATCGGCCTTCGGCGAGCCGGCCTTTGACGAATAACCATCGATTGCCACGATGTTCGAGACGCGTGACGTTCGCCTGGCTGTTGGCGGTGTCTTTCTGCGTCTGCACGCCCGAGAACTCGAGTCGATCGACCATGACGATCGGCACCCAGAACTCAGTGGGAATGCCGGGTATCGTGCCGGTGAACCCGCGCGGCCCGACACCGATGATGGTGTAGCTGGATCCCGATAGTCGGATCGTCTCCCCGACGATCGTCGGCCGGCCCGCGAACCGGCGCTGCCACAAACCGTAACTCAGCACGGTCACCGGCGCCACGCCGGGAGAGGCATTCTCTTCCTCACGAAAGCCACGCCCGAGCACCGGGTGTGCGCCCAGCACATCGAAATGGTTGGCCGTGACCGCTTCGCCGGTGACCAGCACGCCGTGCTCGCCGGTTGCAAGAATCCCGCGCACGTACGAGCTGGCGGTCACGCCCGCGAGCGCGCTCACTTCTGCGCGCAAGTCGAGGTAGTCCGGATACGAGGTCGTCAGCTGCGGGTAGTCCTTGTTCAGCCCGGAATAAATCTCAACGAGCTGCTGCGGCGCTGTGACGGCCGTATCACGCAGCAACACCGCGTTGACGATGCTGAAGAGGGTGGTGTTGAGGCCGATGCCGAGCGCGAGCGACATGACGGCGGCCGCCGTAAACGCCGGCTGCCGAACCAGCTGCCGAACGCCGTGCCGAAGGTCCCGGAGCATGCCGAGGCCTTACTTCTTTGGAGTCTCGATCTCGATCGTCCCGAAATAGCCGATCAGCATCTCTTCCCACGTCTGATCGCCCCACCGCACCGTCGCGGTCGAATCGGGATTGAACGGGTTGTCTTTCGAGTTGTCGTAGTGCGCCTTGATGAGGAGCGTCGATCCCTTCGGAATGAACTTCGGCTCGGCGAGCCGGTAGTTCAGCTGCCAGTTGAAGTCGTACTTCGGCACGTTGAGCACGACCTCTTCGCTCCCGTCGGGGTAGACGAGCGTGTACGAGACATCCTTGCCGCGCACGTGCATGTGTGGATACATCGTGCTCAGGTAGGTGTCGCGATTGATGGTCTGCTTCGCCACCACCTCGTAATTGGCATGGCCGGCGGGAATCGCGAAGCTGATGTTCGGGATCTGGCCGCCGCCGCCCACGCGCAGCTTGGTGGGCGGCTCCTTGGCCAGCACCACGCCGATCTGCGTCTGGTCGGTGATCGGCTGGCCAATCGTCGTGTAGTGCATCTGCAACACGATGTCGGCGCCTGCCGGAATTTTCCGCGCAACGCCGTCTTCATACAATCCGTATAAGCGGCCGGGCACCAGGCCGCCGAGGCCGCCGCCCACTTCCTTGCGGGTGCGATCGCGTGTCGGCTTCGGCGTCGGATCCACGGGCTGCCCGTTGCCTTCAACCAGGTCGCTGATGATGTGGTGCACCACGCGGCGATCGGTCGGCTTCAGCTCGACGCCCCTGATCCAGATGTCTTCCTTCAAGTTGGTCGGGATGGTGATGTAGACGTACGGCACCGTGCCGTCGGCTGGCACCTTGAACGGCTGGAGCATCGTGAAGATGTGATCGGGCTTGCCGATCGACCAGCCCTCGGTGAAATGCGGCGCCGGCGGCAGATCAGCGCGGCGGCCTTCGGGCGCGCCGGCGTCGGCCCAGGCGGCAATCATGTCGATCTCGGCTTGCGAGAGGCTCGGGTCGTTGGCAAAGCGTCCGACGCTCGGGTCGGCGCCCCACGGCGGCATTTCACGCTTGACGACTTTTGCCTTGATGGCTTTTGCCCAGGGGCGGGCGTCCTCGTAGGTCAGCAGCGACATCGGCGCCATCGCGCCCGTCCGATGACATTCGGCGCAGCGGTTGAACAGCACCGGCGCGACGTCTTTTGAAAACGTGGGCGCCGCGGCGGTAGTCGCGCCCAAGGATGCGGGTCCGGCCGCAATCCGCGCGGTGGCGATGACGGCAAGACCTATCGTGAACCACGCGCTGCGTGTGAGTCGCATCACCAGCTCCTTCTTGACCAATAACGAATAACCAATTTCGAATAACCAAACTCTAAAACCTTTGTTATTGGTAATTGGTTATTGGTTATTTCGCCGAGTATACCCTGTGAAAGCGGCCGTTGCCGAGTCGCTGAAACGGCCCGCCGTTCAGGGAGATTTCCTCGGTGACCATGTAGGACTGCGGAGAGAGAATCGAATACAGGCGGCGGACACGGACCGTCTGCGACCCCGCCTTGACGGGCTCGCTTTCGGCGCGAATGCCGATCGGCGACGACCAGTCGCCGGCCGATCGCAGCTCGAGGCCGGTGCTCAGCCGCTCGACCCACGCGATCGTCTTCTTGTCGGCGTTCCATACCGCGCTGCCGGTTTCGGTGAACGCCGCGCCGCCGTCGATCTTGCCCTCGGCGCGAAGATCGAGCGCGCCGGTGCTCTTGCGCAGGTAGGTCAGCGTCCCGGCGCGCGGGCCGACGCTGACCGGACTTTCGCGGCCGATCCAGGTGAACGTCCATGCCCCGACGAAGTACTCGTCGGTTTGCGGCTGTTGCGGCTGTGGCGGGGACACACGCCGTCCGCGCCCGACAGGCTGGGGCGGCGGGTCCTGCGCCATCACTGTCGTCGTCAACATGGCCACGGCGATGAGCAGCGGTACGAATTGGCGAAGACGCATCATCGGCGGATTATATCCGCGCCGGTGCGTCACATCAGGATGACGCCCCGCGCGCCGGTGCCGGCCGCAAGCGCATCGAGCGCATCGTTGATGTCGTCGAGCCGATACCGCCGCGCGACCAGCTCCTTCAGCTTCAGCGCGCCGCTTTGAAACTGCGCGACGAGCCGCGGAATGTCGCGCGCGGGCTGGCCCGATCCGTAGACCGATCCGATCAGCGTCTTCTCCTGCATCACGAACGGAAACATCGAGACCGATGCCTGGGCGTCGGTGCGCGACAACCCGGTGACGATGACGGTGCCGCCTTTTTTTGACGAGGCCAGCGCGTCGGCGATCGTCGCGGGAGCGCCGACGGTGTCGAAGACGAAATCGGCGCCGCGGCCGCGCGTCAGCTCGCGGATCGTGGCCACCGCGGCGTCGCCCGACGGCACGACGTCGGTGGCGCCGAAGGTTGTCGCCAACGCCAACGCCGCCGGTTGCGGATCGACGGCGATCACGCGCGCGCTGCCCGCCATCACCGCACCTTGCACCACGTTCAGTCCGACGCCGCCGGCGCCGATCACGACCACTGTTGCGCCAGCCGGTACTTTCGCGGCGTTGGTGACGGCGCCCATACCGGTGAGCACCGCGCAGCCCAGCGACGCGAGCACGTCGAACGGCACGTCGCGCGAGACGCGCACGGCGCCCTCTTGCGCGACCACGGTCTGCTGCGCGAAGCACGCGGTACTGAGAAACGGCGCCAGCGCCTGATCGCGCGCCCGCATCCGCGACTCGCCGCTTGGCAGCTTGTTGCGATAGGTCGTCTGGTCGAGCCGATCGCACAGCACGGGCCGGTGATCGGCGCACGACGGGCATTGCCCGCATGACGGCGTCCAGCAAAACACCACGTGGTCGCCGGGCTCGAGCGCGGTGACCCCCGCGCCGATCTCGCGAACGATGCCGGCGCCTTCGTGACCGAGTACCACTGGCGTGCGCATCTTCCAGTCGCCGCGCGCGGGATGGAGATCGCTGTGACAGACGCCGGCGGCTTTCACTTCGACGAGCACTTCACCGGGACCGGGCGGAGAGAGCTCGACCTCTTCGACACTGAGCGGATCGCCTTGCGACCAGAGGACGGCAGCGCGCATGCCGGAATCATCCCATGGGTGAACCTTTAGATGAAAACAGGACAACAAGAGAAAACGAACAGAAGATCAGGAGACCAGGAGAAAATTATTCTCCTGATCTCTTGGTCTCCTGTTCATCCGTTTTCTTCCGGATTCCGTTATGCTCAGCGGCGAATCGAAGCGAGACCAGTATGCGAAAAGACGTGTCTGTTTTACTGATAGCCATAGCGGGTCTGGTGTTCGCGGCAGGCGGTGGCCGCGGTGTTGCGAAGGCGCCTCAGGCCGCAGGCGTCCGCTATGAAGAGGTCAAGAGCTGGCCCAGGCTTCCTGCCGGCGTCGAGATGGGCGAAGCCGCCGGCGTTGCGGTCGATGCCAACGGCCACGTGTTCGTGTTTCATCGGCCCGGCCGCGGCTTTGACCCGGCCGCGACCGAGTTGCTGAAAGATCCGGCGGTGCTCGAGATCGATGGCGCCACCGGACAGTTGATCAACTCGTGGGGCGCCAACACGTTTCTCGTGCCGCACGGCATCACCATCGACGATGCGAACAAGGTGTTCCTCACCGACGTGGGACTGCACCAGGTGCTCAAGTTCTCGCACGACGGCAGATTGATCTTCGCCGTGGGGGAGCCGCGCGTCGGGAAGTGGGATGCGACGCATTTCAATCAGCCGACCGACATTGCGATCCGCGCGGACGGATCGTTCTACGTGTCGGACGGCTACGTGAACAGCCGTGTCGCGTTGTTCGATCGAACTGGAAAATGGCTGCAGGAGTGGGGGAAGAAGGGCGCCGCAGAAGGTGAGTTCAGCAACCCGCACGGGCTGAGCTTCGTGCCCGGCAGCACCGACGTGATCGTCGCCGACCGGCAGAACTCGCGGCTGCAGTTGTTCGATCGCAGCGGTAAGTTCAAACGCCACTGGATCGGTGCGGCGGATGCGCAAACCACGGGCCGCGTGTTCAGCGTTGCGGCCGATGCCGACGGCGCCCTGTACGTCGGCATCCGGCGTGAAGACTACGATCCACCGCACACCGGCGTGCTGAAGCTCGATCGCAACTGGAACATCGTCACGGCCATCGGCTTCGGCCAGCTCGGCGACCCCGTGTTCAACGCCGTGCACGATTTGGCGGTCGGGCGCGACGGCTCGATTTATGTGGCGGAAACCCGCACCAGGCGCGTCGTGAAACTTCGGCCGGTGCCGGTGCCATGAGCCGTATACTTCCCCTGTCCTGAGCGAACTGGTGTTCGGCGAAGCCGGACACTAGTGAGTCGAAGGGCCGAAATCAATGACCACTAGTCCACGCCACGCACGCGCCGCGCTGTTTGCCGTCGTGGTGTGCGCGTTGTCGACGTCGCTGGCCGCGGAGATCGCGGAATTTGCGGAGATCGCGGAACTTCCGCCTTCGCGCGAAGCGCTTCGGCGGACAAGAAAGTTCCGCGCTACAGCGTCCGCGACACCGTTCGTTCCACCGTCCCAAACCGCACCGCCGGCGTCTGACGCGCGCGCGATGCTCGACACCTACTGCGTTGCGTGCCACAACCAGAGACTCAAGACCGCCGGACTGACGCTCGACACTATTGACGCGACGGCGCCGCACGCGAATCCGCAAGTGTGGGAGCGTGTGATCACGAGGCTTCGCGCCGGCTCGATGCCGCCGGCCGGACGGCCGCGGCCCGATGCCTCGACGTCTGAGTCGGTCGCCGCTTCCCTCGAATCTGAAATCGATCGCGCCTGGATCGCCAATCCCAATCCCGGTCGAGTCAACGCCGTTCATCGGCTCAATCGCACGCAGTACAGCAACGCGGTGCGCGACCTGTTTGCGCTCGACGCGACGGCCTTCGACGTGAAGTCGCTGTTGCCCGGCGACGACACGGCGGATGGCAGCTTCGACAATTTCGCCGACGTCCTGACGATTTCGACGGCGCATCTCGAACGCTACCTGTCCGCGGCGCGCCAGGTGACGCGGCTGGCGACCGGTTTGCCGCCGGCGAGCCCGCGCCTCGAGACGTTCGAGATTCCCCTGCACGTCGTGCAGGACGATCGGCAAGACGACGACTTGCCGTTTGGCTCGCGCGGCGGCATCGCGGTGCGCTACGCCTTTCCGGTCGACGGCGAGTACCTGATCAAGATCCGCCTGCGCCGTCAGTATCAGGACTACCTGATGGGCATGGGCTGGCCGCAACAGCTCGATGTCCGCCTCGATGGCAAGCTGCTGAAGCGATTCGTCGTCGGTGGCAAGGCGCCGGGCACTCCCGCCGCCGCCAGTTACGCGGGCGACGGCGAGCCGGGATTTGCCGGCGCGCCCGAGTGGGAAACCTACATGCAGCTGACCGGCGATGCCGGGCTCGAGGTCCGCGTGCCGGTCACGGCGGGGCCTCGTGTCGTCGGCGTGTCGTTCGTCCGCGAGCTCTGGGAACCGGAAGGGCTTCCGCAGCCGCTGCAGCGTGGCCGCGTGCTCACCAACGATCAGATCTACATGGGAAATGCGGCGGTGGGCGCTGTGCAGATCGGCGGGCCCTACGGCGCCAAGGGCACGGCGACGAACACCCCGAGCCGCCGCGCGATCTTTGTGTGTGACCCGGACAAACCTTCCACCTTCGCGCCAAGCGCTTCGGCGGACAAGAAAGGTTTGTCCCCACAAGCTAAAGGTTCGTCCCCACCGTGCGCCACGAGAATCCTGTCGCGGATGGCGCGGCTGGCGTACCGGCGGCCGGTCACGAAAGCTGACCTCGACACGGTCCTGAAATTTTTCGAGAGTGGCCGTCGCGACGGCGGCAGCTTCGACGCGGGAATCCAGTTCGCGCTCGAGCGGATCCTGGTCGATCCGGATTTCCTGCTCCGTGTTCAGAAGGATCCGCCCGCCCGCGCGGCTGCCGCGGCGCCACAGGTACGCCGGCTCAGCGACCTCGAGCTCGCATCGCGGCTGTCGTTTTTTCTCTGGAGCAGCATCCCCGACGAGCGCCTGCTGGATCTCGCCGAGCGCGGCGAGCTCTCCAAACCCGCGATCCTGGAACAACAGGTGCGGCGGATGCTGGCGGATTCTCGCTCGACATCGGCGCTGGTCGACGACTTCTCCGCGCAGTGGCTGAACCTGCGGCGCGTCGCCGAAGTGGTCGTGCATCCCGATTTCTATCCCGACTTCGACGACAACCTGCTGCACGCGTTCAAGCGGGAAACCGAGCTCTTCATCGCGAGCACGTTGCGCGAAGATCGCAGTGTCGTTGACCTGTTGCGCGCCGACTATACGTTCGTCAACGAGCGCCTGGCGCGTCACTACAAGATTCCCGGGATCTACGGCAGCCGCTTCCGGCGCGTGACGCTTCCTAATCCCGATCAACGAGGCGGACTGCTGGCGCACGGCGCGCTGCTCGCCACCACGTCGTATCCGGATCGCACCTCGCCGGTGCTGCGAGGCAAGTGGCTGCTCGACAACATCTTCGGCGTCTACGTCCCCCCGCCCCCCGCGAATGTCGATACGACGCTGCCCGAGATCAGGCCCGGCACCGTGCCGCCGACTATCCGGGAGAGGCTGGCGCAGCATCGCAGCAATCCGGTGTGCAGCAGCTGTCACTCGGTGATCGATCCGCCGGGCTTCGCGCTCGAGAATTTCGACGCGATCGGGGGCTGGAGAAGCGTGGACGAGGCCGGCCGCCCGGTCGATGCCCTGGGCACGACGGTTGGCGGTGCACCGATCGAGGGTCTCTCGGGCCTTCGCGCGCTGCTGTTGCAGCGGCCCGATCAGTTCCCGGCCACGGTCACCGAAAAACTCATGGCCTATGCGCTCGGCCGCCGGCTCGATTACTACGATCGGCCGGCGGTGCGGCAGATCGTTCGTGCCGCCGCGGCGCAAGACTATCGATGGTCGTCGCTGATTCTGGGAATCGTGAACAGTCCGACGTTTGTGATGCGGGGATCCCTATGAACTTTCTCACCGCGAAATCATTGCCGCGCCGCACCGTGCTGCGCGGGCTTGGCGCGACCGTGGCGCTGCCGTTTTTGGAGGCGATGACGCCGGCGTTGGTGCGAGCAGCCGCAAAGCCGGTGCACCGGTTCCAGACTTTCTACGTCCCCAACGGGATGGCGATGGAGTACTGGCTGCCGAAGACGGCGGGCGAGGCGTTTGAAATGACGCCGATTCTCGAGCCGCTGGCGGCGTACCGCAATCAGATGCTGGTGCTGTCGGGGCTGAAGGCGAACTGGAATTACATCCACGCGGGCGCGTCGGGATCGTTTCTGACGGGAACCGCGCGCGGCGGCCGCAACGAAGTGGAGATCATCGCCGACGTCTCGATGGATCAGTTGCTGGCGCGGCACTTTGCCAAAGAGACACAGGTCGCCTCGCTCGAGCTCGCGATGGATCCGCCGAACAACGCCGGCGCCTGCACCGGCAACCTGAGCTGCGTCTACACGCACACGCTGTCGTGGCGCAGCGCCACGCAGCCGTTGCCGATGGAATTCAATCCGCGAGCGGTATTCGAAAAGCTGTTCGGCGACAGCGGCAGCACCGATCGCGCGGCCAGGGAAGCGCGGCTGCGCCAGCACAAGAGCATTCTGGATTCGGTCAACGAAAAACTATTGGATCTCAAGCGCGCGCTGGGCCCGCAGGATCAAGTGAAGATCAACGAGTACACCGAGTCGGTGCGCGACATCGAGCGGCGGATTCAGCGGGCCGAGGAGCAGCGCGACACCGACCTGCCGATCATGGATCAGCCGCAGGGTGTCCCCGCCTTGTTCGAGGATCACCTGGAGTTGATGCTCGACCTGCAGGTGCTGGCGTTCCAGTCGGACCTGACGCGGGTCATCTCCTTCATGATCAGCAAGGAACAGAGCGCGCGCCCCTATCCGCAGATCGGCGTGCCCGAGGCGCACCACCCGCTGTCGCATCACGGCGACATTCCCGAGCTCGTCGCGCGCATGTCGAAGATCAACCGCTACCATACCGAGCTGTTCGCGAAGTACCTCGCCAAGCTCAAGGCCACGCCGGACGGCGACGGCTCGCTGCTGGATCACATGACGATCCTCTACGGCTCCGGCATTTCGAACAGCAACCGCCATTCGGGCGACAACCTGCCGATTCTCGTGATGGGCGGCGGCGCCGGCCGTCTGAAGGGCGGCCGCCATCTCGCGTATACCGATAAACCGTCGATGGCCAACCTGCTCGTGACGCTGATGGACAAGATGGACGTGCCGGTCGAGCGGATCGGCGGCAGCACGGGCAA
>JAUSDY010000074.1 GCA_030650395.1 Acidobacteriota bacterium | reverse complement strand
TGAGCGAGCCGCCGTCACGCTTGAGCGGGAGCAGCCGCTCCTTGCGAAGAAACGCCTCCGGAAAACTGCGAGCCACCGCGGGGTCCACTTGAATCGTGTCGAGGTCCACGACCTCGACGCCGGCCTGCCGGGAGAGGGCGTACAGGATGTCGTCAGAGGTCGCCAACTTGAGCCTGATCAACGTCTGGCCGAGCAGCTCGCCGGACGTTTTGGCCTCGCGCAACGCGCGCTCGAGCTGATCCTGGGTGAAGACACCTCCGGCGACGAGACACTCGCCCAGGAGCCGACCGACCATTACCGACATGGGTCAGACCCTTTTTCTTCCTTCACAACCTTGCACGGACACTATTTCGTCATTTCGTGCGCCCGGCAGTAGGGCCGAGGCCAGAATTTCACAGACAGCTTCTAATCTAAGGCCCACCCACAGAAACTTGCTTCATCTGCCACAATGCCGGCCTTAGAAGATGTCTGGCTAAGTCGTTGATGCGATTCAGTATATTGTAATCGAAACCGGCCAAAATCGGTGGGATTTCAGGCCCGGAGGTCGCCGGACGACTCGAGGTGCGTGGAGGGCGGTCAGACCGTCGCGCGGTTGGCGCCGATCACATCGTCACCGTCGCGCTGGTCGACATCTGAATCGTGGTCGCGATCTGAGTGCCAGCCGCCACTTGGACCGTGACCGTCCGCGTGACCGTGATGGTGCCCGCTGTGTGCGTGGCCACGATGACGGTGACGCCGTGGGGCACGGTGAACATGAACGGCACCGGGCCCGCCGCCGCCCTCGTCTGCGTCACGGCGGTGCCCTGATTACCGTCGCTGGTGGAGTAGACGCTGACGCTGAGTCCCGTCGGTTGGGCGATCGTGTTGACGACGACCGTGACGTTGAGCGTCCCGGTGGTCTTGACCGGAAGCTGAACCGGAAAGATGATGTTGTCCGCGTCGTCCGCGTTGCCGACCACGCCGTCGGCACCGTCGGCACCGCCACTCACAATCTGGCCAGCGCTGATGCCGGTGTTGGTATACGTAAGCGACTGGCCCCAGGAGTCCTTGAAGATGTCGATCGTGGCGTACGGCGCAGTCAGATAGGGGCCCCGCCAGCCCGTTCCCACGTTACCGATGTTGCCGGTGGTGTGATAGGCCACCTGCGCCCCCTGCGTCACCAGCTCTGTCAGAGTGGCCGGCAGCCGGCCCATGTCGCCGAGGAAGCCGAAGTTGCCCTGCGCCGGATTGCTGCCGACGATCGCGTTGAAGGTCTGCTGCACCTGTTGCTGCGTCTGCGTTTCCTTCACCGACTGCAGCGCCCGCGAGACGGCGACGCCGAGGAGCGCGGCCAGCGCCGCGGCGACGCCGAGCGAGATCACGATCTCGATGAGGGTGAATCCATGTTCGTACCGCGCCGCCAGCCGAGGGCTCATAGGAATTGACTCAATCCGGGATCGTGCACTGGTAGGCCCCAAGCACTCTCGCCTGGGCCATCGTGGTGATCGCGATCTGGACGATATTGGTCTGGCCTGGGATGATCGAAATGGGCACGGTCCGCGAAGTCGTGGAGCAACTGCCGCCACCACCACCGACGTCCGTATGCGTGGCGACGACAACACGGACGCCGGGCACCACGCTGGTGAACGCGAAGCCGTCGAACGTGGAATTGGGAGCGTTGGGGTCGAACTTTTGCGTCGCCGTGACCGCCTGCTCACCGTTGACCGGGTAGTACACCTTCGCCGCGACTCCGAGCGGGTTGGCGATGCCGTTAACGACCACGACGACGAAGAGCGTCCCCGTCGTGGCGGGCGCATAAAACGGAAACGCGACGTCGTCGGTTGTCCCAACGGTACCGTCGGCGCCTCCGCTGATGACTCGACCCGCGCTGGCGCCAGTCCCGGCGTACGAAAACGCCTGACCCCACGGGTCGGTGACCAGATTCGCGTTCGAAAAGAGCCCGCCGAGGTACGGGCCGTTCCAGCCGTAGCCGACGTTCCCGATGTGAGCGGTCGCGCCGTCGGCGGTGTGGAACGCCGGGAGGCTCTCCTGGCTCACCAGCTCGGTGAGACTCGTCGGGAGCCGGCCCACGTCGCCGGTGAAGCCGAAGGTCCCGCCCCACGGAGCGCCGAAGATCGCGGTGTTGAGATCTTGCTCCTGCTGTTGCGTCGACGTCTCGGTGCTCCGCCGCGTCATCCCCGCGAGAGCCGGCGCGACGAGCGCCACGGCAGCGGCGACGATGGCGAGAGCCACCACCGTTTCGAGGAGGCCGAATCCCCGGCCGCTTCCCGATCGCTCGCGGTCACGACCGTTCTGCATCAACACGTGACTCATGACTCAACGGATCGGCAGGATGTACGACGCCGCGTTCGCGACGTTCGCATTGTACCCAAGGTGAACCGACTCGCTAAAGTTACCCATGTAGATTTCGATGAAGCGAATTCCGGCAGGAACCGATTGGAAGACCACGAGCTGTTGGCTACCCTCGGCGGTATCGAGCGTAGTTGGAGCGCTCGACAGGCTGGTCTGCTCGCCGTTGAGCGGATAGAACAGCGACACCGTGACGCTAATCGGCGTT
This sequence comes from Acidobacteriota bacterium, assembly GCA_030650395.1. Classification (GTDB taxonomy): domain Bacteria; phylum Acidobacteriota; class Vicinamibacteria; order Vicinamibacterales; family UBA2999; genus 12-FULL-67-14b. The sequence goes on along the minus strand of JAUSDY010000074.1, from coordinate 175,368 downwards.
GCCTGACTCTGGCCGATTGTCACGGTGAGGAAGATGTGTCCGTTGTCGTTGAACGTGTCCGACAGGATGTCGTCCTGGGTGCCAAAGGCGCCGTCGGCGCCCGCGCTCGTGATCAGGCCGGTGCGGAGCGTGAGCGCCCGGCCGTTCGTGGTCGGGTCTGTCGCGGGCTTCGTCGTCTGCGGACAAGTGTACTGGAGCTTCTGTCCCCACGCGTCAAGGAGGAAATCGCCGGCGGCGAAGATCTCCTTGAGGTATGGCCCGTTCCACCCCATCGACACGTAGCCGCGATGCTCGGTCGCGCCATCGACGCGGTGGTAGTTGACGGCGCTCGGATTGAACGCGGCATCGCAGAGCGTCTGCGTACCCGACGTGCTGTTCACCTCCTCGAGACTCTTCGGCAGCCGGCCCAGGTCGCTGACGAACCCGCCCGGGTTGCCGGGAATGCCGGCGATGGCCCGCACGAGCAGCGCGAGCTGCCGGCGTGTCTCGTCCTCCTTGGACACCGTGATGCCGAGAAGGATTTGCGGGCTCACGACGAGGACGATCGCGATGAGCGCGCCGAGCACCATGACGAGCGCGATCAACGCAAAACCGTCACTCGAGGCAACGTGAGCGCCGCGGCGGCCCGTGGACTCCATGCGATGTGGCTCCCGCTATTTTACACGCGCGATGATGTCGTCGCCGCTTGGGTCGATCGAAGACCTGGCGCTTGCGTCCGCGGCGGTCTCGATGTTGCCGTTAGAGCCGGCGGAGATCACCCAGACCGCCTTGCTTGCGCCGGGGTCCGACTTGCCGATGTTGACGACGTACTTGTTGCCCCACGGGTCGGCGGGGAGCGAGGGCAGGTAGGGCCCCTTCCACGCGATCTTGCCCGTGGTGACATACGCGTTGGCGGACGCGCCGGCTGGCGTATTGTTGATCAGATGGTTTTCGAGCGTGTCGCGCGTCGCGCTTCCCGCCTGGCATTGGACTCCCGCGCTGGTTGTCCACGAGGCGCCCGTCGTCGCGTCGGTGGCGATCGTGTAGTCGTTCCCGAGCAGACTGTAGAGGCAGTCGAAGTCGCCTGACTGTTTGACCTGACTTTTCGTGCTGCTCGTGTTGTTCTTGTAGGGCGGGAGCGCGACGTCCTGGAGAAACTTGCCGATCGCTTCGGCGATGCGGTTCGCGTCGTTCTGCGCCTGCGTTTTCTTCGCGTCCGCCAGATAGCTGAAGGCCATCGGCGCGAGGGCGGCCGACAAGGCCCCGATCACCGCGAGCACGATGACGACTTCCATCAGCGTGAAGCCGCGTTGTCGGCGCTGTTGCGCGTTCTTGTGTGAGAACACTTTAGGGCTCCGGCTGATCATACCCAGACGAAGGGCAACTTTTTGTCCGATTTTGATAAACGAGCTACAATACCATAAAGACCTCTTAATGGTCAACAACGCAACGCCGTACGCGAAGGGTGCCTAACGGTTTTGGGGATCTCGGGGTGCAGACCGCCGTCTGTCGTTGTGGCTCGCTTTACGGAGGTCTGCGAAGGCGACAATTGGACACCCGGCGCGGTCGGGGTAATGCTCTCGGTCGTTGCCGCGGTCATGGTGGCCCCAGCCATCGTGGTGGCCGCGCTCAGGCCGACGAAGTCAAAGGCATTCTGAGGGACGACCACGGTCTGCGTGGCAAGATCCCAGCGTCCCTGCAACTGAACCGAAGTCTGCAACGTTTCGTTCCGGCTGACGGCCCCCGCGTTACTCAAGGCGACGATGTAGCGGCCGTCAATGAACATTTCCACGACGTAGGTGCCAGGCTCCACCTCCAGAAACGAATATTCTCCGTTCGCGTTCGACTCCAATTCCGCCATGACCATCAATTCTGCGCCGGGCCGGCATGGCGGCCGCACCACCTCGCCGATCATCGAGGGCGACAAGGTCATCCTGAACGCGTTGATTCTGGCCTGGGGCGATCTCAACCGCACGGGCAACCGCTACTTCGCCTTCGACAAGAAGACCGGGCAGACCATCTGGATCGCATCGCCGCAGACGCGCCACTACGACACCAACTACTCGACGCCGATCGTCAGCACCATCGACGGCACGCGCGCCCTGATCGTCGGCGGCACCGACGGCGCCTATCATGCGATGAAGCTGAATACCGGCGAGCGCCTGTGGTCGATCGAGGTGAGCAAGCGCGCCATCCTCAACAGCCCGCTCTTTCGCGACAACGTGGCCTACATCACCCACGGCGAAGAGAACATGGACACCACCGAAATGGGGATGATCGCGGCGGTCGACGCCACCAGGACCGGCGTGCTCACGCCGGATGCCTTCAAGTGGCGGACGCGCGGTTTCCTCCCCAGTTATGCATCGCCGGTGGCGGACGCCGAGCGCCTCTACACCCTCGACAACAGCGCCATCGTCGGCGCGTTCGACCTCAAGACCGGCGCGCGGCTGTGGGAGAAGACGCTGGGTACGTTGCAGAAGGGCTCGCCGGTGCTGGCCGACGGCAAGCTCTATGTCGGTACGGAGAACGGCAAGTTTTTCATCCTGCGTCCGACGGCGACCGGCGCGGAGGTGCTGGATGAGGATCTGCTCGGCACGGCGCAGGCGCCGGAGCCGATTGTCGCATCGCCGATCGTGGCCGACGGCCGGATCTACGTGACGAGCATGGAGGCGCTGTATGCGATCGGCAAGCGGAGACCCGCCCCGCCTTCGCGGCCGGAGGCCGCTTCGGCGAGGTCTCGCCGTAGCTCGCCGGAATCTGCGCGAGCGGAGGCGGACGCACCTGCGTTTGTGCAGGTGTTCCCGTATGAATCGCTGATTTCTCCGGGGCAGACGGTGGCGCTCACGGCGCGCCTGTTCGATGCGAAGGGCAACTTCATTCGCGAAGAACCCGCAGCACAGTGGACCGTCGAGCAGTTGACGGGCGCCGTCGATACCAAAGGGACCTACAGCGCCGCCAAGGCCGGCTCCTCGGCCGGCATGGTCAAGGCCACCGTCGGCGCGCTCAGCGGCACGGCGCGCGTCCGCGTGATTGAAGCGCTGCCGTGGGCGTGGGACTTCGAGTCGGCCGCCGCGGAGGCGCCCCCGACGTGGTGGACCGGCGCACCCGGTAAGGTCTTTCAGCGAACCGTCGAAGGCGTCGGCAAGGTCCTGGTGCGTCCCCGCGACGAAACCGTGGGCCGCCGCGCCAAGGTGTTTTTTGGCGCGCCGAACCTGTCGGGCTACACCGTCGAAGCCGATGTCCGCGGCCGCGAGCAGCGCCGCCAGCGTGGTGACGTGGGCCTCATCAACGAACGCTACGGTCTCGTGCTGTTCGGCAACGGCCAGAAGCTCGAGTTGCACCCGTGGCAGGCGGCCGACGAGATGACGGCGCGCGTGCCGTTCGCGTGGGACGCCGACTGTGCCATGCTCACCGCCATCGATCGGCTGAATCGACTGGTCGAGGATCTGCTGCTCTTGTCATCGCCCGCGGCGTCGGTTCTCGAGGACGTCGATCTCGCCGTCCTTGCGGCCGAGACGGTCTCCTTCGTCCGCCAGCCGGTTCCTATATTCCCCCTGAACAGCGGGAACAGCTGTTTGTGCCGTTCTACACGACCAAGGCCGGGGGCACCGGCCTGGGGCTCGCGATTGCCAGACACATCATCAACGCGCAGGGCGGGCAGATCGAGGTCGCGAGCGACCCGGCGACGGGTACCACATTCACCCTCGTGCTCCCCGCACCTCAGCCACACACCAACGCGTCCGCATGCCATCGCGCTGGTGCCGGAGGCGTTTGCGCGCCAGCATCTGATCGCGCCCGTGGCGCTGACCGACTCGGCGCTGCGCATCATCCAGTCGAACCCCTTCGACGTCATCGCGATCGACGAGCTGCAGCGCCTCACCGGCCGCGACATCGAGGTGGAGTGCGCGACGCGGTCGGACGTCCTGAATCTGCTCAAACGCTCCTACCTCGATCGCGGCGAGGTCGACGCGCTGGTGCAGGCCGGCCTCGCGTCACTCGATCAGCCGCTGACCGACGGCGCCGTCGCCGAATCGCCGGTGGTGAAGTTGATCGAGCTGCTGCTGAACGACGCGATCGCGCGCGGCGCCACCGACCTGCACATCGAACCCGAGGAGCGGCTGGTGCGGCTGCGCTACCGCATCGACGGCGTGCTGACTGCGGGGGAGACCTTTCCCAAGGAACTGCACGCGGCGCTGATCAGCCGTCTGAAAGTGATGGCGGGCCTCGACATCTCGGAGCAGCGCATGCCGCAGGATGGCCGCATCACGCAGGAGATCGGCGAACGGCGGGTCGATCTGCGAATCGCGACCTTCCCCACCACGTTCGGTGAGAAGGTGGCGATCCGCGTGCTGGCCATCGACACGCTGATTCGCGGCCTGGAAGAGCTCGGGTTCAACCCGGCGCACTACGCCACGTTCCGTGATCTGCTGGCGAAATCACGCGGCATCATCCTGGTGACCGGCCCGACCGGCGCCGGCAAAACGACCACGCTCTATTCGGCGCTCGCCTATCTGGCGACCCGCGAGAAGAACATTCTGACGGTCGAGGATCCGGTCGAATACCATCTGCCGTCGATTCGCCAGACGCAGATCAGGCCCAAGGCCGGGTTCACCTTCGCCGCCGCGATTCGCTCGTTGCTGCGCCAGGATCCCGACGTGATCATGGTGGGCGAGATCCGCGATGCGGAAACGGCGCAGCTGGCCCTGCGCGCCGCTCTCTGCGCCACCCCAAGGCGTTCAACGACCTGTACGTCAACATCGTCAAGGCGGGCGAAGCCAGCGGCAAACTCGACGCCACGCTCGAGGATCTGGCCCGACAACTCGAGTGGCAGGAGGAGCTCGCCAGCCGCATCCGCGACGCGGCGACGTATCCAATCCTCGTGGTGCTCGTGCTGAGTGCGCTCGCGGTGGTCCTGGTCGGCTTCACGATTCCGAAATTCCTGCAGATCTACGAGCGTCTCGGCAGTACCGTCGTGTTGCCGCTGCCGACGCGTGCCCTGATGGTCGTGTCGAGCGTCATTCGCAACTATTGGGACGTCGGGATCGCCGCACTGATCACGACCGTCGTTGGTGTCCGGTTGTACCGGCAGAAGCCCGCCGGTGCGATTCGCAGCGACCGATGGCTGTTGCACCTGCCGGTGGTCGGAGAGCTGCTGCGGAAGGTGGCATTCTCGCGGTTCGCGCATTTTTTCGGCACGCTGCACGAGGCGGGCCTCGAGGTGGCGCCGTCGCTCGCGCTGATGGAACGGCTGTTCGGCAACGCGTATTTGTCGCAACAGTTCCGCCGCGCGGTCGACCGCGTGATGGCCGGCGACTCGCTGTCGAGCGCGCTTCAGCGCGTCGGCGAGTTCCCGCCCGTGGTGATCAACATGATTGCGCTCGGCGAACGGACCGGCCGCATGAGCCAGTCGCTCGCGAACGTGAGCCGCTATTTCGATCGCGAGGTCGATCGGACGATCAAGCAGGCGTTGACGCTGTTCGGGCCGATCATGCTGGTCGTGCTCGCCGGTGTCTTTGTCGTGATGGCGCTCGCCTTCTACCTGCCGATGTTCGGTCTGCTGAGGGGGATCCGATGATCAAGCGGCAACAACGCAACTCGCGCGGCGGTTTCACGCTGATCGAACTGATCATCATCATTGCGGTCCTCGCCGTGCTGGCCACCGCTCTGGCGCCGGCATGGGGCGCCTCCCAGATACCTTTGCCGCTCTGGTCCAACCCGGAGGTCTGCCCCTCTACACCACCAATACGCAGGGCCAGGTGGGCATGGGGTGGAGAGGCCCGTATGTCAACGTCGGCCGATCCCAGACCGATTACCTGTCCGATGAATTTGGACGGGCGTATACGGGCGCGTCGACGGGACAGGTCCGCAGCGCCGGGCCGGATGGCGCCGCCGGCACAGCCGACGACGTGGTGTATCCGCCATCGCCGCCGCTCATCACCGGCCGCGTGATTGTCACGGTGAAGACGATCGTGTCGAACAAGACGGTCGTCGACCCGGCCGGCTACGACGTGACGCTCTACTACTCGAATGGCGGCACCGAGACCTCGCTCAGTGATGCGGTCTCGCCGTTCGTGTTCGATGTCGTGCCCATGGGACTGCACCACATTCAGGTGATCAAACGCAGCAACCCGCAGGCCGGATCGATTGTGGCGCGCGAAACCGTGCTCACACAAGGCAGCGGCCGCACGACACCGGTCGAACTGTGGTTCTAAGATTAGGCCTAAACAGTCATGGCGGTGTCGCCGGAGCAGTGGCCGCGGGTTACAGCAGTTCTCGACGTGTTTCCGCGTACAGCATTCCGACGAGCGAAGCCGCATAGAGTCCGATCGCCACGAACAGCAAGTATCTGAATCCCAACACCATCGAGCTGTACTCGGCCAGCCCGCCGACCATCGCGCCGGCGATGTTGAACCCGAACGCGCGGTCCGCTTCTGCCACCCGCGAGAACGACACCGCGAAGATCACCCCGGCGAACAGGATCGGCACAAACGCCAGCGCCGATGCCCCTGCGATCTGCACCGCTCGCTCCATGCCGAGGAAGTACTCCATCGGTACCAGCGCGCTGATCGTCAGCGAGAGGAAAAGTCCCGCGTAATACGGCCCGAGCCGCACTGGTGTCACCGCGAACACGAACAGGTTGGCGATGAGGATCATCACCAGCACCGCGAAGATCACCACCGAGTTCACGATCCACGTGCCGCCGAAGAGCAGCGCCATGTGCACCACGGCCTTGGTTTCGACCAGCATGAAGCCCGCGCCGAGGAAGAACATTTGCACCAGCGCACCGGTGCTGTCGCTGGCGCCGACCGCCGCTGCGCTTCGACGCAAGAACGGCAGGAGTAGGAACAGCGCGATCGCGGCCATGACCCCGCCGCCTCGCAGGCTCAGGCCCGGGATAGAGGGCTCGCGCAGGTACAGCATCGGCCAGTCATCCGTGGCCAGCCGCAGCGTCTCTCTCCCGACGGTCACCCTCGTCGGGCGGAACTGTTGCCACTCACCGGCCGGTCGCTGTTCGGGAGGTATGGCGCGCCACGCCGCTCGTTCTTCGGGCAACGGATAGCGAAAACCGTTCAAGGTTTGCGAATCGAGCTGCCGCCCGCCGCGCAGCCAGTACTCGGGTTCTTGATCGAAGGCTTCGCGAATCGCTCCGTTGGCGCCGGCAATCAGCATCGTGAAATCGCCGCCGAGGCTCTCGTCGGGTCCGAGCGTGTTGCGGCTCGGCAGGTTCAGCACCAGCGCGTCTGCGCCGAAGGCGGCCCGCACGGCGTTCTGCAGGCGCGACACGATCCAGCCCTGGCGGAAGTAGTTGTACATGACGAACACGCCGTTCGGCTTCAACCGCATCCGCACGTCGTCCATGGCCTGCCTGGTGAAGAGATAGCTTTCGAGCCGGATGTTGCTGTGGCTGCTGTGCAGCACGAGCGAATCGACCAGCGCGTAGACGATCAGGTCGTATTGCCTGGTGCTCTTCCTGAGAAAGTTGCGGCCGTCGTTGAGATGCACCGACACGCGCGGGTCATCGTAGGGGTGGTCGGGGTGGTCCTGCTTGCCGAGGCGCTGAATGACCGGATCGATTTCCACCGCATCGACATGTCTGGCGCCCCACGCCAGCGCGCGGCTGACGTCGTTGCCCGAGCCGGCGCCGATGATCAGCACGTCTTCGAAGGGTTTCTGGCCGGCGTCCCGGTTGATCAAGTGCGGCAGCGCGTAGGCCGGAAACGGCGACTGGTGCGACTGCATCTGCTGGTGGCCAATCAAGTTGACGGTGATCAGCTTCGGGTCGGGCTGGTAGTCGATCCGATAGTACGGCGACCAGATCTCGCGCGCGTTGCCCGACGGTATGAGCAGCGGCAGGATCGACAGCACGAGGACGACGGCTGACGCTGCGGCGAAGGCGAGCCGGCGGGCGAGATTCGCGCGGAGCAGGAAGTACGCAAAGCCGGCGGTCACGAAGCCGAACCACCAGAGCGGCGACAGCTCGAAGAACGAGCACGCGGCAAACAGGGCGACACCGGTCAGGCTGCCGAGAATGTCGATGGTGTAGCCTTCGAGCCGATTGGGTATTCGTGCCAATGAGCGGCCAAGTTGTTGCCCGGGCCCGACCATGACGAGCGCGATCATCAGGAAGAAGTATCCGCACAGCACTTCGATCGGGATGACGAAGCTCGAGATGTCGCGCGCCTGGTACTCGACGCCGAAGAACACCATCTGGGGCGAGGCCTGGTTGCCGACGTCGATCACGCTGTTCGAGAGCCGCCGCTGCCACTCCACGAGATGAGCGCTGCCCAGGCCGGCGATCAGCACGAACGGCGTCCACGCGAGAAAGTTCTGTTTACGGTTGGCGGCCAGGCAACCCACCGAGATGCCTAACATGCACGCCAGCAAGACGGTATTGGTAAAGAATGTGAGAAAGAGGACGTGACTGGGAAACCAGCGAATGCAGGCCAGCTCGAGGAACAGGGTCAGCAAACTGATTACGAATAAGTCTTTCATCCTTCGCTCGGCGCTCGACACACTTTACGCTGATTTCAACGTCGAGCACTCGGCCGCCGATCCGATCTGGATCGTCCGGCGCTACGAGCGGCCCGCCGATCGTGAAGTCGCCGGCTTCATCGCGGCGGCGCTCGCCTTCGGCCGGGTGCAGAGCGTGCTGAATTCGATCGAGGGCATGCTGGCCGTGATGGGGCCGTCGCCGGCGGCGTTCGTGCGCGCGTTCGATCCCGCGCGCGATCGGCGCGCCTTCGATCACCTGGTGCACCGCTGGACGCGCGGCGCCGACATGGCCGCGCTCGTGTGGGTGCTCCACCAGATGATGGCGACGAGCGGCTCGATCGAGGGCTTCTTCGCCGAGGGTCTGTCACCCGATGCCGTCGATGTGTCGGACGCGCTGCAGTCGTTGTCGACCCGCGCACTCGCCCTCGATCAAAAGGCTGTCTATGGGCGGACGAAGCCGAAGCCGGGGGTCGCGTACTTCTTTTCGCGGCCATCCTCGGGCGGCGCGTGCAAACGTCTCAACCTGTTCCTGCGATGGATGGTCCGCCACGACCGCGTCGACCTCGGGGTGTGGAGCCGGGTGCGACCCGGTCAATTGATCGTGCCGCTCGATACACACGTGATCCGGGTAGGGCAGTGCCTGCGGCTGACGCGTTACAAGAGCCCCGGCTGGAAGATGGCCGCCGACATTACGGCATCGTTACGGAAGCTGGATCCGCTTGATCCTGTGAAGTTCGATTTTTCGATCTGCCATCTCGGCATGATGAACGCTTGCGGGTTCGGCAAGAAGTCTGGTGACTCGCAATGTCCGTTGCGCGGCGCCTGCCGTCCGCGCCGTCCGTAGGGCACCGCCCGCAGAGCGCTGGGTATTCGGCCGGCTGAAGCTCTGAACGCTGAAGCCTATGCAGGCCTCGCTTGCGGCCGGAATGCAACGACGAGTAGCAACGCTGCCGCTAAGGCCAGGCTCGCCGGCGCCAGGAACAGCCGTGAGAAATCGACCATTCCCTCTGGCGTGCGGAAGACGTCGCCCAGCCATCCCCACAGCAGGCTTCCCGCGAACGGGCCGACGCCGAGGATCACCAGGTTGAACAGGCCTTGCGCGCTGGCGCGGGCATCGCGCGGGCAGCGCTCGTCGACGAAGATATAGACCGCCGCGAAGAAGAACGCGTAGCACATGCCGTGGACGGCGTTGATCGCGACCATCAGCCACAGCGGGTCGCCGATCGCGAACACGAGGAAGCGGACGGCATGCGCGAGCACGCCGAGCGTCATCGTCCATCGCCATCCCATTTTCGCCAGCGCGGCGCCGAGCACCGCCATCGAGGCGATCTCGGCGATCTGGCCGACGCTCATCGCCGGCATGATCCAGTTCTCCGCCAACCCGGCCGCCTGAAGGAACGGGCTGGTCCACTGGAAGTACGCCTGGTGCACCAGCGCGTCCATCAGCGTGGCGACAAACAGCACGAACATGATCGGATCGCGCAGCAGTTGAATCGCCTGCATCGGCGCGCTGAGCCCGCCGGTGCCCTTCGCCGGCGGCGTGGCCGGCAGTGTCAGCGAGAAGGCGGCGAGGGCGATCGAGGCCACGCCGGCCACCGTGAAGATGCTCGACAGCGCCGCGTGCAGGTCGGGGCCGGTCTTGCCGGCAAGAATGAACACGAACGGCCAGCTTGCGGCAATCCAGCCGATCGTGCCCCACAGGCGCACCCGCCCGAAATCGCGCTGCGCGTCGGCGACGTGATGAAAACAAATCGCATTGGTCAGCGACATCGTCGGCATGTAGGCGAGCTGGTAGACCAGCATCACGGCGAAGAACGACCAGAACGTTGTCTGATAGGCGAGCGCGAACATCGCGGCGCCGCCAACGAGGTGCAGAACCGCGAGCAGCTTTTCGGTCGACAGCATGCGATCGGCGAGCTGCCCGCCGAAGTAGAGTCCGGCGATGCAGGCGATGGCCTGCGTGGCGAAGATCCAGCCGATCTGCCCACCGGTGAAGCCGAGCACGTCGCTCAGGTAAAGCGCCAGCAGCGGCAGCCAGGATCCCCAGATCAGGTACTCGAGGAACATCATCACGGCGAGGCGGGTGGAGGCAGCGGTCATGATCGAGCTGAACTATAGTGTGACCCGCGCACGAATAACAGCGGAGGAGTGACGGATGGCGAGCAGGCTGGGCGTGGGGTTCATCGGCAGCGGTTTCATGACCCGCTTCCATATTCGGTCGTGGGAAGCGGTGCGCGACGCCGACATCCGCGGCATCTGGAGTCCCAGCCGCGCCAATGCGGAAGACGCCGCGGCGCTGGCCCGATCGCTTCGCGTCGGCGACGCCCGCGCCTTCGACTCGATCGACGCGATGGTCGCCGACGAGGCGATCGACTGCATCTGGATTTGCGGTCCGAACTTCGCCCGCGTCCCGAACATGGAGGCGATCGCCGGCGCGATCGCCAAAGGCGCGAAGCTCCGCGGCATCGCCTGCGAAAAGCCGCTCGGCCGCAACTCCGCCGAGGCCCAGCGCATGGTGGAACTGATCGAGCAGACTGGCGTGCTGCACGGCTACCTGGAGAACCAGCTGTTCCAGCCCAATCTCGAGCGCGCCAAGCAGATCGTGTGGGCGCGCGGCGCCGCGGCCGCAGGCCGCCCGTACCTGGCGCGGGCGGCGGAAGAGCACGGCGGCCCGCACATGCCCTGGTTCTGGCAGGGCGATCTCCAGGGCGGCGGCGTGCTCAACGACATGATGTGCCACAGCCTCGAAGTTGGGCGCTACCTGCTGACCGCGCCCGGGGCCCCGCGCACGAGCATCCGCCCCCTCAAAGTGTCGGCCCAGATTGCCTCGCTCAAATGGTCGCGTCCTGAATACGTGAAGCTGCTGCGCGGTACCATGACCGATAAGGTCGACTATGCGAAGCAGCCGGCCGAAGATTTCGCGCGCGCCAGTGTCACCTACGCCGATGACGCCGGCACGCCGCTGATTGTCGAGGCGACGACGTCGTGGAGTTACGTGGGCGCCGGACTCAAGTTGTCGATGGAGCTGCTCGGCCCCGAATACTCGATGTCGGTCAACACGCTCGACGGCGGCACCAAGGTCTTCTTCTCGCGGCGTCTCCAGGAACAGCAGGCCGGCGAGGACCTGATCGAGAAGCAGAACGCCGAGCAGGGACTGATGCCGATCGTGGGCAACGAAGCGGCCGAGTACGGCTACGAGAACGAGAACCGCGCGTTCGTGCGCGCCTTTCTCGACGGCGTTCAGCCCGAGTTGGGCTTTCACGCGGGCCGGGACGTCACCGACCTGCTGATGACGTGCTACATGAGCGCAGAACAGGAACGGGTGATCGAATGGAAACCGGACAACCTCCAGACTTACGTGCCGGTGCCGGCGCGGCGCTGACCCGCCGCACCTTCGTCGTGACAGCCGCGGCCGGCATTTTCGCTGCGTGCAGCAAGGCCCCTGGTGTCACATTTGGCGTTCAAAGCTACAGCTTTCGCGATCGCCCGCTGGACGATGCGATTGCCGGCATGCAGAAGGTCGGCCTGAAGAGCTGCGAGCTGTGGCAATCGCACATCGAGCCGAGAAACATCCCGCGCGACAAGATGCGGCGCTGGCGCGAAACCATCGAGCTCGACATGTTTCATCGCGTCCGCGAGAAGTTCGCCAGGGCCTCGATCGCCTTGTCGGCCTACAACATCAGCTTCAAGGATGACTATTCCGACATCGAGATCGAGCGCGGCTTCGAGATGGCGAAAGCGCTCGGCGCCCCCGTGATCACGTCGTCCTCAAACGTGAAGACCGTGACGCGAATCGCGCCGGTTGCCGCTCGGCAGAAGATGCTGGTCGGCATGCACAACCATTCGCAGATCGATCCGAATGAATTCGCCTCGGCGCAAAGCCTGACCGAGGCGCTCCGCCAGGGCCCGTTCATCGCGATCAATCTCGACATCGGCCATTTCACCGCGGCCAACGAAGATGCCGTCGCGTTTCTCCGGCAACATCACGACCGCATCGTCACGCTGCACCTCAAGGACCGCAAGCGCGATCAAGGTCCCAACGTACCGTTCGGTGAGGGTGATACGCCGATTATTCCGGTCTTGAAGCTGTTGCAAGCGAACGACTGGGGCATTCCGGCGAACATCGAATACGAATATGAAGGCGGCGACTCGGTGGAAGAAGTCGGCAAGTGCCTCGACTACTGCCGCCGCGCGCTGGAGGCGTGATGCGTTTCTGCCTTCTGCCTTCTGCCTTGTGCCTTTTGCCTTTCCGGGTCGCCTTTTGCCTTCTATAATCGGCTAACCATGTTTCGAATGCTTCTCGTCTGCAGCCTCGCCTTGGCCATGAGCCCACTCGAACAGCATTCCGGTGCGCTGACCGCGGCGGAACAAGCTGACGGCTGGAAGCTGTTGTTCGATGGCCAGTCGTTGTCGGGGTGGCGCGCTTACAAGGCGATGACACCGCCGGCCGGATGGAAAGCGGTGAACGGCGAGCTGGTCCGCGATGCCGACGGCGGCGACCTGATGACGGTGGAGGAGTACAGCGATTTCGAGCTGCGACTCGAATGGAAGATCTCGCAGAACGGCAACAGCGGGATCATGTTCCACGTCGGCAAGGACGGTGAGTTTCCCTATTCGACCGGTCCGGAGTTCCAGGTGCTGCACAACGCCGGTCACAAGGACGGCGCAAACGCGATCACGTCAGCCGGTTCGAACTACGCGATGCATCCGCCGGTGAAGGACGTCACCAAGCCGGTCGGCGAGTGGAACGACATCCGCCTGATCGTGAAGGGCACCCACGTCGAACATTGGATGAACGGAGAGAAGCTGCTCGAGTACGAGTTCTTCAGCCCCGACTGGGAAGCGCGCGTCAAGGCCAGCAAGTTCGGCAAGATGCCCGGCTACGGCCGCATCATGCGAGGACACATCGCCCTGCAGGACCACGGCAACCTGGTCACCTACCGGAACGTCAAGATCAAGACGCTGTAACAGTTAACAGTTAACAGTTGCCAGTTAACAGTTACCAAGCTGCCGGTCGCAACGATCCTTGCCCGTGCGGCAGTGGTCGCAAGTTCAAACATTGCTGCCTGCCGGCGAGGAGTGCGGAGGACGCCGCGCGCCTGCGGCTTCGGACCGCCGAAGGGCGCGTCGTGGACGGACTTCTCCGGGTCATCGACGCCACATGGGGCGAGCCGTTCATCGTTCATGCGTGGGAAGACTTCTGGATCTACGACGACGTTCCCGAAGACATGGTGACGACGCCCGAGTTCGATCCGATGTTCGTGCCGTGGCTCGTGTTGGGCTTCGTGCCAGACCAGGAGGCTGACGAGGCCGACGCCACCTGGCCTACCGAGCCGATCGGCCTTGCCTGGCTGGCGACGACCGATGCCGAGGTGCCGGACCTTGACCGCGCCTACATCGAAACTGCGTGCCGGAGTCCGATGAGCGTCTTCGCGGTCGAGCGGGTGATTCCGGGCCGGAGCCTCGACCTCAAGGACGTGCTGACCGGGCGGCGGTTCCACGTTCTCGAGCAGGGCGCATCGCGAAACTTGCGACTGGCCGATCTGATCTTCACGCGGGTCGTGACCATGGACGGCGTCAGCCTCATGTTTGGTGCGGCGCCCTTCGTTGTGCCGCCGCGCTGGCACACGCGCATCATCGACTGGCGCGAGCGCGTGTTCCGAAGGCGGTTGTTGACCCGGCACGATCTCGCTGACTTCGACATCGAGATCCGCGAGCTGTATTTCGACATTGCCGCCGAATTGCTCGATCCGACGCCGCCGCAGTTGTGCAACACCGACGGCGATCCGGTCGCGTTGACGACGTTGACCTACGGGCTGAAGACGCCGGTCGGTGCTGCGTTCGAGAAGCTGGCTTCGCTCGCGATGGTGCACGACGAAGACCATAGTGACGAGGTCGTTCGCGACGCGTCCGGTGCGGTGTCGAGCGCCACGCTGAGCTGGGTCAAGGCCGGAAACCGGCAGCACAAGGATTGGACCAATACCGTCCTGGGAAACATCCGGCTCATGGCGGGCAGCTTGGTGGCCGACGTGAACTCGGCCCGTCGCGCTGATCGGCTGAAGCGCGAGATCGCCAAACGCCTGGGCCGGACCGCCGTGCTCATTGATACCAAGGTGGTCGATCCGTCGGACGCGATCGAGGAACGCGCTCGCCGGCGCGCGGCGGGAGAGCCGATCGATGAGGCAACGCCAGAGTCATCCCCCGAACTCGAGGCGATTCAAGCGGAGATGAATCGCAAGCACTGGGAAGCGTGGCTCGACACTCGTGTCCCGGCGCTGGGAAACAAGACGCCGCGCCAGGCCGCTCGCACGGCCCGGGGCCGCGAGCGGCTGGAGGCCCTACTCGCCGATTTCGATCGCGACGCAGTGGACGGACGTGAGGGCTTGTCGGCACACCTCGCGACGATCCGGAAGGCGTTGGCGCTCACGAAAGAGATTCCGTGAGCTGCGCCGGGTCACGTGTCGAGAATCGCGTGCTTGTCGCGTGCGCCGGGCGCCTGTCCGCCACCGCGCCCCGCGCCGACGAGACGGAAGATCGGATGGTCGTCCGAGAACGCCGGAATCCGGGCGCTGATGCGGATCCTCTTCGACAACGGAACGCCGAGAGGCGTCGCGGCAGCCCTCCCGGATCACTCCGCCGCCGATGTCGTTGGTGAAGTTTTCGTCCGCCGCCAGTCGCAGCACAACGCACTCGCGGTTATCGACGGCGGGCCATGAGGCGGTCGCGTACGCCGGAGGGATCGAAGCGCCGCTCGTTCTCCTCGCGGACCCCCGCGGCTTGCTGCTGGCGTCGCGTGATGTACGCCCGGATCTCGGACTGGTGACGCAGGTAGTAAGCAATCACCGAGTAGGCATCGGCCAAGGCAACCGACGGATACTGCTGGACAATTTTTTCCGCTGTCGCGCCAACGTCAAAAGCGGCGACCAGCGTGTCCAGGCTGACACGAGTGCCGCCTACGCGGATGACACCGTCGGCGTCGGTATGGACTGGGACTCGCTCGGTGGTATCGGCCCGGTTCACCTTGATCCCTCCCCCCCCCATTATATCCGTCGCCTCTTGTGCCTCTGAGAAAAGAAACCACGAAGTTCACGAAGAAAACCACGAAGAATGTGATCTAAATCCTTCGCGTTCTTCGTGGTCTTCGTGGCTTCCTTTTTACAGCGAGAAGCCGCGGCGATAGTCGCGCTTCAGCAGATCGTTGGCCTCTTTCGAGTTCGTGATCCTCATGTTCGCGGCGTCGTAGTGGATCTTTGTTCCCGCGCGTAGCGCGACCACACCCAGCAGCATCACTTCGGTCAGCTTCGCCGCGTACTCGAACGGCGTCGACGCCTGGCCCTCGCCCTTGCACGCGTTCGCCCAGTTCATCTCGTGGCTCGTGGTGATGCGCGGCAGCGTGCGCGGCGGATCGCCGACCGACTTGTGCAGCGAGTCCGGCAGCAAGCGCGACTTCAGGCCGTAGGTGTCGTAGATCACCTTGCCCTTGGTGCCGACCATGATCGCGCCGCCTTCGGCATTGAGCTTTTCGCCTTCGGCGAACTCGGGCGGCGTGGGTGGGAACATGCCGCCGTCGTACCAGGTCAGCCTGACCGGCGGCTTCGAGCCGCGCGCCGGGAAGTCGTAGAACGTCTTGGTGGCAATCGGGAAGCACGCCTTGTCGAACGGCGTCGACACGGTTTCGATCGAGGTGGGATAGCCGAGATCGAGCGCCCAGTAGGCGTGGTCGATCAGGTGCGCGCCCATGTCGCCGAGCGCGCCGCAGCCCCAGTCGACCCAGCCGCGCCAGTTGAACGGGTGATAGACCGGGTGGTATTCGCACGCCGGCGCCGAACCGAGGAACAGATCCCACGACAACTGATCCGGTACCGAGTAGATGCCCATCGCGTTGGCGAGGCGCGCCATGACGCCGTTCATGTTCCAGCGCAGGTTCTCAGAGATCCGCCGCGGCTCAGGGCGCGGAATGCCTTGCGGCCAGTACGAGAGGGGACGGTTGGTCCAGACGTGTACTTCGGTGACGTCGCCGATCGCACCCGACTGCACCCATTCCACGGCCCTGCGGCCGTCGTCCCACGAGTGGCCCTGGTTGCCCATCTGCGTGACGGCCTTCGGCGTCTGCCGCGCCTTGCGCGCCAGCGTGCGCGCTTCGTCGACCGACCAGGCCAGCGGCTTCTGCACGTAGACGTGTTTGCCGAGCTCCATCGCGGCCATCGCGATCGGCGCGTGCATGTGATCCGGCGTTGCCACCACGACCGCGTCGATGTCCTTCTGCTGCTCGAACATCTTGCGGTAGTCGGTGTAACGCTTCTGCCTCGGCAGATCCTCGGCGGCGATGCGCTTGAGCGAGGCGACGCGATGCTCGCTGTTGGCGCGCGATTCGGCGGTCAGGTCGGTTTTCAGCAAGCGCTCTTCTTCGCGCTTCCGGGCGTCTTCGAACGTCGTAGTCGTCCACTGCGGACCGGCGTAGCCCCAGTCCACGTCGCACAGCGCGACGAGGTTGTTGCCGACGCCGAGGTTGAGCAGGTTGGTCCGGCCCATGCCGCCGACGCCGACGCCGGCGATGTTGAGCATGTCGCTCGGCGGGGTGTAGCCGCGCCCGAGCACGTGCCGCGGAACGATGGTGACGGCGGCGGTGGTGGCCGCGGCGTTCTTCACGAAGTCACGTCTGGAAATCATCGTCTCCGTCCTTTTTGCCTTTTGCCTTTTGCCTTCTGCCTTCCGCCTTGGCCCGATGGCCCGGATGCTACTACAATCGCCGCTTGCAGATCATACGCAACCGGACCATCCACGACGTGGTAATTATCGGCTCCGGGGCCGGCGGCGGCATGGCCGCCAAGGTCCTGACCGAGGCGGGCGCGAACGTCCTGATGCTCGAAGCGGGGCCGATGTTCGACACGCGTCGCGATTCGAAGATGATGGCGTGGCCCTATCAGTCCCCCAGGCGGGGCTTGCCGATTCCGGAGCGTCAGTTCGGCGAGTTCGACGCGGGCTGGGGTGGTTGGACGCTCGAGGGCGAGCCCTACACTTCCGCCCCGGGCGATCGATTTGACTGGTTTCGCACCCGCATGCTGGGTGGACGGACGAATCACTGGGGCCGCATCTCGCTGAGGTTTGGCCCCGACGACTTCCGCCGCAAGAGCCTCGACGGCCTCGGCGACGACTGGCCGATCAGCTACGACGACCTGAAGCCGTACTACGATCGCATCGACACGTTCATCGGCCTGTTCGGGTCGAAGGAAGGGCTGCCGAACGATCCGGACGGCATCTTCCAACCGCCGCCGCGGCCACGATGTTATGAGCTGCTCATCAAGCAGGCCTCGGAGAAGCTGAATATTCGGTGCATTCCGATTCGGCTTTCGATTCTCACGCAGCCTTTGAACGGCCGCCCGGCGTGCCATTACTGCGGCCAGTGCGGGCGGGGGTGCGCGGCCCACGCCAACTTCTCGTCGCCCTCGGTGCTGCTGCCGCCGGCGCTTGCCACCAACCGTCTCACGATCGTCGCCAATGCGATGGCGCGCGAGGTCACGGTCGGCGACGACGGGCTGGCGACGGGGGTGAGCTACATCGATAAGACCACCGGCCGCGAGAACCACGCGCGCGCCCGGATTGTCGTGATGGCGGCAAGCGCGTGCGAAACCGCGCGGCTGTTGCTCAACTCGAAGTCGCCGCGCTTTCCGCAGGGTCTCGGCAACTCGAGCGGCGTGGTGGGCAAATACCTCACCGACACCACCGGCACCAGCGTCAGCGGCTTCATCCCGAAGATGATGAACAGCGTGCCGCACAACGAAGACGGCGCCAGCGGCTCGCATCTCTTCATGCCGTGGTGGGGCGACAACAAGAAACTCGATTTTCCCCGCGGCTACCACATCGAGCTCGGCGGCGGGCGGCGCATGCCCGGCTTCGGCACGCTGAGCGGCGTCCATCGCTTCAATGGCACCGAGGTGGGCGGTGGGCTGATTTCGGGCGGCGGTTACGGGAAGCAGTTGAAAGACGACTACCGCCGCTTCTACGGCGCCACCGTGGGCTTTGCCGGCCGCGGCGAAATGATCCCGAACGAGAACTCCTTCTGCGAGATTGACCCGACGGTGGTGGACCGCTGGGGCATCCCCGTACTGCGGTTCCACTGGAATTGGAGTGACTACGAGCTCAAACAGGTCAAGCACATGCAGGAGACCTTCCGCTCCATCATTCACGAGATGGGCGGCACGCCGCTGTCACCGATGCCGACGGCGCAGCAGGACTACGGCATTGAGCCAGGCGGCCGCATCATCCACGAAGTGGGCTGCGTCCGCATGGGCCACGATCCGAAGAAGGCAGTGCTGAACAGCAACTGCCAGGCGCACGACTGCAAGAACCTGTTCGTGACCGACGGCGGGCCGTTTGTGACCAACCCGGACAAGAACGTCACGTGGACCATCCTGGCGCTGGCGATGCGCACGAGCGAATACATCGCCGATCAGCGAAAGGCGGGCAGCATATGAATCCGCCTTCGCTGAAGCTTCCACCTTCGCCAAGGCTACGGTGGACAAGTCGGCGGACAAGTCGCCGCGACGTCCTGAAGCTGTTGCTCGCGGCGCCGGCGGCGGGCTTTGCCTGGACCGACGCCGAGGCGATGCAGGCCGCGACGGCGGCGCAGACCGCGCGCGCGGCCGCAACCGCCAATCCCTTCGTGCCGAAGTTCTTCACGGCCTCGGAGTTCCGCCTGGTCAACGTTCTCGCCGACATCGTCATTCCGAAAGACGAACGATCGGGCAGCGCCACCGATGCGGGCGTGCCCGAGTTCATGGACTTCATGATGATCGACCAGCCGGCGCGCCAGGTCGCGATGCGCGGCGGGCTGGCCTGGCTGGATGTCGAATGCCAGAAGCGGTTCGACAAGACCTTCCTCAACTGCGTGCCGGCCGAGCGGACGACGGTGCTCGACGACATCGCGTGGCCGTCACGCCCTTCGACCCTTCGAGAGCCTCAGGGTCGCCCCGAGCCCAGTCGAGGGGCGACAGGCTCAGGGCAGGTGCCTGGAGGTTTGGCGCATGGTGTCGCGTTCTTCAGCAGCTTCCGCGACCTCACCGCCAGCGGATTCTGGACCACGCGGATGGGGATTGATGACCTGCGGTACCTGGGCAACCGCTCGGTGGCGCAGTGGCGCGGCTGCCCGGATGAAGCGCTCAAGAAGCTCGGCGTGAGCTACGGGCGCGAATGACACCAGGCGTCCGCACCTTTCTCGCATCGTTCCTCGTTCTCTTCCTCGAAGTCGCCCTGATCCGCTGGATGCCGGCGTACGTCCGGCTGCTCGCGTACTTCTCGAATTTCATCCTGCTGGCGAGCTTTCTCGGGATTGGCATCGGCTGCCTGCTGGCGCCGGTACGCCGCTCGCTCTTCGCCTGGTTCCCGCTGGTGCTGACCGCCGTCGTCGCGGCGGTGTACTTCGTCAGGCTCGAGATCGCAGTTCCGGAATCGGGCAGCATCTACTTCACGAGCGGATCCGTCGACCCGAAAGTCACGGTCGAAAGCACCATGTTGCTGCCGATCGTGTTCGTGATCGTGGCGGCGCTCTTTGCGGCGCTCGCGCAGCGGATGGCGCGCGAGATGGCCGCGCTGCCACCGTTACGGGCTTACACGATCAACCTGGCCGGCAGCCTCGCGGGCGTCGCGGCATTCGCGCTGATGTCGTGGATGGAGTGGCCGCCGGTGGTGTGGTTCGCTCTCGCCTGTGCCACGGCCATTCCGCTGCTGGCGCCTTCGGCCGTAGGGCCGGGACTTCAGTCCCGGCCAAGCCATTTCGTCGCGAATGTCGTGCTGCTTGCGGTGTCGCTCGGGATGATCCACGTGATGGCGCGCGGAACGTTGTGGTCGCCGTACTACCGGATCGACGTGCGCCAGGAAGGCAACGACACGGTCGTTGACGTCAACAACATCTTTCACCAGTCGATGGCGCCGCTCGCGCACAAGGAGTACTTCTACGAGTGGCCGTACTCGACCTTCCCTTCGACTCAGCCGAGTCCGCAAGCGGACTCGACTTCGCTCAGGGCAGGCGGCGGACCGTTTCAGGATGTGCTGATTCTGGGAGCGGGATCGGGCACCGACGTGGCCGCGGCGCTTGCGCACGGCGTGCGCCATGTCGATGCGGTGGAGATCGATCCGGCGATCCAGCGGCTGGGACGCCAGCTTCATCCCGATAAGCCTTATTTGGATCCGCGCGTCACGATGATCAACGACGATGCGCGGCATTTCTTGCGGACGACGGAGAAGAAGTACGACCTGGTGGTGTTCGCGCTGATCGATTCGCTCACTATGCAGTCGAGTTTTTCCGGCGTGCGGCTCGAAAGCTACATGTTCACCGAGGAATCATTCCGCGCGGTGCGCGATCGGCTGAAGCCGGACGGCCTGCTCGTGGTCTACAACTATTTCCGCGAGCCATGGCTGGTCGATCGCCTCGCCAATACGGCTGCGGCTGCGTTTGGCCAGGAACCACGCGTGCACGTGCATGAGGCGCGCGCCTTTCTCGGAGTGCTGATGGCCGGGCCGCGTCTGGCGACGCTCGGCGGCGACCCTGTCGTGCCCGAGCGCGTCACGGCGTTCGGCCAATCGCACGAGCCTGCTCCTGCGCGCTGGCACAAGCGTGACCCGTCGATCGAACCGGCGACCGATGACTGGCCGTTTCTCTATTTGCGCGATCGTCACATTCCGAACCACTATCTCGCGGCGCTCGCGCTGGTTCTATTCGTGTCGGTCGTCTCGGTTGCTGTGGCCCTTCGACTCGGCGGCGACGACACGTCGCCGCCGCCTCGCTCCCTTCGACTCGGCGACGAGGACGCGTCTTCGTCGCCTCGCTCAGGGCGGGCAGGGCAGGCCCTGAATTCCCCGGCCTGGCAGTTCTTTCTCCTGGGCGCGGGATTCATGCTGCTCGAGACGCGATCGATCACGCAGTTCGCGCTACTGTGGGGATCAACGTGGGTCGTCGCGTCGCTCGCCATCGCCTCGGTGCTGACGATGGCGCTGGCCGCCAATTACGTGGTGTCGCGGGTTGAGATCACAAAGCCGTGGCTCGTCGGCGGGGCGCTGGTGGCGTTGCTGGTGGTGAATTTTCTAATCCCAGTTGGACGCATCGCGTTCGACAGCCGGACCGCCGAGTCGCTGTTCTATGCGGCCTTGATGTTCAGCCCGATCCTGTGCGCCGGACTACTGTTCGGATCGGCGATCAAGCGGTCCACGTCCGTCGCGCGCGACTACGGCACGAACCTGCTCGGGGCGATGGTCGGTGGTGTGGGTGAGTACCTGTCGCTCGTCACCGGCTTCCGCGCGCTGCTCATCGTGATTGCGATCTGTTATCTGGCCGCGTTGGCCGCACGTCAGAACGAGGCCTCAGTCGTGGAATAATCCCGGCCGTTCGCTCTCAGCGCCGCGTCGATCGCATGCGCGGCTCGCTTGCCTGCGCCCGCCGCGAGGATCACCGTTGCGGCGCCCGTGACTGCGTCGCCGCCCGCGAAGACCATGGTCTTCGACGTGAGGCCGGTGGCGTCGTCCGCCAGCAGGCACCCCTTCGCGGTGGTGGCAAGGCCAGAGGTTGTGCGCGTGAGGAGCGGGTTCGGGGTGGTGCCGATCGCGAGCACGACGTTGTCCACGGGCAGCACGAACTCCGAGTCCGGAATCGGGACCGGCCGCCGCCGGCCGGAGGCGTCCGGCTCGCCGAGCTGCATCCGCTGGCACCTCAGCCCCGCTGCCCATCCGCCGCCGTCGTCGATCACTTCGAGCGGGCTGGTGAGCCAATGGAACGTGACGCCTTCCTCGATGGCGTGGTGGTATTCCTCGACGCGCGCGCTCATCTCTTCGTCGCTGCGGCGGTAGACGATCATCGCCTCGTCTGCGCCCATGCGGAGTGCGGTCCGCACGGCATCCATGGCGGTGTTGCCCGCGCCGATCACGGCGACGCGCTTGCCGACTCGCACGGGCGTGTCGGTGTTGGGAAAGTCGTAGGCCCGCATCAGGTTGATGCGCGTGAGGAACTCATTGGCCGAATACACGCCGTTCAGGTTCTCCCCGGGAATACCGAGGAACTGCGGGAGCCCCGCGCCGGTACCGATGAAGACCGCGGCGTAGCCCAGCTTCCCGGTGAGATCGTCGAGCGTGAGCGTCTTGCCGATGATCACGTTACAGACGATCTCGACTCCCTTGGCCTTGAGGATGTCGATCTCCCAATCCAGGATCGCCTTGGGCAGCCGGAACTCCGGGATACCGTAGCGGAGCACGCCGCCGGGCGCGTGCAGCGCCTCGTAGATCGTCACCGGATAGCCGAGCCGCGCCAGCTCGCCCGCGCACACGAGTCCGGATGGTCCGGCGCCGATGATCGCGATCTTCTGCGTCTCTGTGATTGCGGACTCAATCGCCAGCGGCTGGGTGCGCTCCCAGTCGGCGACGTAACGCTCGAGATGGCCGATGGCCACCGGATCGAAACGCCCGCCCATGCTGCACTCGGCTTCGCACTGCGACTCCTGCGGGCAGACGCGTCCGCAGATCGCGGGGAGCGGGTTCGCCGATCGCAGGATCCGCGCGGCGCCGGCCATGTGGCCGGCCGCCACCTCGTGAATGAAGTCGCGAATGGGAATGTGGACCGGACAGCCGTCGACGCACACGGGATGCTGGCAGCGCAGGCAGCGCTCGGCCTCGAATGCGGCGTGCGCGATCGAATAGCCGTCGTTCACTTCGAGGAAGTTATGGGCGCGCGCCTGCGCGCCCTGCACGGGCATCGGTGTCTTGTCAGTGCGCCTGACTGGCATGACCCCCGCTCCTTCCCGAAGCGCAGCCGGCGCGGTCGGAGGCGATCTTCTCCTCGCGCACGTAGGCCTTGCTGCGTCGCATCGCCGTGTCGAAGTCCACCTCGTGGGCGTCGAAGCACGGGCCGTCCACGCAGGCAAACCGCGCCTGCCCTCCCACCGTGACGCGGCACCCGCCGCACATGCCGGTGCCGTCGACCATCAGCGGATCCATCGAGACGAGCGTCCTGATGCCATGAGGGCGGGTGGTCTCGGCGACCGCCCGCATCATCGCCATCGGCCCAATCGCCACGACCGCGTCCGGCCGGCCGGAGCCCTCGCCGGCAATCAACCGGGCCAGCCGCCCGGTGACCAGCCCGCGGAAACCGGCGGATCCGTCGTCCGTGCAAATCTCGACCGCCCCCGACACGCGCGCCAGTTCGTCGGCGAGAATAATCAGCTCCCTGGTGCGGGCGCCGAGAATGGTCGTCGTCTTGTCGCCGAGGGCGCTGCGCTCGCGCATGAAGCACAGCAGCGCCGCGGATCCAAACCCCCCGCCGACGCCGCAAATGTGACCGACCGGCGGAAGGTCGATCTCGCTGCCGAGCGGGCCGGCGACGTCGAGCAGCGAATCGCCGGACTCGAGCGCGCAGACGCGCCGCGTGGTCGCGCCGGCCTCCTGCACGACGATCGTGATCGTGCCGGCCGCGCGATCGTAGTCGGCGATGGTGATCGGGATCCGCTCGCCGCCCTCGCGGACGCGCAGCATCACGAACTGACCCGGCCGGGCCGACGCGGCAATCAGCGGCGCCTCGAGCCGGAAGAGCTTCGTGACCGGCGTCAGCTGGCGAGCGTCGAGGATGCGTGTCATGCGGCTCCCTCTCCTACAACTCCGGGTGCTCGTGCATCGCCTTGAGCCGGCGCCATCGGCGGTCCACTTCGGCCTGGATGCCGGTGACCGCCTCCGCGTGGTCGGACTTCAGCAGGTGCCGGGTCTTGCCCATGAGCTTCAACCACTCGGTGACTGCCTGGCGGCGGCCGGCGGCCTCGGGGTCGTAGGTCAGCGCGGTGTGCCCGTGCTCGACCTCGTATAGCGGGAAGAAGCAGGTGTCGATGGCGGCCTGCAGCACCGGTTCAGCGGCGTCGTCCGTGGTCTTCCAGTTGAGCGGGCAGAACGACAGGATCTTGCCGTAGACGAGACCCTCGTGCTTCGCGTACCACTGTGCCTTGGCGACCTTGCGCATCAAGTCCTCGGGGTAGCCTTCACTCGCGGTGAACACATACGGCAGGTGGCACGCGGCGAAGATCTGGGCGGTGTCCTTGTGGTGGTAGCGCTTGCCCGCCGCCGCCGTCCCCACCTCGCTCGTCGACGTGCGGTGGCCGAACGGCGTCGAGTACGACAACTGCGCGCCCGTGTTCATGTAGCCCTGGTTGTCGTATTCGAGAATCATCATCCGGTGGTTGCGGTGCGCAGCGCCGAGCGCCGGCCCCATGCCGATGTCCATGCCGCCGTCGCCCGAGATCATCACGAAGGTGACGTCCTTCCCCTCTGGAAGCTCCTTGCGGCGCACGCGCTCGTGATACATCTCCACGAGCCCCGAGAGCGTCGCGGCGCCGTTCTGGAACAGGTTGTGGACGTAGTTGACGCGGTGCGCCGTCGACGGGTACCCCGTCGTCACCACCATCGCGCAGCCGGTCTGGTAGAGGACGACGATGTCGCCCTCGAGGACGCGGCTGATCTGATGGAAGGTCGGGAAGTACCCGCAGCCCGGGCAGGCGCCGTGGCCCGGTGCGATGCGGCTGGGCACCGAGGTCATCTTCCAGATCGGCTCGAGTTCCACGCGCAGCTTGCCGGTGCTCTTGTCACGCTGCACGTGCGCCATGCCGCGCGTCGCGTCGAGCGGGATTGGCGGCAGGCCTGGACGCGGAGCGCGATCGGGCCGTCCGGGCGTGGCGCCGTGATAGGCAAACGGCGTGTCGACGGTCCGGCTGCGCCCCGCGGCCACCGCCTCGGCGAAGAACGTGCGCGCATCGGCGGCGTCGAAGTCTTTGCCGCCCAGGCCGTAGATTCGTGAGACGACCAGCGTGTCGTTATGGCGATCGACTTGCAGCGCCGCCCGCACCTCGAGCGACAGGTTGCCGCCGTCGGCGCCGTACGAGTCGGCGCGGTCGCCGATGGTCACCGCGTCCACCGACGCCAGCGCCTGGCGGAACGCCTCCGTCGGGAACGGCCGCAAGACGTTCGGCGAGAGCACGCCGACGCGCTCGCCGAGCGCCCGCCGTTCGTCGGCGGTTTCCTTCGCCGTCTCGGCCGCCGAATTCAGCAGCACGACGGCCGCATCCGCATCGCGCATGCGATAGGCATCGAGCACCGGATAGGCGCGGCCGGTCAGAGCTTCGAGTTCCGCGAACACGGCGGGAATCAGGGTGCGCGCGGCGTCCATCGCCCGCGAGAGCTGGACCTTGTTGTTGATCAGGTCCGGGTCGTTCATGTACGGCCCGAAGGTCTTCGGATGCTCGAGGTCGAGCGGCGTCGGATACTCCGGCCGCGTGCCGAGGAACCCGCGCACGGCGTCCGCGTCGTCGAACACCTCGATGCGGCGCTTCTGGTGGCTCGTGACGAAGCCGTCGTAGCACACGATCACCGGCAGCCGGACGTCGGGATGCTCGCCGATCCGCACGGCCGCGAAGTTCAGGTCGTAGACGGCCTGGGGGTCCCGCGCGCACAGCATGATCCAACCAGTGTTGAGCGCGAAGTAGATGTCGGAATGATCGCCGCGGATGTCGAGCGGTCCCGACACCGCCCGCGCCGCCACGTTGAGCACCATCGGCACGCGCGTGCCCGCCTGCACCGGCAGCTGCTCGAGCGAGAAGAGCAGTCCATTGGCGCTCGTGGCATTCAGCACGCGGCCGCCGCCGAGGGCCGCGCCGTAGCAGATGCCCGCGGCCCCGTGCTCGCCGTCGCCGGCGATCATCACGATCTCGTGCTCGCCGTCGGCCTGCATCTTCGACAGGTTCTCGGCGACCTCGGTGGACGGCGTGATCGGGAAGTACCCCATCACGTGAAACCCGATGTCACGCGCGGCCAGGGCGGCGGCTTCGTTGCCACTCTTGAAGTCCACCTTCTGTTGCGCGGTGCCGGCAGCGCGGGTGCCGGTCAACGGCGGCGTCAGGATCTCGGTCGCCATGCGTTCACTCACCTAGCTGATGAAACCTGGAAACTGCGGCACCCGCAGCTGGTCGGCCAACCCGGGTGTCTCGGCCTCGCGCACGAGGGCAGACGTCGGACACGACTCCACGCAGCGCATGCAGCCCTTGCAGTAGCGATAGTCGACGCCCATGAGCTCGCGCTCGAAGGTGCTGTCCGGGCCGCCGTCGCGCCAGACGAGGCAGAGATCCGGGCACACGAGATCGCAGGTGCCGCAGTGAATGCACTTGTCGTGATGCAACACCGGCATCCACCCGGTCCGCGACAGCGAGAGGTCGTTCCAGGCTGTGTTACCGGGCTCCGCGATGATCCCGCCCACGGGCTGCGTCTCGTAGCCCCAGACCGGCTCGGGCCGGACGATGGGCAGATCGCCCTCGGCCAGGCCCACGCCCTCGTGCACCTCGAACTCGGTCGCGCCCCGTCGGAACGCCCGATCGTTCGACGCCACCGCCTCGGGGTGCTTGCCGGCGAACTCTTCCGCGAGCGCCCCGCGCACGTGAGCGGAGTCGAGGAACGGGACCACCGCGCACAGCGTGCCGAGCAGCACTGCGTTCGGCCGCGACTTCTCCGCGACGGCAATCCCAAGCGCGTCCACGCGAATCGCCAGGGCGGTACGGGGCAGCGCCGCCAGGGCTTCGGGCACGGGGCCCGGCGGCGAGTTGTAGATCAGCAAGCCGTCGTTCCTGAGGCCGCCAAAGGTCGCGGGGTTGCGCAGCAGCGCGGCGTGGAAGACGACGATGGCGTTGGGCGCCTCGACCGGGGCACTGGTGCGGACGGGGCGTCCGGCCGGCCCCAGGCGCACGAACGTTCGCACGAGCGAGCCCTTCTTTTCCGATCCATACGACGAGAACTGCGCGCCGTTGAGACCCATGTGCAGCACGGCGGCGGTGGCGAGGATCTGGCCCGCGCCATGAGCGCCCAGGCCGCCAATCGACTCGAATCGCAACTCGAAGAAGCCTTCGGTGGGTAAGGACACAGCGGGTCCTTTCAGTTCGCGCTCACGTGGAGGCGGCGCGGTTGCCACCGAAGGCACCCGTGGCAGACGTCAGTGCTTTCAAGAGGACGCGGCTCGGGATCGCGAAGGCACGACCAAGGCTTGTCTTCGCATTCCAGCCACAAAGGGTATGGCAGGCGGACGGTCAGTCTCGCCCACCGGCACGATTCCACGCTGGAACGTTCGTCCATGGCAGCACCCGCTTTTGAGGCTGGGCGGTGCAAGTTGCGCACCAGTTGGCGCCAAGCCAAGAACCGGGTAGAGGCGCCGCTTGCGCCGGAATACCGGCGTGGGACACGTGGTTCCTCATTCGAGGTGGGGGAAAATGCGCAGCGTTGCTTGAAAACCCGCGCGAGTGTCGCCCTGCGGCGGCCCCTCGGCCGATGGCTTGTCCGCGACGTACTTGATCATCTTGAGCGCCATACTCTGGCTCGGCATCTCCGCCTGGGTAAAGAAGATGCCCGTTTCGGGGTTGAACGACGAGCCCGGCCAGTTGACGCCGCCCATCGTGTTGCCGACCTGGACGCTGCCGAGTACCGTGTCGTTCGGCACCGAATAGGGGACAAACGGCGTCTGCTCCCACCGGAACTTCTTCAGGTTCAACAGCGCCTGGGCGCGTAACTCCGGCGTGAAATCGATCACGTCGTCGGCCGCCAGGTGGTTGCGCGAATAGACCGGCGGCTTGGACGGGAAGGGCTGTGTCGGCGAGGTCTTCTCCCCCGGCACGTCGGACTGCGGGACCGCCTTCTCCGGCATCGGCCAGATCGGCTCGCCCGTGATGCGATCGAACGCGTAGAGCAGGTTAAGGGTGGGATTCGCGGATTTCCCCGTGTACCCCGGGGAAGATGCCGCGGGTATCGCGATAGACTCAATGTGCAAACGACGCTCGATGTCGTCCACGACCGCGGGAGACCGTGCTCGAGACGGCGCGATCTTTAGCCGAATCGGACGGGGATCATGGAGTGGTCGACGGAACACGACAGCGTCACAGGCGAGGAGTACATCGCGGTCGACATGCGCGGCGAGGCGGTGCTCCGCGAGCCGTTCACGCTGGCCGAGCGCGAAGAGCCCGTACCGGCCAATTCGATACCGGAAGGCCGGCCATGACTAGTGCCGCCGAGCGATTCCGCTCGCTTCACCGGCTGGTGGGCAATACACCGCTCCTCGCCGTCGACTTCGCCTGGCGCGGCGAGCCGCGGGTGATCTACGCGAAACAGGAGTCGTTGAATCTCACCGGCAGCATCAAGGACCGGATGGCCCTGCACATCCTGGAGCACGGCTATCGGGACGGCCGGATCCGGCCCGGCGATCCGATCGCCGAGGCCACCAGCGGCAATACCGGCATCTCGTTCTCGGCCATCGGGCGCGCGCTCGGCCACCCGGTGACGGTCTTCATGCCGGACTGGATGAGCCCCGAGCGCATGTCGCTGATTGCCAGCTTCGGGGCGTCGATCGTGCCGGTGAGCCGGGCGGAGGGCGGTTTTCTCGGGAGCATCCGCCTCTCCGAAGCGTTCGCCGCCAGAGACCCGCGCGTGTTCCTGCCGTGTCAGTTCTCGAACGAGGCCAACGTGCAGGCGCACTTCGACACCACCGGCCCCGAGATTTGGCTGCAGCTGCAGCAGGCGGGACTGGGCGTGGACGCCTTCGTCGCCGGCGTGGGCACGGGCGGCACCGTGATGGGTGCCGGCCGCTATTTGCGCACGCGCCAGCCGTCGGTGCGGGTGCACCCGCTCGAGCCGGCGGAGTCGCCCACCCTGTCGACCGGGCGCAAGGTCGGCCAGCATCGCATTCAGGGCATCTCGGACGAATTCATCCCGCCCATCCTCAAGCTCGAGGAACTCGATTCGGTGGTGGCCGTTCACGACGGCGACGCGATTCTCCTGGCCCAGCAGCTCGCGCACTGCGGGCTGGCGGTGGGCATTTCGTCGGGAGCCAACTTCCTCGGCGCGCTGCACGTCCAGAACGCCCTCGGCCCCACGTCGGTCGTGGTGACCGTCTTCGCCGACAGCAACAAGAAGTACTTGAGCACGGACCTGCTGCGCCCGGAGCCGGTTCGTGAAGGCTATCTTTCGCCAGACGTCACGATCGTCGGGTTCCGCGTGTTCCAGCGCGTCTGCGAGTTGTGCGTGGACCAGCCGCCGCCGCGGGCGATTCCGCTGACGCCGCGGTAATCGCGCGCGCCACGGACGCATCACCTCGGAAGTGGAGCAAAAGAAGTAGCGGGCCTCACGCCCGGAGGTCGTAACAGAGCAGCCGCGGGCGGGCGCCCGACATGAAATCCCGCGTGTTCTGCACGACGTAGAGCAGCCCGCGGCTCAGCACTGGCAGCGTCCACGACTCGCGCGCCACGAACAGCCGCGTGCGCGAGACCTCCTGGTATCCCTTCGGCGTGAGGTCCATCCATAACAAATGCCCGAGCTCGCCCAGGCACAGGAACTGCCCATCGACGGCCAGTAACGATCCCCGATAAGTCCCGACCAGCTGCCGTTGGGGCTGACCACCGACCTGGATCAGTTCAGCCCATTCGGGCGCGTTGCGCCACACGACTTTGCCGCTCGACACATCAACGCACGCGAGCGACGCGTCGGACTCGTTGCGTCCATCGAATCCGTATAAGTAGCCATTCTTGTGAATGGGCGTGTTGAAATGCAGCCCAAACTCCTGCGTGGTCCACACCAGCCTGTGAGTGAAATCCGGTCGAATCTCGATCAGCGCGCCTCCTGCCCGATAGCTCGCCGAAACGAACACCTTGTTGTCGAAGACGACCGGACACGAGGCGTTGACCGACTCGTACACCCGGCTTCGAAATGCAAATGAAAAATCGACCCGACCGTTTGTCGGATTGATGGACATCAGCCCGCCGGTTGGCGGTTGGGACTCGCCTCCGGCAAACACGAAGACGCGCCGCTGCCCGTGGACCACTGCCGGAACCGGCGACGCGTAGCTGGCCCCCCACTGCGTACCGGCCCGCCAGACTTCGCGTCCCGTGATCTTGTCGAATCCGACGACGCACGGACCGCCAGGCGCGCCGACATTCACGATCAGGTGTGGGCCTTCAATCAGGGGCGTCGACGATCGCCCGAAGAAATCCTGAGGGACGCGGTACTCCTTGTCCAGGTCGCGCTTCCAGATCATTCGGCCAGTTTCCAGGTCGAGGCAATGCAGTTGCCCCTGCGCGCCCACCGTGTACGCTCGCGCGGCGTCGATGACCGGACTCGATCGCGGGCCGTCGTTGTATCCATACCGATCTTCGAAATCGGTCGGGTACCGGAATTGCCAATTCGTCGAGCCTGTCTCCGAGTTCAGGCACTCGACGATCTCTTCGTCGCGCAATCGATGGAGAAACACGAGCCGCTCGCCGGCGATCGCCGGCGACGCGTAGCCTGTGCCCTTGGTGAACTCCCAAACCAGGGGCGGCTGCGGTTTCCGGCTCAGCCTCGTCTCGGTCGAAACCGCGTTGTGCGTCGGCCCGAGATAGGCCGTCCAGTCATGGGTGACGGCGTCCTTGGCCAGCGGTTTTGGTCTTGAGAATCGGCGGGTTTGCGCAACGGCCGAACGCGCGCCGAGCACGGTGCCTGTCAGGCCCTTCAGGATGGCGCGCCGCGACACGAGCGACATCCCGTTCATCGTACCTCAGCAAACGCTGGAACCTTTGGTAGTCTTTGGCCCATGAATGAAGAACAACTCGCATTCAACCGCCGGCGGTTCTTCGAGTGCCTCACAGCCCTGGGTCTCGGATCGACCCTCATGCCCGATGCGCTCACGATCGCGGCTCAGGATTCCGCGATCGTCACGGTCCAGATGATCGAGACGGCGCAGAAGATCGCGGGCGTCTCCTTCACCCGTGAGGAACAGGACTCGATCGTGACCCGGTTGAACGCTCCTCGCGGCTACATGGCGGGGTTCGAGTTTCTTCGCACAGCCGGCCTCGGCAACAGCACGCAGCCCGCCATCGTGTTCAACCCCGTCCCCCCGGGCAAGTCGTTGCCCGTTGGGCCCCGCTTTCTTAGGCGCCGAGTGCCGGTGGTGTCGCGGCCATCGACCGACGAAGCTCTCGCGTTTCTTCCCGTGACGCACCTAGCCAGGCTGGTCGAGACACGGCAGGTCACGCCTTCCGAGCTGACCGAGCTCTATCTCTCGCGATTGACCAGATACGATCCCATGCTCCACTGCGTGGTCAGCCTCACGCCGGAGCTGGCGCGGGCCCAGGCGAAGCAGGCAGATGCCGAGATCGCCGCCGGCAAGTACCGAGGCCCGTTGCACGGCATCCCCTTTGGATTGAAAGACCTGTTCGCGGTCCGAGGGACGAAGACGACCTGGGGCGCCTCTCCCTACAAAGATCAAGTCATCGATACCGATGCCACGGTGTACACGAAGCTGAGGGAAGCGGGCGCCATTTTGGTGGCGAAGCTCTCGACGGGCGCGCTGGCGTTGTCGGCGCAATGGTTCGGCGGCCTGACGCGCAACCCATGGAACACCCGGCAGGATGCCTCCGGCTCGTCTGCGGGCCCCGGCTCCGCCACAGCGGCGGGACTCGTGGGCTTTTCCATCGGCAGCGACACGGGCGGATCGATCATTCAGCCGTCGGCGCGAAACGGGCTTACCGGCATGCGGCCCACGTTCGGGCGAGTCAGCCGCTATGGGGCGATGACGCTGGCGTGGACCCAGGACACAGTCGGCCCGATGTGCCGTTCAGCCGAGGATTGTGCGCTTGTCTTCAATGCCATCTGCGGACCCGACGGGAAAGACAACAGCGTCCTTGATGTGCCGTTCGGTTGGGACGCAAGCGCGGATGTCGCGAAACTGCGCGTGGGCTACTTGCGTTCCGCGTTTGAGGGTGCTGCAGGCCGCAACCACGAGGACGCCCTGAGTGTGATCCGCAGCCTCGGTGTTCAAGTGGTCCCATTCGATCTTCCTGACGTCGCGATCGAGGCCATCGACTTCATCAGGTACGCGGAAATGGCCGCCGCGTTCGACGACCTTACTCGCAGCGGCAGGCTCCGCGAAGTGGAACGCGGTCCCGAGCAGAGCGCCCGTCCCGCCGAGATTCGGCCGGCCCGCTTCATTCCAGCCGTCGAGTACATCCAGGCAAACCGGTATCGCATGCGGGTCATGGAGCAGATGGACGAGGCCATGTCTGGACTCGACCTCTTCATCGGCGCGAACCTGCTTCTCACCAATCGCACCGGCCATCCCGTGATCAGCCTGCCGAGCGGATTCTTCGAGGGATCCCCCACAGGGCTGCAGCTCACTGGAAAGCTGTTTGGCGAGCCTGAATTGCTGCTCCTGGCGCATGCGTTCCAGTCCAGGACCGATCACCATCTGAAGCATCCGGCGCTCTAGCCCCGCACGGGCTAGAATGGCGGCACTCGCCATGATCTCGGAGGACCGTATGAACCGTACAAGAGTGTTGGTGGCTTTCCTGGTACTCGCTTGCGCCGTGACGGTGGCCGCGCAGCAGCCTGGCGGACGCGGCGACGCCAACCTCACGCCGGAACAACTCGCCCAGCGCGAGAAACAGCGCGCCGCGCAGGCAGTGGCCGACGGCGTGCGGCCGATCGAGGCGCTCGATACCGTCTGGATCGAAGAACAAACGTGGATGGAAACGCGCGACGCCATCAAGGCCGGCAAGACCACGGCGATCATCGGCAGCGGCGGGCTCGAAAAGAACGGCCCCTACAATGCGAACGGCAAGCACAACTACGTGCTGCGTTCGACGTGCCCCGCGATAGCGCGGAAGCTCGGTAATGCGCTGTGCGCGCCGATCGTCACGATGGAGCCGGGCAACCCGGAGAACCCCAACATCACGCCTGGCGCAGTCTTCATTACGCAAGACACGTTCAGGGCCGTTCTGCGCGACATGAGCACCAGCCTGAAGACCATGGGCTTCAAGGACATCGTCATGATCGCCGACAGCGGCGGCAACGTGACCGGCATGACGGACGTCGCGAAAGAGCTCAATGCGAAGTGGAACGGCAACCCGGCGCGCGCCTATTACGTCACCGAGTACTACACGCAGGACATCTGGAGTTACGACTATCTGAAGACGCTTGGCATCCTGCAGCTGCCCGACGTGCGATCGGCAACGCGCTGGGACATCCACGACGATTACCATTACGAATCGCTGGTGGCGCTGACCGATCCCAAACTGATTCGCGCCGAGCAACGCATCAAGGCGAAGAAGTTCAGCATCAACAACGTCGAGATTGGCTCGGTGGCCAAGATGCTGGAAAACGGAAAGAAGCTGCTCGACTACCGAGCCAAGATTTCCGCCGACGCCATCACCAAGGCGATCACCGACTGGAAGCCGGCGACGCCGTAAGGTGCACGGCGACGCGAAAGCCGATGAACGCCCGGCGCGCACCCGGGTCCGCGGCCCCTCGCGTCGTGGTGCGCACGTTGCGGGGGCCGTCGCCGTAGTGGCCACCACGCATCACCCAGAGCGCATCGGCGTCCAGGTTTGCGCGGTCATCACTCAGATCGTACGGGTAGGGTTGAGAAGGGCTGCTGGTCCACTCCCACACGTTGCCGCTCATGTCGGCGAGCCCATAGGGACATTCCGGGCACGCGAACTGTCCCACTGGCGTCGTGGCGGTATTTTCGTAGTTCGCCCGGTCGCGTCTGGGCTCGTTACCCCAGGGATAGGTCCGTCGATCCGTTCCGCGCGCGGCCTTCTCCCACTCGGCCTCCGTCGGCAGGCTGACACGCCAGCCTTCCTTCAGGCGTTGGCGTAGCTGGGGCGGCGTGTCCGGAGAGCCGTTGAGCATCGCTTCGAGCCAACGACAATACGCAAGGGCATCGGGCCAGGTGACGAAGGTTACCGGGTGGCTGGGCGGTCCGGCGGCCGCTTGCGGATCGGCCTTCCAGCTGGTGGCGCGAACGAACGCAGAAAACTGTGCGACCGTGACTTCGTGCCGCGCGATGTAGAAGAGCGGCACGTCGACCGCTGCTTCACCCGCGGCGCGCGACCACCGCTCGTTGTCGTAAGCCAGAGGATCGCGAGCCGCATCCGCGCCCATCACGAATGGCCCGCCGGGAATCTCGACCAGATCCGGCAGCGAGCCTGCCCCGCCCTGTCCGATCGCCGGCCACGCGGTGAGCGATACCACGACCATCGCCGTCCCGATCCACGTCAGGGCTCTCACCGGGAGGCCGATGCCTTCCCACATGCGAAGCTCCATCCATGGCTGCACGCGCGGGCGTACAACTCCGGCTCGGGCATCTCGAGGAGGTTGGGCCCTCCTTCACGCACCAGCAACCGGAGATCGATCGCCCGCGGATTGGCCACGCTCGGCGTGGCCGAATCGAGCAGGTTGACGCAGCCGGCCTGGAATCGTCCCTCGCACGCTCGCGCGAAGTAGCCGAACGCGCGCGCCTCGTCCGCGGGCACGAGTCGGCCTTCGACGTAGTGCCGTCCGAGCTCGTTGCACGCCCACCCGGCGTTGTCGGCGCAGTACGAGGCTTCGATTCTGAGCAGGCGCTCGCATGCGCGCGGACGGTTGGCGGCGCAGGCTTCTTCCCAAAACGGCAGCGCGTCGCCCCGATGCCGGCCATCGGTGGCGCCGAGCGTGGTCATGGCGCCGAACAGGATGACCCAGGCTGTCATGTGCGCGAGGTTGCCGCGGCCAAGCGGGCCGTTGAGCGCCAGGCGCTTCAGGATAGGCCGATCGCCGATCGCCCGCACCCAACGGTCGATGCCGGGGACCGCGAGGTTGAGCAGCGGTACGCACAGCAGCTTGTCGTAGAAGGTTGGCAGCCCGAGCGCGCCGAGGATCGCGTAGAGCGCGAAGACGCCGAGGCCGTACAGCACGCCGAAGATCGCGCGCCCGAAGGGCGTGCGCGGCGAGGTCGACGGATCGGTCACCAGCAGATGAAGG
This sequence comes from Acidobacteriota bacterium, assembly GCA_030650395.1. Lineage (GTDB taxonomy): Bacteria > Acidobacteriota > Vicinamibacteria > Vicinamibacterales > UBA2999 > 12-FULL-67-14b. The sequence continues at coordinate 140,073 of JAUSDY010000074.1, read as the reverse complement.
CCGAGGAACACCGCTGACGGAATTTCCGAATCGACGAAATACGGCACGCCCGTGACGGCGGCGTAAAGCGCGCTCGCGCCGAACAGCGTCGCGGCGGCCGCCACCGTGACTGGCGTGATCGCGAAGAAGTACATCACCACCAGGCCGGTGAGAAACAGCACCGCATAAATTCTCGGGCCAAGGCCGAAGGTGGTGGCAATCTCCTGGCCCCACGTGATGCTGGTGGTGCCGGTCGCGAGCAGCACCAGCGCGAACAGCGCGAGCGTGAACGCGGACGGGTTGAAGATGTGCACGCGCTTCCCGTCACGCTCCCAGCGCACGAAGGCCTTGCCGGCGAACCCTACGGCGACGAGCAGGAACTGGAGGCTGAACCAGTCGTCCTTGAACCACAGGAACAGGTTGGTGCTGAAGATGATCGGGAACGGACCGAAGCCGAGCACATAGGCCTCGCGACGCGACCACGACAACAGCATGTCGAACGCATACGCGAACAGGAGCTGGGCCACGATCAGCGGAGCGAAGTCGTATACCGGGCGCCAGTACCAGCCCCAGTACGCGTAAATGGTGAGGTGGCAGAGGCTCTGGATGTAGTGCTGGGCCCGTGGCGGCGCCAGGACCAGCGACGGCTTCCAGTTCCACTTTCGGGCACTGACGGCGAGCACCACCGTCCAAGCCAACAGCAGCGCCGCGGCGCCCCAGAACGACCTGGTTAGCGCCACATTCCCCTGCACGCGTGGCAACAGGCTGATCGCCAGCAGACCCGCGGTCAGCGCCACGGGCGCGGCGAAGACTTTCAATCCTGGCGGTTTCTCTTGGCGGCGCTGCTGCTGCCGTGCCGGTGGTTTTGAGGGACTCAAAGCGGAACCAGAGTCTTGTACACCACCGGGACCCTCCCCGCAACCGCCGCGAATTGGCCAGTTGACAGCGCACCGTCCCCCGCAGCATCCTTGGCGCGGTTCGAAGCCGTGTGTTCGCCGCGCGTTTAAGGAGCCCAAGGGCCATGATGAATGGATCTGCTCGACGCTGGATGCCCCACACATTGATCGGTGGGCTGGTTGTGGTCATAGCCTTCGTTGCCTCCGGCCTGGCGGGAGACGCGCAACAGAAGGGCGAGTGGCCGGGCATCACGGGGGGTGATACCTCGACCCGATACTCACCGCTCGACCAGATCAACGCGTCGAATTTCAATTCGCTCAAGGTGGCCTGGGAGTGGGGCCCTGAATCGGCTCCCGGTGTCGACATCGGCGACATCAACGGCCGGTCGCTGCCGATCTATGTGGACGGCATGCTCCTCACCACCTCGGGTCCACGACGAACCGTGATCTCGCTGGATCCGGCCACGGGCAAGACTCTGTGGACGTTCCAGGAACCTGAAACACCGCGTCACGCCTACTCGATGCGGTCGAACCACGGCAAAGGTGTCGCGTACTCGAGGATCAACGGCCGCGGCATCGTGTTCATGACGAGCCCGGGCTTCTTCCTGCATGCGCTCGACGCCAAGACCGGGCAGCCGCTCGAAGGCTGGGGCGGGGCCGTGCCGGTGCGCGGCTTCCCGAAGACCGGAACCGTGGACATGCTCAAGGACCTTATCGCCGACTGGGGTCCGTGGCTCGACGCCAAGCTGCCCTACGACGCGGCGCAGGGCCTTCCCCTCTCGCTCGGCTACATCACCACCTCATCGCCGCCCATCGTCGTCAACGACGTGCTGATCGTGGGCAACTCGGCCGAGCAGGGCTACAACCAGACCCGCGTCGAAAATGTGCCCGGCGACATCCTCGCCTACGATGCCAAGACCGGAAAGTTCATGTGGAAATTCCACATCATTCCGCGGCCCGGTGAGTTCGGCCACGACACGTGGGAGAACGACGCGTGGAAGTGGACGGGCGACGTGTCGTCGTGGGCGCCGATGTCGGCGGACCCGTCACGCGGACTCGTCTATATTCCGACCAACGGCGCGACCATCGACTACTACGGTGGATTCCGTCCAGGCGACAACCTGTTTAGTACGAGCCTGATTGCGCTCGACGTGAAAACAGGAAAACGCGTTTGGCATCAGCAGCTCGTGAAACACGACATCTGGAACTACGACACGCCGACAGCGCCGGTCTTATTGGACGTCAACGTCAACGGCAGCCGCATCCCCGGCGTGTTTCAGATCACGAAGCAATCGTGGGTGTATTCCTACAATCGCCATACCGGGGCGCCGATCTGGCCGATGGTCGATCGTCCCGCGCCGCAATCGAAAGTGCCCGGCGAAAAGCTGGCTGCGACGCAGCCGCACGTGACCAAGCCGGCCGCGTACGACTTGCAGGGGCGCACCGAAGCGCATCTGATCGACTACACGCCGGAGATCAAGAAGCTGGCGCTCGAGCGCGCCCGCGAGCGCGATTTGCTCGCGCCGCTCTTCGCCCCGCCGACGCATCGCGGCAACCCTGAAGGCAAGGGCCCCGCGAACATCTGCCCGGGCGGTGGTGGCGGCGCGAATATCACCGGACCGCCAGCCGCCGATCCCGCGTCAGGCATTATCTTCGTCGCGTCCACCAGCGGGTGCTCGCCGACGCTGCTGGCTCCCGCTAAAGAGCGCGACAACGACAAGATGACCGGGACGACCCTGTCGCCGTGGGCCGTGGCCCGGGGCGAGAAGCCGCCGCCGTCGAAACCCATCCCGAACGACCCCCTGGCCGGCTTCCCGGATCTGTTCAAGGGCCCGCTCGGCCGTATCACGGCCATCGACATGAACACGGGCGAGCATCTGTGGATGATCCCGCACGGCGACTCGCCGACCGCGCAGCAGGAAGCGTTCCGGAACAACCCGCTTCTGAAAGGTGTGAACGTCGACACCAACTGGGGCCGCAGAGGCACCGCCGCACTCGCGGCGACGTCAACGCTGCTGCTGTCCGCGGGCCAGACGGCCGACAACAGGCCCCACATCTTCGCCATCGACAAGAAGACCGGCAAGCGCGTGGGCCAGGTGGCGACGCGCCGGCAGGGACAGTACGGTTTGATGACCTACCTGCACCAGGGCAAGCAGTACATCGTGTTGCCGGGCAACGGCGGCTACACGACGCTCGCGCTGCCCTGAGCTTCGTCGCGAACGAATGGGCCCGCGCCTCCCCGGCGCGGGCCGAGCAAGGGTGTGCGCTTAGGGGCCCTCCCATCTGGTATTCTCGCGACAATGGTCAGAGCCAGCTCTCTACCAGCGCAGGGATGGCGCGACCAGCCGCGTGAGCCGATCGCGATCGTCGGCATGGGCTGCCGGTATCCAGGCGACGCCGATACTCCGACGGCCTTCTGGCAGATGCTCTGCGAAGGACGCGACTGCATTCGAGAAATCACGCCGGACCGCTGGTCCTTGCGCGCGATTCACGATCCCGAACCGGGGAAGTCCGGCAAAACCTACACTCGCCACGCTGGGCTGATTAACAGAATCGACCAGTTCGATCCGCACTTCTTCGGCATCTCGCCCCGAGAAGCTCAGGCGATGGATCCACAGCAGCGCCTGTTGCTGGAAACGGCTTGGGAAGCGCTCGAAGACGCGGGACAGGTTCCCGCGCAACTGGCGGGTTCCCGGACCGGCGTGTTTATCGGCATCTCCACACACGATTACGGCGACTTGATGTCGGTGGTGACCGAACGTAAGGTCGGTTTGAATCCGTATCTGGCACTCGGCTCGGCATTGTGCATCGCTGCCAATCGCATCTCCTACTGTTTCGATCTACGCGGGCCCAGTTTCGCTGTGGATACTGCCTGCTCCTCGTCTCTGGTCGCGCTGCACCTGGCGTCCGAAAGCATCTGGAATGGCGAATCGGCCACGGCGCTGGTCGGCGGTTCCAATGCCATTCTCAAGCCGGAGATGACACTGGGATTCAGCAGTGCCAACATGCTCTCGCCGGACGGCCGCTGCAAGAGCTTCGACGCCCGGGCCAACGGCTACGTCCGCGCCGAGGGCGCGGGCATGCTCCTGCTGAAGCCTCTTGCCGCCGCTCGGCGGGACGGCGACCGCATTTACTCGGTCATCCTCGCCACGGCCATCAATCAAGACGGACAGACCCCCGGCATCAGCGTACCCAACGGCGAATCCCAGGCGGCCCTGGTGCGCGAGGCCTGCGCCAAAGCTGGCATCCGGCCGCGCGACGTACAATTCATAGAGGCGCACGGCACCGGCACTCCCGTGGGCGACCCCATCGAAGCAACCGCTCTGGGCGGCGTTGTGGGCGAGGGCCGGCCCGCGAACGCGCCCTGCATCCTGGGCTCGGTGAAATCGAACATCGGCCACCTCGAAGCAGGCGCTGGAATTGCGGGCGTCATGAAAGTGGCCCTGTCCCTGTTCCACCGTGCCATCCCGCCCAATCTCCATTTCCAGTCGCCCAATCCGCAGATCGACATGGACAGGCTGTGCCTGCGCGTGCCGACCGAGCTCGAGCCCTGGCCGGAAACCAACGGCGCGACCAGGCTGGCCGGCGTCAACTCTTTCGGGTTCGGCGGCACCAACGCCCATGTCCTGCTGGGGGAAACGCCCAGGGACAGGTCCACCGTTCGCAACGGCAGCGTCCCGGCCTCCGGCAAAGCCTGGTTGCTGCCGCTGTCGGCGCGCAGCAAGGAAGCGATCGAGGCCATGGCATTGTCCTACCGCGACTTCCTCACCAGCGGAGCCGGAGCAGATGCCGCGCTGGTGGACCTGGTCTATTCGGCCGGGGTGCGGCGCACGCATCACGCCCATCGCCTCGCGCTGGTGGCCGACTCGACGACAGCACTGACCAAGCAGCTCGATGCGCTCCTGGCAGGCGACAAGGTTGCCGGACTGTCGGCCGGCAAGACCGTGTCGGGGAGCAGGCCGCCGCTGGTGTTCGTCTTTACCGGCATGGGACCGCAGTGGTGGGCGATGGGGCAGCAGTTGCTGCACGACGAGCCGGTATTCCGCAAGGCGGTAGAGCGGTGCGATCGCCTTTTCCGCGGCCACATGCGCGATTCCATTCTGAAAGAAATGTCGGCACCCGAGGACCGTTCGCGCATTGACGACGATCGCTTTGCCCAGATGGGCATCTTCACTCTGCAGGTCGGCCTGGCGGCACTGTGGGAAGCGTGGGGCATCAAGCCGGACATGATCATCGGCCACAGTGCCGGTGAGGTGGCGGCGGCCTACGTGTCGGGGGCCCTGAGTCTGGAGGATGCGGTCCACGTCAGCTACCACCGCAGCCGCTTGCAGCACCGCACGCGCGGCGAGGGTAAGGTGCTCGCCGTCGGTCTCTCGCTGCAAGAAGCCCGGCGTCTTCTGCTGCCACACGATGGCCAGGTGTCCATTGCCGCGATCAACGGGCCGCAGGCCGTGACGCTTTCGGGCGACGCCGACGCTCTCGCGGGCATCCACGAGGAACTCAGCGTGGAAGGTACGTTTTCCCGCATTCTGCAGGTGGACGTTCCCTATCACAGCCCAAAGATGGACCCGCTGCGCGAGGAATTGTTGGAGGTTTTGTCATCTCTGTCGCCGCGCTGTCCGGAAATCCCGCTGTACTCGACGGTGACAGGCGCGTTCCTCGACGAGACCGGCATGAACGCGGAGTACTGGTGGCGCAACGTCCGCGAACCGGTGCAGTTCGCGAGTGTCGTCGACAGGTTGCTCGAAACAGGACATGGATTGTTCCTGGAAGTCGGCCCTCATCCCGTGCTGTCGGCTTCCATCCAGGAGTGCGCCTTGGCGACCAACACGCCGGTACAGGTACTGGCCACCCTGCGCCGCAAGGAGCCGGAGCGCGCAACCATGCTGGCGGCACTGGGCCGGATGTACACGACAGGCCTCGACATCGACTGGCAACGCTTCCATCCGCACGCCGGCCGGCTGGTGTCGCTGCCCACCTATCCCTGGCAACGCGAACGCTTCTGGCGTGAATCTGATCTGAGCCGCGATCTCCGCACCGGCGACGCCGGCTGGAGCGCCCTTGGGCATTTCGGTCCGACCGTCCATCCGCTGCTCGGCCATGCCCTTGTCACGGCCCATACCGAGGCCGCATGGGACACCGAGCTGGAAGTCCAGCGCCATCACGGCTGGCTGGCCGACCACAAGGTCCAGGGCACCATCGTGTTCCCGGCGGCCGGACACGTCGAAATGGCGCTGGCGGCGGCGACGCAACTGTTCGGCGCGGAACACGCCGCTCTGGCGGCACTCGAGTTGGATCGACCGCTGTTTCTCAACAGCACAACGCCGCAGCCCGTTCAACTTCTGATCGATCGCTCGCAGAAGACCTTCACACTCCACGGCAAGCAGAGTGACGGTCCCTGGGTTCGCTATTCGTCCGGCAAGCTCGACAAGCTTGCCGCCGGGCGTACTCCTCCGCGGGTGGACGTGCAGCAAGTGGTGGCACGGTGTCCGCACATCATCGCGAAACCGGCCTGCTACGAAATGTTCAAGAGCGTCGGTCTGGAATACGGACCGGTCTTTGCGGGGATCGAGCAACTCTGGACCGGCGACCGCGAGGCAGTGGCACGCATTACCGTGGCCGAGGCCGTGAGCGGACAGGTCGGGGATTTCGTGGTGTTCCCGGGCGTGCTGGACGCGGCATTCCAGTCGCTGCTGGGCACGATGGCCTCAGCCCGGCCGCGCTTGTACCTGCCCGCGCGCATCGGGGCGATCCGCGTGCATCGCCGGCTTGACCAGGCTGAAGGGTCAACACGAAGCTTCTGGAGTCATGCCCGTCTGGTCCACCAGGATGATGCACGGCTGGAAGGCGATATCACCATCCTGGATGACCAGGGCAATGTCCTTGTCGAGGTGCAGGCTCTGCTCTGCCGGGCGCTCGCTCAGCGGGCCGACAACGGTCTTCAACTCGAGGATTGCCTGCACCATGAAATCTGGCTGTTGCAAACACTACCCGGTCAGGATCATCCGGGTACCGCGGCGTGGGCCCTGCCGCATCCTCGAGACCTGGCACATTCAATCCGATTGTCGATCGCCACCCTGGCGAACGAGACGGACCTGCCCCAACGGCAGAAGAAGGCTGAAGCACAACTCAAGAACCTGTCGATCGCGTTCTGCATCGATGCCTGTCGGCGTCTGGGCTGGGACATCAGTAGCACGACGAGGCAAACCAGCAATTCGCTGACGGAGCAATTGCACATTGCCGTCGCTCAACAACGCCTGTTCCATCGCATTCTGGACCTGTTTCAGGAAGCCGGCATCATTCGCGAGGTGGCAGGGCGGTGGGAGGTCATTCGCAACTCCGAGGGCAGCAACGTCACCGAGTTGTGGCGGACATGCCTGCGCGAATTGCCGGCCTATCTGCCCCGGCTTCAGCTGCTGCAAGCGTTCGGCTCCAATCTCGCGGAGATCCTGCGCGGCGAGGTCGATCCACGACACCTGCGGTCCACGCCAAGCTCGCAGACGACCCTGACTAACCTCTATCAGAGCGATCCCGCCCTGCGCATGTGCAACACCCTGGTTCAGCAACTTCTCATGGCGATTGTCGATCATGCACCCGCTGAAAGGCAGCTTCGCATTCTGGAAATCGACGGCACGATGGGCAGCCTGACTTCCCAGGTGCTGCCGTTGCTGCCGCGCCAGCGAACCAGCTATGTGTTCACCGATCCGAATGAGGAAAACACCGCCAAGGCCCAGGAGCGCTTCGCCGGTCATGCCTTCCTCAAGTCCCAGGTGCTCGACCTGGACGAGGACCCTCTCGCTCAGGGATTCGAGGCGAACTCCTTTGACATCATCATCGCCGGCCATGCGCCGCACGGGGCGGCGACGAGCGCCGGCACGATCGCTTCGGTGAAGAAGCTGCTTGCCTCGGATGGTCTGCTGATTGCCGTGGAGCCTTACGACGATTTCATGCTGCCGGTGCCGCGCTGGACGGAAATGCTGCGGGACGGCGGCTTCGCGGCAATAGAAGCGCTGTCGGCGCACGCCGTCATCCTGGCTCGGGGACCAACGCTCTCTCCAGCAACCGAAGACACCCTGCCCGCGCGGACGCCGGGAGACTGGCTCATCCTCGCCGACCGCGCGGGGCAAGGCGAACGACTCGCCGCGGCACTCAAGGAATTGGGCGCTCGCACGGTGTTGGCCTGGCAGGGCGCGGACCTGGAACGGCTGCTGCTCGACGAGTTCGCCGGCACAGCGCCCCTGGCTGGAATCGCCTCGTTCTGGTCGCTCGACCTGCCGGCCATCGAGACAGCGGAGCTTTCCGACCTGGTCGAGCAACAAGCGCGGCTCGGTGCGTCGGTGGTGGAACTGGCCCGTGTTTGCACGGAATCCGGCCGGAGTGAGCCGCGGTTATGGCTCATTACACGCGGAGCACAGGCCGTGGCCGGCGATTCCACCCCAGCGCGCACAAAACGCGCGCCGGGGACCCCGGATGCGGCTCCCGCCCAAGCGGTCATGTGGGGTATCGGCCGCGTCCTGGCGAATGAGCATCCTCAATTGCGGTGCGCGTTGCTGGACCTCAGCCCGGCTTCCACCCCAGCGCGCACAAAACGCGCGCCGGGGACCCCGGCTTGCGCCCGCGACGAGATCCAGGCACTGGCCCGGGAGTTGTTGGCCGACGGCCGCGAGGCGGAGGTGGCGCTCCGCGGCCAGGACCGCTACGTCCATCGACTTGTGCCGCTCGACCTTGCGGCGCCGGTGAACGCCATGGCCCCGCCTGGCAGTCGGTCGCGTGTGGCGCTTCCCTTCCGCCTGGAAGCGAGCCACTCCGGCCTTGTGGACGATCTGAGTCTCCGCGTTTTCGCCCGTTCCCTTCCGGGTCCGCCCCAGGTGGAAATCGAGGTCATGGCCACGCCGCTCAATTTCAAGGATGTGGCCAAGGCGATGCACCTGCTGGGAGAGGCGAGTCTCGAGGGCACTTTTTCGGGATCACACCTGGGCCTCGAATGCGCCGGGCGCATCGTGTCCATCGGCGCGGGAGTGGAAGGGCTGTGCATCGGCGACGACGTGGTTTGCCTGGCACCGAGGAGTTTTGCCTCCCATGTGCTTGCCGATGTTCGCGCCGTGGCACGCAAGCCCTCGCATCTGACCTTTGAGGAAGCTGCGACGCTGCCCGTCGTATTTTTGACCGTCTACTATGGCCTGCACCACCTGGCGCGGCTGCAGCCCGGTGAACGCGTCCTGATTCATGCGGCGTCCGGCGGGGTCGGACTGGCAGCCATTCAGCTCGCCCAGTTGCTGGGCGCGGAAATTTACGCCACGGCGGGCAGCCCGGAGAAGCGCGACTTCCTGAAATCGCTCGGAGTCCAGCACGTCATGGATTCCCGCTCCCTCGACTTCGTCGATGCAGTTCTTGCCCGCACCGGTGGCGAGGGCGTCGATGTCGTCCTCAACTCGCTCGGCGGCGAAACGCTGGTGCGCAGCCTGTCGCTGTTGCGCGAGTGCGGCCGATTTGTGGAGCTGGGCAAACGCGACCTGGAGTTCAACACCAAGGTGGGGCTCAGGCCGTTCCTCAAGCAACTTTCATTCTTCGCCGTCGATCTCGATCGCCTCGTCGCTTCTCGCCCGGACCTAGCCACGAAGCTATTCCGCGAGGTCATGCAGCTCGTCGAACAGCGCAAGTTTGGCCCGTTGCCGCACGTGGTGTATCCGGTCGGTCGGGTGCGGGAAGCCTTTCGCACGCTCCTCAAGGCCAGGCACATCGGCAAGGTCGTGGTCTCGATGCAGGAAGCGCACGTCGCGGTCGTACCCGCACTGCCGGCGCAACCCGTGCTCGGTCCCGATGGAACCTATCTCATTACCGGCGGGCTCGGCGGCTTTGGGTTGGCGGCGGCGCACTGGCTGGTCGAGCGCGGTGTCAAACACCTGTTGCTGCTGGGGCGAAGCGGGGCAGCGTCTGCGGCGGCTCAGGAGGCAGTCGCACAGCTTCAGCAGGCCGGCGCCACGGTGACCGTGGCACAGGCAGACGTCGCGGCCACCGACGATGTGGCTCGCGTCCTGGCGGAGGCGCGACAGACACTCCCGCCGATTCGAGGAGTTTTCCACGCCGCCATGGTGCTGGACGATGCACCGCTGCTGGAGCTGACGCCCCAACGGTTCCAGCGCGTGCTCGCGCCCAAGGTGGCCGGAGCCTGGAACTTGCACACGCTGACGCGCAACGATCCGGTGGAGCACTTCGTCATGTTCTCTTCGTGCGCGGCCGTCATCGGCAATCCCGCGCAGGGCAACTATGTGGCCGCCAATCTGTTCCTCGATATGCTGGCCCACCATCGCCGGGCGCAAGGCCTGCCGGCGCTGGCGGTGGATTGGGGCGTCGTCCGCGACGTCGGTGTCGTGGCAGCGCGGACGGCACTGGCTCGGCACCTCGAAAACATCGGCATGACGCCCCTGCCCGCACGCGAAATGCTCGATGCCCTGGGTGTGCTGCTCCAGACCGATACCGTACAAAGTACGGTGCTCCGCGCTGACTGGTCGCTGGTCCGCAAGAGCTTCCCCGTTCTGAAGGAGTCGCCGCGCCTGAGCCTGTTGCAATCCCGTGGCAGCGGGGAGGGCAGCGCCACCGAGCTGACCGAAGGCGAGTCCCTGCAGAAACTGCTGCGGAGCACGCCGCCGGACCAGCGCCACGGAAAACTGCAGGGGAAGGTCTGCGAGGTGGTCGCTCGGGTGCTGGGCACGACGCCTTCCAAGCTCGAGACCGATAGACCGCTGACCAACCTCGGGATGGACTCGCTGATGGCGGTCGAACTGGCGATATGCATCAAAAAGGAACTGCACATCGACATACCAACGATGACCTTCATGCGTGGGCCAAGCATTGACCAGTTAACAACATCGCTCCTGGATCTGCTCTTGCCGCAGGAAAACGCCGCGACGCACATCCCGGCCGAGGCAGTCGGCCGCGAACTGGCGACGCAAACGGTGGGACAGCCGTAACAGAACCTCGAGGTGATGGATTGAAGCGTGTTTTGCTAACCGGTGCGACCGGTCTGGTCGGGCAGTACCTGGTGCGCGACTTGCTTCAGGCTGGAACCAGGCTCGTGGTCGTGATCCGTCCTCACGGCGGAGAATCCGGACGGCAACGGCTGGCACGTATCCTCGCACATTGGGAGCGCGAACTGGGGCAACCGCTGGCCCGTCCCGTGTGTCTTGAAGGCGATCTCACCCAGGAAGGGCTTGGCCTCAACGAGGAGGCACGTAACTGGGTGGCGCAGAACTGCGGCAGCGTGCTTCACAATGCGGCCAGTTTGACCTTCGTCGGAGCCGACCGAGCCGGCGAACCCTGGCTCTCGAACTTCACGGGCACATGCAACCTCGTCGAGTTTTGCAAGGCGGTCGGCCTCCGCGACTTCCACCACGTGTCAACGGCTTATGTCTGTGGCCAACGCGCAGGTCTCGTCCGTGAGCAGGAGCTGGACCGCGGCCAGGAGTTTCGCAACGACTACGAACACAGTAAATGTGAGGCGGAGAAGCTGGTGCGGTCGGCGCCCTTTCTCGACCGCGTGACCGTGTACCGGCCGGCGATCATCGTCGGCGATTCGCGCACGGGATATACCGTGAGCTATCACGGACTGTACACCTACCTCCAGTTTATCTGGCTGTTCCGCCAGCACCTGAAGCTCCAACCCGATGGCAGCATGTACGAGCCAATGCGCATCAATCTCACCGGTGATGAGCCGCGCAATTTCGTCCCCGTGGACTGGGTGTCCGCAGTGATGGCGCGCATTTTCCTTAACCCCGAGCTGCACGGACGAACCTACCATCTCGCCCCCAAACACTGCGTGACCGCACGAGAAATCGAGGACGTCGTCTCCGACTACCTCAACTACTCCGGTCCCACATTTGCCGGACCGGATGCTCTCAAGCAAGGCGAACTGAACACGCTGGAAAAGATGTTCTACGCGTATGTATCGCGCTATCAGCCTTACTGGGCCGAGGAGCCACGCTTCGATTGCACCAACACCCTCGCGGCCGTCCCGGACTTGCCCTGCCCCACGATCGACCGTGAGTGCATGCACCGGCTCATCGATTTTGCGATCCGCGACAACTGGGGCAGGACGGGCAGTATCGGCGGCGACGTGCTACAGGAGATCGTGAAGAGCTAGCTAGCTTCCAAACCATGACGCACGGGATGTCTCCTCAATCTCCGCTGGTCCATCCGCTCGGAGACAACCGCCAGTTGGTGGACCTCATTGCCGAGGTCACCCGCCAACCGGTCGAGAAGGTACGTCAGCGCCTCTATCACGAGGAGCTGCGCCTGGGCCATAACGTGGACCAGGAGGTTCGCCAGTCCGGCATCATTCGCAACGAATGGAACGAGGCGTTGATGCGGTTCTATGAGCAGACCGACTCGTTTCTTTACGATTCAGTTGTCTGGAACCGGAACCCAAAGAAACTTGCGATGCGTCAATGGGTGGGCGATTACCTCGACCGGTGCCCGGATCGGCCGCGGACCATTCTGACCTTCGGAGACGGCCCCGGCTTCGATAGCGTGTTCCTGGCGCAGCGCGGTTTCGATGTCACCTATTTCGAGGTCTCGGAACTGAACTGTGCATTTGCCCGGCGCGTCTTTGAGCATCTGCAATGTCCGGTGCGCATGATCCAGGATGCCCGCGAGCTGACACCTGGACAATTCGATGCCGTGGTTTGCCTGGATGTTCTGGAGCATGTCCATGCCCCGGAGGAGATGGTTGCCCAGTTCGCCAGCTATTTGCGGCCGGCAGGGAAACTCGTGGTGCATGCGCCGTTTTACCTGACCGCGGGCCGCTTTGTGACGCACCTGAACAGCAATCGGAAGAAATACAGTGGGGCCATCAAGCGGCTGTACGGACGGCATGGGTTCGTACTCGAGGACGGCCGGCTGTGCTGGGACCCGCTGGTGCTGGCGAAAACCAGTCCCGACGCCGCACGCACGCGAAACCGCTGGCCGTGGCAGACCATGTTGCGCGGTGCTGGCATGGTGTTTTGGGGCGGACGCTTCTGGAGCAAACCTTACACCATTCTGGCTGGCCTTCTGACCCCGCCCGATCGCCGCTGGCGAGAGGGACTGCAACCATGACGCGGTGCAGCCGCCAATTTTCTCTATCATGCGGAAGGCTCACAAGATGGATTGCCGCGCCAGGAAGGGGTTGCACGAGATTATTCAGGTTGGCCTGCAGACGCTGACGACTACCGATGTCCAGGTTCGAGCCGGCCTCACGGAATGACGATTCCTCCTCAGAGTCCCGTGCCCCGACGCCATCGGCGAGCGAATCAATGTCGAGGTCGCTCGACGTTTCAGACTCGCGCACCAGCTTTACAGCGTGACCCTCCGTTGTTTCTACGGCAATACGAGGGCGCGTCTCGCAGTCCCGCGAGGTCGCCGAAGGCGACGGAGCGAAGCCAAGTGGGGCGAGAAACCTCACGCGGTTGTCGTCGGTGACGGTTCTTGACCAACGCTCATACAGTCGCCCCTGCGCTGCGATCTCGACCTGAGCCTCGTATGGATACGCAAACTCGTCAATCCGTTTCGATGCAAACACGTCGAGATGTCTGTCCCTGTTGGTTCTTGGGCCGGGAAGAATTGTGGGAGCAACCTGCCCTTCTGCGACCAGTCTTGCTTCCGTCGAACGGGTGACGATCTCCAGCCGGCCTTCCTCGATCGCCTGGTCCAACTTGTCGACGACCTGGGACAGCAGCTCGAGAAGAAGCTCGCCTTCTTTCCTTGTGGGAACGACGACGCGCAAACGGTCGTCCTTGGAGGAGACGAAAGCCTGCACTCGGGATGCTATCGCCCAGAACTTCGCGGTTTCCTGACGCTTGAGCACCGTCTGGTAGCCGACGCATTCGGCTGCTTGGCGACAAGTGGGAACTCCAGAGAATGGAGCATCTCTATCGAGGAATGGTCCGTACCGCGGCACCAGTACGTACTCTGTCGCCAGGAGATCGGGCCACCATAGAACGATTGCACGCCGCTTTGCTGCGCAAGAGAGCAACTAGACTTAGCCAAGAGGCGGAGGATGCACTACGGCGCGCGGAGGCGCTCTCAACGAGCATTGGCGATCGCGAGAACGAGGCACTGGCTCAGATGAACCGAGCCGTCGTCTTGCAAAAGCGTGGACGATACAAGGTAGCGGAACCCCTCTACGAGAAGGCTCTCAGGGCTTTGCGCAAACAGGGCAACCTTGCTGCCCTAGCAAAGACTCTGCTGAACTACGGTTCGCTCCTCGGTATGACGGGCCGTAATCCGCTGGCACTTCGCGCGTACCGCGAGGCCAGCCGAGCGTTCGAGATGAACGGAGATCCGCTTTGGGCAGCGCGATTGCAGGTGAATATGGCGATTGTCCTTCGCGAACTTCGGCGGCCGAAGCGCGCGCTGCCTCTGGCGCTCGCGGCACGAGATGTGATTCGGCGTCATGGTGACAAGTACTGGACCTTCAACGCCGAACAGGCGGTGTCCAACGTCCGTCGCGACATTCGCTATGGCTGGCATCCCTAAGGATGCCCAGACGCGCCTGCTATTCGGGCCTGAACCGCTCGGTTAATAGCCTGGCAAGAGGGACTGCAACCCTAACGTCAGTGTGCTCTGGCTTGCCGATTGAACGCTTCGTCGGCCTGCGAGAGAGAGAGGCTCGCCGGCAGGGGGAGCAGGTCACTGCCGCAGAACGCCCTCCGCAACCCGATGTAATCGGACACAGCATCGACACCCACTTGGCCGATCCCACCCGACATGGGATGGATCCCCCGCCTGGCGCTGAAGCGTGAAAAGATACTCGCCCCGATATCGATCATGTGAAGGAATAACGATAGATGCCGCCATGCGGGGTTGAGGTGCTTGCTCGCGATGTCCCGCACGGTAAAGAATTCCCGATAGCACCGGCGCCAGAGATCCTCCAGCTCTGATTCACTGAGCCGGGGATGCCGCCACACGCAGGACACGGTATCAAAACGGTCCAGATTGTTTTCCGTGATCAGTCCCTCACGCAAGAAGTCATCGTACTGCTCAGAGCCCGGAATCGGCCCGAGTATATAGAAGGAGGCAAACAGCGGCCGCATCTTGCGGAGGACGCTGAGATGCTCCAGGATCATGGCTTCGTCCTGTTCAGGAAACCCGATGATGTTCGAAAAATGCGACGTGATGCCGTGCGCCTCACAGAGTCTGACGATCTCGCCGTACGTTTCAGGCTTGTTCTGAAATTTCTTCGCAGCTTTGAGGATCGCGCGATCGAACGACTCGACCCCGACGAATATCTGAAAGCATCCCGCTCTTCCAAGAAGCTCAACCAACGCCTCGTCTTTCGTTATCTGTACGTCGCATTGTACGAAGAAGGGTAGCTGGACCTTCTCGTCAATCATCGCCTGAAGCAACGCCTTCGCCTCCGGATACTTGTTGAAGTTATCGGAGGTGAACATGATCATTTTCACACCTGCCTGCTTGGCCGCACGCAGGCTTTCAATGGTGGTCGCGATCGTCTGGCTCCGGACCTTGTGCCCCGCAATTTTTATCACCGAGCAGAAATTGCAGGTGTACGGGCAGCCACGAGCCGGATAGATCCCGAGCATGGGCACCACGTGGCGGCGCAACTCTCTGCGGCTGGGAGGAATCAGGACCGGTGAATCAAGCTCCCGTTGCCAGCGCTCGCTCTGGCCATAGACCGGCCGCAATTCGCCCTGCACCGCATCGTGGAGAATAGAGGGCCAGATCAGCTCCGCCTCGGCCAGCGCAAAGCTGACGCCGCGCCCGTGCAGCTGTGTCGTGTCACAGGTCATGGGGTGCGGGCCGCCGATGATGCAGTGGTCCACGCCGCGGCTCTTCGCAAAGAGCGCGAGATCGAGCGCCCGTTGGAACTGGTGGCTCTGCGTGCCCACCAGGGCCAGGAGCACAGGACAGTCGGCCTTTTTCAGAAGCTCGAGGTAGTCAAGGTCGGTCTGCACATACTCGTCGATCGCGAATACCTCGAGCGGGATTCCGTCAAACTCGTCGGGCGTCATGCTTCGGATAAAAGGAAGCGTGCTGTTGGGCATGAAGCCTTTTCGAAACCGCTGCACGTACCCCCCTCGATGAGCGGGCTCGTACTTGCTGGGCTTGATCAGCACGACCCTTAGCTTCTTGGCAGGCATGGTCCTTTCCCTTTGTCCCTGAGAGCTCAGTAGACCACAAGTGTTCCCTATCTGGCGGAAGGCTCACAAGATGGATTGCCCCGTCTGACTGACAGAATCAGCAGGCCGGTACGGCTGATATCCCAGCATCCGAAGTTGATGTGGCCCGTAGATGTCATACCTGATGCCGCGCCAGGCAATCTCCTTCAACCGTAGCGCCGCGATCAGGCAGCCGAAGTGCATGCCCAGCGTGAGCGGACCTGCCAGCAAGCACTTCCAGGACAGTGGAAAGGCCGGAACGTCCGCACGCTGCCGGCGCACGATCCGGCGAATGCACTTGTCCGCGCCTAACAAGGCCAGCAGCCACGCCAACGAGTATGCCCCCAGCAAGCTTGCGGCGCCAATGACCCAGGTCCAGTCTTCGGCCCACAGTCCCGCCGCCAGGAGCCCGCACGCGCCCAGGAAGGCAGCGATGATTCCAACATTGAGCATCCAGAGAGGCGTCCACCAAACATGCTGAAAGCGGGTGACGAATAATTGCCGGCGAATGAAGGTATAACAACTCCGCAGATCGATGCTCTCCGGATTCACTGCCATGACCTCCGGCACAAAACGCAACGCCAGACCCAGTTCGCGCACCAGGCCGAACGTACCCGTATCCTCGGAAAAGCTGTGCGACCAGCGCTCCAGCGCCCTGGGGTGACGGAACACCCTGGCATGGAACGCCAGCGAACCGGCCCAGGCAATCCGGAAGGAGAACATTTGCGTGACGGCGGCGGCCATCCAGACGTAGCGCACCAGGGTGCCCCAACTGGTGTCCGTCGGCGCGTACCAAGGAAAGCTCGTCGTCGCCCCGACGCAAGGATCGTGCAGAGGCTCAACCAGACTGCGCAACCAGTTGCGTGCCGGAATGACATCGGCGTCGATGAGCGCCAGCACTTCGATCTGTTCGTCCAGGCCGGCGATGGCTTGAAGGGTACCGCTCAGTTTCAGGCTGCACGTTTCCCGGTGCTCGGCCAGCACGGCGACACGAACCTGCACGTTGGCGGGGTGTCCCCGCGCCAGGATGCGTTGCACCTCTTCCCACGCAGGATCGGCTGCACTATCGACGATGATGCAGACGGCATACTGCGGATAATCCTGATTCAGCAACCCGCTGAGGCAGTCAATCAGTGAAGGATCGGCGCCGCGGAGGGAGAGCAGAGCCGTGGCACGTGGCAGATACGTTGGCAGCACAATGGGGCGGACGGAATGGTGCCAGAGGACGCGGATCAAGCGCCAGTCCCAGTAGATCGGCAAGAGCAGAAAGAACGCCAGGACGACGAACACAACCAGCTCGGGAATACTCAACATCAACCACCCCTGGGACCCAGAAGACGATCGGCTCCGGGGCAATGGTAGCCTTGCCCATGTCCCTCGCCACCGCGACTGCTGATCCTGGGACCGAGCCCCCGCCGTCGCCGGCCGGCTACGGCGAGACAAGTCGCGCGGGCGTTCCGTGGTACCTCTGGTGCTCCGCCCTCGCCGTCACTTCCGCGTACGTGGGCGGCTACTGGGACATCTCGTGGCACCGCTCGATCGGCCGCGACTCGTTCTGGTCGGCGCCGCACATGGCGATCTATGCCTGCGGCATCCTCGCCGGCATCTCCTCCGGCTACCTGATTTTCACGACCACGTTTGGCCGGAAGGCCCCGCTGAAAGACGTCAGCGTGCGCATCTGGGGGCTGTCGGGTCCCCTGGGCGCGTTCATCGCGGCCTGGGGCGGCGTCGCCATGCTGTCGTCGGCGCCGTTCGACGACTGGTGGCACAACGCGTATGGCCTCGACGTCCGGATCATCAGCCCGCCGCACATGGTGCTCACCGCGGGGTTCTTCGGCATCCAGCTCGGCACGGTGATGCTGCTGGCGGCGTTCATGAACCGCGCCCAGGCACGCTTGCGACCGGCGCTCGAACGCCTGTTTCTGTACGTGGGCGGCACCGTGCTCTGCGAGTCGCTGCTGATCAAGCTCGAATCCATCAGCAAGTCGGATCAACACAACGCGCGCTTCTTCATCGCCGTCGCCATCGGGACGCCGGCGATCCTGGCGGCGCTGACCATCGCGTCGGAGCGGCGCTGGGCGAGCACGATCATGGCGGGCATCTATAGCGCGTTCGCGCTCGCGTTCCTGTGGATCCTGCCGCTGTTCCCGGCATCGCCAAAGCTCGGTCCGGTGCATCAACAGGTGACCCACTTCATTCCATGGGAATTCCCACTGCTGATCATCGTTCCCGCATTCGTGACGGATTTGATTCTTCAGCGAACCGGCGGATGGCGGCCGATCGTCCGCGCGCTGGTGGCCGGGTTGGCCTTCTTGGCGGTCTTTGTTGCCGTGCAATGGCCGTTCGCCACGTTCATGCTGACGCCCTCGGCGCGCAACTGGTTCTTCGGCTCCGGCTACGTCGACTTCAGCACGCCGGCCCGATCAGCGCTGGCCCGCAACGTGTTTGTGTACCGTGAGGCGGACGCGGCGCAGTTCTGGCGCGGCATGCTGATCGCCGCCGTAGTGTCGTGCTTCATGATGTGGATCGGGTTGCACGCCGGGCGCGCGATGCGAAAGGTCCGCCGGTGAGGTCTTGCCGATCGCGGATCGCGATTGCGCTGCTGCTTGCCGCCATCGCGCCGCAGCCGCGTGCGAGCGCGCACGTCGGCAGCCCGGATGTGTTCGTTGAAAGCCACGCCGGACCGTATCGCCTGCTCGTGACAGTACGGCCACCGCATGCCATTCCCGGCGTCGCCGACGTCGAAGTGTTGACGACGAGCGACGACATTCGAGAGGTGCGGATTGTGCCGCTGCCGCTCACGGGGCCCGGCGCGCAGTTTGCGCCGGTGGCGGATCGCGCCGAGCGATCCGCCGAGGATCCGCGGCTGTTCACCGGCCATCTCTGGCTGATGAGCGCGGGCGCCTGGCAGGTGCGGGTCACGATCGCTGGCGATCGCGGCGAAGGCATGTTGTCTGTGCCGGTGCCCACGTTGCCGCAATCAACGCTCGCGATGAGCACCGGCCTTCGCGCAACGCTGTTCGCCCTGATGCTGCTCCTTGCTGCCGGCTTCGTTGGCATCGTTTCAGCAATGGCGCGCGAAGCGCGGCTTGGCGCCGGCGAGCCGACCGATCGGCGCGCGCGGTGGCGCGGACGAATCGCCGGTGCGGTCGCGACCCTCGTTGTCGGCGGGATCGTGTTCCTGGGCAACATGTGGTGGGGAGTGGAAGCATCGAGTTACGCGCGCTACGTTTACAAGCCGCTCATCGCCACGCCGTCGGTGACGGCCGACGCGCGCCTCAGGCTCGATCTGCGCGATCCCGGATGGATCGGCAGCCGTCGTCTCGATGACTTCGTCCTCGACCACGGCCACCCGATGCATCTGTTCGTAGTATCGCCGGCGCTCGATCGCCTCTGGCATCTGCATCCCGCGGAAACCGCGACCGGGGCGTTCGAACAACGATTGCCGGAGATGCCTGCGGGTCAGTACGAGATGTTCGCGGATCTCGTGCATGCCACAGGCGTCTCGGAGACGGTCACCGGTCAGCTCAAGACCGCAGCGATTCAGGGCGCTCCGCTGTCGGGTGACGACAGCGCATGGGCCGAAGGTGCGGCGGCTGAAGTTGGAAAAATCGTGTGGGTGCGCGACGACACACCGCTCGTCACCAAGCGGCTGACGATCTTGACGTTTCGAGTGGAGGATGCGAGCGGGCAACCGGTGCGCGATCTCGAGCTCTACATGGGGATGCCGGGTCACGCGATCGTCGTGCGGCGCGACCTGAAAGTATTCGCGCATGTGCATCCGTCCGGCTCCGCGCCGATGGCCGCGATGAACATCGCGATGCCCCAAGCCGCGTCGCACGCCAGCCACGAAGCGGCGCCGCCGTCGACCGTCACTTTCCCGTACGGATTTCCTCAGGCGGGTGCGTACCGGATTTTCGTGCAAGTGAAGCGGGCCGGTCGTGTCGAGACCGCCGTCTTCGACGCCGACATCAGGTAGTCTGTGCGCTTGGTCCTAAGCCACTGAATTCAAACACCTTGACGTCCATCTGTGCAATGTGCATAGTACGTTCATGGGCACTAAGACCATCTCCTTGAAGGACGAAGCCTACAACCGCCTCAAGGCCGCCCGCCGGTATCCGGACGAGTCATTCAGCGAGGTTGTTCTGCGCGCCACCTGGCCGGAAGATACGATTACCGGGCGAGGCTTGCTCGCGTTGCTCGCTTCACGCCGAGTGCATTTTCGGCCGCACGAATTGGATCGAATTGAGGAGGTGACACAGGGCGACCTGCCGCCGGAGGACAAGTGGGAACGCAGCTGATTCTCGATACCACCTTCCTCATCGATCTCGAGCGTGAGCAGGAGCGTGGCGCTCCTGGACCGGCAGTAGCCTTTCTCGAGGCGAATCAGGAGGCGCGTCTCTATCTGCCTTTTGTCGTCGCCGGCGAGCTTGCCGCCGGCACTTCCATGAGAGAGCGAACCAAATGGGAGGCGTTCCTCGCGCCGCTCTACGTGCTGGCTTCGACGCCGGAGGTGAGTTGGCATTACGGCCGAACCTATCGCCACCTCAAGGACAACGGTCGTCTCATCGGCGCGAACGACCTCTGGATCGCGGCGACTGGGCTGGCCTACCAGATGTCGGTTGTGACGAAGGACGTCGACCACTTCCGGCGCGTGCCCGGACTGGAAGTCGAGAGTTACTAAGGTGAGGTCTGACCGCGAATCACCGTTGTCGCTCGTGATCTCGTGCTCCGCCGGCAGCGTGTCGATGAAAGTATTCAGCGCCGCGCGGAAGTTGTTGATCATCGGCGCCATCGCGGAGCTCGAATCGACGAGCGGAATCAGGACGAGGATCAGGGTTGCGGCCAGGGCCGTCGTGTACCAATGTCGCGTCATGAGTCGAGCGGCCGTTTAATGAGGGCTCGCACGTCCGTTGATAACGTGCGGGGATCGAAGGGCTTGATCAAGACGCCCGTTGCTCCAAGAGCCATCAGGCGCTCGATCTCGGTCCGCATGGCCTTGGCCGTGAGGAAGATCACCGGCGTCGTGGCGGTGGCCGGTTGCGAGCGGAGCGCCGCCAGTGTTGCAGAGCCGTCCATCGCCGGCATCATCATGTCGAGCAGGATCACGTCAGGCTTCTCGTCCCGGGCTTTGCGCACACCCTCGGCGCCGCTGGCGGCCTCGACCACCGCCATGCCGCCCAGGCGACTGAGGCTCAGCCGCACAATCGACCGGATGTCTGCGTCGTCGTCGATGATCAAGACCTTCATGATGGCGTGACGGTTTCCGCGCCGCGAATCAGCGCCGCACTCCCGACGCCGATCGTGCCGCCATGCTGATCGATGATCGACCGGCAGATCGCGAGCCCCAGGCCGGTGCCTCCCTTGTCACGCGCGTCGGACGTCTCGACCTGACGGAATCGCTCGAAGATAGCCTGACGGTAGGCCACGGGCACGCCTCGGCCGTGGTCCGTGACGCTGAACTCGACCCAGCTCTCGCCGGGCCGGACCGCAATCGTCACCAGACCAGCCGCCTGTGAGAACTTCACGGCGTTGGACAGAAGATTGACGAGGATCTGAACGATCCGATCGGCGTCGGCCCAGATCGTCGAGGAGACCTCGGACGCTTCGATGGTGATGCCGACTCGAGAAGGCCGTGGAGGTTGTGCTGGCGGAGCTTGCGAAGAACCCGGCGCCGAAGCCAAAGCGGCCTGCGTATCCGAACTACAACCGGAAACCCCCTCGGTAGCGCCGTCGGGCGCGCCTTCATGGGGCGCCCTTGAGTCTCAACAGGACCTCGATGTCGGCACGATCGGAGGCCCTGCCTGTCCGCTTCGAACGGATCAGATCGGCCCGACCCAGGTACTTCACGCGAATCCCGTTGATGCGACGGACGATGCGATTTGGCCACGCCTTCTCGAACGTGACCGTGCACGCGACGGTCAGGAGATTGACCCGCGGCATGTCCCCGACGATGGTGAATGGACGGGACGCGACTTGCTCCGCATCAAGCTCACGACTGATGCCAAGGGGCAAATCTGCAAGGGCATCCAGCACTCGCCGAGCGTTGGCCGCGTCCTTCGGTATGAGGAGGTCAACGTCTTTGGTCGCTCTGACCGACCCATGCAGGTTGGCCGCCACGCCGCCGGTGATGAGGTAACGAGCCCTCCGCCGATTCAGCAACCGGCAGACGAGCAGGACACGGTTATCGGAGCCAGGGGTTCGTCTGGGCATCGCGCCACCGTTCGTACTCGGCCCATGACACGAACGACCGTGCAAAGGGTTTTGGGCGCGGGTGGGGTGTCAGCTCAACGAAGTCTTGGTACAGGCGCTCCGCCTCGGCCAGGCGCGCAGCCGCCGACCGCGGGGCCGCGGCCGGCACGCCAGGGGTACCTCGGGATCGCCGTCGGGGAGATCGCTTCCGCACAACGGAAGTGTAGCACCGGGTGTGTCCACAGGCAGGCGCGCAAAAGCTGCCAGCCGACGCCGCCGATCACAAAGCCGAAGGTCAGGCGTCGTGGACGACGTGAAATAATCTCGCCATCCTGAGCGCAGAAGTCCTTGTGATCGGCGGCGGACCCGCCGGATCGAGCGCGGCCCGATTGTTGGCGACGTGGGGTCACGCCGTGCGCCTCATCACGCGCCCCGCGGGAGACGCGCGCCTCGCCGTGTCGCTTCCACCGAGTTGCCACAAACTGTTCGACGCCATCGGCGTCAGCGCGGCGATCGAGCGCGCCGGGTTCGTGCGCTCCACCGGCAACACCGTCTGGTGGGGCAGCCGGGAGCCGCGTGTCGAGGCGTTCGCCTCCGGCGCGCGCGGCTGGCAAGTCGAGACGGACGTGCTCGAGGCGGTCATGCTCGACGAGGCCGCGCGCGCGGGGGTTGCGATCGAACGCGTCGCGGGTGGTCAAGGCGGGTCTTCCGCCTTCGCGCAAGGCGCTTCGGCGGACGAGAAAGACCCGCATCTACATTCGTTCGTGCTCGACTGCACCGGGCGATCCGGTGTGCTCGCTCGCGCGAAAGGCCTGCGCAAGTACGACGATGGCCCGCGGACGATTGCGCTGGTGGCGTCGTGGCGCCGCGACCAGCCGTGGCCGGTGCCCGACGAGACGCACACGCTCGTCGAATCGTACGAAACCGGCTGGGCATGGTCGGTCCCCGTGCTGGCCGCTCAAGCCCTCGACCGGGCCCCCAGCGCGGTAGCCGCGCTGGGGTGGAAGCCCTCGAGCCCTCAAGCCCTCGATCGTCACATTGCGGTGATGGTTGATCCCCAACGCTCGGATCTCGCACGCGGCGGTTCCGCAGGCGATGTCTATCTGGCCGAGATCGCCAAGACCGCCGTGTTCAGCGAACTGATCGCGGCCGCATCGTTCGAGGCCGGACCGTGGGGGTGGGACGCGTCCACCTACCGATCCGATCAGTACGCCGGCGACGGCTGGCTGCTGGTCGGCGACGCCGGCTCGTTCATCGATCCGTTGTCGTCGGCCGGCGTGAAAAAAGCGCTCGCCTCGGGCTGGCTCGCTGCCATCGTGACGCATACGTGCCTCGTTCGACCGGCCATGCGTCAACACGCGCTCGATTTCTTCTCCGCCAGAGAAGCCGAAGTCGAAGCTGCGCATGCCAGGACCAGCCGCCATTTTCTCACCGAGGCCGCGCCGAGCCATCCGCACCCGTTCTGGAGCGAGCGCGCCGACGAGAGCGTGAAGGATGCCGACGACACGCCGCAGGTGAGCGAGGCGTTCGAGCAGTTGCGGCGCGCGCCGTCGTTGAGCGTCCGTCCCAATCCGGCGATTCGAATAGAACCCCGGCCGGCGGTCAGCGGCCGGGAAATCGTGATGGAACAGCGAATCGTGGATTCGGATCCGTCTGCCGGCGTCCGCCACGTGCGCGGCGTCGATCTGCTCGTGCTACTGGAGCTGGCGCCGTCGCACAGCCACGTGCCCGACCTGTTCGAAGCCTATCTGCGGCGCTCGTCCCCGGTCGCGTTACCGGACTTTCTGTACGCGCTTGCAACGGCGGTCGCACGGCGCTGGCTTGTCGTAGAATGACCCACGCCATCCAAAACGTTGGCCGAGCGACGATGGTCGTACGCGCGAAATCGTTGATACGCTCCGCTAGGTGATGTGGTGATGGTCTGACCTGAGAGGAAGCCGTGATAACTGCAACCCGTGCGCTCATCGGGATAACGCTGCTGCTGGTCACACTGCTCGTCAATGCCGTGTCCACCCAACAGGCGGCAACTCCGACCGCCCCGGGTGCGGCTCCAACCGCGAAGCCGGAAGACGGCATCCCGATCACCAATCAAACCGTGCAGAAAGCCTGCGGGTCGTGCCACCGCGCCGACGACAAAGGTCAAATGTCGCGGATCTCGTTCCAGCGGCAAACGCCCGAAGGCTGGCAGTCGACCGTGCAGCGCATGGCGGCGTTGAACGGCTTGCAGATCGATCCGGCGACCGCGCGCGAAGTGGTCAAGTACCTGGCCAACAATCTCGGGCTCGCGCCTGAAGAGGCCAAGCCCGCCGCGTGGGAAGTGGAACGGCGCGGCATCGACTACAAGTACACCGCGAGCGCCGACACCGAGGCGGTGTGCATCAAGTGCCACTCGATGGGCCGCGTCATCTCGCAGCGCCGCACCAAGAGTGAATGGGACCTGCTGATCGCGATGCACCGCGGCTGGTATCCGCTGGTCGACAATCAGGCGTTCCGCCGCAACGGCCCGCCGCCGCGCGATCCCGCGTCTGATGGACGCCCTCCCGACTTGCGCCAGCCGGTTGAGAAGGCGGTCGATCACCTCGCCAGGACTTTTCCGCTCAAGACACCGGAGTGGACGGCGTGGTCGGCGACGATGCGTCCCGCCCGGCTCGAAGGCACGTGGACGCTCAGTGGATGGGACCTTGGCAAAGGCGCCATCTACGGCAGTGTCGTCATTGCGCCGGTGACAGGCGCGCCGGACGAGTTCACGACCAACATGACCTATCGCATCGCGCGCACGGGGCAAACCGTCACGCGCACCGGCCGCTCGGTCGTCTATACCGGATACCAGTGGCGCGGGCGCTCCACGGCCGGCGGCAGCCAGGACACGGCGCTGCGCGAAGTGATGTTCGTCGATCGCGACTGGCGCCAGATGGAAGGGCGCTGGTTCATGGGCGGCTACGACGAAGTGGGTCTCGACATCCGGCTCGAACGGGCCGGATCCGAGCCGCGGCTGCTTGGCACCGATCGCGCCGCGCTCCGTGCGGGCTCCACCGGGCAGGAGCTGAAGATCTACGGCGCCAACCTGCCAGCGGCGCTGCGTCCAGCGGATATCGATCTGGGTCCGGGCCTCACGGTCTCGCGGATTGCGTCGGTGACCCCGGATCTCGCTACCGTTATCGTGGATGTGGCAAGCGGCGCCGCGGTCGGCGTCCGTGATCTGTTCGTGGCGGGCGCGTCACGGCCAAAAGCGCTGGCCGTGTTCGATCGCATCGACAGCATCAAGGTGAAGCCCGACTGGGCGATGGCCCGCGTCGGCGGGGCCACCTTCCCGAAGATGCTGGCGCAGTTCGAAGCGTGGGCGTTCCACAACGGCGTTGACGGCCGCGCCGACACGGCCGACGACATCAATCTCGGGCTCGTGGACGCGTCGTGGAGCATGGAAGAGTACGCCGCCACCTACGATGATGACGACGCCAGGTTCGTGGGCACGCTGGACGCCGCAACCGGGCGGTTCACGCCGAATGTCGACGGGCCAAACCCAAGCCGCAAGGGCAGTCGCAACAACATCGGCGACGTATGGATCGTGGCGAAATACACGCCCGATTCCGCAGGCAAGCCCGCCTCGACGATCCGGGCGCGCGCGCACCTGCTGGTGACGGTGCCGCTCTACATGCGCTTCGATCCGACCGTGGGGTCGGCCCCCCTCGACTCGCCTCGCTCGCTCGGGGCCAAGCAATGAGCCTGCTTGGCCTTCGCGAGTTTCATTCGTTCGAAGCGGCGGGCCGCCGCTTCTTGTACCTCGTCCCGAGCGCGGCGGTCTTCGCGCTCGACGATTGCTCGGAAGCGGTGATGAAAGAGCTCGGCGCCGGTCCGCGCGCGGCGGCTGATCTGACGCGCGAGCTGTCGGCGCGGTTCGATCAGGCAGAAGTGTCAGACACCCTCGCCGAGTTGCAACGCGTGCGCGTCGTCGGCGAGATGGCAGCGAAGCAGCAGCCGATGCCGAAGATCGTACCGCTGCGTCCCGTCCCGCTTCAGACGCTCGTGATCAACGTCACCAACCAGTGCAATCTGGCGTGCACCTACTGTTACGAGTACGGCGAAGACAAGATCGTCGATACCGAGAACGGGCAGCAGCCGAAGTTCATGAGCGAAGAGACGGCGCGCGACAGCGTCGAGTTCGCGCTGCGCGAATCGCGCGAGAACACCCACGCGCACATCACGTTCTTCGGCGGCGAAACCCTGATGAACTTTCCGGTGCTGAAGTCGACGATCGCCTACGCGAGGCGCCGCGCTGCCGAAGTCGGCAAGGAGGTGGACTTCAGCCTGACCACCAATGCCACGCTGCTGCGGCCCGACATCATCGAGTTCCTCGCCGACGAGCGCGTCGGCGTGACCATCTCGATCGACGGCCCCGAGGATCTGCAGGACAAGTTTCGCGTCTTCAACAACGGGCAGGGCAGTTACGCGATGGCCGCGCCCAAGATCAAGGCGCTGCTGTCACGCCATCGCTCGCGGCCAATCGGCGCCCGCGTCACGCTGACGCGGCAGACGCTCGACGTCAGCCGCATCTACCGTCATCTCGCCGACGACCTCGGATTCTGGGAAGTCGGCTTCGCGCCGGTGACGACCGCGCCCGGCCGCGACTACGCAATCACCGACGGCGGCTTCGATCACCTGCTGGAGCAGTTCCGCGCTCTCGCCGCCGAGTATCTCGACGCATCGCTCAACAACCGGCACCACGGCTTCTCGAACGTCCGTGAAACGCTGCAGGAGATTCATCAGGGCCATGCCAAGGCGTACCCGTGCGGCGCCGGCATCGGTCTGATGGGCGTCTCGACCGACGGCCGTGTCGCGCTGTGTCACCGCTTTGCCGGTTCCGACGATCACGGCCTGGGCACCGTCAAGGACGGTGTCTCGTGGGACAAGCAGCAGGCGTTTCTCGACAGCCATCACGTCTCGAACAAGACCGATTGCGCGACGTGCTGGGCGCGCCCGATCTGCGCCGGCGGCTGCTATCACGAGGCCAACACGCGATACGGCTCGACCGAGCGGCCCAACCTGCATTACTGCGAATGGATTCGCGGGTGGACGCACACCTGCCTGGAAATCTACGGCGAGCTGGCCGAGCGCAACCCCGGCTTCCTCGCGCAATTCGACGACGAACCGGCGGAGAGGGTGTCATGAAACATTTGAAGGCGATCAATCGCAAGGCCGCGCGAATGGAAGCAGTGACGGGAACGGACGCCTCGCGCCCGGAGGGCGCGAAAGACGTGATAGCGCTGCAACAAGGCCCGCCGCAGCAGCCGGAGCCGCCGCATATTCCCAACGGCTGCTCGCTGGTGTTTTCGCCAGGATGGGAGGCCGACCGCAACGGCGGCACCGCCGGGCTGTGCCAGCCCGTCGAGCGCGATCTGTTCGATTGCCACATGGGGTGTTTCTGGCCCGCGCAGGTGCCCGATCAGCTCAATCACGCGCCCGACTGGACCGCGAAGTGCGCGGCCGCCCAGAAAGACTGGCGCAAGATCGATCTCATCTTCCCCGACGAGAAGAAGTGATGCCCATTCGACTCCGGCACATCATGAGTCGCTCAGGGCAAGCGCGCGTAGTGCTGCTTACTGTCTTGTGCTCGGTCGTGGTCGTCGGCGCGCAAAAACCCGTGCGTCTCGCCATGACCGGCGGCGACCACTTGCTCTACATCGGCACCTACGCTGGCACGGTCCAGATCTTCGATGAAGCCACCGAGCAGAAGGTCGGCGACATCACGCTCAAGACCGGCATTCCGCGATCGCTGACGCTGTCGCAAAACCGCAGCAAGTTCTACGTGCTCGACTCGACCCTGGAAAAAATCGAAGTGGTCGACATCGCGACCCGCACCAGCCTCTCCACATTCACGCTGAGCGAAGGCAACAAGAAGACGCGCATCCGTGGTTTGCAGGTCGACCCGCTCGAGCGGTTCCTGATCCTGCTGACCCGCTCGGCGACCAAGCTCGTCGATCGCTGGGAGATCGGCGACATCAGCCTGCAGTTGTACGACCTCGCCCAGAAAAAGATCACGCGCACCATCCCGTGGCCGCGCGGCGAAGAGCGCGAAGGCGTCAACATCCGCTTCTCGCCAGACGGCAAGCTCCTCTACTTCTTCGGCGATGACGTGCTGATTCTCGAGACCCAGAACTTCACCGAAGTCGACACCTGGGCGCTCAGCCGGCCGCTGGAGTCGGGGATGGGGCGGATCAACTTCGGATCGGTGGACGACTTCAACGAGGATCCCGGGTTCTTCACCGGCCTCTTCAACACCCAGGATCCGGTCCAGAACCGCCGCATCATGGGCATCGGCCGCGTCAACCTCGTGGCCAAGACCGTCGACTTCACGCCGATCGGGCCGGCCGAAGGCGTCAGCTTCGCGATGGCACCCGATCGCAAGCGCGGCTACGGCCTGATGCAGCAAATCGGCCGCTACGAGTTCTGGGCCTTCGACGTCGAGCAGCGCAAGCTGATCGGCCGCACCGAGTTTGCCGGCCGACCGCGCATGAGCCTGCGCGTCTCGTCGAACGGCAAGCTGCTCTACGTCTTCCAGGCCGGCGCCACTATCGATGTCTACGAAGCTGGCACCTACAAGCTGCTTCGCACCATCGAGATGACGGCGGATCAGACGACGGGCTTGTTCGTTCTTCCGAAGAGGTCAGAAGTGAAAAGCGAGAAGTGAGAAGTATTTTCTAACTTTCAACTTTCAACTTTCAACTGTCACCGATGGACCGCCGCGCGTTCGCCTATCTCGTTCCGTACTGGCGGCGCCTGGTGCTCGTGCTGCTGATCAGCCTGATCAGCACCGCGACGACGTTAGCGATTCCCTACCTCTCGAAGGACCTGATCGACACCGCGCTGATCGGCCGCGATCTCGACGCCTTGCGCCGCATGGTCGGCTGGTTCATCGCGCTTGGCCTGTTCGGCTTCCTCCTCAACGTCGTGAGCGGGCTTCGTTACACGCGCGTCTCGGCGGAGATCCTGTTCGACATGCGGTTGTCGGTGTACGAACATCTGCAGCGGCTGTCGCCCCGTTTCTTCGCGCGCACGCGGCTCGGCGACATCGTCTCGCGCCTCAACAACGACATCAGCGAGATCCAGCGGGTCGCGGCGGAAGCGGCGCTGGCGTGGGTCGGCAACGTGCTGTTCCTGGCCGGCAGCCTCGTGATGATGGTCTGGCTCGACTGGCGGCTGTCGCTCGTCGCGCTGGCGCCGATGCCGCTCAGCCTGCTGGCGCTCGGGTTCTATCGCCGCCGCCTCGAAGGCCGCGTCGCGGAGCTGCGCCAGCGGAGCGCCGACATCGGCAGCTTCCTGATCGAAACACTGCAAGCGATGTCGATGGTCGTGGCGGCCAATGCGCAAGGGCGCGAGCGGGCGCGGTTTCGCGGCCTGAACGGCCGCTTCATCGACGCGTTGATGAAGATGCAGCGCGTCACGTATTTCGCCGGCGGCCTGCCGGGCACGCTGCTGTCGATCGGTTCGTCGATCGCGTTCTTCTACGGCGGCTGGCGCGTGATCGACGGCACGCTCACGCTCGGCACGCTGGGCGCGTTCCTCGCGTACCAGATGCGCGTCTTCGCGCCGGCGCAGGCGCTGATGGGGTTGTATGCCAGCCTCGCCACCGCGCGCGTCTCCTGGGCCCGCGTCCGCGAGATCCTCGACGCCCCCGTCGACGTGATCGAGTCGCCGGATGCGACGGCATTGCCGTCCGTGCGTGGCGACATTGTTTGCGAGTCGGTGACGCTCACCACCGAGAGAGATCTGCGCGTGCTCGACGCCGTGTCGTTCGTGGCGCGCCGCGGCACGACGGTGGCGCTCGTGGGCGGCAGCGGTGTCGGCAAGTCCACCATCGCCTACCTGGTGACGCGCATGCTCGACCCCGACAGCGGCGTCGTCCGCCTCGACGGCCACGATCTGCGCACGCTGAAGCTCGACGATCTGCGACGGCATGTCGTGCTGGTCGAGCAGGAACCCACGCTGCTGCACGCGACCGTGGCCGAGAACATCCGCTACGTCAGGCCGGAGGCGAGTGATGCCGAGGTGCGGCGGGCCGCCGAAGCCGCGGGCATCGCGCGCTTTGTCGACGCGTTGCCGCACGGCTACCAGACGCTCGTCGGCGAGCGCGGCCTGGCGGTGTCGGCGGGTGAGCGGCAGCGCATCGCGCTGGCCCGCGCGTTTCTCGCCGACCCCGCGGTGCTCGTGCTCGACGAACCCACCGCGGCGCTTGATGCGCTGGCGCAGCGCCAGGTGATCGACGGCTATCAAGCCGTGATGCGCGGCCGGACGACGATTCTCATCACGCACCGGCGCGAGCTGGCGATGGCCGCGGATTACGTGGTGGTGCTCGATGGCGCGAGGGTCGTCGACGAAGGGCGGCCGCACGAGCTGGCGGCGCGGCCTGGCGTGTTCGCGACGCTCTTCGAGATCGATCGCCCGTCGAGCGTCGGGGCGTGACCGCCGGCGCCGTACGCGTGGCCATCATCGATAGCGGCGTGCACGCATCGCATCCGCATGTCAACGGCGTTGCCGGCGGAGTTGGCATCGATTCAGAGGGGCACGAGCACGACGACTATGTCGATCGGCTCGGGCACGGCACGGCGGTCGCCGCCGTCATTCGCGAGAAAGCGCCCGACGCGCAGATCCTCGCCGTCAAGGTCTTCGATCGCGAGCTCGCGGCAACTGGCGTGGCGCTGGTCGCGGCCTGCGAGTGGGCGCTCCGTGAAGGCGCGCACCTCGTCAATCTCAGCCTCGGCACGCTCAACACTGATCACGAGCCGGCGCTTGCTGATGTCGTTCGGAAGCTTCGAGCCGCCGGCGCGATTGTGATCGCCGCCGGTCCTGAAAACGGCGCTCCCGCCTTCGCGGCCGAAGGCCGCTACGGCGAGGTCTCGCCGAAGCTCGCCGGAATCCGTGCGAGCGGAGGCGGACGCTGGCTGCCCGGATCGCTGCCCGGAGTGTGGAGCGTCTCGCTCGATTGGTCGATCCCGCGCGAAGAGGCGCACGTCATATTCGGAGCGGACGGCTCTGTGACTTTTCAGGCCTCGGGCTTTCCGCGACCAATCCCGGGTGTTCCTCCGGATAAGAATCTGAAAGGCCTGAGCTTCGCAGTCGCCAACGCCACCGGGGTGCTTGCCGGCTTGCTCGCGCTGGAGTCTGGCAACGAGTCTCCCGCCGAGCGGCTGATGCGCGCGGTTGGATCGCGGAACTAAAGTTCCGCGCTACATCGAAACCTCAGAACCCCGTAGCGCGGAACTTTAGTTCCGCGATGGACGCCACGCGCGATCAATCACGACGCAACGCAACGAGCGGGTCAAGCCGCGTCGCCCGGCGCGCCGGCCACAGGCATGCCGCGACCGCGACGACCGCCAACAGCATCGCGATGCCTCCGATCGTGATCGGATCGCGCGAGCTCGTCTGAACCAACAGCTGAGTACTCGCGAACAACTGGCCGACGCCGAACGCGCCCGCGATGCCCAGCGTCAACCCGATCGCCAGTTGGATGAACGATCGCTTCAGGAACAGCCAGGCCACCTGGTTGCCTTGCGCGCCAAGCGCCATGCGCACGCCGATCTCCTGCGTGCGCTGCGTCACCGAATAGGCGGTCACCGCGTAGAGCCCGACCGCCGACAGCGCCAGCGCGATGAACGCGAAGATCGAAAACATCGTCCCGAAGATGCGGAATGGCCATCGCGCCTGCGCCAGCTCCTGATCCATCGTCCTGATGCCGAAGAGCGGCAGGTCGGCATCGATGGCGCGCACTTCTTCGCGCAGGATCGGCGACATCGCGTTCGGGTCGCCCTGGCTGCGGACCAGCAGCGTCATGAACGCGCGTGGATCCGTCCGGAAAGGCAGATAGGCGACAGCGTCCGTCTCCGCTTGCTGGAAATTGCGCTGCCGCACGTTGGGTGCGATGCCGACCACGGTGGCGGTCAGCGACGTGGGTATGCCGTTGGTTGGCGCCGCGCCGCCCTGCAGATCCATGTTGAGCACAATCCGGCGGCCGATCGGATCCTCATTGGGAAAATGCAGCCTGGCGAACTGCTGGTTGATGACCGCGCTCTCGCGCCCGATCATGCCGTCTTCATCGGTGAGGCCGCGGCCGCGGATGAGCGGCAGGCCGACGGTGTCGAAGTAACGCGGATCGATCGTCAGCATCGTGACTTCGGGCGCCTGCTGGCCCTGCTCGAGCGGCTTGCCGTCGAGCGTCAGGCGCCGCATGAAGCCGCCCTGCATCGGCGGGTTGCTCGTGATCGTCACGGCCTCGATGCGCGGGTTCGCCTTCAACCGCTCCTCGATCTGCTGATAGAACGCCAGGCGCTGTTCGAGTGCCGGGTACTTGCGTTCGGGCAGCGCCAGCCGCATCACCAGCAGCTTCGACGTGTCCATCCCCAGATCCATGCTGTACATGGTCAGGAAGTTGCGCATCATGAAGCCCGCGCCCGCGAGCAAGACGAGGGTGAGCGCAAGCTCGGCGACGATCAGGGAGCTGGTCCAGCGGCGCGCGCGAATGCCGGCGGTGCCCGATCGCCCGCCTTCTTTCAACACCTCGTTCACGTCGGTCTTCGAGACGTGGAGCGCGGGGGCCAACCCGAAGATCACGCCGGTGCCCAGGCAGATCGCGGCCAGGTAGCCGAACACCGCGCGGTCCATCGTGAATTGGATCCAGTACGGCCGGCCGACGTCCTGCGTGGCCTGGTCGAACAGCCGGATGCCGACCAGCGAGATGGCGAGGCCGATGACGCCGCTGATCAGAGCCAGCAGCACGCTCTCGATCAGCAGCTGGCGGATCACCCGCCACCGCGTCGCGCCAAGCGAGATGCGCACCGAAATCTCGCGGGCGCGCTGGGTCGATCGTGCCAGCAGGAGGTTGGCGACGTTGGCGCACGCGATCAGCTGCACGAAGCCGACGGCCCCCATCAGCGACAGGAACACGATGCGGATCGGCCCGCCGTTCTGGCTTTCATTGAACGTCTGGATTCTCGGCTGCACGTCCTTGTTGGTGTCGGGGTAGTCGGCCGTGAGCTTCTGGCCAACGTTGATCAATTCGGCCTGGGCCTGATCGCGCGTCACGCCGGTGGCGAGGCGGCCGAAGACCTGGAGTCCGCGCGCGTTGCGCTTCTGCTCCTGCACGCCGACGATGACCGCGAGGGGCTGCCAGAGATCCGCGTTCTGTGGAAACTTGAACCCTTCCGGCATGACGCCGATGACGACCGACGGAACGTCGTTGATCCGCACGGTTCGGCCGACGACGCTCGGATCGAGCCCGTAGCGGTTCTGCCAGACGCCGTGGCCGAGCAGTACGACCGCCTGGGCGCCGGGGCGATCGTCTTCGGGCAGGAAGTCGCGGCCGAGGATGGGCCGCTGCCGCATGATGTGAAAGGTGTTGGCCGTGACGAACGCGCCGCTGTAGCGCTCGGGCAGCTTGCCTTCGTCGCTGACGTTCGCGGTGTTACCGGTGAAAGCGGCCAGCGACTCGAAGGTGCGAGCCGAATCCTTCCAGTCGCGGTAATCCAGGTACGAGACGCCCATTTGGCGATTGCGCACCGGATCGCGGGAATCGAGCGCCATGACCTGATCGGGATCTTCGATGGGAAGGCCGCGGATCAGCACCGCGTTCACGAAGGTGAACACCGTGGTATTGACGCCGATGCCGAGCGCCAGCGCGATCGCGGCCACCAGGGTGAACCACTTGTCCTTCACCAGCAGGCGGGCGGCAAAGCGGACGTCTTCCCACAATCCCATGACGCAGTTCTCCCTATTTCTCCCTTTAGAGACCTTGAGGGCGTTAGACACCAATTACGGCCGGACGGCCATCAAGGTTCCCATCGGGTTACGATTCGGTCGATGAAGATTCGTCACGGTGTGGCGTCCGATGCGCCGTTGCTGGCGGCGCTCGCCAGGCAGACCTTCTTCGACACCTTCGCCGCCACGAATGACGCCGGCGACATGGCCAATCACCTCGAGCGCGCCTACGGCGTCGCGCAGCAGGCCGCCGAACTGGCCGATTCGCACATCGTCACGCTGCTCGTGGAGGTGGACGGCCAGGCGGTCGGCTACGCGCAAGTGCGTGAGGGCGAGGTGCCCGAGTGTGTGGCCGGAGCCCGTGCAATCGAACTGTGGCGGTTCTACGTGCTTCGCCAGTGGCACGGACAAGGGATCGCGCAGGTGTTGATGGATAGGGTCCGCGCCGAGGCCGCCGCTCGCGGCGCCACCACGCTGTGGCTGGGCGTGTGGGATCAGAATCCCCGAGCCCAGGCGTTCTACCGGAAATGTGGTTTTGTTGACGTCGGCGACCACGTATTCTTGTTCGGCACCGATCCGCAACGCGATCTGGTCATGGAAGCGAAGCTGTGATGAAAACCCGGAGAGTAATAGGCCTGAGCGTGGTGGCGACCGCCGTCATCTGGTTCCAGGTGGCGGGGCGCTTCGAGGCGCGCCGCAGCGATGCGCAGCGCGAATCCCGCGCGCAGGTGACGTCGAGGCCGGCGTCGCTTCGCATCGACAGCGACCGGCTGATGGCCACGGTGCAAACCCTCGCGGATCCGCGCTTCGAGGGCCGCGCCGCCGGATCGCCTGGCGGCGTCGCCGCCCGCGCCTGGATCCTGGAGCGCATCAAGGCGATTGGCCTTCAGCCCGTCTCCGGCAGTTACGAGTTTCCATTCAAGTTCACGCGCATGTCGGTCAACGGACGGGTCGAGGGCGAAGGCGCCAATCTGCTCGGCCTGTGCCTGGGCACCGATCCGAAGGCGCCGATGTTCGTGGTGTCGGCGCATTACGACCACCTCGGGATCCGCAACGGCGTGTTATTTCCGGGCGCCGACGACAACGCATCAGGGGTCGCGGTGATGCTTGCGGTTGCCGAGTACTGCCAGAAGACGCCGTTGCACCGCTCCGTCGTGTTTGCAGCCTTCGACGCCGAAGAGGCGGGGCTGCAGGGCGCGAAGGCGTTCATGATCGCGCCGCCGGTAGCGAAGGATCGCATCGCCCTCAACGTCAATCTCGACATGGTGAGTCGCAACGACAAGCGCGAGATCTTCATTGCCGGCACCTACCCGTGGCCGCAGCTCAGGCCGCCGCTGGATGGCGTGGCGAAGCGTGCGCCGGTGACGGTGCTGTTCGGCCACGACAAGCCGATGCCGGTCGCTGGCGGGGTGGAGGACTGGACCAACCAGTCCGATCACGGACCGTTCCATGCCGCGAAGATTCCGTTTGTCTACTTCGGCGTGGAGGATCACGCCGACTATCACAAGCCGACGGACACGGCCGACAAGATCGATCGCGGCTTTTTCGTGGATGTCGCCGAGACCGTGCTCGAGGCGATCGTGCAACTAGACAAGTCGATCACGCCATGAGACAGGTGGGGACAAACCTTTAGGTTTGTCCGTGGGGACAAACCGCCCCATGAGACAGGTGGGGACAAACCTTTAGGTTTGTCCATTGGTCAGGCGAGGCACATGCAGGAACTGTTTGATGCGATCAAGGGCGGCCGCCTCGACGAGGTGCGCGCCATCGTCGAACGCGACCGGACGCAGCTCTCGGCGCGGGATGCCAACGGCGTGTCGGCCATTCTGCTGGCGGTGTATCACGGCAAGGCTGACGTCGCCCAGCTGTTGGTCGAGAAGGGCGCGCCGATCGACATCTTCGAGGCCAGCGCGCTCGGCAAGGTCGATCGCATTGCGGGGTTGTTGAGAGAGGACCCGTCGCGGGTGTCGGCGTACTCGCAGGATGGCTTCTATCCGCTCGGCCTGGCCGCCTTTTTCGGGCAGCTGGCCGCGGTCCGCGCGCTGATCGCGGCCGGCGCTGATGTGCACGCGGTCGCGAAGAATTCGTTCAAGGTACAGCCGATCCACGCCGCGGCGGCGAGCCGGAACCTCGACATCGTGCGCGCGGTGCTCGAGGCTGGCGCCGATCCCAACGTCCCGCAGCAGCAGGGGTTTGTGCCGCTGCACGAAGCGGGCACCAACGGCAACCGCGCGCTGGCAGAATTACTGATCAAGCACGGCGCCGACCCGCATCAGGCCAATGAAGCAGGGCAGAGCAGCATCGATCTGGCGCGGGAGAAAGGACACACCGATCTTGCGGAATGGATGTCTCGCCGCTGAGTGATGATTGGGGTCAGGTCAAGAAAATCACAGTTTGGGATGATTAGGGACAGGTCCCATTTGACTTTGCCCTCGCGGTTCCAGATCTGATGTCCTTGAGGCGCCTCAGGACCTTGCTCATGCTGTTGGGATGCATTCCCAGGTAGGTTGCAATTTCTGACAACTGATAACCGTGCAGTACGTGCGCCCGGCGAATCATTTGATCTCGTTCCGGCCTCGTCCAGCCAACAGTGCTGAACAGATTCGCCAAGGTGGGCCTGGCGAGCGCACGGTAGGCCTTCGGCAGCGCCATCCTGTACATGGAGGCCCC
The DNA here is from genome assembly GCA_030650395.1 of Acidobacteriota bacterium. GTDB lineage: Bacteria > Acidobacteriota > Vicinamibacteria > Vicinamibacterales > UBA2999 > 12-FULL-67-14b. The sequence continues at coordinate 103,439 of JAUSDY010000074.1, read as the reverse complement.
AACGTAAGAGCGAACGGAGATTTCAAAGGCGGGCGATCCCATCAACAGTTCGAGTTGCTTTTCATCATTGATGTTGAACGGTTCGTCGATGAAGGTGCGGTACCTGGCTTGACATTCAGGCCCTGCGTGGCTTCCGAAAATAACTTCCATCCAATCGAGATTGAGAAATACCGGCGGTTCAGACAGTCCCGCGGTTGCGCGATAGCTGCTCCAATCCCAGCCCGAGGCGTCTTGCACAAGACCGGCGGCGATCGGATTCGTGACCACGTATTTCACGACCGTTCGTAAGTAGTGGTCGTTCTCGACCGGTATCGACGTGAATGGACCCTCGAAGACGTGGCCGGTGCGGCCATGCCGCCGATTCGAGTACTGCGCGTATTCGCCGTTCACGTCCCGCATCATCCATGACAGATTGGAGCGCGGCGGCTCAAGAACCAGATGGTAGTGGTTTCCCATCAGGCAATACGCCAGGCAGAGAACTGCGTAACTCTCACAGGCGTCCCTGACGATATCGAGAAAGCGATCGCGGTCATAATCGTCCTCGAAGATCGAGGACTTGCGATTACCGCGAGACATTACGTGATGGATCGCGCCCGGAGGTTGGAGTCGAGGTCGTCGAGGCATGCCTCGACACCTTCAAAGGGCGGGCCGCTGCCAAATCATCAAAAACAGGCCGACATTCAAGATGACGGGTCTGCCGAGTTGCAGAAACTGAATCAGAGTCGCGCCGACGGCGTGGAAGAATCTGCGGCGCTCGTGACGTCATTCGGGCTGTGTGACCTGTCCCCAGTCATCCCAAACTGTGATTTTCTTGACCTGACCCCAATCAGCCCTCGCTGAAACGGTGATACGCGGCGAGAGTACCTTCGACTAACCGATCAACCCCGAACAGATCTCTCACCCGGGCGCAGCCGGCCTCACCGTAGGCCTGGCGCAGCTCCCTGTTCTTCAGCAGCTTCACCATCGCCGCTGCCAAAGCCTTGGCATCGCCAGGCTCGACGAGCTCGCCCGTCTCGCCGGGCACCACCGCCTCCGGAATGCCCCCGGCGCGCGTGCCGACGACAGCCAGCCGCATCGCCATCGCGTCGAGCACCGCCGACCCGAGCCCTTCGGTGACCGAACTCATCACGAAGAGGTCGGCCGACTTCACGAGCGACAGCACATCCTCCCTGAAGCCTGGCAGCAACACACGCTTCTCGAGCCCGAGGTGCTTGACCTGCCGCTCGAGCGGCGCGCGCAGGTCGCCTTCGCCGAAGATCACCAGGTGCGCATCCGGCACTTCGCGCACCACGATCGGCATCGCATCGATCAGGTGCTTCTGCCCCTTGTGCCCGACCAGCGCGCCGACATTGACGATCACCGGCACGCCGTGAGGCAGCCAGTACTCCGCGTGAATATCGATCACCGGGCGGTTCTCAATCTTCTCGATGTCAATGCCGTCGTGCACGACGGCGATCCGGCCCGCCGGAATCTTGTCTTGCACAAGAATGTCGCGGATCGCGTGTGACGCCGCGATGAAGCCGTCGACCTGGCGGTACTTCCACTGCGAGAACGCATGCGCCTGGAGGTGAAAATCAACACGTCTCGACGCTACGATCTTCGGCCGCGGCGTCGGCGCCGCGAACGACAGCGCCAGCCCCGCCATCGCGACCGCATGCGGATCGTGCGCATGCACGATCGCCGGCGACCACTGGCGGACGATGCGGGAGAAGCGCCAGGCGGTGGCGAGATCGACCTCGTTGATCGGCGCGAGCGGCAGCAAGTCGGTGCCCTCCGACGCGCGGCGATAGAGCTCGCCCTCGGGGTGCGCGACCAGCACCGCCCGGTGGCCCCGCGCCCGAAGGCCGAGCACGGTCAGAAGGACTTGTTGTTGTCCCCCGCGCCAGGTGCGCGCGGTGTCGATGTGGAGGGCGAACACAGCTCCCAGAGTTTCGCAAACTTCAGGCCCACGTAACGGGCATTCATCGCCGAGACGATCAATCCGGGGATGCCGTCGCGAAAGCCGCCCCGCAGCACATAGTTGCGCAGAAATGCCGCCGGCGGATGCACCGCCAGGTCCAGCAGCCCCGCGCGACGCCCGTCCTCGAACATCTGCCGCGCCGCCAAGGTCGTGTAGCGGTCCATGGTCTGGAAGTGGTGCGCGAGGTCGCGATACGCGTAGTGGAGGATCTCGCCTTTCAGATCCACGACCGGGCCATCGGCCTTCACCGATTCGTGGACGTAGCGCCCGGCCCACCGCGCCCGCCGCCGATCGTAGAGGCGGAGCTGGTAATCCGGATACCAGTCGGTCGAGCGGATCCACCGGCCGAGATGAAACGTGACGCGCGGCATGCGATAGCCCGCCGCGGACGGCGGCTCCACCCCACCACGCAAAGTCCGCGTGGCGGGGGCCCCGGGCTGCCGCACGACCTCGCGGATCTCCTCTGCCAGCGCCGGCGAGATGCGCTCGTCGGCGTCAAGCGAGAGGATCCAGTCGTGCGCGGCGTGTTCGGCCGCGAAGTTTTTTTGCGCGATGTAGCCGGGCCACGGCCGCACCATCACCTTGTCGGTAAACCCGCGCGCGATCGCGGCGGTATCGTCCGTGCTTTCGCTATCGACCACGACGATCTCGTCGGCCCACGACACCGATTCGAGCGCGGCCCGCAGGTTGGCGGATTCGTTGAAGGCGATGACTGTGGCCGTGACGGGCACGGACGACAGTTTAGTTCGGTTCTGAAGGGTTCTGAGTGGTTCTGAAAGGTTCTGAAAGGTTCTGAAAGGTTCTGAAAGGTTCTGAAAGGTTCTGAAAGGTTCTGAAAGGTTCTGAAAGGTTCGAACCCCTCTGAACCCTTCGGAACCTTTCTGAACCCTTCTGAACCTTCCTAGAAGAGCGGCGCCTGTTGCACGGCGGAGTAGTTGACGACCGACTTCGCGTACTCGACGAGCGCGAGCAGCTCGCTGTTGCGCGCGAGGTTCAGGTCGCGCTGCGCCTGCAGCACGAAGAAGCTGCTCGTCATGCCTGCCTGGTATTTCTTCTCTTCCGCTTCGAGCCGGCGCTCGGCCAGCACCCGCGACGACCGGGTCGCGTCGACGCGCTTGGCGTTGGTCTGCACCTGGCGCGCGAACTCGCGCACCTGCGACGCGACCTGCAGCTCGGTGACCGCCAGCTGCTTTTCGGCCTGGGTGTTCTGCAGCCGCGCGCGGGTGAGCTGCGCCTCGGTGCTCGACCGTCCAAGCGGGTAGGCGATATCCACCTGCAGCGACCAGCCCGGAAAGTCGCCCGCAAACGTGTTGCCGAGCGTGCTGAAGAAGCTCCTCCCAACACTCGACAGGATCTGGTCGTTGGGAAAGCCCGTGGCCGGGTCGCGGCCTCGCGTGACCTGCAGACCGCCGGTGGCGCGCGCGTTGTAATTGACCTGCGCGGTCACGTCAGGCAGCGATTGGTTCTGGAAGTAGCGGATGTTGACGTCGTTGGCCTCGAGCGACTTGCGCGCCGCGGTGATGTCGGTGCGCTGGCTGAGCGCGTTTCTCACCGCCGCGTCGACATCGACCGTGGTCGGCACGAACGTCACCGTTTCCGTGGGCTCGAGGCGCGCGCTCCAGAAGTCCGGCTGCGCGGGGTTGTAGACGAGCGTGCGGACGGTGTCTTGCGCGCGCTCGATCGCCGCTTCCGCGAGAATCACCGATTCTTCGCGGGTCGCCACTTCGGCTTCCGCCTGCACGATGTCGAGCGGCGCCATGGTGCCGATCTCGACGCGGGCGCGATTGTCCTTGAGCGACTGCCGCGCCAAGTCGAGCGACTGCCGCTGCACGCCGAGATTGCCGATCGCATACATCAGGTCGTAGTACGCGTTCTTGACGTTGCGCACCGTGACGGCGATCGATTGCAGCAGCTGAACGTCCGAAATCTCCTTGTTCTTCTGGCTCACCAGCAGCTGCTGGCGGGTGCCGTCGATCCTGAAGTTGCGCAACAGCGGCTGGACGTACGAGGCGCTCACCGACGAGGTCAACTGCGGATTAAACGTCGAGAACTGGTTGTTGGTCGTGTTGCGGTTGTTGTTCCACCGCACGTCGTAGCTGCCACCGTACCAGGACGTCAGTGAGCTCACGCCGGCGTTGGCCAGCGACTGGCCCAGGGTGATGCCGGTGGCCGCGCCCGAGAGGACGCTCGTCGACGGCTGCCTCGAGTCGGATGTGCTGAGCGTCGACACGAAGTTCGGCGTGTAGCTAGCCTGGAACACACTGGTATCGAGGTCGCGCAGTTGCGGATTGATGCGCTGCACCTGCAGGTCGAGATTCTGTTCCAGGGCGGTCGCCACCGCATCATCGATGCTCATGCGCCGCACGGGCGCCTGGGCACCCGGGGCTGTTGCCGCCGTTGTCTGGGCGTGAACAGCCGACAGCCCGAAAACGGACACCACCGACGCCATCAGGCCGGTCGCCACGGCCATCCGGGCGCAAAATCGCTTGTCAAAACGCATCACCTATTACTCCAATCAAGGGATATTGCTGGCCAGCACCGGGGCAACAGCAAAAGCGGTGCCGCAAGCCGGGAAGTTCAGCCTTCATCATAGACGTGGCAGGGCCGCCAAGGGTTCGGTTGGCGGCGCTTATACTACCGTCCGATGACCGAAGCCGACCTTTTAGCCCTGTTTCGCCGCTCCGGCGCCCTGCTCGACGGCCATTTCCGCCTCTCATCAGGATTGCACAGCCCCAGCTACTTGCAATGCGCGCTCGTCCTTCAGCATCCGCGTGATGCGGAAGTGCTCGGCGCCGCCCTGGGTGTCAGGGTCCGATCGCTCGGCGCCGCGACCGTGCTGTCACCCGCGCTCGGCGGCATCGTGATCGGCCAGGAGGTCGGCCGCGCGCTCCGCGTGCGCGCGATTTTCGCCGAGCGGCAGGACGGCACGCTGACATTGCGGCGCGGCTTCGCGCTCGACCCGGGCGAAAAAGTGCTCGTTGTCGAAGACGTCGTCACGACCGGCGGCTCGACGCGCGAAACCATGGACGTCGCGCGCGCGGCCGGCGCGGTTGTCGTCGGCGCCTGCGGGATCGTCGATCGCAGCGGCGGCAAGCAGGACCTCGGGGTGCCGTTCCACGCGCTGCTCTCGATGGCGGTGCCGAGCTACCAGGCGGAGGAGTGCCCTCTCTGCAAGCAGGGCATTCCCGTCGTAAAGCCCGGATCGCGCCTTCGGTAACTCACGGTAAGCGAACGCACCTTCCCCTCGACACGAGCTAAACGCTGAGATCGCCAACGCCGCCGACGAAGTAGCCATTTCATGTCGAACGACGATGAGTTCGCAGTCGTGTGGCGAATGTAATGGCTGCTTAACAATTTCTTAACTTGCTCTTAACGTTGCTCACCGCTCAGAGGCTGCATGCTTGCATGAGCCGGTGGCACCCATGTCACGAGCATCCCTTTTGTCTCCTGTTGCGCACACTTCCAGACCTCCGCAGGTGACGTCTGTCCTTCACGCTTGTCGTCGCCGGCGACACGTGCTGCTGCTGACCTTAGTACTTTCCTTGGTCTGGTGCGGCGAGGCCAGCGCACAGGTCCGGGTCGAAGGCACCGTACGCTGGGCCGATGGCAGTCCTGCTGCCGGAGTGACGGTCGCGATTACGGATCTCAATTTGAAAGCGACGACCGACGAGGCCGGACGATACGCCTTTGTTGACGTGAAGCCCGGCATCCGTGTTGCGGTCGATGTCTCCCTGGGTGCCCGGGTTCTCGGTCGCGCGTACAGCCTCGTGACGCGTTGGGTTGAACAGATTGACGTCAGTCTCGCAGGGACCCTCTCTAACCCACAGCCGGAGCCGCCGCCGCGACCTGCCGTGGTCGCGCCGGCCGAGACGTCGCGCGCCGGTGCATCACCCTCCAGTGGTGGCACGACCGACCTCGTCACCTATGCCGCTGACGGCACGCCGACGGTATCGTCCGAAGTCACCGTGACTGCGACGTTGCCCATGATGAGCACGTCCACGGAAGCCGGGAAGGTCAGGCTGGCCCCGGAGCAAGTCACGGCGCTGCCGAGTCTCGGCACACGCGACATCTTCCGCGCGCTGCAGTTGCTACCAGGCGTCAGCAGCAACGAGACGTCCTCCGGTCTCTTCGTGAGAGGCGGGACGCCCGATCAGAACCTCGTCGACTACGACGGCTTCACCGTCTACAGCGTTGACCATCTGTTCGGATACTTCAGCGCGTTCAATATGGACGCAATCGACACGGTGGAACTGAGCAAAGGCGGCTATGAAGCTCGTTATGGCGGGCGCCTGTCCAGCTTGACGGAAATTCGTGGCAACGCGCGGCCCGGCAAAGTGCGCGGCACCGTCGGTGCAAGTCTATTGAGCGCCGACGGCGTGCTCGAAGTCCCGCTCGGGTCGGCCGCGTCACTTCTCTTCGCTCATCGCGGTCGTTTCAGAGCCCGCTGTACGACCGCATTCTCGGCCTTGTCAATACGCAACGTTCGCCGGCCGGCGGAGCGCCTGGCGGCGGACCGCCGGGCGGCCGGTTTGCGGCCGGTTTGCGGCGACCTTCAACTCGCAGCCGCGATCGAATTTCGACGACATGAATGGCCGCTTCGAATTTCGTCCGTCGAGCCGCGATTAGTTGACTCTTACTGCGTACGTGGGAAACGACGACCTCGACAACTCGAGAGATCTGCAATTGCCTGCATTAGTTCTCGAGCGGCTGGCCGCACGAGGCATTACGTTGGGCGGCGGCGGTAACCTTAACATCACCGACATCCGTGATTTCCGTAACACAGGCGTCAGCGGGCGGTGGAATCGCGAATGGGGATCCCGCGTCAGAACCACCGCGACCTTTGGCCGGTCCGATTTCGACTCCTTGTCGCAGCGAGCATCGAGCCTCGGTGGCCGGCAAGGTAATTCAGGCGAGCTCAACGTCGTCGACGATACGACGATCAAGGTCGACATGCCGATCACGTTCAGCACGGCCCAGGAACTCACCTTAGGCGTGCAACGCACGCGTAGTCGCGTCGGCTACACCCTGGAAAACAGCCAGGTTGGCGCCCCCGGTTCCGATGCGTCCACCGCAAACGCGTTAACCAGCCAGCTCAATCGCACGACCAGCGGTGATGTCACCTCACTGTACGCCCAGCACCGGTTGATGTTTGGCCGGCGTTTTTTTGCGACGCCGGGCGTGCGACTCAGCCAGTTCTCGGGAACCGATGAGCGCTACATCGAACCGCGACTGAGTGCCACGTTTCTCGCCACCGATACCCTTCGCTTCAAAGGGGCGTGGGGCCGCTACAACCAGTTTGTCAGCCGGCTCGCCCGCGAAGACGTGCTTCAGGGCAATCGTGAGTTCTGGGCATTGTCGGACGACTCGACGGTCCCGGTCGCCTCGTCCACCAACATGGCGGCGGGCGCCACGTACGAGACCAGCCGGCTGCTCGTGGACGCTGAGCTCTTCGCACGCGACCTCTCCGATCTGTCACAACTCGCGCCCCGCGTCCTGGGTTCCACCGAAGGCGTGGACCTGTCGCAGTTCTTCTATCACGGGGAAGGAAGGGTCAGGGGACTCGAGGCGCTGGCGCAGCGCAAAGTGGGACGGCACACCGGTTGGGTCAGCTACACCCTGAGCCGCGTCACCTACGACTTCCCCGACCTGTCGGGCGCCTTCGTCGCCGATCACGATCGGACGCACGAGCTCAAGCTCGTCGACACGTTTCAACTGAACCGATGGACCTTCTCCGGGACGTGGATCTTCTCCACTGGACGACCGTACACTGAGCCGATCGGAACTGAGGCGGTGACCCGCCAGGGGCCGCTGGGCGAGATCACGATCGACCGGGTCGTCGTTGGTGCGAAGAACGGTGTTCGGTTGCCCGCGTACCACCGACTCGACCTGGCGGCGAACTACTCCTGGCGCTTCGGCGACGGCGGCCGCAGCGCAACAATCGGCGTCAGCGCCTTCAATGCCTATAACCGCAGCAACGTTTGGTACAAGGAATTCACGAGCGTCGAGGGCGAGGTTGTCGAGAACAACATCGGCCTCCTAAAACTCACGCCCTCCGCCTTCTTGTCGATTAGGTTCTAGGAAGGACAACCCAAGATGTGTCCCTGCGAGTTTACGAAATGAGAATAGTCCACCTCATTGCCTGCGGACTGACGGTGACCTTGGCGGCGTGCAGCGAGCCGGAACTCACTTCTCCGACCTCGCCGACGACGACCGCCACGACCACCACCGCGGCGGCTGCCGCGCCGACCGTCACGGACACCTTCAATGCGACGGTGCCTGTCGGAGGTTACACGTTCTATTCATTCACCGTGACCGTATACGGCACCGTCAACGTCACACTCAACACCGTCCAGGGACAATTCGTGCCGGCCACCGTCATGTTGGGGGTTGGCTTGGGGACTCCGAGCGCGGAAGACTGCGTGACGTCCGCTAGCGTAACGACCGCCGCGGGCAGCGCAGTCCACGTCACCCAAACGCTCAACCCCGGGGTCTATTGCGCCCGCGTTCACGACATCGGAAACCTGTTCGCCCCGGCGAGCGTCAACGTCACCGTCGCATACCCATGAGACGAGTCGCGCATTTCTCTCTCATTGCAACGATCGGCCTCGGCGTGAACTGCGGCACGGCCGAAACGCCGACGAGTCCAACGACGACGGAGGTCGTGACGGCTCGGGTCGTGGTGTTCTCGGGCACCCTCTCGGTCGGAGGCTCCCGATTCTATTCGTTCACCGCATCGCAAGCAGGCACCGCAACGCTCACGCTCGCGAGTCTCGCCCGTGGTGCGAACGGTCCGGCGGTGCCGGCAACCGTCGGGCTCGGCCTGGGGATACCGAGCGGAGCAGACTGCGCGATGACGTCATCGGTCACGACGGGCGCCATGCTCACCGCGCAGATCACCGGCGACCTGCAACCAGGCATCTACTGCGCGCGGATCGCCGATGTTGGAAGCCTGACCGAACCCGTGTCGTTCGCCATCCGCATCGTGTTTCCATGAGACGCGTGATCGGTCGCTCCATTCTCGAGTTGCTCTTATTCGCTGCGACAGCGAGCGCCGGATGCACAGGCGTAGAGGCGCCGACCTCCGCAACCGCCATCGCGACCTCGCCGGTCTCGATAACCTACTCGACGTCATTCGCGCCACTAGGCGGGGCGGCCCGGCTCTTCACGGCCTCTCGCGCGGGCGTTGTCAGCGTCACTCTGACAGCCGCCGGCCCTCCGTCCACGGTCGCTCTCGGATTGGGCGTCGGCATTCCTCGCAGCGACGGCGGCGGGTGTCTGCTGTCACAGTCGGTGATTACGCCCGCAGGGCCTGCCGCCCAGCTCTCGACAGCGGTCGACGCAGGCGACTACTGCGTCAAGGTCTTCGACGGCGGCACACTTACCGAGCTGGTGACCGTCACGGTCGCGCTCACCCATCCATGATCGAAACGAACACTGAAGCGTCACAGAACGAGAGCCGCCACATGAGATTCAAGCGCGTCCGCACCCTGCCCTGGCCGCTGGCGATCGTTGCGACGGCCGTCATTCTGACCGGTTTGCCGGGCAGCGCAGTACAGGCACAGACTGGCGTGGGGCCTGATCTCACTGGTGAATGGTCTCTTAACAGCGAGTTGAGCGAGGGATTGGAGAACGCGGCCGAGAAGGGCGCGGGCCGCCGGCAGCCGCCTGGAGGCGGCGGCGGGAGACCAGGGGGTGGGGGTGGAATGCCGGGAGGTGGCGGTGGCATGGGTCGCGGCGGCGCCGGCCGCGGCGGCGTGAGCGGCGGTCCTGCGGTGGGCATGGATCGGGAGCGCATGAAACAGATGCGAGCGTCGATGATCGAGGCGATGCGGGCGCCAACGCGGATTACGATCATTCAATCGGCCGCGACCGTGACGTTTACCGACAGCACCGGGCTCTCGCAGGCATTCGCGGTCGACGGCAAGAAGGAAAAGCACCAATTGGCCGGCCAAACGGTCGAGACAAGGACCAAATGGTCGGGTGACCGCCTCAACAAAGAGATTGCGTTTACTGACGGCCTCAAAGCCACTGAGACGCTTTCAATCTTTCCGGGGCAGGACCGACTCCACGTTACGGTGAAAGTCGAGAGCTCCCGACTGGCGCGGGCCATGACGCAGAAGCGGATCTACGACCGCACCAGCCAACGCTCAGGCGGCCGTTAGCGCGAGGGCTCTGGCACCGGCGGCACTATTCAGTTAGCCTGTCCGCCAATGCCACCGCGCACGTTGAAACTCACGATCGCGTACGACGGTGCCGCCTACGCGGGATGGCAGCGGCAGGCCAACGCGCACAGCATTCAAGCGGCGATCGAAGACGAGCTTGCGGTGATCCTCGGCGCGCACCACGCCATTGTCGCGGCCGGCCGCACCGATTCCGGCGTGCACGCGGCGGCGCAAGTGGCGAGCGTCACGATCGATCACCCAATCCCGTTAGACGAGCTGCTGCGCGCGCTCAACGCGCGGCTGAAGGCGGGCGACATCCGCATCCGCGCCATCGACGAGACGTTCGACGGCTTCGACGCGCGGGTCCACGCCAAGACCAAGACGTATCGCTATGCGATCTGGAACGGGCCGGCGCCCAACCCGTTTATCCGCCACGTCGTGTGGCACGTGCCGCAGGCGCTCGATCTGGATCGCATGGTCGCGGCCACCGCGTCACTCGTCGGGCAGCACGATTTCTCCGCATTCCAGGGCAGCGGCAGCGACGTGAAGACCACCGTCAGACGGATGCTCGCCGCGGAGCTTGTGGAAGTCGACATCAATTCCGATCAGCCGGTCGCACTGCCAGATCTCGAGAGCCGCGCCGACCGATCGGCCGCGCGGCTGCTGCGATTCGAGATCACCGGCAACGGATTCCTCCGGCACATGGTCCGCACCATCGTCGGGACGCTGGTGGATATCGGCCGCGGCAACATTCCGCCCGAGCAGATGGCGGTAATCATCAGTTCAGGGGATCGCGCGCGTACGGGACAGACGGCACCCGCACACGGCTTGATGCTGTGGAGGGTCACTTACTAGTTCCTCACGAGCGTTCCGGACGAGGGTTCCCTTACGAAGGTTCTTTACGAGGGTTCGCAGAACCGCCGTCGGAACCATCGGGAGGAACCTCCGTACGGAACCTCCGTGAGGAACCACCTATCCAAGAGGAACCGCCTATCCAGAGCGACATCAGCCACATCAGAAATCCCGCGGCGACGATCACCATCGCGAGTCGCAAGAAGGCGGCGACATCCGACATTTCGATCCCGGTCCAGCGATATTGCAGCAACCGAGCGCCGCGCTCGGTTGCCCAGTGCCACGCCGTGTGCGCGACCAGCGCCGACATCAGGATGGTGCCGATCCGCTCCGCCACGACAAACCGGAAGATCAGCGTGAGCAGTGGAATCGTGATCACGAGCACGAGCAGCTGGCCGATCTCGACTCCCACGTTAAAGGCCAGCAGCGACGTGACGAGATGCTCTCCCGCAAACTGCAGCCGCTCGCGCAGCAGGAACGAGAACCCGAAGCCGTGGATCAACCCGAAGCCGAAGGTCATGACCCAGCGGCGCTCCAGCCTGGCGCCGATGATGTTCTCGAAGGCCATGTAGAGGATCGAGATCGCGATCAGCGTTTCGATCAGCGGCGGGAACCACAGGCTGTTTGGCGCCATCCCGTAGGCGGAGGCGATGAGTGTCACCGAATGCGCCACGGTGAATGCCGTGATCACGACCACGAGCGGGCGAAAGCGGCGGAACGGGATCACCAGGCACAACAGGAACAGCAGGTGATCGATCCCGTCGAGAATGTGAAAGAAACCTTCCTTCGCAAACAGGTAGAACGCCTGGTGCCAGCGTGGATCCAGATGGACGATGCCGGTGTCGGCGTGGACGTCGAAGACGCGTTCGGACTTGCCTGGCTGCAAGAAGCGCAATATGACGTTCACCCGCAGGCCGAGCCGCGTCAGGCCCGGACGAATGGCGAAGTCCGACTGGTCGGACAAGGTGGCGTACTCGAGCGCGACGTCGAGCATGCCCTGTTCCCAGTAGATTTGCGTTTCCTGCCCGAGGCGCGGTCCGCTGATGAGGTTGGCAAGCGCGGTGTCGAACGAGTCGAAGGAGCGATCGGACGGCAGCGAGACTCGCGTCGCGGTCGTCACGGGGGCGGCCAGGCGGCGGCCGTCTTCGTACAGCTCGATGTAGTCGCGGAGCCAGAGAGTCGTGGCGTCCTTCAGGGCCTGGTCGACCCGGGAGAAATCGAGAAACCCGTTGCTGTAGGTTGGTATGTCGATGTCCCTGAGGGACTTGAGCGGCACGCGCAGCAGCAGCGTGAGGGTCTGAGCCTGGGGCCGTACGAACCCGAAAACGGTGACCTCGTTCGGGACTTCGTGGGCCGCGAGGCGCGGCGCCAAGGCGACGAGCAGGGCCGTCACCACGCCCAATCGGATCAACAGTATGCTGGTGATTCGCGTGCTCGACATGCTGGACGGTCCCAAGTATACTGGCGCCCGCTCAAAGGCACTTGTTGAGAGGGGAGCCACGATGGAACGGGTAACGAAGAATCGCAAGCTTTACGTAAGTGCGGCGTTTGTCGCCATCCTGCTGGCAATGGGCGTCGGTCAGATGGTCATCGACAACGTCTCGGCTCAGACCACGCAGGCGCCGAGGTTCGAGACCGATCCGTTCTGGCCCAAGGCGATGCCCAGCAACTGGCTTCTGGGCATGACCATCGGCGTCGGCATCTCCGCCGACGATCACGTGTGGATCATTCACCGCGGCAACGATCCCGGGCAACTGCCCCCCACCGAGCTCGCCGTCCGCAAGGAAGGCGCCCCCCGGGTTGGCGAATGCTGCTCGGCGGCGCCGCCGGTGCTCGAGTTCGATGCGGCCGGCAATCTCGTCGGCAGCTGGGGCGGTCAGCCGAAGGACAACTCGTACGACTGGCCGGAGAGCAACCACGGCATCGTCGTCGATCACAAGGGCTTCGTGTGGATCGGCGGCAACGGCGGCCCTGACGCCCACATCCTGAAGTTCACGCGCGACGGCAAGTTCGTGGCGCAATATGGCAAGAAGAACGCGCGACTCAAGGAAGGCGGCGCGCCGGGCGCCAAGCCGAGCTTCGTGGCCAACAGCATGGACATGAACAACTTCGGCCGCGTCGCAAAAATCTTCATCGATCCGAAGGCGAACGAAGGCTATGTGGCCGACGGCTACTTCAATCACCGCGTGGCCGTGATCGACCTCGACAACGGCAAGATCAAGCGGTTCTGGGGCGCCTACGGCAATCCGCCGACCGACGACAACCTCGGACCCTACGACCCGGCCGCGCCGATCGCGAAGCAGTTCCGCACGCCCGTGCACTGCGCGGAGAGGGCGAACGACGGTCTGGTCTACGTGTGCGACCGTCCGAACGACCGCCTCCAGATCTTCACCAGCGAAGGCAAGTTTGTGAAGGAAGTGTGGGTGGCCAAGGACACGCGCGCCGACGGGTCGGTCTGGGACGTCGCCTTCTCGAAGGATCCGCAGCAGCGCTTTCTCTACATGGCCGACGGCGTCAACGAGCACGTGCGCGTATTCGACCGCCAGTCGATGGAAGAGCTCTACAACTTCGGCTACGGCGGCCGGCAGCCCGGCATGTTCCTGGGCGTGCACAGCATCGCCGTCGACTCGAAGGGCAACATCTACACGACCGAAACCTACACGGGCCGGCGCCTGCAGAAGTTCACCTTCAAGGGCCTGGGCGCGGTGCCGAAGTCGGGTGTTCCGGCCTGGCCTACTGGACAGTAGAAGAGTTAAGAGTTAAGAGTTAAGAGTTAACAGTTAACAGGGAAATGACCGGCTTGGAGACGTCTCCGGGCCGGTCTTTTTGTTTCTGCCTTCTGCCTTCTGCCTTCTGCCTTCTGCCTTTTGCCTTCTGCCTTCTGCCTTTTGCCTTCTGCCTTCTAGACGAGTAACATCGAACGACCGACTCCATGAGCCTCGATCAATTGCTGGAGTGGATTCCCGCGGGCGGCCCTGAAGAGGCGCTGGCCCGACAGGTGACCCAGGATCGCCTGCCGCGTCACGTCGCCATCATCATGGACGGCAACGGCCGGTGGGCCGGGCAGCGCCACCTGCCGCGGGTCGAAGGCCACCGCGCCGGCATCGACGCGGTGCGCGACGTGGTCGAGGCGTCCGCCCGGCTGGGACTCGAAGTGCTGACGCTGTATGCGTTCTCGGTCGAGAACTGGAAGCGTCCGCCGGCCGAGGTCGGCACGTTGATGATGCTGCTCAAGCGCTACCTGCGCTCGGAGCTGTCGACGCTGCTGCGAAACAACATTCGCTTCCACGTGATCGGCCGCACCGAGGCGCTCTCGCCGGACGTGCTCGAAGAGCTGCGCGATGCCGAGCGCAAGACCGCAACGAATAGCGGCATGCTGTTCAACATCGCGCTCAACTACGGCGGCCGGAGCGAGATCGTCGACGCCGCGCGCCGCGCCATGGCCTCGGGCCTGGCCCCGCAAGACCTCGACGAGCAGGCCTTTGCGAGTTTTCTCTACACCGCCGGCCAGCCCGATCCCGATCTGCTGATCCGTACCAGCGGCGAAATGCGCGTCAGCAACTTCCTGCTCTGGCAGATCGCCTACGCCGAGATTTGGGTGACCGACACCCTGTGGCCCGACTTCCGGTGCCGCCACCTGCTCGAAGGCGTGCTCGCCTACCAGAAGCGCGACCGCCGTTTCGGCGGCATCGCCGCGCCAGTCGCCGCGGGGGTGAAATGAAGGCAGAAGGCAGAAGGCAGAAGGCAAAACGCGCGCAAGCCCCAAGCCCTCGAGCCCTTAAGCCCTCAAGCCCTCGATAGCCCATGACACGCTTACTAAGCGGCCTAGCGCTCGGCGCCGTCGCCCTTGCGCTGATCTGGTTCCTCAATTCGATCGCGCTGCTCGGCGTCGCGCTCGTCGTCGCCGCCCTCGCCTTCATCGAGTACGAGCGCATCGTCGCCGCAATCGGCGCAAAGATCCCGTACTGGACGACGCTCGTCGCCACACTGCTGGCGTGCGCGATGGTACCCTTCCAGTGGGTCGACATCGTTTTCGTGCTGGCGGTATCGCTGGCGCTGATCGCCAACAACGTATTGACTTCGGCTCGCACCGGCCCGCCGCTGCTCGCTGACACCGCGGCCGCGATACTGGCGCCGGTTTACATCGGCCTGCCGCTCGGCTCGCTGGTCGGCATTCATGCCATTGGCGGACGCGAGGCCGTGCTGCTGCTGATCGCGACGGTCGTGGTCAGCGACTCGGCACAGTTCTATGTCGGTCGCACAATCGGGCGAACGCCGCTGGCGCCGCTTCGCAGCCCGAAGAAGACGCGCGAAGGCGCGCTCGGCGGCTTCGTGGTCGCGCCGATCTTCCTCGCCGTCGCGGGCTATTACTGGCTGCCCAATTACCCGCCGGTCTGGCTGGCGGCGCTCGGCCTCGGCATTGTCATGGCCGGCATCATCGGCGACCTGTTCGAATCCATGCTCAAGCGCGCGGCCGATATGAAAGACAGCGGCGCGTTGATTCCCGGCCACGGCGGCGTCCTCGATCGCATTGATGCGTTGCTGTTTGCCGCTCCGGTGTTCTACTTTTTCCTGCGCACCGTGTGACGCGCATAGCCATACTCGGCTCGACCGGCTCCATCGGCACTAGCGCGCTCGAGGTGGCGCGCACGCACGCCGATCGTGTCGAAGTCGTGGCGCTGGCGGCGGCGACCAACGTCGCCGTGATGGCGAAGCAGGTCCTCGAGTTCCGTCCGCGCGCGGTGGCCATGGGCAACGGCGAGGCGATGGACAAGCTGGTCGCCGCGCTCGGCGGCTCGCCGGCCGAAGTTTGCGGAGCCGGCAATGACGGCCTCATCCAGATCGCGACCCATCCCGACGTCGACCTGGTGCTGTGCGCTTCGTCCGGCACGGCCGCGCTCGACGCCGTGCTTGCCGCCATCGAAGCCGGCAAGACCATCGCGCTTGCGAACAAAGAAGTGCTCGTCATGGCCGGCGGCCTCGTCATGGATGCGGCGAAGCGCAAGGGCGTCACGATCCTGCCGGTCGACAGCGAGCACAACGCCATTCACCAGTGCCTGCACGGCCGCTCGTCGAGCGAGATCCGCAGGCTGATCCTGACCGCATCGGGCGGCCCGTTCCGCGGCCGGTCGCTGGCGGCGCTGGGAGAAGTGACGGCCGCAGACGCCCTGAAGCATCCGACGTGGCAGATGGGGCCGAAGATTACGATCGATTCGGCGACGCTGATGAACAAAGGCCTGGAGGTGATCGAGGCGCACTGGCTGTTCGGCGTCGCCGCCGCTCAGATCGACGTGCTGGTCCACCCGCAGTCGATCGTGCATTCGATGGTCGAGTTGAAGGACGGATCGATCGTCGCGCAGCTCGGCATCACCGACATGCGCCTGCCGATCCAGTACGCGTTTGCGTATCCCGATCGCTGGGACGCGCCGGTGCCGTTTCTCGATCTCACCCGGGTCGGTCCGCTCGAATTCCATGAGCCCGCCTGGGACGATTTCCCCTGCCTGAAGCTGGCCTACCGCGCGCTCGAACCCCCACCCCACGACGCAGAAAACGCGTCGCGGGGACCCCGGGTGCAGCGCAGCCTGCCCATCGTCTTGAACGCGGCCAACGAAGTCGCCGTCACGTCTTTCTTAGAAGGACGGCTGGGCTTTACCGGCATTCCCGACGTCATTGCCCAAACCATGGCTGCCCACACGCCTGAGCCGGCCGCTTCATTGGCCGAGGTTCGGCGGGTCGACGCCTGGGCCCGCTCGCATGCCTTGGAGCTCGCCCGGGAGTTAGAATCAAATGTCAAAGGACAAACCTAAAGGTTTGTCCCCACGAGTGGGTTTGTCCCCACCAAAGGTTTATCCCCACGAGGTTTTTTGTGACGACGCTGTTTGCCTTTCTCTTTGTGCTCGGCGTGCTCGTGTTCATCCACGAGCTCGGCCATTTTCTTCTCGCTCGCTGGCACGGCGTCCGCGTGATCACGTTCTCGCTCGGCTTCGGCCCGAAGATCCTCAAGGTCCAGCGCGGCGACACCGAGTACTGCATCAGCATCATCCCGCTCGGCGGCTACGTGAAGATGGCGGGCGAAAATCCGGACGACCCGCACACCGGCAACGACGACGAGTTCCTGGCGAAGAGCAAGTGGCAGCGGTTCCAGATCCTGCTCGCCGGCCCGGTGATGAACCTGGTGCTCGCGGTCGTTCTGCTCGCCGTCGTGCTGATGCAGGGCGCGGACGTGCTCGCCTATCTCGATCGCCCTGCGGTCGTCGGCGCCGTGCTGCCGGGTTCGCCCGCAGAACGTGCCGGCATTCAGCCTGGCGATCAGATCCTCGAGCTCGGCACGGCCGGCATCAAGACGTGGGAACACCTCGACATGGCGGTGGCGGCGCGGCCCGAGCGCGAGGTCGAAGTCGTCGTGCTGCGCGCGGGCAGGGAAGAGCGCTTCAAGATCCGTCCCGCTCTGACGGAGCTTCGGACGAGAAGCAACGCCAAGTTCGAGCTGGGCACGATTGGCGTGTTGCCCGACGTCTACCCGAGCGTGGCGTCGGTGATCGCGGGCGAGCCGGCGGAGAAGGCGGGCCTCAAGGCCGGCGACGAGATCCGCGCGGTCGACGGCCAGCGCATGGTGTTTCGATCCCAGGTCGTCGAGGCGATTTCGAAGCACCCCGGCGAGCCGGTACAGATGACGGTGCGGCGCGACGGCGTCGATCAGACCATCGCGGTCACGCCGGTGAAGCAAGGCGACGCCATGCGCATCGGGATCTACATGACCGAGGCGACGCGCCCGTTCACGCCGACACCGCTCGAAGCAGTTGGCTTGAGCATCCAGCGCAACGTCGACATGGCCGGCCAGATCCTCGCCACGCTCCGGGACCTGGTCACCGGCGAGGCGTCACCCAAACAGTTAATGGGGCCCGTCGGCATCGCGCAACTGTCCGGCGAGTCGGCCCAGAATGGCTGGATTGCGCTGCTCGGCCTGATGGCGGGCATCAGCCTCAACCTCGGCCTGCTCAACCTGCTGCCGATTCCGGTGCTCGACGGCGGCCACATTTTCATCATGGCCGTCGAGACGATTTCGCGGCGCGACTTCAGCCTTCAGATGAAGGAAAAGATGCTGTTCGTCGGCTTCCTGCTGCTGATGACGCTGATGGTCACGGTGATCTACAACGACCTCACGCGAATCACCTGGATCGAAAACCTGATGCCATGGCGATAGAGCCAGGGTGCGTACGGTGCGTACAGTGCCAAGGGTGCCAAGGGGCCAAGCCCCAAGCCCTCAGTTACCTCTGAAGTGCGCCACGATCGCGTCGGCGAGCGACGCCTGTGATCCAGACTGCAACTGAATGGCCGGCGTGATGCCGGCGCGGCCCGCGGCATCCGCGGCGGCGGGTCCGAGCGTCGCCACCAGCGTGTGCGCGAGCAGATCCGACGCCTGCTCGACACCGTAATTCGCCGCGAAGCTCAGCACCGCTGATGCGCTGGTGAACGTCACCGCATCGATCTTGCGATCGAGCAGCTGGCGATAGATGTCGAGCTTGGTGTCGGTATCGACGATGACCTCGGCGCCTTGCGCCTCGAGCAGCTCCGCCAGGTCGTCGGGCTGTTCCTTCGAATGCATCACCAGCGCGCAACGCCCGTAGAGCGGGCGCGAGTCGAACCAGCGCAGGTGCTCGCGGAAGTTGACCACCTTGCCGACGATCAGCAGCGCCGCCCCGCTGACCGGCTGGTCCTTGAACGTCTGCGCCAGCTCGGCGAGCGTGCCGGTGATGGTGCGCTGCGACGACAGCGTGCCGTTGACGATCACCGCCGCTGATTCCTCCGCCGCGCGGCCGTGCGACATCAGCGCGTCGAGCATCTTCGGCAGCTGCTTGGGCCCGGCGTAACACACGATGGTGCCCTCGAGCCGGGCGAGGCTGTCCCAGTCGACCTTGGCCTTCTCGCGGCCCTCGTCTTCGTGGCCGCGAATGAACGTGACCGTGTCGCCGCCGCCGGGATAGGTGATGGGTATGCCGGCATACGCGGTCGCGCCGATCGCGGCGGGCACGCCCGGAATGACTTCAAAGCGAATGCCCTGTTCGTGAAGGAACAGCGCTTCTTCGCCGCCGTGATCGAACAGGAACGGATCGCCCCACTTGAGCCGCGCCACCGTCTTGCCTTCGCGCGCCTTCTCCGCCAGCAAGTAACAGATCGCTTCCTGGTCGGTCGGTTGCGGCGCGGCGCTCCCCACGTCGATCCGCTCGGCCGCGGCCGGCGCGGCGTCGAGCAGGCGCGGATGGACCATGTGATCGAAGATCACGACGTCGGCCGTCTGCAGGCAGCGGAAGCCGCGCAGGGTGATCAGATCGGGAGCGCCGGGGCCCGCGCCGATCAAATAAACAGTGGAGCGCACCAGGGAATACTAGCTGAGTTAAGAGTTAAGAGTTAAGAGTTAAGAGTTAAGAGTTAAGAGTTAAGAGTTAAGAATTTCTAGCGTAGCTCTGCAGCTACCTTCTTCACTCTTCACTCTTAACTGTTAACTCTATCGTGAAGCAACCGGCGCGTAGTAGCCGCGCTTGGTGCGCGGCGTTACGTTCGGCCGCGCCACCTGCACGACCAAGCGGCGGAACGCGCCGTCGCGGCGAGGATTCTTCGACGCATACCCCATCGTGTACTGGCTCGAGAGCTCGTCGGCGATCTGGCCGTAGACGTCCTTCAGCTCTTCGACCCGTTGCGCGAAGAATGCGCGGCCGCCGGTTTCCTGCGCCAGTTGCCGTAGCACGAACTCGGCTTCGCGGAAGCCGCGCAGCGCGCCCGTCTCGCGCGGCTGCAACCCGATGGTGTAGATCGCCGTTTCGGAACGCTTGGCCAGCTCCAGCACTTCCTCGAAGCTGACGAGGCTCGAGGTGTCCTCGCCGTCGGAGAGGAGGATGATCGCCTGCCGGCGGATCTCGTCGGGGTTCTTCGCCCGGACCTTCGCGAGCTCTTTGAGCGAGATGTAGACCGCGTTGTGCAGCGCGGTGGATCCGCCCGATGACGTATTGCGGATGGCCGTCTCGAGGCTCGCGACATTATTCGTAAAGCTCTGCCTGATCTCAACGCGGCTGTCGAAGTCGACGACCTGCGCCAGGTCCTGCTGCCGGATCTTCCGCGCAAACCCGATCGCGGCTTCCTGCGCAGTCTCCATCCGTTGCTCCATGCTGGCGCTCGAATCGATCAGCAGCGACAGCGCGATCGGCAGGTTGGTCTTGTTGAAGAAGTTCAGATCCTGTTTGGCGCCGTCTTCGAACACCGAGAAGTCACCTTGCTCGAGGTCGGTGACGTAATGGCTCGCGCTATCGACCACCGTGACGTTGAGCGACACCACGTCGATGCCGGCGCGGAAGACCTGGCTCTTCTCCTGGCCCGTCGGCACCGACACCGCTGCAGCCGACACGACTACCGCGATCAAGAGCGCGCGCATCGCTACTTGACCCCCTGGCCGCGGGCCGGTGCGCCAACCGCGGCGAGTCCGGCTTTGGCGGCTGTGACTTCGATCTTCTCGGGAGGAATCAGCCGATCGGGACGCGCGTAGACCACCTGATGCTGCGACTTGAGGATCTTCGCCAGCTCCTGCATCCGGCCTTCGTAGCCCATGCTGGTGACGACGTCGAAGCGCACGCCGCCGCTATTTTTCGGGCCCAGGTCCAGCACCGACGCCCGGTTCCGCGCCCCGTCGTCCAGGCTCGAACCGCCCTCGCCCGTCAGCACCAGCGCGTGCATCATTGCACCACTCTTCTTCAACGCGTCGAGGACGTCTTTATAGTAGCGGGTGCTGTGCTCGACGTTCTCCGTCGTCACGATGACGATCGCGGCGCGGTCGGATTCCCGTTTCTCGAGCCCCTTGCTGATGTCGGTGATGGCGTCGAGCAGGGTCGCGCCCGACTGGGGTACGGCGAAGATCCGCTTGGCTGCATCCTGCAGTTGTTTCTGATCCGTGGTGTAGTCGCGCACGATCGTCGGCCGATCGGCCACGGTGACGAGCGCGACGGGTCCGATGCCGTCGATGTCGCGAAGAAACGCGGCGAGCGCCTTGCGCAAATCAGGAATCGTGTCGGTGGCCGCCTGGCTGTTGTCGACGATGACGGCGATCGGCATCGGCGTGGTGGCCGGGCCGACGCGGAGCAGTTCGCGGCTGGCGCCGTCTTCCCTCACCACGAAGTCCGTGGTGCGAAGGCCGGTGATCGGGGCGCGGGTCTTTTCGTCGAATACGCTGACGTACAGCACGCGCTCGGCCGCCTGCGCCGCGGCGAGAGCGACCGAAAGACTGAGGGCGAAGAGGGCCCCGGCTGCGAATCGAACGAGCATGTCGTGCCGCATCGATAAGTGACTTTCCAGGCTGCGGCCGAGGCGCATCGGGCAGCGTACCGGCAGTATACCGTGGCGACAAACCCTGAGAGATCGTGGCGACAAACCTTCAGGTTTGTCGTTTACCCACCGAAGCCGCGACGCGGCGGAGGTGGGTTTGGCCGTAAACTGGGCGGGTGCCGCCCACTTCTCCTAACACGTGGCAGCTCATCGGCCAGCTCAGCACCATTGGCCTGTCATTCGTGTTCGCGCTGGTGATCGGATTCGGCGCGGGATACTGGCTCGACATCCAGTTCGGCACCTCGCCGTGGCTGGCCTTTCTGGGTTTCTTCCTGGGTCTCGCCGCGGGGATCTTGAATGTCTACCGGGTCATGCAACTCGCTCAGAAAAAACCCTGACGGGAAGGCACCACTCCTTGACGGGAAGGCACCTCTTGACGGGATCGCACTTCTTGACGGGAGGGAACCTCTTGTCGGGAAAATACTTTCTGCCCAGAGGCGTTTTCCCGTCAAGGATTGCAATCCCGTCAGGTAGTGCAATCCCGTCAAGGATTGCGATCCCGTCAAGCAGTGCCCTCCCGGCATGATCGAGAGAGTCGCCCGCGACGCGACGATCATTTGTGTTGTCATGATCGCGCTCGCAGCCTTTTGGAGGCGCGATCTCTCCACACCCTTAGGCGTCGCTGGAGGCGGGCTACTGATAGCACTGGCATTTTGGGCGATACAGGGCATAGTCGACGCGTTGATCCGAAGCCGATCTGGCGGCGAAACGCCCAGAAAAAAGGCCCGTTTCCAGCTAGTGAAGTTTTTCACAAGACATGCTATTCTGGCTCTCGCAGCCTACGTTATGATGGTGCGTTTGCGCGTCGACCCGGTGGCCATGCTGATGGGCGTTTCATCGCTCGGAGCCGCGGTCGCGGTCGAAGCGCTGAGGGGTTTGCGATGGAGGCGTTTCCCGTGAGAACAAGTCGGTGCGTTTTGTCGTTGATGTTCGGATTCGTGATCCTCGGCCTGGCCGCGCCGGTCTACGCCCAGGAAGCCGCTGCGGCGGGCGCCGACTCCGGCCTGGTTCAGTGGTCGATCGTCACCGCCGGTTTCGCGCTGGCCATCGCCGCCGTCGGCGCTGCAATCGGCCAGGGCATGGCCGTGGCGTCGGCCACCGAAGCGATCGCGCGCAACCCGGGCGCCGCTGGCGAAATTCGCGGCTCGCTGATCCTGGGCCTCGTGCTGATCGAGTCGCTCGTGATTTACGTGCTGCTGATCTCGCTCATCCTGTTCTTCCTGAAACCGTTTGGTGGATGAGCGACTTTAAAGTTGAAAGTTGAAAGTTGAAAGTTGGAAGTTTCAGTTTTAAGTTCAGTTTGAAGTTTCAAGTTGGCGGGGCGGGGCCTTCGGTCGCGCCCCTTTCTATTTCTGGCACTTGAAACTGGAAACTTAAAACCTAAAACTGAACTTGAAACTGAAACTTTAGACTTCCAACTTTCAACTTTCAACTTGCGATGGCGTTGACCGCGTTAGACGGGCTGCTCTTATTGATGGTGCTGATCTGGGGCACGAACTTTTCCCTGGTGAAAGTGGCCCTCAGAGATTTCCCCGAGCTGGCCTTCAACGCGATGCGCATGCTGACGAGCGCCGTCGTGTTTGTCGCGGTGATCGGGGCGTCGCGGACGCGGCCGTCGTTCTCCCGCGCCGACTGGATCCGCCTCGTCTTCCTCGGCGTCGTCGGCACGTTCGTGTATCAGTTCCTGTTCGTTGGCGGGCTGAAGCGGACCAGCGCCGGCAACGCCTCGCTGATTGTCGGCACCACACCGATCCTGATCGCGCTGATGTCGTCGTTTGCCGGCCACGAGCGGGTGCCGCCGCGGCGGTGGTTCGGTGTGGCGCTCGGCTTTGGTGGTCTCTACTTCGTCGTCGGCCACCGTGCCGACTGGTCGGCGGAATCGCTCTTCGGCGACGGCATGGTGATCGCGAGCATGGTGTTCTGGGCCACGTATTCGGTGGCCGCGCAGCCGCTGCTGAAGCGGCATTCGCCGCTGGCCGTGACCGGCACGTCGTTTTCGATCGGCGCCCTGCTGTATCTCTTGTTCACCGCGCCGTGGCTCGTGAAGATCGAGTGGACCTCGATCTCGAGCGCGAGCTGGGTGTTGATGTTTCTCTCGGCGGTGCTCGCCCTCAACGTCTCGTACGTGATCTGGTACACCGGCCTGCAAAAACTCGGCGGCACGCGGACCTCGATGTACAGCTATCTGACGCCAATCGTGGCGATGATCGTCGCGGCGTTCTGGCTCGGCGAGCCGGTATCGGGCAACCAGATGATCGGGGCCGGGGCCATCCTCACCGGGCTACTCATCACGCGTTTCGCCTGAACCCTCGTACGGAACCTGCGTGGGGAACCCCCGTCGGGAACCCCCGTGAGGAACCCCCGTGAGGAACCCTCGTGAGGAACCCCCGTGAGGAACCCTCGTGAGGAACCCTCGTTGGGAACCCTTGTCTTGAACGCTCGTTCAAATGTCTCTATTTGCATCCGGTCCCTCCTTTTCTGTATCGTGTCGGTTACCTCGCCCGTCAGGGTTCGTCACTTCTGTACTGAGGTTCGTTGGCGATTGTCGGCTAATCGTTGCAGGTTCGTTTTTGCATTTGTGTCAAAGGGACCTGGCCCCCGGGTCGGCCCCCACATTGGAGGAGGAAAGCATGAACCGTTGGACTACGGGTCTTCTGACCCTGTTGGTGGCGTTGTCGTTTAGCGCGCCGGCGTTTGCTCAGGGCGGCGGCGCCAGCAGCACCGGCACCATTCAAGGCCGCGTCGCCGACGCGCAGAGCGCGGTTCTTCCGGGCGTTACGATCACGGCCACCAGCCCCGCGTTGATTCAGCCCCAGACGACGGTGACGTCTGAGACGGGCAACTATCGTTTCCCCGCGGTACCTCCGGGCAGCTACGAGCTCAGTTACGAGCTGGCGGGCTTCAATACCCTCAAGCGCGCGGGCATCTCCATCACCCTCGGCTTCACCGCCAACGTGAACGTGGAGCTCGCGCTGGCCACGCTGCAGGAGACCGTGACGGTGAGCGGCGCCTCACCGGTCATCGATACCTCCGCCACCCGTATTCAGCAGAACTTCAAGATGGAGCAGCTGCAGTCGCTCCCGAACGGGCGCGACATGTGGGCGCTGCTGGCCGTGACCCCGTCGGTGCAGATGGGCCGCATCGACGTGGGCGGCAATCGCGCCGGCACGCAGACCCCTTACAGCGCCTACGGCATGTCGGGCCAGGTGCGCGTGCTGATCGAAGGCATCAACACCACGGAAGGCACCGGCGGCGCCGGCTTCTACTTCGACTACGCCTCGCTCGAGGAAGCGTTCCTCGGAACGTCGGGCCAGTCGGCGGAAATGCCGAACCCAGGCGTGCAGAGCCAGTTCATCGCGCGCTCGGGCAGCAACCAGTTTCAGGGCGAGTATCACCTCGACTGGTACAACAACTCGCTGCAGGGCTCAAACCTTCCGTCGGAGTACATTGTGCCGACGGCGTTCAACAACAGCCCGATCCGCGAGCACAGCAACGAGATCGATCGCTACTACGACCACGACATCAACTTTGGCGGTCCGCTCAAGAAGGACAAGGTCTGGATCTTCGGGACGTACCGCGAGCAGTTCAACGCGGTGGCGCAGCCCAACTTCCAGTTCGACGGCACGTTCAACACGAAGTTGTGGAATCCCGTGGCGAAGGTGTCGTATCAGATGAACCAGAAGAACAAGTTCACCGGGTACTACCAGTGGGGCCAGAAGGAACAGCCCAACCGGCTGCCCTTCGCGACCTACACCTATGCCTCGCCGGAGCAGACCTTCAAGCAGGACTCGGGCAGCTGGGTCTACAAGGGTGAGTGGAACGGCACGATCAGCGACAAGCTGTATGTCGAGGCCCGCTACGGCGACTTCGGCTACTACTTCCCGCTGCTCACGAACTCGTCGGCCAACTTCTTCTGGAACGACACCGGCCGCGCGGTTTCGGAAGGCGCCCACCAGATCTGGCAGCTCGACCGCGATCGCAAGCAGTACAACCTGGCGACCACCTACTTCCTCGACACCGGCAAGGGCAGCCACACGTTCAAGATGGGCGCCGAGATGCTGAAGGAGCGTGCGTGGGAAGGCTACCTGCAGCAGCGGGGTGGCAACATCAGCCACAACTATAACAACGGCGTGTCGAACACCGTCGTGTTCTACCTGCCGACGGCGACCGACGCCGGCAAGCTGAGCGCGCACGACAAGCTGTACTCGAAGACCGCCCTCGACCACATCGGTCTGTTCGTCAACGACACGTGGTCGCTCGGCCGCGCCACGTTGAATGCCGGTCTCCGCTGGGACCGCTACCATGGCTGGCTGCCGGAGCAGGATCAGCTCGCGGCATCGGTGGGCCCGATCTCATCGGTCGCGAAGACCTTCCCCGAGACCCACTTCTACACCTGGAATGTGGCGGCGCCGCGCATCGGCCTGACCTTTGACCTCACGGGCGACGGCAAGACCGTGCTCAAGGGCAACTACGGCCTCTACTGGCACAATCCCGGCGTCGGCACCGGCGGCAACGGCAACCCGAACACCGCCTCCAAGTCGGCCACCTACCAGTGGAACGACGCCAACGGCGACCGCCGCTGGCAGCCGGGCGAGCAGGGCACGCAAACGGCGGCGTCGCTCGAGGGCAACGTCTCCATCGATCCGAACATCAAGGCGCCCTACACGCACGAGGCGAGCGCCTGGGTGGAGCGGCAGCTCTCCGATACGATGGGTGCGCGCGCGGGCTTCGTTTACAAGACGGAGGACGACCTGATCGACACCTATCAGCCCAACCGCGGCCTCTCGGCTTTCACGGTGCCGTTCAACTTCACCGACCTCGGGGTGGACGGGCGCGCGGGCACGGCCGACGACAAGATCATCCGGATGTTGGGGATGCCGAACTCGCAGGCGGCGAACTTCCCGAACAACCAGGTCGTGATGAATGTCCCCAGCTACTCGCGCTTCAAGACCTTCGAGGTCTCGATGAACAAGCGCTACGGCAATCGCTGGTCCGCGTCGACCGGCTTCGGCTACACGATGCTGACGAACTTCGTGGCCGGTTACCCGCAGAACCCGAATCAGCCCGGTCTGGAAGATCGGACGCTGTGGAACTTCAAGGCCTCGGGCTCGTACGACGCGGCGTGGGGCATCCGCCTCTCGCCGGTGATCCGTCACCAGTCCGGCGCGAACTTCGCTCGGACGGTCGCCATCGCGGCGCCGTCGGCCCTCGGACTGACCGCCACCGGCACCGGCTACGCCGAGCCGGCCAACGCCAACCGCGAAGACAACATCTGGGTGTTCGACATCCGCGCGGAGAGGACCTTCACCATCACCAACCGCATCCGCTTTCGTGGGTATTTCGATGCGTTCAACCTGACCAACAGCAACGCGTCTGAGACGATCAGCCGCGCGACCGGTCTGGGCTATCTGAAGCCGTCGGCCATTCTCGCGCCCCGCACGGCGCGCGTCGGCTTCCGGTTCATCTTCTAGAGCTCGACTCCTGTGGGGGAGTCGTTTAGGCGGGAGGGCGCTACGCCGGCGCCCCCCGCCATTTTTTTTGGTTCTGAAAGGTTCTGAAAGGTTCTGAAAGGTTCTAACCGGCGCGAGTAGCAACTTCCCACCTGGGTAGCGTTTGCCCACCGCAGAACTCCCGAAACCCTCAGAACTTTCAGGAACCGCTCAGAAGGGTTCAGTCGCCTTCGGAGGGCTGTCGGCATTAGCCATGCTTACACCTCCGCATGACGTTCAAGAAATTCGAAGACATCGTTGCTTGGCAATTGGCAGATCAACTGCGGAAACAAGTCATCGCCGCTTCTGATCGTGGATCGTTTGCGAAGGACTACAAGTTCTGCGCGCAGATACGCGATGCGGCCAACTCTGCCTCGTCGAACATCGCAGAAGGATTCAAGCGTTTCAACCCTCGTGAGTTCGCGCAGTTCGTAAAGTATTCGCGGGCCTCCCTGGCGGAGATGAAGAACCACCTTTATGACGCGAAGGACCGAGGCCATATCGACGAAACCCAATATGCGACGATGACCAAACTGGCGGCGCGGGCGGCCATCGCCGCCGCAAGGCTTCACGCTTACTTACGAACCGCGAAACCGCCACGACCCAGGGAAAAGGCCTGAACCTTTCAGAACCTTTCAGAACCTTTCAGAACCTTTCAGAACCCTTCAGAACCCTTCTGAACCTAGATAAGCTGTCTGGATGAGCGATCCAACCGTCACATACGGAAGCTACCTGGCCGTCGATGAGCTGCTGGGCCTCCAGCGGCCACGGTCGGAGGGCCCCGAGCATGACGAGATGCTCTTCATCGTCATTCACCAGGTCTACGAGCTGTGGTTCAAGCAGCTGCTGCACGAGGTCGATCGCATCATCCAGCTGCTCGACGCGCGCGACGCACACCGCGCGCAGCATTCGCTCAAGCGGGTGCTCACCATCCTGAAGGTGCTCGTCGCGCAGCTCGACATTCTCGAGACCATGACGCCGCTCGAGTTCCAGTCGTTCCGCCAGCGGCTCGAAGCCGCGAGCGGGTTTCAGTCCGATCAACGATCCGAAGCACGCCGAGATGTGCGAGCGGCTCGTCGATCTCGACGAAGGGTTACAGGAGTGGTGCTATCGCCACGTCAAGATGGTGCAGCGGACGATCGGCGCCAAGATCGGCACGGGCGGATCGAGCGGGGCGCAGTACCTGCTCACGACCCTGATGACGCCGCTTTTTCCCGACCTGTGGGAGATCCGCTCGCAGCTGTAATCCATACCCCCGGAGTCGCGCCTTTCAATCGCTTGGATTCAGGGCTTTGGGACCATCCCACCCCCTCGGGTTTCCGCCCATTTCAGCGGATGTGAGCGCCGCAGCGGTCGGCACGTCGCTTGCTCTATGGAGGGTGAAACAGTTGCCGTCCCCCACAGGAGTCAGCGACTTTTTGAGCCAGGCTGACTAGGCCGCTGGCTCGAGGGGCCCTCAGAATGAGGGCCCTTTTTTTTGCTCCGCCCGCCTTCGCCGCAGAAAGCATTCATGTCCGCGGCTACGGCGAGGCAGGCTGCCTACGAAGGTGGACCTGTCCACCGAAGCCCCCAAGGAGTGCGGGGCGAAGGTGGATAATGTCCCTCGATGACCTCCGGGGCCCGCCTCGTCTGCGGCGCAAGCGCGATGCTGCTGCTCACGCTGGCCGTGCGCGCATCCCAGCCTGATCGTTTGCCTGTCGCGCGGAACGTTGCTGCCGCGATTGCCCAAGTGCCTGTAGCGCGGAACTTTAGTTCCGCGGCTGACGACTATCTTGGTTCCGCGTCCTGCGCGCGCTGTCACGACGTCGAGCATCAGCAGTGGCGCAACTCGCTTCACGTCAAGATGACCAAGCCGATCGCCGAAGCGGCCATCGCCGGCGACTTCAGCGACGGCACGCGCTTCACCGATCACGATCGCTCGTACACGCTCGGCATGAAAGACGGCAAGCCGTTCATGACGGTCGCCTTCGGCACCGCGCCGCCGCAAACGTTTCCGATCGACTACACGCTCGGCGCCAAGCGTTACCAGGGGTATCTATCGACGCTGCCCGACGGCAGCATCTACGTGCTGCCCGCGTTCTGGCACATCGCGACCAAGCGGTGGATCGACTGGAAAGAGATCACGCCGATCCCCGACACCCCGCACGACATCCGGCAGATCTGGAACATCAACTGCTTCAACTGCCACGGCACCAACATCGTGCAGGGCTTCGACGTCGCCGCGAAGGCCTACAGAACATCGTGGACCGAGATGGGCATCGGCTGCGAAGCGTGCCACGGCCCCGGCCGCGAGCACGTGGCGACGATGGCGCGGTGGGAGAAGGATCCGGCGTCGAAACCCGCCTACGACAACAGCTCAAAGAACCGGCAGTTGAGCGACATCCTGAAGATCTTCTCGACCCGCAGCTCCGAGCCGCGGCGCGTCTACGACACGTGCGCGTACTGCCATGGCAACAAGACCAACGTGTTTGTCGGCTTCAAGGGCGGCGACCGGTTTGCCGACTACGCGCTGCCGATGCTAATCAGCGAGCCGATCCCGCCCCACGATCTACAGGGCGAGTTCTGGCCCGACGGCCGGCCCAATCGCTTCAACCGCCCGCAGGCGCTCACGCTGAGCGGCTGCTTCAAGGCCGGCGCGATCGTGTGCACCAATTGCCACGTCGCGCACGGATCGAGAAATGATTTCTCATTGAAGGTGAACATCAACCAGGGCCGCAACGGCGACTCGCTGTGCACGCAGTGTCATACAGAATCGCGACGGGAACCGGGAGCGGGGAACCGGGAGCTCAAGCCCTCAAGCCCGCAAGCCCTCAAGCCCTCATTTGTCGGCGCGGCCCTCGAGCAACACACGCATCACAACGCCGACTCAGCGGGCAGCCGCTGCATCAGCTGTCACATGAGTGATGTGAACTGGCGGCTGCTGATCCGCCGGCGCGATCACACGTTCCAGCCGCCCGTGCCTGAGAACACCGCGCAGTTCGGCGTGCCTAACGCCTGCACCACGTGCCACGACAACAAGTCGCCTGAATGGGCGGCGAAGCAGATGAACGAATGGTGGGGCGACGGCGATCGGCGCAGCAAGGCCGTGTCGCTCGCCGACACGATGTATCGCGCCGGTTCCGGCGACCCGGCCACGCTGCCGGGGTTGGCGAGGCTGGCGGTCGATCGATCGCAAGGCCTGCTGGTGCGGGCGAGCGCCGCCGAATTCATCGCGCGGCTGATTTTCGAAGGCCGCTCCGACAGCGCGCAGCGCAGCGGATCGATGCAAGCGCAGACAGCGTTTGCCGGGGGTTCGACGGGGGTTCTCGACGGAGGTTCCTCACGGGGGTTCCCCACGAGGGTTCCGCCGCAGGTGACGCCGGTGATCGTCAACTCGCTGATCGGCGCCGCCGATGATCCGGAGCCCGTGGTGCGCGCCGCGGCGTTGAAGGCGCTCGGCACGATCGGCGATCGCGAGCGCGCGCTGGGCCCGGTGCTGGCGCGCCTGGTCGATCAAACGCGCGTGGTCCGCGCCCGCGCCGCCGAAGTGCTCGTCTTGTTCGGCGTCGTCGAGTTGCCGGGCAATGCCGGCCAGGCGCTGCGCCGCGCGCAAGAGGAATACATCCTCAGCCTCGACATGTTCCCCGACGTGGCATCCAACCACGCCGCCAAAGGCTGGATCGAAGCCGAGCGCGGCAACATCGTCCAGGCCCGCGACGCGCTCGACAAGGCGGTCGCGGTGCAGCCGGAGTATGCGTTTCCGTGGGTGGTGAAAGGCGTGCTGTTGGCCCGGGAAGGCCGGTTTGTGGAGGCGGTGGAGATGTGGAAGAAGGCTCGATCGATCGAGCCTTCTTACCCCAACATCGATCAGCTCATCGCTGAGGCCGAGAAGCGAAAGTGAGAAGTGAGAAGTATGAAGTGAGAAAGCTTCTAACTTCTCACTTCCGACTTCTCACCTACATCTATCCTTTTTTTAACTGTTCGATGAGCGACTTCGCCTGTGCGGCTTCCGCCGAGTTCGGATCGACCGCGATCACCTTCTGCATGATCTCGATCGCGCCGGGCATGTCGGCCTTCTGCAGCTTGGCGAGGCCGATCTTGAAGAGCGGCTTGCCCCACGTCGCATCCATGTCGACCGCGCGCTGGTAGTACTTCACGGCCTCGTCGGTCTCGCCCTTCGCAAACTTCACTTCGCCGAGGTTGTAGAAGACTTCGCGGTTCGCGCTGGTCGAGGTCGCCACTTCCAGCAGGGACTTCTCGGCGTTGGCGTAATCGCCCTTTTCGAGATAGGTCATGCCGATTTCGATCTTCGACTTGTCGTTGCTCGGGTCGGCCGCGAGCACCTTCTGGTACGACGCAATCGCCTCGTCGTACTTTTTCTGCAGGCGCTGGACCTGGGCGATCTGCCCGTTGATCATCGTCAGCACGGGCGTCTTCGTGAGGATCGCCTGATACGCCACGATGGCGGCGTCGTACTGCTGGCTGTTGGCAAGGTCCATGGCCTTCTGGATCTCGGCCTGCAGCTCCTTGGTGTTGACGCCGGCGAGCGCGCCCGCCGGGCCGGTGGCGCCGGGCGCCAATATGAAGTCCACGGGGGGCATCGGGGCGCCGACCGTCCTCACCACCACGCTGCCGGATGAGGGGGAAAAGCCGGGGGCGATGGCGGTGATCTTCCACGGACCGGACTTGAGGCCGATGATCGAGTAGCGGCCCTTATCGTCGGTGGTCGCGGTAAAAGACGACGGCGACGCGTTCGGGTTCTCGGCGGTCACGGTGGCCCCCTTCAGGGGCTGGTTGTTCGGGTCCTTGATGGTGCCGCCGATACGGCCGATTTGCGCCGAGGCCGGGACGGCCGACACGACGAGCGCCACGAGCAGGGCCGCCGCCGAAAGGAACGTCTTCGAGTCACGCATCGCTTGAATCTCCCTGCAGGCGGAAAATAACCTTAACGACTCAGTATATTAGTCCCCATGCGTCTGACGCTAGTTGCGCTGCTCCTGGCCATCGGCCAACTTGATGGGTCGAAATTCGCCCAAATCGACTCATTGGTCGAGGACGCCATCAAAGCCCGCCAACTGCCCGGCGCCGTGGTCCTCATCGGACGCGGCAATCAAACGGTCTACGAAAAGGCCTACGGCTTCCGCGCCACGGTCCCCGTTGAAGAGGCTATGACCTTAGATACGGTCTTCGACCTCGCCTCGTTAACCAAGGTGGTCGCTACCACCACGGCCGTGATGACGCTCGTCGAGCAGGGAAGGCTGCGGCTGAATGACCCGGTGGCGAGCCACCTGCCCGGGTTCGAGCGGTATGGCAAAGGCGGGATCACAATTCGCCATCTGCTGACCCACGTGTCGGGCCTGCGGCCTGATGTCGATTTAGGCGATCCGTGGAATGGCTACGACGCGGCGATCGAGCTCGCCAGGGATGAAGTGCCGACGTCGGGGCCGGGCGAGCAGTTCGTCTACAGTGACATCAATTTTTTTGTGCTCGGCGACATCGTGGCGCGAATCACCGGGCAGTCGCTGGACGCGTACACGCGGCGCGCCGTGTTCGAGCCGCTCGGCATGCGCGACACCGGCTTCCAGCCCGCGCCCGCGCTGCTGCCTCGCACTGCGCCCACCGAGCGATGCAGCCATGTCGATGCCTGGCCGTGCAAGCGCCCAGACGCGCCGCCGTTGCGCGGCATCGTGCACGATCCGACCGCGCGCCGCATGGGCGGAGTTGCCGGACATGCCGGCCTGTTCAGCACCGCGCGCGACCTGTCGCGTTTCGCGCAGGCATTGATCAACGACGGTAGGTTGGGCAGCGCGCGCATCATGTCCGTCGCGACCGTGGCGAGAATGACCACGCCGTCGCAGCCGCCGGGCATGTCGAGCGTCCGCGGTCTCGGCTGGGACATCGACACGTCGTTCTCCGCCAACCGCGGCGATCTTTTTCCGATCGGATCGTACGGGCACACCGGTTTCACCGGCACCAGCATCTGGATCGATCCCTCGTCCAAGTCGTATGTGATCTTTCTCTCCAGCCGCTTGCATCCCGACGGCATCGGAGACGTCACGGCGTTACGAGGACGAGTCGCCACAGTTGCGGCAGCTGCTCTGTCCGGTCCGAACCTTCGCGAGAACCCTCGTGTGGAACCTGTCGTGAGGAACCTCCGTGAGGAACCGACGGCGGCGAGGAACCCGGTTCTTACTGGCATTGACGTTCTGGCTCGAGAAGGTTTTGCTCGACTCAAAGGTAAGAAGGTTGGTCTCGTAACGAACCACACCGGGCGCGCAAAAGACGGTAAGTCCACGATCGATCTCATCCACGGCGCCCCCGGCGTCCAGCTCGTCGCGCTCTTTAGCCCCGAGCATGGCATTCGCGGCATTCTCGATACCGACGTGCCCTCGTCTCGCGACGACAAGACCGGTCTGCCGATTCATTCGCTCTATGGCGCGACCCGGCGTCCGACCGAAGCGATGCTCCAGGGACTCGATACCATCGTCATCGACCTGCAGGACGTCGGCGTCCGCTTCTACACCTATTACGCGACGATGGGCCTGGTGATGGAGGAGGCGGCAAAGCGGAAGATCGCGGTGGTCGTGCTCGATCGGCCCAATCCCGTCAACGGCTGGCAAATCGAAGGGCCGAACCTCGATGCGCTGAGCGACGCGCTGATCACGTATCACCAGATGCCTGTTCGCCACGGCATGACCATGGGCGAGCTGGCTAAGCTGCTGAACGAGGAGAGGAAGATCTCTGCGGACCTCACCGTCGTGCCGGCCGAGAACTGGCGCCGCGATCTTTGGTACGACGAGACGGGCCTCACGTGGATCAACCCTTCGCCCAACATGCGCAACCTCAATCAGGCGACGCTCTATCCGGGCATCGGCGCGATTGAGTATTCGAATGTCTCGGTGGGCCGCGGCACCGATCAGCCGTTCGAGCAGCTCGGCGCGCCGTGGATCGATGGCCCTCGCCTGGCGGCCGCGCTCAACGCGCGCCGCTTGCCGGGGATTCGTTTTTATCCGATTATCTTTACGCCGTCATCGAGCAAGTACTCGGGGCAAGAGTGCCAGGGTGTCTTCATGATCGTCACCAACCGCACGGCGCTCGCGCCGGTTCGCGTCGGGCTCGAAGTTGCAGCCGCACTCTCGACGCTGTTCGGCGACAACTACCAGTTGGCGAATACCGATCGGCTGCTCGGGTCGCGCGAGAGTCTCGAGCGCGTGACGCGCGGTGAAGACCCCGCGGTGGTCGCCGCCACATGGTCTGGGGCAGAAGCGCGCTGGCGGCGGCTCAGAGCGAAGTATTTACTTTACCGCTAAGCGTGCGCTTGCGGCGATACATTTCGCGGTCGGCCTGATGGATCAACGGATCGAACGTTTCCGTTTCCGGCGGCACCGCGACACAGCCGATACTCAGGTCCACGCCGTCCGGCAGATCCTTGACGATGGGCGATTCGAGAAAGGCCTGGCGAATGGCCTGGGCCTTTTCCCTGGCCGCGGCTTCATCGGCCGAGAGCAGCACCAGGAATTCATCGCCGCCCCAGCGGAACACATAGTCAGCCTTTCGCGTCCGCTCCCGCAGGATGGCGCCGAGCGTTTCCAGCACGGTGTCGCCGGTCTGGTGGCCGCGCGTGTCGTTGATCGCCTTGAAGTGATCGATGTCGAGATAGAGCAGCGACAGCGGCAGGTCGTAGCGGCGGTGCTGCTGCAGCTCGTGGTGGGCAATCTCGTCGAGGAACCGGCGGTTATAGCAACGCGTCAGCGGATCGGTGACCGCCATCGCCTTCATCTCGTCGCGTCCGCGCGCCAGTTCGGCGGCGGCGGTTCGCAGCTCGTCGATCAGGTCTTCGAAGATCAGCAGGTGCATGCCGAGGACGAGCAGTGCGGCCGACAGACCGTTGAAGTACGAGACGGTGGTTGATGCGTCACCGAGGCCGCGATTGGCGATGGCCACCCCCGCTGCAACGTTATTGACGATCACGATGCCGGCGACGCCGGCGCCGGCATGCAGCGCGCCGATGAAGCGGTAGCGGCGGGCGGCCTTCACGTACTCCATTGCCGCCCGGATCTGCAGCAGCGTCATCAGCAGGAAGCCCGAGACGATCACCGCGCCGGGGCGCAGGAACGCCGCTGACAGAGCGACCCACGCGACCAGCGCCGCCGCGACCGGCACCGTGGCGCGGCCCAGGGTCGCCGGGTTGCGGAACCACAGCGCGCCAAATCTCAGGCTTGCGCCGAACGTCATGGCGGCAAGCGCCCACGCCGCCATCGCCGGCCGCCCGGTCACGAGCCGGGCAGGACTGTCACCCGACCGCACGGTTCCGGAGTCGAAACTGAGCACGAGCAGCATCACGCTCGCGGCGAGCCAGGCGGCAATCCACGCCAGCACGTAGGGGCGCGGGCGGAACAGATAGAGCAGGAACAGCGTGACGGCGGGCGCGAGCATCAGGTACCCGACAACGCGCCTGATCTGCAGCGTGACGACCGGCATCGGCCTGACGAGCGACCAGTTTTCCACGCGTTCTTGCGCTCCGCTGGTGGCAGGCTGAGTCGTGGCGCCGGCGGTAGCGGCGTCAGTCTGCGCGAAGAGAGGGGCGGCTCCAAGCAACAGGAGCAGCAATGAGAGGCGCGTCAAACGGCCGAGTGGGCTCATATCGCGTCAGGCGGGTCGAAAGCATAGGCGGGTCTAACCGCCTCCGCCAAGGCTACGGCGGTCTCGCCGAAGCGCTTGGCGCGAAGGCGGAAGACCCGCCTCTACATTTGATACAGCATCAAATAGACGATCACGCCGGTTACCGACACATACAGCCACAACGGCAAGGTCCACCGCGCGATGCGGCGATGCTTGTCGTATCGCGCCGACAGGCCGCGCGACACCGTGATGATCACGAGCGGCACGATCGCCGCGGCCAGGATCACGTGCGGAATCAGCACCGCGAAGTACACCGTCCTGAGGAGCCCGGTGCCGCGGAACGGTACTGAGCCGACCTGCAGATGGTAGATCACGTACGACGTCAGGAACAGCGCGGAAACCACCAGCGCCGCGATCATGCACGCCTTATGTTTCGCCCGCTCGCCGCGGCGGATCAGAACATACCCGGTCACAAGCAGAACGGCAGACGTCGCATTCAGCGTGGCGTTCAGTGCGGGCAGGTCCGTAACGGTCATCGTGATGGACGGCTCACAAGCAGGGTCGCAATCGACAGGGTGACCAGCGCAAAGAGGGCAACGCTGCCGGCCGCCGATGCGAGGTTGGCGGCGGGCGTATTGGTCAGGACCGCGCGCAGGATCTCGACCGCGGGCGTGAGCGGATTGAAGCGCATCAGCGTCCGCACCCACGGCGACGCGCCGGTCGCGGGAAACAGCGCGCCCGACAGCAGCCACATCGGCACGAGCGCAACGTTCATGACGGCGTGAAAGCCCTGCGTCGACTTGAGCGGCCACGCGATCAGGATGCCGAGCCCGCTCAACGCCAGCGCGAGCAGCGCGACGCACGCCACGGCGGCAAGCAGGTTGCCGGCCCCCGGCGTCAAGCCCGAGAACGGAATCAGCAGCAGGAACAACACGCCGTTGAGCACCGCCAGCGTGGTGCTGCCGAGCGCCTTGCCGAGCACGATCGCGAACCGCGGCGCCGGCGACGCCAGCACGCCCTGCAGGAAGCCTTCCTGGCGATCTTCGACGATCGAGATGGTCGAGAAGATCGCCGTGAACAGCACGATCAGCGCGAGCGATCCGGGAAAGTAGTACGACAGAAAGCCACCCTCGAATGAGGTGCCCACGCCAGAACCGATCACGAACCAGAAGATCACCGGCGTCAGCAGCGCACCGACGATTCGGCTGGGCTGGCGCAGGAATCGCACCACGTCGCGACGCCACAGCGAGTACACGGCAAGCATCATAGGCGGGCTCCGGGCGCCGGGCTCCGGGCTCCGGGATCGCTCGTCATGAGCTCAACCGCGTTCCAGTGTGGTGGGTGAACACGTCTTCGAGCGTCGGCTTGCCAACCGACACGCTGGCGATGTCGTTGCCAAACGCCTCGACCAGCTTGGGCACGAACTCGTGCGCGCGCTTCCGCTCGATTCTCAACGTGGCGCCGACAATCGTGACGTCGAGATCGAAACGCTCCTTGACCTTCTGCTGGAGCGCAGCGGCGTTGCCGGCCGGATCGATCGTCAGGATGTCCGCGCCGATCGCATCGACCAGGTCGCGGGGCGTGCCGATCGCGACCAGCCGGCCCTCGTGAAGAATGCCGACGCGATCCGCGACGGCGGCTTCCTCGATCATGTGGGTCGTCAGCACAATGGTGGTCCCCGCATCGTCCCGCAACCGGCGCAGCTCCTGCAGCAGCTCGCGGCGGGCGGTGGGGTCAAGGCCGCTGCTCGGCTCGTCGAGCACGAGCAATGGCGGCTCGGGCAGCAGCGCCTTGGCCAGCTCGACGCGGCGCCGCAGGCCGCCGCTGAGCGCGCCGGCGCGATCGGAGGCGCGCGGGCTCAGGCCGAAGCGCTCGAGCGCGTGTTCGATGCCGCGGTTGAGCGCGGCGCCCGACATGCCATAGAGGTAGCCGTGGTGGCGGAGGTTCTCGATCACCGTGAGCCACGGGTCGACGGCCGGCGACTGAAACACCACGCCCATCGACCGGCGCGCCTCAGCAGGACGTGCGACGACGTCAACGCCGAAGACTTCGAGTGTTCCCGAAGTCGGTGCGATCAACGTGCTGATGATCCGGAACAGCGTTGTCTTGCCGCCGCCGTTGGGTCCGAGCAGCGCGAACAAGTCGGCGGGCGCGACCGAAAACCCCAGCCCGCGCAGCGATTCGCGTTCGCCGTAGCGGTGCCGCAGGTCGGTTACTTCGAGGGCCTGAGCTGTCATAAATTCAAACAGGAGTGACTCCTGGTCTCCTGATCTCCTGTTTATTGGTCTAGTGTGCCCGGTGATCGAAGACGAGTATTGCCCAAAGAATTGGCAAGTAAAGAACGGATCCGAAGAACAGCCGGCGAGCCGTGGCGATGGTGCGCTTCGAGGAAAATTCCAGGCTCAACACCATCAGGATGGTCCCAAGCGTCAGCGCGCCGATGAGGTACCACGCCGTCGCGAGTCCCACACCGGTCGGTAACATGCTCATCGGAATGAGCGCCGCCGTGTAGAGCACGGCCTGGCGCCCGGTCGAGCGCCCGTCCGGCTCGATCACCGGGAGCAGCGGCATGCCGGCGCCGGCGTACTCGTCGCGATACATCCACGCGATCGCCAGGAAGTGCGGCATTTGCCACATAAAGACGATGCCGAACAGCACCCACGCTTCGATCGACAGCGTGTTGGTCGCGGCCGCCCACCCGATCACCGCCGGCAGCGCGCCCGGCAGCGCGCCGACGATCGTCGACAACGACGTCCGCAGCTTGAGCGGCGTGTAGAGCAGCACGTAGCTGATGGCGGTGAAGAGCGCGACCGCGGCCGACAGCAGGTTGACGAAGTAGGCGAGCTCGGCGGTGCCGATCGCGGTGAGCACGAGGCCGAACAGCGTGCCTGCGAGTGGCGTCATGCGCATGTCGGCGAGCGGACGAAGGCGGGTCCGCCGCATCAGGCGATCGGTCTTTCGTTCCCACACCTGGTTGAGCGCCGACGCTCCGGCGGCCACAAGGAACGTGCCGGCGAGGGTGTGCAGGAGATCGGTGAGGGCGGAGCCAGGCCCGCTGCCGAGTGAGTACGCCGCTGCGGTGGTCAGCAGAACGAGGAAGTTCAGGCGTGGCTTCGTCAGCGTGACGTAATCGGCCGCACTGAAATGCGGCGATACGACAGCCGGCGTGTCGGCGTCAGCGTGAGAAGGTGAAGCTGACATCCTTCGATTCTTTCGGGCCCACGGTGATCTGCTGCGTCTTCGCCCCGAGCTCTTCGTGCCACGCTTCGATCGAGTAGTCGCCCGGCGGCAGCCCAGTCAGGGCGACGCGGCCGTCCGCGCCCGTCACCCCGAAGAACGGGTGATCGATCGCGCCGATCCACGCGCTCATCCAGTTGTGCACATCGCAGCGTACCGGCACCATCACCTCGCGCGTCGCGAAGGTGCGATCGAAGCTCATCCCTTGCAGCGGCGTCGACATGTTGAACGGCTGATTGATCTTGCCGTCCGCCCGCACGTTATGCAGCAGCGGATCGCTGTTGCGAATCGACACCCGCTGGCCGACGCGGACGCCCAGCACACGCGGCGAGTAGCGGCACTTCTGCTGATCGAGGACCACGGGCTCGGCCGGAATCGGGAACGCGTAATTGGCCGTCGGGCCGTCCTTGACGTAAACGAAGACGTTCTGCAGCGACTGGCCGTTGCCGATCACGATCGATTCCGACGCGCGCTGGCTGACGCCGCCGTTCTCGGCCACGCATTTCGGATCGCCGTCGATCCGGATCATCGCCGGCGCGGGCACCGGTCCCTCGAACTTGACCGAGGCGGTGATCGCCGCCGCGGTCGCCGGATCGACCGCCGGTCCCGTCACCATGTCGGGCGCCGGGCCCCCCGCGCTGCAACCGACCGTGCCACCGACGCCGCCACTGCCCCCGCACGCGAGCGAGACGACGAACACTGCCATGAGAAATGAAATCCGAACGCGGCGCATCGCTTCATTATCTCAGGATTGACCTCCTGGGGCGGGCGTCACTACAATTGGAGGTTCGTAGTCCCTAGTGCCGCTATCGTCTAGGGGTCAGGACACCTGATTCTCAGTCAGGATACCGGGGTTCGAATCCCCGTAGCGGTACCATTCGATTCACCTTCACCCTGCCTTACGGCAGGCCGAAGGTTCCCTCATGGCAGGCCACTGACACCAATCGAATGTCCTGAGTAAGCCGATGGCCAGCCGAAGGCTGGACGTTGGCGCATCGAAGGACTGCCGCTCATCTTGCAACATCATTGATGACGATGCCATCGTCGTCGAATGTTCTTCACCTACATCGTTCGCTGTGCTGACGACACGTTGTATGTCGGCCACACCGAGGACCTCGCATTGCGGGAACAAACTCACAACGATGGAAAGGGCGCCAAGTACACAGCAGCCCGAAGGCCCGTCCGCATGGTCTACGCCGAGGAGCACGCCTCGGTTGCAAGTGCGATCGCGCGCGAGCATCAACTGAAACGGTGGAGCCAAAAGAAGAAAGAGGCGTTAATCCTCGACGACCGTGCGGCACTTAGGTCGCTGGGCCGAAGAGCGACGAAATCGATGGCCGAATTCACATGGCGCGATCTTCTGAACCGCCGGTCCTGAAGGTGCGAAATCGCAACCCAACGATCATGCGGTGATATCACCGAACGGGAGGTCCCAACCTTTCGCAGAACCCCGTAGCGGTACCATTCGATTCGCCTTCACCCTGCCTACGGCAGGCCGAAGGCTCCCTCATGGCAGGCCACTCAACACACATCGAATGTCCTGAGTAAGCCGACGGCGAGCCGAAGGCTGGACGTTGGCGCATCGAAGGACTGGTCGCTCATCTTGCTTCGTCAATGACGACGATGGCATCGTCCATAAAACGCGTCGAAGTGCTAGCCTAGAGTCGTGGCATGGAAGTGTTTCCCGGTATCTCGATGGACCCGGACGTGCGCTTTGGGAAGCCCTGCCTCACCGGCACGCGCATCGATGTCGCGACCGTCGTCGGTGCTCTAACCGCTGGCGAGACCGCCGAGACAGTTGCCGCCGAGTACTCCCTGAGCATCGCTCAGGTTCAAACCGCACTCGCGTACGCGGCGCACGTTGCCGCACATCAGCCGCCAGCCGTTCGCCAGGCATCGTGAAGGTTCTGCTCGACGAGAACTTCCCGCTGCGCTCGATTCGAGTCCTGCAAGCCGATGGCCTGCAAGTCGAACACATCATCACGTTGAACTGAATCACGCCGTGATGCCCGTGAACGGAATGTTCCAACCTTTCGCAGAACCCCGTAGCGGTACCACACGCGCGCGGTTGATGCGGTCTGTCTCCCTACCGGATCGCCAGGTTGGCTGACAACATCTTACCTGGCGCGCAATGCGCGAAGGGGATCCAGCCTAGCGGCAGACCGGGCCGGCCAGGCGGCGGCGATTAGACCGAGCGCGCCCACTGCGAGCGGCGCCACCGCAAAGCTCACAAAGTCGCGCGTCGCAATGCCGTAGACGAAGCGTGACATCGACTCAGCCAGCAGCACCGTGACCGTGAGACCGATAGCCAGCCCGATGGCGACAAGCCGGAGCGCCTGGCGGATAATCAGGCCGGCGATTTGCCCCGGGGCGGCTCCGACTGCGACCCGAAGGCCGATCTCGGCCGTGCGAAGCGCGGTGGTATAGGACAGCAACCCGAACACGCCGACCGCGCAGATCGCCAGCGACAAGGCGGCGAGCCCGCCGAGCACCAGCGCATAGGCACGGGGCCGGCCCAGGCTGCGTTGCAGCCGCTCGTCCATCGTCATGATTGAGTCGATCGCGGCCGCCGGATCGATCTCGCGCGCAAAATCACGGAGCGCGGCGGCGTGATTGGCGGGGTCATCCGCAGTTCGCACCAGCAGCACGGGATCGAACGCGATGCTGTTTGGCCTTTGGCGCGTCGAGACGAAAAACTCCGGGCCGATTGGCTCGGTAAGGGGCCCCGGCCGCAGATCATCCGTCACGCCAACGACCTCCCACTCCGTTCCCTCGGAGAACCCGAGTTGCAGCCGGAGGCCGATCGGGTCTGGTCCGAGGTACTGTGAAGCGAAGGATCGGTTGACGACCATCACCCGTGGTGTGTCGACGGTGTCTGTCAACTGAAGCGTTCGCCCCTGAACGATCCGCGAGCGCAATGTGGAAAGATACTCAGGGCTGACCGCGCGCGAAGTAGCAGCCACGTGAAGGATGACCGACGCGTCGGTCGGCGACGGAATGTCGCGGCCGAAATTCGTGCCGCCACTGAGCAAAGGCAGCCCATTGCCAAACGCGACCTCCCGGACCTCCGACTGTGACCGCAAGCGCTCTTGGAGCCTCTCGAGGAATTGCACGCGCTGTGGGCCCGGCAAATCGTGGGGAAGCGTGAGCCTGGCCGTCAGCACGTTCGTCGGATCGTAACCTCGGTCCGCGGCGATCATCTTGGCAAAACTCCGCGCCAGCAATGCCCCGCCGATCAGCAAGACGCACGCGGCACTGACCTGACCGATCACCAGCGCCGCCTGCAAGCGCACACCAACGCCCTGCCGTGGCGATCCAGACTGCGCCGAACCATCGCCGGCCAGGTCGCGTGCGATCTCACTCGACTGCGCGAACCATGAAGGCAGCGTGCCACAGACCACCGCCACCAAGACCGTGACCGCAAACGCCCACGCGAGGCTCCGTTCATTCAGAATGATTTCGTCGACCCGGGGGAAATCCGCCGGCAGCCACGCGGGCAAGATCTGATGCGCCAGCGCCGCCAACGCTATTCCGACGAGCCCAGCGCACGTTCCGAGCACCGCGCTTTCGACGAGCCAGAGTCGCGTCAATCGCCACCGCCCTCCGCCCATAGCGAGCCTCACGGCCATTTCCCGCCGCCTGGCCGTCGCTCGCGCCATCTGCATGCTAATCACATTCGCCATGGTGGCCAGCAGCAGCAGGAATACAGCCGCGAGCAGCAGCGTGAGCGCGGGCCTGACCTCTCCGGTCAGCACATCCTGAACGAGCGCCGTGGACACCCCGACCTCGCCGGACGCGCCAAATACCGACAGTGCCGCTTGTCGGATGTCCGGGACGGTGCGTGCCCGCGCGGTCGCTTCGGCGGCCGCCTGTTCCGCAGTTGCGCCGTCGGCGAGGCGTCCGATCGCCTCGACGGCGATGATGCGCATTTGACGGCCGTCGGCGCTCATCAATGGCAGCGGCTCGAACGGAATCCAGACGCGCGTGTCGCGATCGGGAAAGGCGAAGCCTCGAGGCATCACCCCGACTACCTCGTAGTCACGATCGTCGAGTCGAATGGCGCGGGCAATTACATCGCGGTCACCGCCGAACCGCTGCTGCCACAGCCCGTACGAGAGGATCGCAGTGGCGCGCGCTCCCGGCGCTGCATCAGCGTC
This sequence comes from Acidobacteriota bacterium, assembly GCA_030650395.1. GTDB lineage: Bacteria > Acidobacteriota > Vicinamibacteria > Vicinamibacterales > UBA2999 > 12-FULL-67-14b. The sequence goes on along the minus strand of JAUSDY010000074.1, from coordinate 60,610 downwards.
GATGAACGGACGTCCAATCGCGGGCCGGGCGCCGAGCATTCCGAAGAGTTTGGGGCTCGTTGCCGTGACCAGGACCCGTTCAGCGTCTCCCGCGCCATGCAGGATATGGGCGGTCGTTCTCCACGCGGCGAGAGCGTCGAGTGTCTGGTGGCTGTCACGCCATGCATTGTAGGCGCCGTTGGTGACCGTCCATCGTACGCGCCCGGGCTGGCCGCTGCGGCGTTCCTCGATCCGCACGAGACGCTCGGGCGTCGACCATGGCAGCGGTCTGATCAGGACGCTGTCCGCGACGCTGAACAAGGCGGTGGTGGCGCCGATGCCAAGGCCAAGCGTGACGATGGCGACCGTCGAAAATCCGCGCTCGCGCAACACCGCTCGTAACGCGTAGCGGAGGTCGTTCAGAAGGTCCGTGAACATTGGCGACGCTCCGGCTGCTGGCCCATCCACCGGCATTCTAGTCGCAACGGTCGCGGCTATTGCAGAGAGACAGGGGTACCGCTTTGCAGCGGTATGCGGGCCAGTGTTACTTGAGTGGCATTGTGGCGCCGGCCCGCGAGGCCGTAATCAATCACGAGGAGATGTTCGCCATCGCGGCCGACGGGCAAGCCCGGCAGTCGAACGTCGCTTACGAGATGGTCGCCGTTCAGGCTATACAGATTCATGAACACGTCGAATTGCATGACCTGGCCGCGTCGCCAGTTCTTCGTGCCATTACGCGAATGAACCACGGCGATTCGGTCGCCGATTGCGTAGAGGCCCCAGATGGTGCTGTTGGTTGTGCCCCACTCGAGTTGGGCTTCTGTTGGTTCATCAGGCGTTGTGCCATCGCGCAGAAACTCGGGCGAACGAATATCGATCGCGCGGAGCATCGCCCCCGTAGAGTCAAGCACAACAATACGGGTGCTGCTGGCGTGCGCCACGACCCAACCGCCTCCGGCGTCGATGGGCTGAACGTCCGCCCGCAGACACGCAGTCAGGTCAGTGTTGCAATCTCGTTCGTAGGCCGCTGCCACCGGGCGTCCTGATGGATCGCTGAGATGCAGCCGCAAGCCGACCTGGTGGCCTTTGAACATCCCGTCACCCACCGTCCAGGAATGACCCGGCTGAGGTGACCACAAGCCCGATAGGATGAGGCCGGAACCGTCGGTGGCAACGACGGTTCGTGTACCCATTGATGTTCTGAACTCCGGGGCATGTGGGTACGTGTTCTCGTATTGGCCGTCTTCCATTCTGAATGCCAATACGCCACCCTTCCCCTCAGCAACGTAAACCTTGCGCGCGGAGCAATCGACACCCAGCGAGACCGGCCTCCGGAAGTCTTCCGGGCCGTTCCCAGGCTTGCCGATGTGACGACCGACGACACCGGATACCAGGTCGCCGACCTGAACATATTTGTGCGCAGGCGCAAGCAGATACACCTCGCCGCCACAAATGTCCGCATTCAGAATCAAGCCGGAGCCTTCGGCTCCTGGAAATGTGAGGGTGATCGCTGAATCGATGGCTGCTGGTTGTCCACCGGCTTCGAGTAGATACGGCGGCGCGGTGCCTTCATCCTGCAGTGTGGCCGACTGGCACGCTCCGGCACCGAGGGTCGCGACGAGAACAAGGCCGCACGCGAGTTTATCCACGTTTCTGGACCCCTGATCAAAAGTGGACCGGAGCCACGACGCTCGCGGGGCTCCGGTCCGTGACCGGGCGCTCTAGGGCGGGCAAACCACCGTGCACCCGCTGCCGCCGGAGTCACAGTGGTCGGCGCCGCCGTGATAGTGATTGTCATCACTGTTGCAAGTCTGCGCCTGCAGCAGTATCGGCGTGCTGACGAGTAGGCCCACGCCAAGGCTCAGCGCAAACAGTTCGTTGCGCCAGTTACCGATGAAATTTCTCAGCATTCGTGACATGACGGATCTCCCTTGTTACATCGAACGGAGTTCCTTACGACGAATGGGATTATGTGGCGGCCGATGTCCGGCGTCCAAACAAGAACCAGTACAAAAAACTATCGTTGGCGCAACGGTTGAGATGCTGCTGCGCGCGGACCGTACTGGGATTCCACCGCCTGTCTGATTGCCGCGCTGTCGGCGCCTCCTCTCCGCAAACGGGCTGCTAATAATGCCACGTCGATGCAGATCGGACACGTTTCTGCGTGCACATCTCGAACCACCATCCGTCCCTGCTTGTCACGACGCGTGACGAAGCACATATCCAGTGAGGCATGACCCTGATCCTTGCAGCCGCAATAGCACGACAACTCGGCACTGATGTCGCCGTTGGCGATCACAAAGGCGTAAGCCTCGGAGATACCTCTCTCATCGTCGCTTTGTTGGCGGTATCCCTTGATGCTCGCCCACGCGGCATACCCGACAAAAACCAGCAGCACTACCCAGACGGCAGCGCGCAATGCGTTGACTCGTACCGACGGTGTATGAGACATGACAGCCACCTCCGATGTCCGTTCAGACTTCCAGATCGCCCCGGGTGGCCAGTTCGGCGGCCACGCATTGCAGGGCCACGCGGTGCGAAACTAGGCGTTGACCAGCCAGGAATTGTCCGATTGGCGGCAAAGACGAACACGAGTAAGGATCTCCGAGCCCGCCTCTCTCGAATAGCCGTCGAATGGTCCGCGGGTCATACACGTCGAACTCCAGCACGGGATCCGAACGAGCCCTGATTGCCCGGACGATCGCCCTTAGTAGCCGCGTGAAGTCGAGCGACGCCTTTGTGCCAACGCCGATTGCCTCGCACCGCGATCGGAGCGTCGGAACACTGGCTCCGACGAATCGCCCCCAGATCGAGAGCGTCCTCGGGTCAACTGGACACTCAATGTTGCGCGTCACGAGCACTGCCCATCGCGTCGCCGCGGAGGCCGCCGAGTGGGGGATCGACGTCCAAGGCACCGCTCATCGCGACCGTTCGAATTCGATGTAGATGAACTCGATGGGTCGATCGCCATCGTTCAGGTAGGTGTGGTACTCGCCTGGGCCGTCCGCCGGCAGCCAGTACGCCTTGCCGCTCTGCCACGGCAGCACCCGAGGTTGCGCCGCTTTGACCAGTAGCTTCAGCGGGCCCCCGGTGAGGAAGACGACGACCCGGGGATGATTGTGCCGATGAAGGCTGGAGGATTGCTTCGGAGGGAGATGCACCTTCCAGACATGAGTGTCTTCGTTCTCGATCTCAGCGGTGACGCGCACAGGCGCGGGTGGCGCGGTCTGTTTCTGTGGCTGGGCTTGTGTCGCCGCCGCCGTCGTCGGCAGTCGGTGACTCCCGAGGAGCGCGAAGCTGATGACCAGAAGCCTTGCCGCTAACGCCGTTGCTTTACGCATTGTCTTTACCTCGCGTCGAAAGAACGGCCACCGATGGCCTTGTACGATGAGTCGAGGCTTGCACGATGACTGGGGAGTGTCGTGCGCACCATGAGCGCATAATGTTGCGCGGAGGAGGCTGCGATCGAATAGACAGCCAGAGATCCGATTTCTCTCAGTGTCGCCACATTGGGCCTCGAGAGGCTGCGACACGGAGAGCCATATGCTGACAACTCCGCCATGGATGCCGCTTGGCTATGTTCTGCGCCACCGTTCCGCGTTAAACAGGCTTGGCGGTTTATCACGGCGACGGACGGGGCCTCAGGCACCTAAGCCAAAGATGACTTGAAGATGACGGAATCGTTATCCCACTGCATCGAGCGGGAACTGACCGGGTCACGTCTGGTACAGGGAGCACCGACCGATCGGCCGACTGGAATTGGCGACGGTAAAATAGATTATGCGCAGCACACGAGCAATCATGCGGCGCTGCCCGTGAATGGGATGTTCCAACCTTTCGCAGAACCCCGTAGCGGTACCATTCGATTCGCTTTCAGCCTGCCTGCGGCAAGCCGAAGGCTCCCTCATGGCATGCCACTGACACAAATCGAATTGAATAACGGCCGTCACTTTGGAATCTGAGCGTGGTGAACCGCAATCTGGCCGAGCAGATAGGCGACGAGCAAGGCTAGTCCGCTGCGGCGAACGTGAAACTGATAGGTTTCATACGCCTCCGCCATGGTACGCCAGTGGTGCAGAAGCTTGTGCCGATGGACATCGGTGAGTTTTGCCAGAGCATACTCGACATCCTTGCCAAGCTCAGTCGCGAGAAACTCAAACACATCGCCATCGTTCACATGCTTCAACACAACCGTCGTGTCGATGTGGTCATACTTGCCAGAATCGACCTCACCGTTCAGATGGGTGGCCAGGACGGCCCATCGTCCCGTCTCGATTTGCTGTTCGCTAGTCAGGAACATTTGGAGTGAAGTATAGGGCCAGCGCCCCGCAGTGGTTTTTGAGCTTTTGGAGAAGGCGTTTGTTAGCCGTGTAAACCGCACGTATTCATGCGGTGATACCCGCGAACGGGAGGTCCCAACCTTTCTCATAACCCCGTAGCGGTGGCACATTAGTCTCCACTCTCGTGCCAGAGACTATGGGCGCTATGTCGTGCGCCGCGCGGTCCTCACGCCGAGCGCCACCGCGCCGATCACAGCAGGATGCCTATTAGCGCGGCGCCGGGCGCGTCATCGGTGTCCCCGATGTAGATGCCGGCGGCGCCAATCGCTACGCCGATGGCGACGATGCCAAGAGCCATGACTAAGTTCGTGACAGAGGATTTCATGAGGTCTCCTTTCAGAGGTTGACCCGCCGCCAAGAGGCGTCGATTTGTAATGATAAAGACCTTTGTTATATAAAGCAAGCCCGTGATGCCGAGCAAGATGCTGCCGAGCGGCGGCGGCGAAAAGAAACAGGCGCAGGTCACGGCATCAGGCGGCGCTCGAGGCGTGGATCCTGAGAAGGATTCGAAGGGCGGATCCAACCCGAAGCCCGTGGTGGTGAAGGTCGCGGCGGCTGACATCGCGGCCTTCAAGAAAGAAGGGAGCCTGCCGTAGGGCGCTACCCCTCGGGCCTTCCTGGAATTACTCCGCCCAGATTAGAACGCGCCCTCGTCCGCGGCGATCGTCGGTCACGTCGAGGATCAGACCCGGCCCGTGACGCTCGATGTCTTCCGGGCGGATGCTGACGCGATCGATGCCGGACGCGTACGAGCTGAACCCGATCGGGCCCGACTTCATTCGCAAGAGCCAGAACGGCAGCGCGAATCTCACGAGTTGCTCCTCATCCTCATCCCATGCCATCAAGTGCAACGTGGTGAGCTGAACGGTGGAGCGCGGCTCATTTTCCCGCTCGGCGACGTAGGCGGGCTCGCCGTCGTGCATTTCCAGCAGCGGACGTTGCCCGGAAAACTTCGCGCGGACGGCGTCGAACTGCTGCGAGGCGTTGGTCGCCGATGTTTCCGTGACCTGGAGCGCCTGTCGAAACCACGCCACGCTGAAGATCACGGCGCCGACGCCCAGGACGAATATGAGAAAGACGATGCCGAGGACGATCGGAATCCATCGCCGTCTCGGTTTTTGAGGCAGCTCGTTCATGTCGCTCATAATGTCAGCTCCGTCCCCGCACCGGTTTCGGCCGCCCGCCTGAACACCAGGTCCGCGGCGACGACGTCTTCGACGGCCATGCCGAGCGACTTGAAGATCGTGACCTGATCGTCGGCGGTCCTGCCCTGGACCCGTCCCAGCACGACCTCTCCCAGCTCGCCCTTGATATGAGATACGGTGAATCGCCCTTCCGAGATTCCCAGGACGACATCGCCGGACTCCACCACTGCCGCAGCGCGCGAATCAACATACACGCGCGCCCGCGCCGTAAGTTCAGGATCCATCTCACGTTGATCGGGCCGGCATGCACCGACCGAAACCACGTGCGCGCCGGGGCTGACCCAGCCCGCCGCGAGCACAGGCGTGCTGGACGATGTCGCCAGCACGACGAGGTCTGCGCCGCGCACCGCGTCTTCAGCCGTGACGGTCGCTCGAATCGGGACGGCGACGCGGCCGCTCATGTCCGACACGAACCGCTCGCGGCTGCGCGGCTGCGGCGACCAGATTCTCACGTCCTTCAGGGCGCGAACCTCCGAATACGCTTCGAGGTGGCTGCGGGCCTGCACGCCGCTTCCGATGATCGCCATGGTCGACGCGTCAGCCTTGGCGAGAAAGCGCGCCGAGACCGCGGAGACCGCGGCGGTACGCGCTTCGGTGATGTAGCGCCCATCCATCAGCGCTTGCAGTGCGCCGGTTTCCGGATCGAGCAACAGGATGGTCGCCAGGTGCGACGGCAGTTGCTTGGCGGCGTTGCCGGAAAACACGGTGACGAGCTTTGCGCCAAGGCTGCCGGGGTTCGGCACGTACGCCGGCATCAGGCCGAAGTAGGCGCGCGACGGGCCGACGGTCAGCACCGTCCGTACCGGCTGCAGCACTTCGCCGGCGGAAAAGCGCGCCAGGGCCGACTCCATCGCGGCGATCAGGTCGCCCATCGGGAGGAGCGATTGCACTTGCTGTTCGGTCAGGAGACGGAAGTGTTGTGCCATGACGCTGTTCGAATCGTGTTGGCGTGAATGCGTTGGCTAAAGTGTAGGATTTCCTTGTAATGATCCACAAGATTCGATCCATCGATTCCCACGCCGCGGGCGAGCCGCTGCGCCTCGTCGTCGAGGGCATGCCAAGTCCCGAAGGGCGGACCATGCTCGAGAAGCGCGCGTGGGCGATGAAGCGGCTCGATCATCTGCGGCGCGCCATCATGCTGGAGCCGCGCGGCCATACCGACATGTACGGCGCGTTGCTGACCGAGCCGGTGACCAAGACTGCCGACGCCGGCATCCTCTTCATGCACAACGAGGGCTGGAGCACGATGTGCGGCCACGGCATCATCGCCGTGACCACGATCGCGTTGCAGCGGGAGCTGATCCGGCCGCGGACCGCCGAGCCTGGGGCGGTCGGCGTGCGCTACGACACGCCCGCTGGCTTGGTGGCCGCCCGCGCGCGCCTGACCTATCAAGGTGATGCGATGCGCGTTGAATCCGTTGCATTTCGCAACGTTCCGTCGTTCGTGTTCGAACCCTCGGTGCTGGTGGCCATTGGCGGACGCAAGATCCCCGTCGACATCGCCTTTGGCGGCGCCTTCTACGCCATTGTCGATGCCGAGGCCGCCGGCGTGCCGATCGATGCGGCGCGGCTGCCCGAGCTAAGAGCGCTCGGCATGGCGATCGCGAGGGAAGTGGAGCGGTTGCGCCGCGTCGTGCATCCGATCGACAGCGGTCTCGAAGGCATCTACGGCACCATCTTCACGGCGCCCGCGCTGCTGCCCGACGCGCACCTGCGGAACGTCACGATTTTTGCGGATGCCGAGGTCGATCGCTCGCCGTGCGGCACCGGCACCGCGGCGGTGATGGCCGTGCTCAACGACATGGGCCTGCTGTTGGACGATGTGCCGTTCGTGCACGAGAGCATTGTCGGCACGACCTTCAGCGGCAGGGTGGTAGACAGGATGCAGGTGGGCGATCGCCCGGCGATCGTCCCGGAGATCGAAGGCTCGGCCTGGATCACCGGCGAGCACACGTTCCTCGTCGATGGCGACGACCCGCTCAAAGCCGGATTTCGGCTTTAGCCCTCAAGCCCCCAAGCCCTCAAGCCCTACTTGAGCGAAGCGATCTTGGCTAAATCCATCTTCGACGCGATCTCATGCAGCACCTTGGTGTCGGCGAGGTCATTGCCTTCGACCGTGACGAGGAAGCGCTTGCCGACAAAGACGTTCAGCTCGCCGCGCTTCGCATCCTTCTCCCAGCGCTCGAAGCCGGGGTGGCCGCCGATGCTCGTCGCCTTTTCGTAGCCTTCGTTGGTTTCACGGCTGTAGCCCGACGCCAGGAACATCGCCCACGGCGCGATCAGCATCTGGGCGTACCCGGTATCGACGACCTTCACGTCAATTTCGGAGTTGCCGTTCTTGTACTCGGTTTCGACCTGCGAATAGGCGATCGGCGAGGTCATGCGCTCGAAGCGAGGCTCGCCCGTGGCCCATCCGGAAATCTCCGGCAAGGTCGCCTTCAGCGCGTCGGTCGAAACCGGATCGACCGGCTTGCCGTCGCCGCCGCCGACCGCGGCCGCCATGCCCTGCATGGCCTTCGCCATGTCGGCCATCCCCTTGGCGGTGTCGCCGCCCTTTTGCTGCGCCTCCGTGACGGCCTCAGCCGCCTTCTTGATGTCTTCGGCGGCTTGCTCGGCCTGCTTTTCAGCGGCGGACTTTCCGCAACCGGACCCTAACAACGCGGCAACGACGATGGCGCTAGTGACTAATCGCATTTCAGTGCCTCTAAACTTGAACTTTAAACTCAAAACTGAACTTTCAACTGAAACTTCGAACTTTCAAGTTTCAACTTTCAACTTTCAACCGACTAGCAACCGATCGCAAGCCCGTCCTTACGGAGATCGGATCCGCCAAGCAGGACCCCGGTCTTTGGATCGATGAAGATCGCCTGATAACCGCCCATCGCGCCTCGACCGTCGACGACGATGTGGCCCTTTGCTTCGAGCGCTTTACGCACGTCGGCGCCAATGCCGCTCTCGAGCGCGAGGGCATCGCCCAGGTGGCGCATGCGGGCGGCGTCGCCGGCCTCCTGCACGTGCATGCCGAAGTCAACGAAGTTGGCCACCATTTGCGCGTGCGCCTGTGCCTGGTTGTCACCGCCCATCACGCCAAACGACATCCACGGCTTGCCATCTTTCATGATCATCGCGGGCACCAGGGTATGAAGCGGACGCTTGTGCGGCCCGATCTGATTGGGATGCCCGGACCGTAGCGTGAAGCCCGCGCCGCGGTTTTGCAGCGTGATGCCGGTGTCGCCGGCGACGAAGCCGGCGCCAAAGCTGCCGAACAGCGACTGAATGAACGACACGACGTTGCCCTCGCCGTCGGCGGCGGTGAGATAGACGGTGTCGCCACGATCCTTTCCGGCGAACCCAGGCGCATAGTCTTTCGACGCCCTCGCGAGATCGATCTCTTTCCGGCGCGCAGCCGCGTAGTCTTTCGACAACAGTGTCTGAAGCATGCCCTGTTGCATGTGATCGCGATCGGCGAGGTGGGCGCCGCGATCCGCGAACGCGATGCGCTTGGCCTCGCTCACCACATGCAGGTAGTCGGCCGAGTTATGGCCGAGCGCCTTGATGTCGAAGCCCTCCATGATGTTGAGCATCTCGAGCGCAACGAAGCCTTGCGTGCTGGGCGGCATCTCCATCACGTCGTAGCCGCGATAGTTGGTGCCGATCGGGTCGACCCAGTCGGCCTGGTGCTCGGCGAAGTCGCGCAACTCGAGCAGTCCGTCTCGCGACTTGATGTCGGCGACGATCGCGCGCGCAATCGATCCCTTGTAGAAGGCGTCGCGGCCGTCCCTGGCGATGAGCTCGAGCGTTGCTGCCAGCCGCGGGTTGGCGAAGATCTCGCCGTGCGTCATCGCTTTGCCGGCGGGCAGGAACGTGGCGGCGGTCGCCGGATCGCTCGCGAGGCGCGCCGCGTTGTCGCGCCACTCGTTGGCCATCAGCTCGGCCACCGGGAAGCCACCTCGCGCGTAGGCGATGGCGGGCTTGATCGCCTTGGCCAGCGGGGTGGTGCCGAAGCGCGACAGCAACTGGTGCCAGCCTTCGACCACGCCCGGCACATCGACCGAAAGCGGACCGCTGCCTGGCATCTCGGTGATGCCGCGCCTGGCGAGCTCTTGCGGCGTTGCGGCGTAGGCGGAGCGTCCGGTCGAATCAAGGCCGTAGATCTTCCTGGTCTTCGCGTCGTAAACGATCGCGAGCAGGTCGCCGCCGATGCCGTTCATGCTCGGCTCGATCACCGCGAGCACCGCGGCGGCGGTGACGCCGGCGTCGATGGCATTGCCGCCATGCTGAAGAACGTGGAGGCCCGCGGCTGACGCCAGCGTCTGGCTGGTCGCAATCATGCCGTGGCGTCCGACGGCAGGTGAGCGGGTGCCGCGGATATTGCCCGCGGGGCGATCGCCGGACGCAGACTGCATACGGGATTATAAGTTCAGAGTGCAGAGTTAAGAGTTAAGAACAGACCTAGCGCAGACGTTCTACTCTAAACTTTTAACTACTCTTAACTCAGAACTCTGAACTCTTAACTTCCCTATACTGTAACCATGGGGATTCGGGAACGCGTCGCCCGGCTGTTGGAGGAGATGCCGCGCGCGGCGCAGTTTCCTTCCCAGGGCGCGACGCTGTTCGTCGACCTCGAGCGCCGCGAAACCGTTTCGGCATTCACGCCGCTCGCCGTCACCCGCACCGTGCTCGCCGGCCGCGGCGCCAACATGTACTACCTGCACCGGCTGCTCGACGAGTCGCTGACGCCGCTCCATCCAGACATCCCGCTGATTTTCGGCTCGGGTCTTCTCACCGGCCTGGTGCCGAGCGCCGCCCGTGGCAATTGCACGTCGTGGTCACCCGAGTCAGGCGTGCTGCTCGATTCCAACGCCGGCGATTATTTCCCGTCGTTCCTGCGGATGAACGGCTTCGACCACATCGTGTTGTACGGCAAGGCGCCGGCGTGGACGATGATCGTGATCCGTGAAGGCGTCGTGACGCTCGAAGACGCGTCGCCGTACGTCGGCATGGACAACATCGAGATGCGCGAGGCCGTGGCGCGCGAGGTCGGCGGCACGTGGACGAAAAACCTCGCGATGGTCAACATCACGCGGGCGGGCGAGAACCTGGTGCTCACGAGCGGCGTGATGGCGGGGCCCAAGGCGGTCTACGCGCGCGGCGGCCCCGGCGCCAAGATGGGCTCGCTCGGCTTGAAGGCCATCGTCACCCTCGCCCAGACGCACGAGTTCCCAACCGCGCGGCCTTACAAGCCGTACAACCGTCACATCGCGCAAAAGCTGCTGGCGACCTCGGTCGTCAAGAACGCGCTGTCGAAGACCGGCACGCCGTTTCTCTACAAGCCGAGCCGCATGCTCGGCGCGATGGGCACGCGCAATAACCAGGAGACGACGTGGACGGAGGGACTCGACGCGGAACATTTCGATCGCTACCGGCCGGGGATGGAAGGGTGCTTCCGGTGCCCGGTGAACTGTCGTCCGCTCAACGACCTGCACAAGTCGACGCCGGATAAGTACGACAAGGGCGACGGCCCCGAGTATGTGACGCTCGGCAAGTTCGGCCCGAACCTCGGCATCGACAGCGTTGAAGCGGTGATTCGCCTCAACAACATCTGCAACGACCTCGGACTCGACACCGCGTCCACGGGATCCGCGCTCGGGTGGGCGTTCGAGCTGTTCCAGCGCGGCCTGATTACGACCAAGGAGACGGGCGGCATCGCGCTGCAGTGGGGCGATGCGGCCACGATCGAAACGCTGCTGTTCATGACCGCAGCGCGCGAAGGGTTCGGCGCGGTGTTGGCCGACAGCACGAAGGCGGTCGAGAAGGGTCACTATCCCAGGGAAGCATTGCGGTACTTGATCGCGGTGAAGGGACTTGGCCAGAGCGACCCGCATGATGCGCGCATCCTGAAGGCGTTTGCGCTTGGCCTGGCTGTGGCCACCCGTGGCATGGACCATCTCCGCAATCGCGCGACGCTCGAGATCAACGCGCGGATCAACGACAACGCTGCCTTCAAGTCCGAGCTCTATGGTGGCGTGGTCAGCGCAGAGCCGAATGGTTATGCCGGCAAGGAGCGCGCCGTGCGCGCCTGCGAAGACATCTACGCGGTCGGCGATTCGGTGGGGATGTGCCGCTTCACCACCAAGCTGTTCAACAGCCCGACGCTGCCCGGCCTCGAAGAGTTCCGCACGCAGATTGCCAACGTCACGGGCCTCGAGTTCAGCGATGCCGAGCTCCGGCAATGCGGCCTGAACGTGATGGGCGTGGAGCGATTGATCAACCACCGCCTGGGCGTGCGCCGCCAGGACGACACGCTGCCGGACCGATGGTTCGACGAGCCGAACCCGTCCGGGCCGTACCAAGGCGAGAAGATCGACCGCCAGGAATTCGACGACTTGCTGTCGCGCTTCTATGCGATCTCGCGGCTCACGAGCGAAGGCGTTCCTGAGGAAGCGTGGCGGAAACAGCTGGTGGGGGCGCTTGGACAAACCTAAAGGTTTGTCCCCACAAGAACACCTAAAGGTTTGTCCCCACACAAATATGGTAACGGTTAATTTTCCGGCCGCGCTCCAGCCGCTCTCGGGTGCGACGCTCGTCGTGCGGGAGTCGGTCCACACCGTGGGCCAGCTCGTGAAGGCGCTCGACCGCCTGGTCCCGGGCCTCGCGCACGAGCTCGACGACCCGCTCTACAACTTCGCCGTCAACGACGAGCTGCTCTTGCACAATGTTGATGCACGGCCGGTCAAAGATGGTGACGTCATCGAAATTGTCCCATCCATGGCCGGCGGCTAAACCAGTGCTAGAGTTCCGCGATGGGTCGCGCGGTCGGGGCTAACGTTCGGCGCAAAGACGGTGACGCCAAGGTCACCGGCGCGGCGAAGTACATCGACGACATATCCTTCCCCGGGATGATTTTCGGGGCCACCATCCGCTCCACCATTCCTCACGGCGAGATCGCCGCACGGCACGTCAAGTTGCCCGGCGGGTTCGTGGTGGCTGACTATCACGACATCCCGGGCAAGAACTACGTCGCCCTGATCGATCCGGACCAGCCGTGCCTGGCCGAGCACATCGTGCGTCACGTCGCGGAACCGATCCTGCTTGTCGGTCATGCCGATCGCCCCCGGTTGATCGGACTCGAACAACAGGTGTCATTCGAATACCTCGAGCGCGCGCCGATTTACGATCCCGAAGCGTCAGACACCTGCTTCAAGCGGATCTCGATCGACAAGGGCGATCTCGACCGCGGCTTCGCGGAAGCAGATGTCGTCTTCGAAGGCGAGTATCGGACCGGCCACCAGGAACAGCTCTACATCGAAACCAACGGCGTCATCGCGGTACCTGGCGACGAACAGATGACGGTCTACGGCTCGCTGCAATGCCCGTACTACGTGCACAAGGCGCTGGTCGTGCTGCTCGGCCTGCCGCCCGGTCGCGTTCGTGTGGTGCAGACCGAAACCGGCGGCGGTTTTGGCGGCAAGGAAGAGTACCCGTCGATGCTGGCGTGCCATGCGGCGATCCTCGCGCGCAAGGCGGGCCGTCCGGTGAAGATGATCTACGACCGCGTCGAGGATCTGCTGGCGACCACCAAGCGGCATCCGTCGATCATCCGCCACCGCACCGGCGTGACCCGCGGCGGCCGCATCACCGCGATGGACGTCGAGGTGGTGATGGATGGCGGCGCCTACGCCACGCTGAGCGCGGTAGTGCTGTCGCGTGGGGTGATTCACGCGTCGGGCCCCTATCGCTGCGATCACATCCGCATTCGCGGCCGCGCAATGTTGACGCACACGCCCCCGAACGGCGCGTTCCGCGGCTTCGGCGCGCCGCAAACGCAGTTCGGTATCGAAGCGCACATGGATCGGCTCGCAGATGAGATCGGGATCGACCCGGTCAAGCTGCGCGAACTGAACGCACTCAAACCCGGTGACACCACGGCGACCGGCCAGACGCTCGGCAAGGACGCCAGCGCGCTTCCGGTGTTGCGAGAGGCGGTACGCCGCTCGGGCTTCAGGGAGAAGCGCCGCAAGTGGCGCGGCACCACCCGCGGCATCGGACTATCTCTGTTCTTCCACGGCTCGGGCTTCACCGGCGGCGGAGAAGTCAAGCTGGCGTCGAAGGCGTCGCTCGAGCTCACCGCCAGGGGCGCGCGCATCCTGGTTGCCAGCACCGAGATCGGCCAGGGCACGCGCACCATGCACGCGCAGATCGTTGCGGACGCACTCGGCGTGCCGTTCGACGACATCGACGTCCACGAGGTCGACACCGATTTCGTGCCCGACAGCGGCCCGACGGTGGCGTCGCGCACGTGCACGATCGTCGGCAAGCTCCTCGAGCGCTGCGCCCGCGACATGCGCAAGCGCCTGGGCCGCCTGTCGCCCGCCGACTACTTCAAGAAGCACGGCTCCTTCACCGTGACCTCGCAGTACGAACCGCCGCCCAATCTGCTGTGGGACGATGAGGGGTATAAGGGGGATGCGTATGGCAGCTACGCGTGGGGCTGCAACGTCGTGGAGCTGGAGGTCGATCCGGCGACGTTCGAAGTGCGTCCCATCAACGTCACCGCGGTGGCGGAAATTGGCAAAGCGATTCACCCGATGATGGCCGAGGGGCAGATCGAGGGCGGCACGGCGCAAGGCCTCGGCTACGCGCTAATCGAGGAGGTCGTGATGCGCGACGGCCGCATGGCCAACGCGCAGCTGACCAACTACATCATTCCGACGCCGCTCGATGCGGCGCCGATGAAGGTCGTGATGCTGGAGCGGCCCTACGCGTACGGCCCGTTTGGCGCCAAGGGTGTCGGTGAAATGCCAATCGACGGCCCGGCGCCGGCGGTGATTAACGCCCTGCGCCACTGCGGCTACGATGTGCGATCGATTCCCGCGACTCCCGAGCGGTTAATGAACGCTCCAAGGCAAAAGGCAGAAGGCAAAAGGCAGAAAGCGGGATGATCGCCATCATCAACGGCAAGCGGCGCAAGCTCGATGTGCATCCGATGAAGCGGCTGCTCGACGTGTTGCGCGAAGACTGCGGGCTCACCGGCACCAAGGAAGGGTGCGGCGAGGGCGAGTGCGGCGCGTGCACCGTGCTGGTCGACGGCGTGGCGGTCGATTCGTGCCTGGTCCCCGCGGCACAGGCCGACGGATGCGCGATCGTCACCATCGAAGGGGTGGCACGCGCGCGGTCGGGCCGGGCGCTGCAGGATGCGTTCGTCAAGCTTGGCGGCGCGCAGTGCGGCATCTGCACGCCCGGCATGATCGTCGCGGCGCTGCCGCTCAAAGCGGGCGCCTCGCTCGATGAGATCAAGACGGCACTTGCGGGCAACCTTTGTCGCTGCACCGGTTACCTGAGCATCTTCCGGTCCGTCCAGGCCGGCCTTCGGCCTTCGCGCGAGGCGCTTCGGCCGACAAGGAAGACCCGCGTGAAAGGGAAACGTGCCAACGCCCGTTAGAACGCTGACGCTGCGGCGTCCGCGATCGCTGAAGGCTGCGCTGGCCATGCTGGCGGACGACCCGACGCTCACGCCGATCGCCGGCTGCACCGATGTCTTGGTCGGCCTGCATTTCGGCACGCTCGACAAGCGGCGCTTCATCGATTTGTGGCCGCTCGACGATCTGCGCGGGATTCGGCTGGTTCAGGACAAACCTAAAGGTTTGTCCCCACATGCACGAACAGGTGGCGACAAACCTTCAGGTTTGTCGATCAGAATCGGCGCGCTGGCGACCTTCACCGACATCATCAAGTCGGCGCTCGTGCAGCGCCGGGTGCCGATGCTGGTGGCGGCGGCGCGCGAGGTGGGCGGCGCGCAGATTCAGAACCGCGGCACGCTTGGCGGCAACATCGCCAACGCGTCACCGGCCGGCGACACGCTGCCGGTGCTGTCGGCGGCCAATGCCCGCATTGTGCTTCGCAGCGCGAGCGGCGAGCGCGTGGTGCCGTTCAACGATTTCTATACTGGCTATCGGACCAGCGTCCGGCAGCCGTCGGAGCTCATCGCCGCGATCGAGATTCCGCCGATCGACGGGCGGCAGTGGTGGCGCAAGGTCGGCACCCGGCGGGCGCAGGCGATCTCGAAGGTGATGATGGCCGGCGTGCGCGGCCCCGAGGTGCGCGTCGCCATCGGTTCGGTCGCGCCCACCGTGCTGCACGCGAGCGCGGCCGCAGCTGTCTTGTCGAGAGGCGGATCGATCGCCGACGCGCAGGCGGCGCTCAGGTCCGAGATCGCGCCGATCGACGACATTCGATCGACCGGTGACTATCGCCGGCAGGTGGCGGAGAATCTGTTGGCTGTCTTCTGGAAAGAAACACGATGATCCTTCGACTCGCCCATCGGGCGCGCTTCGCGACGGCCCGCTGGGCTCGCTCAGGACAGGCCCTCGTGCTCGTGGCGCTCGCGATTGGCTCGAGTGCGTTCGCCCAGAATCCAGAACACGAACGCGTGATGACGACGGTGCGAGCCGCGGTGACTGCTGCGCTGCCGTATCCCGAGAGCGATGAAGCCGGCTCGCTGCCGGAAAACGGCACGTCCACCGACTCGTGGATGGTGGTTCCACACGCGCCCGGCGATCGCTCGATCGAAGTGATCGCCAACCCGCTCAACCTGGCCAACCAGCAGCGCGCGATGAAGGCGATGGCCCAGATCCAGGCGTCGCTCGAATCGGCGCAGCGCCGCTCCGAGGCGCAATACGAGCGCGCGATCGCCGAGGCGAAGCGAACGGGACGCTCGCAGGATGTCGACGGCGTGACGTTGTCGGATGAAGGCCTGGCCGGCGCGCGGATCGACGCCGAGTCCCACGTCAGCATCGACGTCGAGTTCAACCAGCCCGCCTACAGCTTTACCGTGGCCTCATCGATCGAACCGTCGCCGTCGCGCACCATCGCGATCCCCGGCGCCGTGGCCGTGATGACGGTGCCGTCCAACGTCTATCGCCAGAAAACGGCGTCCTCCACCGACGAGCGCTTTTGCCCGGCCGAGACGTTGGTGTTCTTCGGCGGCGTCCGGCCCCCGGATGTCGCCGCACGCTCCGGCAACGCCTTCACTGTCAGCGCGACCGCCGCTCCGGCCGAAAACGCCGCCGCCGTGCATTCGCTCGTCGTCCGATTACGTGGGAATGAGACGCTGATCGCTCAAATCCTGCGCGGCTCCGCCTGGGCTCAGGTGTTGGAACTTCTCAAATAGGCCCGCTCTCGAGCACCGTCGACGTCGTGATCGGCGCGTTGCTGGTGTGCTCGATTCTCTTCGTCAGTTTCAGCTGACTTTGTCCGGCGCCGCCAGGTAGCTCTTTCGGGCGCGCACCGTCATACCCGGACGATTCACCTTCACTTCGAGCTTGTGCACCTTGCCGTCGAGCGCGGCCGGGGCAAAGCCGATCAAGTACTGGCTGCGCAGCTCCTGAGCCACGCGCGTGAACGTCGGCGCCAGGTCCGCCGTCTTCAGCAACTCGAAATACCCGCCGCCGGTTTCATCCGAAATCTTCTTCAGGTCGCGTGACGGCCGCGATTTCACGACGCGGACGCCGTTGAAGTATTCCGACTCGAGGCCGATCGAATACACCATCACTTCTTCGTCGCGGGCCCGCTCCATCACGGTCTTGAAACCGGTGCGGCTGGCGGTGTCTTCGCCGTCGGTGAAGACGATCACGACGCGGCGCCCGTCGATGCCCTGCAGCGCATCGAGCCCCGCGGCAATGCCGTCGTTGAGGCGCGTCGGGTTGCCGAAGTAGAGATCGTTCAGCGCGCCGATCAGCTCATCGCGGTTGTTGGTAAACGTGCCGCTCAACTGGATCTTGTCGTTGAACGCGCCGACCTGCGCC
Organism: Acidobacteriota bacterium; assembly: GCA_030650395.1. Classification (GTDB taxonomy): domain Bacteria; phylum Acidobacteriota; class Vicinamibacteria; order Vicinamibacterales; family UBA2999; genus 12-FULL-67-14b. The sequence continues at coordinate 43,282 of JAUSDY010000074.1, read as the reverse complement.
TTGTCGACCGGCAGCAGGCGCAACAGGAACTGCTCGGCGGCGCGGTTGAGCAGCTTGAGGTTGGCCGTCATGCTCGCGCTGGTGTCGAGCATCACCACCGCGGTGAACGGCTGTGACTCGCTCGAGAACAGCGTCAGGTCAACCGGCTTGCCGTTATCAAGAATCGAAAAATCCCCGCGCTCCAGGTCCGGCACGAGACGCCCGCCCGAATCGACCACCGTGGAATAAACCGGCACGGTGCGCACGCTGGACTTGAAAATCGGCTGGTTCTGGGCCAGCACGGCCGTGCCAGCGCACAGCGCGATCGCGCAGAGAATAGAAGAGATCCGGATCATGGTTCCCTCCACTTTAGCAAAGTCAGCGCGGGAAATCGCCGGGCTCTGCGCCGGCTGCCGCCATTCTCGCGTGGTGCGGAGCGATCGCGCCACGTTTTACCTGTGCGAGCGGTCGCTGACCGACAGCCGCTACCCGAAATACCCGCCCCTGCCGGTGGTTGCGTGTCCCGGCTACGAGCCCCGTGCCGCGGAGCCGGACCCGCCTGCGTCGGGTCCCAATCCGGATGGTAAGCTCACAAAATGATCCTTCGACTCGCCCATCGGGCGCGCTTCGCGACGACCCGATGGACTCGCTCAGGACAGGTTTCTCGGCTCGTGTCCCTCCCAGCTCTCGCATTGGTGCTACTGCTTTCGGCGTGCGGCGACGCGCCGAGCGCGGCCGAACAGGCGCGGCCGGCGCCGCAGCCCAGCCCCGACCAGGTCGTCGCCGAGATCAACGGCCGCAAGGTCACGCTGAAAGAAGTCGACGACAAGTGGGAAGAGTTCGATGCGACCGAGCGCGCCAAGGTCACCCAGCTGCTCTACCAGAACCGCCGCAACATGCTCGGCCAGTTGATGGGCGACATCCTGATCGAAGACGCCGCCAAGGCGGCAGGCATGTCTGCTGACGCGTACTTGCAGCAGGAATCCGCCAAACGCGCGCAACCGGTCAGCGAAACAGATCTGATCAAGTTCTACAACGACGTCAAGGACCAGGTCGCGGGGCGCTCACTCGAAGATCTCCGGGTGCCGATGAAGGCCCAGATAGAAAGCGACCGCGCGCTGCAGGCGCGGGCGCAGCTCGTTGGCGAGCTCGAGAAGAAAGCGAGCGTGAAGATCCTGCTCGATCCGCCGCGTTACACCGTCGCCGTCGCACAAGACGATCCGGTGCGCGGCGATCGCTCGGCCAGTGTCACCATCGTCGAGTTTTCGGACTACCAGTGCCCGTTCTGCTCGCGCGTCAACCCGACGCTGGCGAAGGTGCTCGAGACCTACGGCAACAAGGTCAAGATCGTGTTCAAGGATTTTCCGCTGCCGAACCATCCGCAGGCGCCGAAAGCCGCAGAAGCCGCGCACTGCGCCGCCGAGCAGGGCAAGTACTGGGAGATGCATGACGCGATGTTCGCCAACCAGCGCGCCCTCGAAGTGCCAGCTCTGAAACAGTACGCGGCTGGACTAGGCCTCGACGCGCCGAAGTTCAATCGTTGCCTCGACGCGGGCCAGTACGCGTCCAAGGTTGCCGCGGGAGCGGAGCTAGGCGAGAAGCTCGGCGTCAACTCCACTCCCACGCTCTACATCAACGGCCGGCCCGTGATGGGCGCCCAGCCCTTCGCAGTCTTCAAGGCAGTCATCGACGAAGAGCTCAGGCGGCCCTGACGGGAGGGCACCTCTTGTCGGGAGGGCACCGCGCGTCGGGACGGAACTGCCCGTCGGGAGGGCACTGCTTGTCGGAAGAAATGCCCAGCAAATGAAAGCAATACTTGCGCGAGAATTCGGTGGCCCTGACGTTCTGAAGCTCGAAGACGTTCCTGATCCAGTGGCCGGTAATGGCCAGGTCCGCGTCCGCATTCATGCCGTCGGCGTGAATCCCTACGACACCTACATGCGCGCGGGCGGCTATGCCATCAAGCCCGAGCTGCCCTACATTCCCGGCGCGGATGCCGCTGGCGTCATCGATCAAGTCGGCCCCGGCGTCACCGGCTTCATCGTTGGCCACCGTGTCTACATCAGCGGGACCGCGTTAGGGAAAGCGCACGGCGCCTATGCGGCGCTTGCGGTGTGCGAGCAGCACCAGGTGCATCGACTGCCGCCGCGCATCAGTTTTCCTCAAGGTGCAGGGCTGTTCGTGCCGTACGTCACGGCGTGGCGCGCGCTGTTTGGCCGCGCCAACGCGCGCGCCGGCGACACGCTGCTGATTCACGGCGCCAGCGGCGGCGTCGGTATTGCGGCGGTGCAGTTCGCGGTTGCCGCGGGCCTGACGGTGATCGGCACCGCGGGCACAGACGATGGGCTGTCAACGGTGAAAGCGCAGGGCGCGCACCACGCGGTCAACCACCGATCGCCGGGATATCTCGAAGAGATCGTCGCGCTGTCGGGTGGCCGCGGGCCCGATCTGATTCTCGAGATGCTCGCCAACGAGAATCTCGATCACGACCTCACGATGATCGCGCCGGGCGGACGGGTCGTCGTGATCGGCAATCGCGGCCGCGTGCAGATCGACCCGCGGAAGATCATGACGAAGGACGCGGCGGTGTATGGGCTCGCGCTGTGGGGCATTCCGGAAGACGAGGTGCGGCGCGCCCACCAGGCGATCATCGCCGGCCTGGAAAGCGGCGCACTCAACCCGGTGGTCGGCACCGAGTTTCCGCTCGCCGAAGCCGCGCGTGCGCATGCCAAGGTCATGGCACCCGGCGCTCGCGGCAAGATCGTGCTGATCCCCTAAAAATGTCGTTCATGGGAGTAAGATCCGGGTCAAATGCGAATCAAGTTTGGCGTCCTGGCGTTGGTGTTTTCGCAGGCGGCGATGTCTGCTCAGACGGGCCCATCGGGCCATCCGTTAGCAGGCGATGTCGATCGGCTCGCGGCGGAGCTCAATCCGCAAGTGGTGGCGTGGCGGCGGGATTTCCATAAGAACCCCGAGCTTGGCAATCGCGAGGTCCGCACCTCGAAGATCATCGCGGACGAGCTTCGAAAGCTTGGCTACGAGGTCACGACCGGCGTGGCCAAGACTGGAGTGGTCGGCGTGCTCCGAGGTGGCGCCAGGCCACCTGGCCTGAGCGGAGTCGAAGGCGGCCCCGTCGTCGCCCTTCGATCCGACATGGACGCGCTGCCGGTTGCGGAGCAAGGCGACTTGCCGTTCAAGTCGACGGCGAAGACCGAATGGAACGGACAGCAGGTCGGCGTGATGCACGCGTGCGGCCACGACAACCACATGGCCATCCTGCTCGGCACGGCGACCGTGCTGGCGCGGATGAAAGACCGCCTGCCCGGCACGGTGAAGCTGATCTTCCAGCCGGCGGAAGAAGGCCCGCCGCCCGGAGAAGAGGGCGGCGCCCAGCAGATGGTCAAGGAAAACGTGCTCGAGAACCCCAAGGTGGATGCCGTCTTCGGGCTTCACGTCTTTCCCTTCCCCGCAGGCAGCATCGTCTACCGCCCGGGTCCGCTGATGGCGAGCGCGGATTCATTCACCATCAAGATCAAGGGCCGCCAGACGCACGGCGCGGTGCCGTGGGGCGGGATCGATCCGATCGTGATCGGGTCGCAGGTGGTGATGGCGCTGCAGACGATCATCAGCCGCACGGTGAACATCACCGAAGCGCCGGCGGTGGTCACGGTCGGCCGCTTCACCGGCGGCAACCGATCGAACATCGTGCCCGAAGAGGTCGAGCTCGAAGGAACGGTGCGCGCGTTTGACGAAGGCGTGCGCAAGGACATTCACCAGCGGATTCGATCGATCGCGACGCACCTGTCCGAAGCGGCGGGCGGCTCAGCGACCGTTGAGTTCGGACTGGGTTATCCCGTGACGCGGAACGATCCGGCATTAACGGAACGAATGATCCCGACGCTGCGGCGGGTGGCCGGCGCCGACAACGTGCGCCTCGGTCCGCTCACCGGAACCGCGGAAGACTTTTCGTTCTTCCAGCAGAAGGTGCCGGGCATGTTTATTTTCCTGGGCGTGACGCCGCGCGACCAGGACCATACGAAGGTGCCGCAGAACCACTCGCCGCTGTTCTTCGCCGACGAGTCCGCGTTACCGGTCGGGGTGAAGGTGATGTCGAACCTCGCAATCGACTACTTGATGGGCAAATAAGACGCCGGGTTCATTTTTGCGTTTGATTCTCGGAAAATGAACCCGGCGTCCTGATCCGCAGGAAGTTGACATTGCGGACGCGACCCATCGAGTCGACCGAGAGTTGGGCGAGCTCTTTCGAGAACTTCGCATCGAACGCGGGTTGTTCGGTGCCTTCGAGCGCAGCGTAGACGATCGCGCCGTGCGCCTCCAGCTCTCGCACCGTCGGAATCAATTCCTCCGGCGCCAGCAGGTCCCATCGCACGGTCTGCCTGTCGCCATACCAGCGTAACGATCCGCTGTGCTGGCTTGCGAGCGCGACGCTCGTGGGCGGCGTGTTCACCTGGAACCATTGCCCCACCAGTGGGTATCGCGCTTCGAGGTTCTGGATGTCCCACACGCTCGACTCGCGCATCAATCGCTCGCTTCTCACGGCGAACGCGCCGGCGAAGAGGACGATGACGATGCCGGTAACGACCGGCACGCGGATCGTTCGCGCAACCATGGCCACACCGGCGGCGACCAGGATCGTGAGTGGAACCAGACCGGGAAGCAGGAAGCGTAACGTCTCCCAATGGTCGAACCGAATATAAAACAGGTAGGGCAGCGCCACTGCCGCGGCGACCGCGAGGATCGCGGTGGTGCGCGGGCCACGCATCACCCACGCACCCGCGCCGGCGGCGACCAGCCATAATCCGCCGAGTGCCCGCCACGACTGGCGCGCGTAGATGTCGGCGTTCTCCGGCAGTGCCGCCCATGAGAACAAGACCTCCGTCGAACCGTAGCCGGTCGTGAATGCGTTGCCGAACACGTGGGCCTGGATCGCGAGCCGCACCATCGCAGCAACGGCGATCCCGATCCCCGCGATCAGCATCCGTTTGAATGGGCTGGCGTCTCGCATGGCGACCAGCGGGATGAGGGCGACGGCGACAATCAATGCCGGCCGCGTCAGAAATGCCGCGCCGGCCGCGGCGCCGGCCAGGGCGCTCCGGCGTAAAGCCGACGCTGTATTTCGATCGTCCACCGCAAGGTAGAACGCCAGCATCAACCACGCCGTAGCGGCCGCATCGCTCATCGGCTGCTTCGCATAGGTGAGGAACACCGGGTTCCACGCCACCAGCGCCGCTGCCAGCAGCGCCATCTGTTCGTCGCCCCAGCGTCGCGCCAGCCGAAACACCAGCCAGAGCGTGAGCAGGCTCATCGCGGGCGAGACGTAGTACACCGCGCTCGATCCGCCGAGGGTGGTGAAGATCGCCATTAGCGCGGGGAGGCCGAGCGGATAGGTTGGAGAAATACCGCCGCCGCCGGCTGCCGTCGCCCAACCGAGCGGCGAGGTCAGCGCCAGTCGATTGGCCGACGACAGCCAGTCCGCGATCGGCGCGGCCTCAATCAGCCGGCCGCTCGCGAGCATTCGTGCCGCGCTCACATACCCGTACGAATCCGCGCCTCCGATGGTTGTGAGGAGGTACTTGAACCAGTAGCCGATGCTCAAAAAGATCAGGGTCAAGAGCGCCACAAAGACGGGATCGGGGATCAGGGATCGGGGATCAGCGCGTCTCGAGCTCGAGACCACCCATGCTCTGATGCCAATCACGACACCCGCAGCAATCAGAAGCCGCCCGGCACTGTGCGACCTGAGCGTGAACGATCCGAGCTCGATTTCGAAGCCTCCGGTCAGGGCCACGAGCGCGGCCAGCGCAAGAAGGGCCGCAATCAGGGCATCGAGCAAGGTAGAATTCCGCGGTCGGGAGGCCATATGAATCGGCGCCAGGTCATCATCTCATCGTCTGCAACCGCGGCTCGGGCGGTTCTCGCTCTGTCGCTCGCAACCGTGGCGCTCGTCGCGCAGGCGCCGCCGCCGCCCACTCCGATCATGACGGAGAAGTCGTCTGGCACCGGGCCGCTGGATCGACTCTCGTTCCGATCGATCGGCCCGGCCACGCCGTCGGGCCGCGTCGACGACCTCGCGGTGCTCGAAAGCGATCCCACCACGTTCTATGCCGCGATGGCCACGGCCGGCATTTACAAGACGACCAACGGCGGCACCACCTTCACCAGCGTGTTCGACAACGAGAGCACGTCCTCGGTCGGCGCGGTGGCGATTGCGCCGACCGATGCCAACCTGGTGTGGGCCGGCACCGGCGAGGGCAACAATCGCCAGAGCTCGTCGTGGGGCGAGGGTGTCTTCAAGTCGACCGACGGCGGCCGCACCTGGAAGAACATGGGGCTGCGCGCCAGCAAGCAAATCTCGAAGGTGATTGTCGACCCCGTCGACTTCAGCGTCGTCTACGTGGCGGCGCTTGGCGATCTGTGGGCGGGCGGCGGCGAGCGCGGTCTCTACAAGACCACCGATGGCGGCCTGACGTGGACGCGCACGTTGTTCGTGGACGACGACACCGGCGTCACGGAACTGGTGATGGATCCACAGAACAACAAGACGCTGTACGCCGCGACCTACCAGCGTCGCCGCCAGCAGTGGGGCATGAACGGTGGCGGCCCGGGGAGCGCGATCTGGAAGTCCAGCGATGCCGGCCAGACCTGGAGCAAGCTCGAAAACGGAATTCCGTCGGGCCCCAAGGGCCGCATCGGCCTCGACGTGTATCGCCGCAACCCGAACGTGCTCTACGCGCGCGTCGAGCACCCGACCGAGAGCGGCGTGTATCGATCGGACGACGCCGGCGCGAGCTGGCGCAAGATGAGCGAGACCAATCCGCGGCCGATGTATTTCGGCGTGATCAAGATCGATCCGCAGACCGACTCGCGCATCTACGTGCCCGGCGTCTCGCTGCACATCTCCGACGACGGCGGCAAGACGTTCCGCGCCGACGGCGCCGCGCGCATCCACGTCGATCATCATGCGTTGTGGATCAACCCGCGCGATCCGCGGCACCTGATCATCGGCAACGACGGCGGCGCCAGCATCTCGCACGATCGATCGGAAACGTGGGTCTGGCTGCCGAACATTCTCGGCGCCCAGGCGTATCACGTCGAGTTCGACATGCAGACGCCGTATCACGTCTGCGCCGGCCTGCAGGACAACAACACTTGGTGCGGCCCGAGCGCGGTCCGCACCAGCAGCGGCATCAACAACGACGACTGGTACGTGATCAGCGGCGGCGACGGCTTCCAGCCGTTGATGGACCCGACCGACTCGCGCATCGTCTACGCGGAGTCGCAGGACGGGCGTATGAGCCGCACCGATCGGCTGACCAACGAGCGCCAGACCGTGCGCCCCGAGCCTGCGGAGCAGAAGCCCGGCGCCCCGCCGCTCTATCGCTTCAACTGGGACACGGCCATGCAGTTATCGCCGTTCGATCCGGCCACGATCTACATCGGCGCCAACCTGGTGCTGAAATCATCGGACCGCGGCCGGTCGTATCAACCGATCAGCCCGGACCTCACGACCAATACCGACCGCGAAGCGCTGTCGATCATGGGCGTGCCCGGCAAGGACATCAGGATTGCGAAACACGACGGCGTCGGGTCGTTCGGCAACATCGTCACGCTCGAAGAATCCGCGGCGAGAGCGGGACTCGTGTGGGTGGGCAGCGACGACGGCGTCGTGAGCGTGACGCAAGACTCCGGAAAAACGTGGACCAACGTCACGGCGAAAATGTCAGGCGTGCCGAAGTTCACCTACGTCTCTGACGTGCTTCCGTCCAGGGCGTCGGCAGCGACTGCGTACGTCGCGTTCGACGGCCATCGCGGCGGCGATTACAACACCTACGTCTTTTCGACGACGGACTTCGGCGCCACCTGGCGATCCATCGTCGGCAACCTGCCGAAGGGCGAGGTGGCGCGCGGCCTCGCCGAGGATCGCGAGGACGCGAACATCCTGTATCTCGGCACGGAGACCGGCTTGTGGGTGTCGTGGAACCGCGGCGCGCAGTGGACGCGCATCAAGGCCAACCTGCCGACCATGCCGATCTACGAGATCAAGCAGCATCCGCGCGACAACGATCTGATCCTCGCGACCCACGCGCGCGGCGTCTGGATTCTCGACGATCCGACGCCGATTCAGCAGTGGGCGAAGTCGGAGGGCACCGACGCGTTCGTGTTCGATAGCGAGCCGGTGGTGATCTCCAACGCCGCCAACGATCAGATGAAAGGGTTCGAGGGCAATCGCCTGTTCCTTGGGATGAACCCGGCGCCGGGCGCGACGCTGGCGTATCGCCTGAAGGGCGACGCCAAGGACGTGAAGTTCACGATCAAAGACGGCAGCGGCACGACCGTCCGCGAGATCACCGGTCCGGTGATGACCGATCGCAACAAGGCCGGCCTGAACATCGTCAAGTGGGACCTCCGCGTTCAGCCGCTGCGTTCGTTGCCGCCGGCAGCGGGCGCGCCGGCCGGCGGCGGTGGCGGTGGTGGCGGTGGCGGTTTCGGCGGCGGCGGCAACAACGGTCCGTATGTGTTGCCGGGAACGTATAAGGCGACGCTGAACGTCAACGGCCGCGATGCGCAGACCATCGACGTGGCCGTGAAGGGCGATCCGATGATCGAGATCGCGGCCGCCGACCGCAAGGTCTGGTTCGACACCGCCAAGGATCTGCACGAGCTGCAGCAGAAGGCGACCGACGTCGCCGAAATGGTGCAGAACGCCGATGCGCAGATCACGATGCTGCAGCAGCAGACGAAGAACACGCCGCTCTCGGGCAACGCCAAGCAGCAGTTCGAGGCGCTCCAGAAGGAGTTCGACGCGGTCAAGCGGCGGCTCGGGCTCGGCCAGCAAGGCGGCGGTGGCGGCTTCGGCGGCAACACCGAGAACGTGCGCGGACGAATCGGTCAGTTGAAGGGTTCGGTGATGAGCGCGACGACGCTGCCGACCAACACGCAGCTGATGCAGATCCGCGAAGTGAAGGCGGCGATGCCGGGCCTGGTCGATCAGGCCAACGCCACGGTGGCGAAGCTGCCGGCGGTGGTGAAGGAGATGATGGGCAGCGGCGCGCTGTTCCCGGCGATCAAGCCGATTCCGAAATAACGCTCGTAGGGCACCCCTTTATGGGGTGCCCGGGAGATTTCGCGGAGAGGTGCCTCCCAGCGCGAGCGACTCGGCTCGGCGGTCAAATCTCGCTCGGCGCACCAAGCGCTTGGGCGAACTCGCGCACTCATTGGCTCAAACAGCGCCGGGTCTTGGCCTTCGCTCGATTTGACGACTTGCTTCTTGTCATCGCCTCGCTCGACGCTCACGCCGGGAGGCACCTCTCCGCGCTGGGGCTCTCCGCGCAGGGGTCTGACCCCGAGCGAGGAGAGCCGAGGGGTCTCCACCCCACCACGCAAAGTCCGCGTGGCGGGGGCCCCGGGGTCTGACCCCGTCGCAGTTCGGTGTTTCACTTGCATCAGACCGGATACAACCGCGTCGCGGGCGGCATGCCGAGCAGCGCCGGGCCGCCTTCGCGTTCGAACACCGCGCTCGCGGCGAGCATGCGCCGCCGGGCCTCTGCCTCGATGGCGGCGAACGGAGCGTCACCGCGCACCGGGTCGAATACATAGTTCCGAGCGAGCGTCGAGACCGGGGTATAGCCCGCGCCAACCGCACGACCGATGACCTCGAGCCCTCGAGGGACCGCGCCGAGACGGACCAAGAGCATTGCGAGCATGAACAGCGCCTCGGGATCGACGTGCGCGCTGATCGCGTGCTCGATTTGGCGGATCGCCTCGTCCACCGGCTGAAACACCGAGGCCGCCAGGGCTTCGACGGTGGACCGGAGCGCCGGAGGCACCTGAGTCACTTCCAAATCCCTCAGCACCTCTCGCGCGATGGCCGGGCCTCCGAGCGTACCCAACGCAAACCGGACGTCGGGCCCGCTGATTCGGCAGCGTGCCGCGATCTTCTCCACGTCTTCAAGTCGTTCGATCAGATGCACCAGCGTGTATTCCACACCGGTCGAAACGTTCGGATCGAGGCGCATGGCCTCTTCGTGTGCTGCGATCGACGCATCGATCAATCCGGCGTAGCGGCAGGCATGGACCAGACCCGCGAACGGCTGCGCGTCGTTGCGGTTGGTCCGGACATGTCGCAATAGCCGTGCGATCGCCGCGTCGGCCTGGCCCCGCTCCGCTTCGAAATGAGTCAGGTAGCGATGAGCGATCGGCAGGTCGGGCGACAACGCCAATGCTCGACGAAACGCTTCGCCGGCTATCGGTCCCCTCATCGCTCCAGCGTGCGGCCAGCGCGGGCGCGCGCACCACCACATCGCCGAGCGCAGCCAGCGATCCCGACATGGCTTCGGCCAGTCCGAATGAAAGAAACGCCACGTCCGGGTCTGCCTGCGCCATTCGCACGGGCGGCACGACGATGCGAGTCAGTGCGCGGACGGGCAGGGCCAAACCGTGCGTCGTGCCCGCGAGCGACACTGCCGACAGGTCCGCCGCCATCTGGTCGGCTGCGCTGTATCGGTCGGCGGGATCCTTCCGCATCGCCCGACGAATCACGCGATCGATGGCCACCACCGCAGGCGGACCTTGCAGTGCCGGCGGATGCTCTTTGAGCGCGGCAAACAGCAGGTCGGCGCCGTTGCCCGTGAAGGGCGGACGACCTGCCAGCATCTGGAAGATCACCGCACCGACCGCATAGAGATCGGTGCGGCCATCCATCGGAGCTCCCGTCACCTGCTCCGGCGCCATGTATTGCGGTGTACCGACGATCATGCCGGCCTCGGTCACCGGAGTTGCCGCGGTGTCGAAGGCGAAGGCGCCGGCGAGGACGGGCCGGGCCAACCCGAAGTCGAGCAGTTTGGGGCCGTGCGGCGTGACGAAGACGTTCGAGGGCTTGACGTCACGATGAACCAGGCCGCGCGCGTGGAGGGCACCGAGCGCGCCCAGCACACCCACCGCGATCGGCACCGCCTCGTGCGGCCCGAGGACGCCGCGTAGCAGCCGGCGGTCGAGCGGCTCGCCCTCGAGCAGCTCCATCGTCAGGAAGATCCCGTCGTTCGAGTCGTCCACCTCGAAGACCTGGCAGATGTTCGGATGGTTGACGCTCGCCGCCGCGCGGGCCTCGCGCCAGAACCGTGACCGCGCGGTTTCGTCCGGCAGGCCGGCGATCATCTTGAGGGCGACGTCGCGATCGAGACGCTCGTCGCGGGCGACGTACACCACGCCCATGCCGCCGCGGCCCAACAGCCGGGTCACGGTGTAACGGCCGATGCGATCGCCAGGCGTCAGTTCGCGTGGCGCGGCTCCGTCTGCCATTCGAGTGGGAACCTCCTTTCAGCGGTCGCCGCGAACGACGACGAACTCACCGGGGACGCGGTAGCCACTGCCGCGGCGAAACGTCGCGATCGACTCGAGGTAGGCGGCGTGCGCCGACTCGCGCGTCGGTTGGTCGAAACGTGAATACGCCATCGCGACCGGTCCCCCGGCAAACGCGGCACCGAGCGCCTGTCCTTCTCCCTCGTACGCGAGTTCGGTGGTAATGCGTTCGGCGCGCACCTCGCTGAACCCCGCGTCCCGGAAGGCTTGGGCTAATGTGTCGCCGGTGCCGAGGTGAAAGAACATTGGACAAACGTCGCTCTGCACCCGGCTTTCGACAATCGGAAAAATCTCCGCCCATCCACACTGCTTGCGAGCACCCCACACCGCGGCAATGGCGCGTCCGCCCGGTGCGAGCGTACGATGCATCTCCTGCAACGCGCGCAGCGGGTCGGGGACATACATGAGCCCGAGCGCGCAGATGGCGACATCGAACGCCGCATCGGGGAGGTCGAGCGCTTCGGCGTCCATCCGTTGAAAAACTACCTGCTCGACATTTTGGCGCCCGGCCTCTTCGCGAGCCCGTTCGACCATCCGCTCGGAGATGTCGGTGCCGACAACCTTGCCACTCGGCCCCGTCGTGGCAGCGGCCTGAAGCGACACCAGGCCAGTGCCGCAGGCGACATCGAGGACTCGCTCGCCGCTGCGAATACCGGCGAGCGCCAGCAACAGATCCTGTGCGGGCCGGAGCTGCGCGGCCCAGAACCGTTCGTAATCTTCGGCGGCCTTATCCCAGCCGTAGCGCTGGACACGTCGCTGGAGTTTGGCGTCCACCTCAGGTTCGCGCGCCGCTCGTGATGTGAACTTCGCGTCGCATCGGTGTGGCGTGCGCCACGATGTCGAGCCACGAGCTGCAACGCTCCGCGGTCTCGAGCACGCGCGCCACATCGTCCGCGGACGCTTCGCTCTCGATCCTCACGACGTAGCGCACTTCGCCGTAACCGGGCCTCACCTCATCGCTCACACCAAGTTCGCCGCGCACGTCGTAGTCGGCGTGAATCTCGACCTCGAGTGAGGCGATCGGCACCTCGAGACGCGCTGCCCACATGGCGTAGCCTATCGCCAGGCACGATCCGAGCGCCGCCCGGCCGAGCACGCCCGGATTCGGCGCGGACCCGTCGCCGCCGTATTTTTCCGTCATGCCCGCGGAGAGCTTCCAGGGCCCCTCCTCGATGTCGCACCGCAAGTCGGCGCCGAGTCTCACGCGCGTCACCGCGGTGCCCTGGCCGACCGACGGGCGCAAGGTGACGGCCTTCACATTCCGTTCAAGCGCCGACTTGATCGCGTCGTTTGTCGCCATCGGACCTCCTCAATGGTTGCAATCATACCGACGAGTCCTCAAAGAGGCGCGCGAAGTTTCCGCCGAAGATCTTTTGCTGGACGTCTTCTGGCGCGCCGATCCTGTCGAGTGCGGCCTTCTGCTTCTCGTAGACCTCGCGGTTCCATCCACGCGGGAAGAACGACGAGTCCGTGCCGAACAGCAATCGATCCGGACCGGCGACCGCGAGTGCGGAGCTGAATACGGCTTCGAGCGTCAGGCCGGGGGTGTATTTGATCCAGCTGTTCGAGCTCGAGGTGTCGAGATAGACGTTGGGGCAGAGGTCCGCCAGCATCAACGCCTCGCGCAGCATGCCGGCGCCGAAGTGCGGGACGATCAGCGGCACGGTCGAGTATTTCAGCGCGAGCGCGTGCAGATGGGCGGGATTGCCGAAGGCGATGTCGAACGCGCTCGGCAGGCCGAGCTTCTTGCGGACGCCGACTGACAGCACGCCGCAGTGGACGAAGATGGCAGGCGCGTCGGGCGGGGCAGGCGGGTCTTCCGCCTTCGCGCCAGGCGCTTCGGCGGACAAGAAAGACCCGCCTCTACGTGACGCGGCGAGCTCGAAGATCTTCGCGACCTTGTCGTCGTAAAGCGAGTAGCGATGCATCGCGGGGAACAGGCAAATCGTCCGCAGCCCCTCGTCCAGCGACCGTGTCGCATACGTCACCGCGTCGTCACGGCACGGATCGACCATGAAGAAGCCGACGAAGCGCGACGGATGGCGAAGCACGGCCACCGCGACCGAATCGGCGTCGCCCGGCAGGCTCGCCATCAGCGCCGCCCGGGCCACGCCGTTCTTGTCGAGCTCGGCGACCCAGCGATCGGCCAGCGCCTCGGTAGAGACGGGATCGTCAAACCCGATTTTCGCGACGGCGTCTTTCGTCGCGCCAAGCGCCGCGAAGAAACCCGGTGAGAAGAAATGGATGTGCGCGTCGCAGATCATGGGTCTTGGGGCCTGAGGCCTGGGACCTGAGAATACATGGCCGGCTTGTCTGCCGTAGCCTTGGCGAAGGCGGAATACTGAGCGATCTTCACCGTCCACACATACAACAGGATCACGCCCGTCACGATCAAGCCCAGCGACAAGCCGATCCACAACCCCCATACGCCCCAGCCGAGCACGAAACACAGCGTGTAGCTCACCGGCAGGCCGAGCAGCCAATGGGCGGCGAGGTTCACCACCATTGGCGTGCGCGTATCGCCGATGCCGCGCAGCGTTCCGGTGATCACGCCCTGGATGCCGTCGAACAGCTGGAAGACCGCCGCCAGCCTGAGCAGCGAGGTGCCGACCAGCAACACCGCCGCGTCTTTTGTGAACCAGCCGATCAGCACGTGCGGCACGGCGAAGAACAGCGATCCCGAGGCGATCATGAAGGCCGCGCCGAGCGCGATCGCCATCCATCCCGACGCCGCCGCGCGCGCCGGGTCGCCGGCGCCGACCGCGTGTCCGACTTTCACCGCGCCAGCCGAGCCAAGACCGAGCGGGATCATGAACGCGACGCCCGCGAGGTTGAGCGCGATCTGGTGCGAAGCGCTGGAGATCGGATCGAGCGTGCCGGCCAGGGCCGTGGCGAGCGCGAAGACGCCCACTTCCGCGGTGACCTGCGACGCTGCCGGCAATCCGAGTCTCAAAAGGATCCATAGCCGAGCGCCATCGATCAGCCTCGGCACATCCCAGAGCCCCGCCTCCGCCAAGGCTTCCGCCTTCGCTGAAGCTTCGGCGGACGGGTCGGCGTGCCATCCACGCCATCGCGGCCACTCCAACTTGTCCACCGTAGCCTCGGCGTAGGTGGACCACCACACCGCGACGATCAGCACGCTCAGCATGTAGATGCGCGAGATCAATGTCGCGCACGCTGAGCCCGCAACGCCCATTCGCGGAAATCCGTAATGGCCGTGGATCAGGACCCAGTTGGCGCCGGCATTCATCAGGTTTGCGGACACAAGCGCGAACATGATGGGCGCGACGATGTGCATGCCTTGCAGGTAACGGCGCAACGCGGCGAAGCCGAGCAGGAACGGCGTGCTCCAGAGAATGACGGCGAAGTACGAGCGGAGCAGCACCAGCACATCAGGGTGGAAGCCGAGCGACGGCAGCGCCCACAACAGCAGGAAGCACAGCGCCATCACCGGCACCGTCATCAGCATCGCCAGCGTGACGCCGTCGAACAGCCAGCGGTGACATTCCTTGATGTCGCGCGCGCCGTAGGCCTGCGAGACCAGCGTGTCGAGGCCGAGCAGCACGCCCATGCCGAAAATGGCAAACCCCAGGTGCATCGCCGTGCCGACGCCGGCCGCGCCGATGGCTGCGGGGCCGAGCGGGCCGACCATGATCGTGTCGACCACGCCCATCGCCATCCAGCCGAGCTCCGCCATCACGACGGGGCCGGCGATCCGCAGCATGGGGAGCAGTTCTGTTCGGAGTGAAGCGGACACAGGAATCGTCAAGCATACGGTAGGAACGAACGGCGGTGTCCCGGCCGCTCGTTCCGAGGTGCAGGTCGACCTTGACTCATTCCAGCGTCAAGCGGTGAGCGTCACCGCCTATCGAGCGCTGACAGGTCGACCGGTTCCCCCATGATTGTCGCGGGCAGGACAGCCAGAGTGTCGTCGCCCGACGTGCGGCTCCCCCATACGCGCATCCGACATCGGTCGCAGCGAAAGGGGCGGTTCCGCGAGAGCGCCTTCCGCCAGGTCTCGTAGAACCGAGTGCGCGACCGCTTGAGGCCCGGAGCGCCGCATCTGGGGCACGTCGATAAAGTCTTCGGTGTGGTCGTCCACCACCCGCGCGCGCCTGAAAGCCACAGAACCTTGCTGTGGACCGGCCTCACCTGGGAAGGGCCAGTCTTTTCACTTGCAACCGCTGCGACGCGACGCCCGTCTTCGACCGACTTACCAATCATGTGCGTTCCTCGACCATATCGTAGCAAGTTGCTCTATCTACACAAGATGCCTTCGCTGAGGCGGGTTCATCCACCCCTTTCTTGCGCGCCATCATACACTCTTAATGAATTTATAGTCTTATAAAATAACAAACTGTCATTTCATCTGTGCGACGCCTGGGAAGGGTTTGGGGTCAGGTGGCCTCCTCAGGCCTACGGTAGGATGGGCGACGGAGCCAGCCATGCGAACCCAAGGTCCCAGACACTCCCTCGCGGCCGCCGCGATCCTCGTGCTTGCCGCGTCTCTCACCCTGCACGCACAGGCCGGGGCCCCCGCCACGCGGACTTTGCGTGGTGGGGTGGAGGCCGGGGCCCCCGCCACGCGGACTTTGCGTGGTGGGGTGGAGGCCGGGGCCCCCGCCACGCGGACTTTGCGTGGTGGGGTGGAGGCCGGGAACAACCCGGGCTCGGACTTCACCACTGTCATCGGCAGCGCGATGCGGTACGCCATGTCGTACGAGCAGAAGTTCGCGCTGCTCGCGGCCGACGAGACTTCCATCCAGCAGCTCCAGCGCCCGCCGAACCCCGGCGACAACTTGAGCCAGCGCAATCCCGGCGGCGGCATGCGCGCCGGCGGCGAGGTCGGCCGCATCGTGATCAAATCCGATTTCCTGCTCGTGCAGCTCGGCGGCGACGGCGAGGGCTGGATGCCGTTCCGCGATGTGTTCGAAGTGAAAGGCGCCAGGCGGCGCGAGCGCGACGACCGGTTGCTCAAGCTGTTTCAAAGTGGCGACGACAAGCGTTTCGAGAAGGCGGCCAAGCTGACGGAAGAAACCACGCGCCTCAATCTCGGCAACGTCGCGCGGACGATCAACATTCCGACGCTCGCGCTGATGTTCCTGCACCCGCGCGTGAACGAGCGATTCGAATTCACGGATGAAGGCGAAGAAACGATTGGCGGGCGCGTGCTGCGGCGCGCGGCGTACCGGGAAGCGGCGCGGCCCACGCTGATCAAGACGACGCGCGGGCGCGACCTTGCGCTCACCGGCCACATCTGGATCGATCCGTTCACCAGCGCGGTGATCAAGACCGACCTCAACGCCGCCGACCCCGCCGTGCGGTGCGCCATCACCGTCACCTACAGAAAAGACGAGGCGCTCGACTTCTGGGTGCCGTACCAGATGGAGGAGTACTACAAGGCCGCGTTGGCCCTCGACGAAATCGTCTCGACGGCCACTTACTCCAACGTGCGGCGCTTTCTCAAGACGCCGCTTGATAGATAAGGTGCGTACAGTGCGAAGAGTGCCAAAGGGCAGGGTGCCAAAGGTGCCGCAGATGCTATTTCTTCTTCTTTGTGCTTGGGGTGCCTCGCTCTCCGCGAACGACTGGCCGCATTGGCGTGGGCCGTCGGCCACCGGAGTGGCGGCACCGTCAACGCTACCCGCCACGTGGAGCGCGAAAGAGAACATCGCCTGGCAGATGCCGCTCGAAGGAGCCGGCGTGTCATCGCCGATCGTGTGGGCCGATCGCGTCTACGTCACCTCGCAGGCCGGTGATGGACGGCGGCAATCAGGACGGCATCCGACCCTCGCCCAAGGCGTAGATCCCGCCACAGCCGGCGAGAGCACGCTCGTGGCCACGCCGCGCAAGCCGCGCACCACCGTCGCCTTCGTCGTCGAGGCCTTCGATCGCGCGACGGGCAAGCGCGTGTGGTCGCATGAGACCGCCGCCGAGGGTGAGCTGCCGCCGGTGCACGACAAGCACAACCTCGCGACGGCCAGCCCGGTCACCGACGGCGAGCGGGTCTACGCGTGGTACGGCACCGGGCAGATCGTGGCGATCGACGCGAACGGCAAGACGGTGTGGTCGAAACACCTGGGCAAGGACTACGGACCGTTCGACATCAACTGGGGCCATGCCAGCTCGCCGGTGTTGTTCCAGGATTCGATCATCCTGTTGTGCTATCACTCGCCCTCGTCGTACCTGCTGTCGCTCAACAAGCGCACCGGCGCGGTCCAGTGGAAAATCGACAAGCCTGCCGGTGTCGAATCCTACAGCTCGCCACTGGTGGTCCAGGGGCCGGCCGGGCCCGAGCTCATCGTCAACTCGAGCACCGGCGTCGAGTCGTTCGATCCGGCCACCGGCAAATCCCGCTGGAGCTACCCGGAAGTGAATCGCTTCCCGATCCCGGTTGCGATGGTCGATGGCTCCACCATCTATTTGAGCCGCGGCTATCGCAGCAGCCCGTACATGGCGATCAGGCTGGGCGGCGCCGGCGACATCACGTCGAGCCACGTGCGGTGGCGCGTGCCGACGGGCGGGCCGTACGTGTCGTCGCTGGTGCACTACCAGGGCGTGATCTACATGGGCGGCGAGAACGGCATTCTGTCGGCGGTGGACGCGGCCAACGGTCAGCGCCTCTGGCAGGAGCGCGTCGGCGGCGTCTTCACCGCGTCGCCGATCGCCGGTGACGGCAAGATCTACTTCGTGAGCGAGACCGGCGAGACCGTGGTACTCACGGCCGGAAGCGCCTTTGCGATCCTGTCGCGCAATAAACTCGACGGCCACTTCGTCGCCTCGCCGGCCGCGGCCGCGGGGCGGGTCTACCTGCGCGCCGACGACCGCTTGTTTGCCGTCGGCCGGTAATCTACAACCCGGCGCAGAGTTTTTTACGGTGTGGGTAGCGGCGGCATCTTGTCTCTCGGCAGCCGCGGCAGCTTCTCGTCGCGCATCGCCAGGTGATACACCGCAGCGGCGATCACCATCGCCGACTGCTGCGCGTCGTCTTCGATGATGCGCTCGTAGGTATCGAGGTTGGTGTGCCAGGTGTGCGAGTTGTATTCGATCGGATCCTGCGACACGCCGATTCCGGGCAGGCCCGCTTCGTTGAACGACGTCGAATCAGTGCCGCCGCGGCGCCGGCTTTGCGTGGCGCTCACGCCGAAGAAGCCGTTATCTTCGAACGGCTTGGTGGCCTCGCGCAGGATCGATGCGGCCTCGGTGGGTCCGAACACCGACATGCCGCGGGCGCGACCGGTGCCCGAATCGATGTTGAAGTAGCCGGCGAAGTTGGCGTGCTCCGGCTTGGCATTCTCGACCATGCCGAAGTGTTCTTTCACGTAGGCCTGCGACCCGAGCAGCCCCTGTTCTTCGCCGCTCCACAGCGCGACGCGAATCGTGCGGCGCGGCTTCACGCCGATGGCGTTCAAGATGCGGATGGCCTCGAGCATCGTCGCGCAGCCGATGGCGTTGTCGGTGGCGCCGGTGGCCGAGTGCCACGAGTCGACGTGCCCGCCGAGCATCACCACTTCCTGCGCCTTGTCGGTGCCGGGAATTTCGGCGACCACGTTATAGGCCGTCGCGCCTTCGGGATAGCTACGATTGACGATGTTCAGTTCGAGCTCCACGGTGCGTCCGTCAGCGATTAAGCGCGACAGCCGGCCGTAGTCTTCATTGCGCATCACCACCGTAGGCACAGCCTTCGCGATGTCGAACGTGCGGTTGTTGAAGGCGCGAATCTGTCCGTGCTCGCGGCCCGCGTCGTTGATGCGGCCGGCAGCGCCCGCTGAGACCAGGAACTGATCGAGCTGTTCGGCGACCTGCCCGGCCGGAACCACGTTCGGGTTCGACGGCCCAGTGGGACCGCCGCCGCCGGGGAATCCCCCAGCCGTCGGGGCCACCGGATCGTATTGTGCGCGGACGTCGTTATCCTCACGACGTTTTTGCGGCGTGAGGATGGTCACGCGCACTTCCGCCGGCGCGCCGACCATCGCGATCTTGCCCTTCACGTTCGCGCGGTTGTCGTCGAAGAACTTCGTCAACACGTCTTTGGTCGGTTGCGTCGGAACGATCAGCTGCACGGCCTGAGCCGTGACCGGACCGCTGGTGCCCGGCGTCCACGCCAATGCCTCGGTGACCAGCGAGTCTTTGACGGGCGAGATGACGTGGACCGACAGCTTTTCGTTGACCCAGCCGGGGTGGCCGAACGACCACGGCTCGAGGTGGGCATTTTTCAAGCCCCAGGCCGTGGTTTCCTTGACGACCCAGTCCTGGGCCGCCTTGAGGTTGGGCGACCCGGTCAGCCGCGGTCCGTAGACGTCGGTCAGGAAGTGCAGCGTTCGAAGAATCTGAGAGTTGTCCGTCGCCTCGCGGCGGATCTTCCAGTTGATGTCGCGATCGACCTTCTCCTGGGCGCTGGGCGCCGAGATCGACAGCGATGCGAGTGCCAGGGCGAGAGCAGAGGTGTAGCGCATGGCGCACATTCTAGTCCCTGCTGCCTGTCTGTGGCAGCCTGCCCCGCTCGTCGCTCACGCCGAATGGCGGCAGGTCGCGGTCCGTGACGCGGAGAGGTGTCTCCCGGGCGATTCGCGACTCGTCTCGGCGGTCAAATTTCGCTCGCCACACTGATCGCTGTAGCTATGGACGCGCCAAAGACGGCAAGACGCCCGCGTAGGCTCCGCTCAATTTGACGACTCGATACTTGTCTCCGCCTCGCTCGACGCTCACGCCGGAAGACACCTCTCCGCGCTCGGTCGCCACGCTCCGCCATTCGGCGCCGAACTCGCAGCCGGAGGGCGCGGAGACGCGACGAAAGGTTGCTTTGAGAAAAAGCGGTGAGCTTACGTGGCGCTTCATGAGCTGGGCCCAACGCTTTTTGCTCAAAGCAACCTTTCGTCGCGTAGCGGGGCCGGCTGACTGTGCAGCCTGATAAACTCGATCTGATATGCAAATCGCCAAGCCGGCGGTCTTGAAGCCCGGCGTTACTCTCGACACTTTGCCGGCTCCCCGCGCCGCTGACATGGCGGGCGCCGAGGCGAACCGGGTCATTCGCGGCAAGGCGCTGATCATCTGGGACCCGAAGAATCCCGGCAAGAAGCTCGACGCGATCGATACCGATCAGATCACGCCGGCCGCCGATTGTGTCTCCGAGAGTCTCGACACCCTCGACGAGCGCTGGAAGGCGGGGTCGTTTCGCTACCTCATGCCCGATTTCCGCGCCCGCGTGCACAGCGGCCAGACGTTTGTTGTGGCCGGCGATCGCTTCGCCATCGGCAGCTCGCGTGAAATGTCGCCGGCGGGGCTGAAGGCCATCGCCGACGAGGTCGGCCTCGAGATGGTGATCATCTGCGGCCACAACATGGGCGACATCTTCCGCCGCAACTCGTTCAACCTCGGGCTGCACGTCGTGCAGAGTCCCGAGGCGGTGGCCGACGCACAAGACGGCGACGAGTTCACTTACGAGACCGTGTCGCGGCAAATCGTCAACGTCACCCAGGGCAGGACCTACACGCCGGTGCCGCTCAGCGCAAAGGAAGATGAGATCCGCCAGAGCGGCGGCGTCTTCGCCATTGGCCGCCGCGAGTTCCGCACCTCGGTCGAACGCAGGCCCGAGATGGTGTTTCCCGACGCCGCGCGCGCCAGGACGATGTCGACGACGGCGCAGATTGTGTGGGCGCATCGGGTCGACAAGGACGCCGAGGTCACGCCCGGCGCGACGCTGCGCGTCTACGCCGATCTGCTGCCGGCCTCGGACGGCACCGCTCCGTTTGCGATTCACACCTTCAATCAGATCACCGGCGGCAACGCAATCTTCCCGCGCCAGGCCGCGGTTGCCAACGATCACTTCGTCTTCACGGGAAAAAAAGACGACGACAAGCAGACGGCGATCGGGAAGCAGTTCGCGAGCTGTCACGGCATCGAGAAGCCGTACTACGCGACGCCCGGCGACGGCATCTTTCATTTCTATTTTCCCGAGCAGGGCCTGGTGCTGCCGGGGCAGTTCATCCCCGGCGCCGATTCGCACAGCCGCGCCTACGGCGCCTACGGCGCAGTGGGCATGGGCGTCGGTTCAACGACGCTCGGCTTCGGCTGGTCGACCGGCTACATCTACTTCACGATGGCGCGCGAGCGGCGCGTGAGCTTCCGCGGCAAGTTGAGCCCGTGGGTCACCGGCAAGGACATCGTGCTCGAATTGCTCCGCCGCTGGGGCGCGGAGCAGTCGCAGGGCATGTCGGTGGAGCTGGTCGATCGCGACCAGCAGCTGCCGATGGCGTTTCGCAACACCATCGCCAACATGATGGCGGAAGCGGAGGCGATGAACGGCGTGTTCGCGCCCGACGACATCACGTCTGCGTGGTACCGCGCGAAGGGCATGACGGAATTGCCCTACCCGCATTTCGAATGCGGCGCCGATGCGGTGTTCGAGATCGATGAAGCGTTCGATCTCGCCGACGTGACCCCGATGATCGCCAAGCCGTTCAGCCCCGGCAACGCGTTTCCGGCGGAAGACGTGGCGCGCGAGCACATCGAGTTCGACAAGGCGATGATCGGCTCGTGCACCAACGGCAGCTACGACGATCTGCTGTCGGCGGCGCTGGTGCTGGTGGCGGCGCGCGACAAGGGACTGACCCGCGTTCGCAAGGAATTGGTGGTGTTTCCCGGATCCGGCGGTGTCGGCCGGTCGATCGAGCGTCCCGACCCGCGCTTGAATGGCGAGTCGATCGCCGGGGTGTTCCGCGGCGCCGGCGGCGAGATTCGCGCGTCGTGGTGCGGCCCATGCTTCGGGCAGGGGGGCGATGCGCTCGTCAAGGGGCAGCGCGCGATCACCTCGTTCAATCGCAACTGGCAGAACCGAATGGGTCTTGGTGGTGAAGGCTATCTCGCCTCGCCCTCGGTGGTCGCCGCCTCCGCGCTCGCCGGCTACATGACGCCCCCGAGTGAATTGGGGCTGGCCTGGGACCCGGAGAAGTATGGGGTCTGAATCCGTGGCGCTATGTCGCGGAGTGAATCACTGCGCGGTGCGCGTGTAGATGTCTTTCGCGGTCGAGTAGTTCCTCGCGCCCCTGAAGGTGTAACCGTGCTGCACGGTCACGGTGGTCTCGACCGTCATCTCGGTGCCCCTCGCATTCAACGTGCGCGCTTCACGCACCGACACGGTCTGCCCCTGGACGTTGCCCGCGCCTTCGGTGACGAGCTTCATTCCATCCCAATACGCACGGCGCGTGCCGGCGCCGATTACGCCTGGCCCGTTCGGCAGCGCTTCGATCGTGTAGGTCACGACCTCGGGTTTACCGTCGCGTGTGGCCTGGATGGTGAGGTTGGTGCCGGTTTGCGTGACGGTGACCGTCACCGGACCGATCGGCTGTTCCTGCATCGCCGATTCGCTCCGCTCTCGATCCATCATCCACGTGCCGGAGAAATCGGGTTTCGCAGCGGTCATTGCTTGTGCGACCAGGGCGATCGCGAGCGTGGCGGGCAGCAAAGAGGTCATGAGGAACTCTCCTGTCCGGAGCATAACAGAGCCCCCACGCCGCAATGTTCAGCTGGCGTGGGAAAGTCTTCAAAAAAGCGGATGAACGTTGCCGAAAAGCACAAGGCCAAGCGAGTAGAACAGCACGAAGCTCGTGATCAGTCCAAGATGGCGCGTCTCGCCTTTCAAGCCGCCGAGCAGGATCGGCAACGGGAACAACACCGAGCAGTATCTGCCGAGGCCTTCGTACTGGCCCGACGACAGCGGCAGCACAAGGCCGAGCAGGACGACGGCCGCGTAGCCGAATCCGAATCGCCGCCAGATGAATGGCACCAGGCACAGCGCAGCCGCGGCCGTCAGCGCGTTGAGCGTGTCATACGGCGCCATCGGCTCGCTGATGATGAACTGCATCGGCCGGGTCAAAAGCTCGCGGCCGATTGCAAGGAGACCCAAAAACGGATTGCCGCCGGGGTAATAGCCCCACCGCGTAATGCTGTGGTACCACTCGAACGGGTTGCCGCTGATCAGATAGTTGAACCACGAGTAGGCGCCGATGCCCATCAGTCCGGCGGCCGTCGCGCCGACCGCCGACGCGCGATCGCGTGCGGACGATCCCGCGGCGTGCCACCCAAGCCAGCCGAGCGCCGGCAGAAACATCACACCGTTGACCCGCGTCGCGGTCATGGCCCCTGCGGCAATGGCGGCAAGCATCCAATGCTTCGTCCTGAACGCCAGCGCCGCCCCAACCAGCGTCAAGAGGAACAACGCCTCGCTGTAGACCACGCCGAAGAAATACGCCGAGGGGAACACGGCGGCGTAGGCCATCGCCCGCACGGCCCCGTCGTGCGGCAGGTCGAGCCGCGCCAGCCGATACAGCAGCGGCATCGCCGCCGCGAACGACAGCCACGAGATCACGATTCCGGCGAAGTAGTAGTCCTCTTGCGCGCCGCCGAACAGCCTGCCGACCGCACCGACCAGCACCGGATACAACGGGAAGAACGCGAGGTTACTAAGTCGTCGGCCCTCGACGAACGAATAGCCGTCCTCGGCGATGCTGTGGTACCAGCCGGAGTCGTAGCGCGCGAAGCGATCCCAGAACGGGTTCGGCTGCGGCAACACCGAAAACCCCTGGTCCTGGTAATCCGGAATGGTCACGTTGGCGAGGAAGCCGACGATGGCGGTCACCATGCGGAAGCACAGTGCCAGGACGACGATTCGCGCTTCGATCGGAAGCGCCGGAAATCGAGGCATGAATGACGCGTGATCGCGCGTGAGGTCGGCCATTGGGGGGCGGCCTATCTTACTGAGTCGCAGTTGGATGTAGCGCGGAACTTTCTTGTCCCGCCGAAGCGCTTGGCGCGAAGGCGGAAGTTCCGCGATTCACACTAATGCACGTGTGCGCCCGGCGCGCCGGCGCGGCCTCGATACCGCGCAAAAATGTGAAACGAGAGCGGCGAGCCGTACGATTCCGAGAGATTCGCCGGCACGGTGTAACCGGTGACGTCGCCGCCCACACCGATCGTGCCCCACGCGCGGCGCGTCAGATCTCGCACGTATCCCAGGGTGAGCGCGTTCACCGGCGACTGACGATGCGAGTGCGCGACCCCGAGCGGGTGAAAGCCCGCGTCGAGAATGTCTTTCGCCACGTTCGACAAGACGGGCGAAGTCGATCTATCAGGCTGGCGACCGCATCCCGGTCTTCAGGGTTGGAGGTCTCGCCTTCGGAATCGTCATTTGCAACGATGCCAACTATCGCGATCCAGCGAGAATCATGGCCTCCCAAGGAGCGTCGGTGCTGTTCGTACCTACGAACTGTTCGGCGTCCAGGTGCTCGACATCTCTTAACGAGCAACTCGGGCGCGACTGACGAACGGCTGCTTACGGTCGCAGCGTCTGCACTCCCGGCGAGGCGTGCCAGGCTATCACCTGCCAGCGGCCCTGGCTCATCGCGTAGACCTTCGTGAAATGCCAGTCATCGGTGACTTCCTTGCCGCCCATCGAGCGGACGCGCTGAACGCGGCCGGTCACGAGCGCCGCCGTGCCGAGCGGCGTGACGCGGACATCCGACGTCTCGTACTTGATGAACGGCATCTTGCCTGACCGTACCATCGCGAGCGAGTCTGCCTTGTTCATCACGGGCATGCTGGCGACCGTGACGATCAGGTCGTTGGCCCACAACTTGTCGAGCGCATCCGCATCGCCCTTCACGTGCGCGTCGTTCCATACGGCCTCGAGACGATGAAGCTCTTGAAGATCTGCCGCGTTCTTGGAAATCGCCGGCGAGCCCTGGAGCACGGTGAGCAGGGCGGCGATCAGGATTGAATGCATACGCGTGGCTCGCAACGAACGGTGAACTTGACGGAGTTGGCGATGAAACACCAGTGATGCGCACCCTCATGGAGCGACGTGGCCAGCGCAAGGTCGGCGCCCGCCTCGAGCGTTACCGCCGGCCGCAACACCACTTCCGTGAAATGACCGCCGCCGTCGGCGGTTTCCACCATCGTGCCCACGGCCTCGTCCTCATATGACAGGACGACGACCTTCGCGACGGCGCACAGGTGCAAATACCACAGCATGTGGCACGACGAAATCGACATCACCAGCAGTTCTTCGGGGTTGTAGCGCGTCTGGTCGCCCCGGAAGTTTGGATCGGAAGAACCGGGGATGATGGGCTTGCCAGGCACTGAGTACTCGTGCGCCCGTTCGTAGCCGCGGTAGTCCCTCGTTCCGGTACCGGTATTGCCGGTCCACGTCATTCGGACTGGATACGAATGCTGCTTATGAGGTGGCATGTCCCGCTAAGTCTCGCATGCCGCAGGCACCTAGGCACCCACCCCCTCTCTAGGCACCGTACGCACGCTAGCCACTCTGTCATAAGCTATTGCCCGTGAAAGCCGTTGCCGGGTTGGTCGCGCTCGTCCTTGCCGCATTCTCGCCGGCCGAGCAGTCAACCCCGCTGCAAGCCATCCTGACACGCGCGGCGGCGGACTTCCCCGGCCGCGCGGGGATCTGGGTCAAGCACGTCACGACCGGTGAAACCGCCGGCGTCCGCGACGGCGAGATCTTCAACAGCGCCAGCGTGATCAAGATCCCGGTTCTCGTGCTGGCGTTTCAAATGGCCGAGCGCGGCGAGATCAACCTGGACGAGCGCATCACGATCCGCAAGGAAGATATCCGCGGCGGATCCGGCATCTTCCGCTATCACGACGCGGGCCTGCAGCCGACCGTTCGCGACGTGCTGCTGCAGATGGTGATCACGAGCGACAACACCGCGACCGACCTGTCGATCGCGAAGGTCGGCGGCGTAGCCACGGTAAACGCGTGGCTCGCGAAAAACGGCTACGGCGACCAGCGGCTGACCCAAACCACCGGTGATCTCTTCGCGAAGTACAACGCCCTCGCGCCGGCCGGCGACCCGCCTTCGCGGCCAGAGGCCGCTTCGGCGAGGTCTCGCCGTAGCTCGCCTGCTTCGGAGCGAGCGGAGGCGGATCGCAACGGCAAGACCAACGCCGACAAAAGTTATTGGCTCGGCGAGATCACGCCTAAAGGTATGGGCCTGATGTTCGAGGGCATCGAGAAGAAGACGATCGCCTCGCCGGCCAGTTGCGACGCGATGCTGCGCATGCTGCGAGGGCAGCAGGCGGGGCAGCGCCGGCTCAACCACTTCATCCAGGCGTTTGTCGTCGCGCACAAGACGGGCGACTTCCCACCGGTGCTGGCCAACGACGTCGGCATCATTTACGCGCGCTCCGGACCGATCGTGGTGTCGTTTCTCGGCAATGCGATCACCGGCAACTACGGCGAGGCGGAAGATCGAATCGGCCGTTTCGCGCAACAGCTCGTGGAGCACTTCGATAAATGAAACGTCAACAGGTTTGGTTATTGGTAATTGGTTATTGGTTATTCCTGGCGACTCCCGTCGCAGCCCAGGAGCCCGCCCTGTGGCCGGGCGCCAAGTACGACCCGGCGATCCCGACCATCCAGCAAGTGCTGGGTCACGATCATGGCGCGGTGATCACGCCGCCCGACGGCGTGGCCACCTACCTGCAGGCGTTGCAGAAGGCGGCGCCGACGCGGACGCGCTTGATCGAGTACGCGCGCACCTGGGAAGGCCGCCCGCTGTGGCTGTTCGCGATCGGCAGCCCCGATCGCATCGCCAAGCTCGAACAGGTCAAGGCCGACTTAAGGCGCCTGGCGGATCCGCGTAACGGCTCTGCTGCCGATCAGGACCGCCTCCTCCGCGAGCTGCCGGTCGTCGTCTGGCTGGTGCACGGCGTGCACGGCAACGAGATTTCGTCGGCCGACGCCGCCCTCGCCGAGGCCTACCACCTGTTAGCGGCGCAGGGTGATGACGGCGTCAACACGGCGCTGCGCGAGGCGCTGGTATTGATCGATCCGATGCAGAACCCCGACGGCCGCGCGCGGTTCATCTTTCAAAACATGCAGGGACAGGCGGCGCGGCCCGACGCCAAGCCGTACAGCGCGGAACACGACGAGCCGTGGCCGGGCGGGCGCTCGAATCACTACCTGTTCGACATGAACCGCGACTGGTTCGCGCAGTCGCAGCCCGAGACGCGCGGCCGCATCAAGATCGGCCTCGAGTACGTGCCGCAGGTCACCGTCGACCTGCACGAGCAGGGCGGCGACAACGCCTATTACTTCGCCCCGCCTGCCGATCCGCTGAACCCGCACATCACCAAGAGCCAGCTCGCCGCGTGGGATCTGATTGGCCGCGCCAACGGCGCGCGCTTCGACGAGCGCGGCTGGGCGTATTACATCCGCGAGGTCTACGATGCTTTTTATCCGGGTTATGGAGACTCGTGGCCGACCTTCCAGGGCTCGATCGGCATGACCTACGAGCAGGCGTCGGCCCGCGGGCTGGCGTTCGCGCGCAGCGACGGCGATACGCTGACCTATCGCGACGGCGTGATGCACCACTTCAACGCCGCGATCACCACCGTCGTCACGGCTGCCCGCAACCGCGAGCGCTTCATGCGCGATTACCTCGAGTACCGCAAGAGCGCGGTCGCTGAGGGCGAGAAGGGCCCGGTGCGCGAATACCTGCTGGTGCCCGGGCACGACCCGTCGCGCGCGGAGCTGCTGGCCCGCAACCTCGCCACGCAAGGCATTGAGGTACGGCGCGCCGAAGAGCCCATCAAGCTCGCGGCGCGCACGCTGCCGGCAGGCACCTTCATCGTGTCGAACGCGCAACCGACGGCGCGCATGGTGCGCAACCTGCTCGATCCAAAGACCGAACAGCCCGCCGAGTTCATCAAAAAGCAGGAAGAGCGCCGCAAGATGCGCTTGAACGATCAGATCTACGACATCACCGCGTGGAACCTGCCAATGCTGTTCGATGTCGAGCTGGTGACGAGCGCCACGGCGATTACCGCGAAGTCCGCCGCGTTGCCCTCGCAGTACGACGCGGCGCGGCCGGCGCGCTCGATCGCGGCCGCGAAGCTCGGCTACCTGATGCCATGGGGCGCCGCCGCCGCGTCACTCTCAGTCGACGCGATGCAAAACGGATTACGCATCCGCAGCATCGGCGGCGCGTTCACGCAGAACGGCCGGCGCTATCCGATCGGCACCGCGTTCCTCAGGAACAGCGAGAACCCCGCTGATCTCAACTCCCGGCTCGCGGCGCTGTCGGCGAAGCACGGCGCGGAGATCGTTCCGATCGATTCGTCGTGGGTCGACGAAGGCACTTCGCTTGGCAGCAACGACGTGCAGGTGCTCACGTCGCCGAAAGTGCTGCTGGTGTGGGATACGCCGACGCAGACGCTGTCCGCCGGCTGGACGCGGTACGTGCTCGAGCGCCGCTTCGGCCAGGCCGTGACCGCCGTGCGCACCGCGTCGCTCGGCCGCGCCACCTTCACCGACTACGACGTGATCGTGCTGCCGAGCGGCAACTTCGCGGGACAGATCGGCGAGCCCGTGCTCAATCGGTTGAAGGATTGGCTTCGCGGCGGGGGCACGCTCGTCACGATTGCCGAGGCCTCACGCTGGGCCACAAACTCGACTGTCGGATTGCTGGATACGACAACGCTTCTCAAAGATGGCAAACCGGATACTCCTCCAGCCAGCGGTTCCGGTGCCTCAGGTGCCTCGAGTGCCTCAGGTGCCTCGAGTGCCTCGAGTGCCAAGCCGAGCGAGGCGTTCGATTACGACAAGGCGATTCAGCCCGATCGCGAACGGCCGGCGTCGCAGCCGGGCGCCATCCTGCGCGTGACGCTTGATACCAATCACTGGCTGACCGCGGGCAACGACGCCGAGACGCAGGTGATGATCGAGGGCAATCGTGTCTTTTCGCCGATCAAGCTTAATAGCGGGCGCAACGTCGGCATCTACGGCACGAAGGACAAGCTGATTGCTTCGGGCCTGATCTGGCCGGATGCGCAGGACATCCTCGTGCAGAAAGCCTTCCTCATGCACCAGCCGTTCGGGCAAGGGCACGTCATTGCCTTTGCCGAAGAGCCGAACTACCGCGCGTTCACGGAAGCGACGATGCTGCTGTTCATGAATGCGGTGTTGCTCGGGCCGGGTTACTAGGCACACAATGCACGCGGCAGGCGGAGACCAATTATGAAGACGACATTTCATCGCACGAGCACTAAGGCCTTTAGAGTCGTAGTTCTGTGTTTCTGTGCTTCGGCGTTTCTGTGGATGTATTCGGCCGCTGCGCCTGCGGCGCAGAGCGGCCCGTACTTCCCGCCCGCCGGGGCGTGGGCGAAGAAGACGCCCGCGGAGCTCGGGCTCGATCCGGCGAAGCTGGCCGAGGCGGTCACCTACGCACAGTCGCGCGAGTCGAACCGCGCGATGGATTTTTCCGACCAGGAAACGATTTTCGGATCGCTCCTCGGCTCGGTGCCAAACATCCGCGCCCGCACCAACGGCGTCGTGATCTACAAAGGCTACGTCGTCGCCGAGTTTGGCGACAACACGTGGCCGGATCCAACCTACTCGGTCGCAAAGAGCATGCTCGCGACCGTGGCGGCCATTGCCGTCCGCGACGGAAAAATCACCAACCTCGACGAGCCGGTCGGCGCCACCATCAAGGACAGCGGCTACGATTCGCCGCGCAACGCGCAGATCACGTGGCAGCACCACTTGCAGCAGGCAAGCGAGTGGGAAGGCAACATGTGGGGCAAGCAGGACAACTTCATCGGCAAAGAGGCCTTTGGAAACGGCGAGATGAAGCCGCGCGAGCAGATGAAGCCCGGCACCTATTATGAATACAACGACGTCCGCATCAACCGTTTCGCGCTGTCGCTGCTGCGCGCGTTCAACAAGCCGGTGCCCGACGTGTTCCGCGAAGAAGTGATGAACGTGATCGGCGCGTCGAACACGTGGCGCTGGATTCCGTATCACAACAGCTTCGTCGAGATTAACGGCAAAAAGATGGCGTCGGTCAGCGGCGGCACGCGCTGGGGCGGCGGCATGTGGATCAACGCCATGGACATGGCGCGCTTCGGCTACCTGTGGTTGCGCGGCGGTAAGTGGGGCGACAAGCAGGTTCTGCCGCCGGCATTTGTGAAGGAGGCGTTGACGCGGAGCACAGTCGCCAACACTCCCGACTACGGCTACTTGTGGTGGCTCAACACGCAGGGCAAGCAACTGCCGGGGCTGCCGACCAACGCCTTTTCAGCGAACGGCGCCGGCAGCAACACCATCACGGTATCGCCCGACCACGACCTCGTCGTCGTGTGGCGCTGGCACCAGGGCAACGCGGCGGAGTTCGCCAAGCGCGTTGTCGCCGCCATCAAGCCCGGAACGATGTAGAGGCGGGTCTTAACAATAACCAATAACCAAGTAACAATAACGAAGCAGTTCGTTTTGTTATTCGTACTTGGTTATTGGTTATTTGTTAAGACCCGCCTAACCCAACCGAGTGATGCGGGCGCACCTCACGATGCCCCAGTCTGGAGCACGTGCACGGCCAGCGCCACCCTCCCCGGGAGGGCGAGCTTGCCGTAGATGGTGGCCAGATGCTTCTTCACCGTTTCTTCGCTGATACCGAATTCGTTGGCGATCTGCCGGTTCCGCAGACCGCGGGACACTGCGTGCGCCATCTGGCGCTCGCGCTGCGTCAGCGCCTCAGTGTGCAGGGTAAGGATGTCGCTCATGGCTTTCTGCTCCGTCTGGGAGCACAATTGCCCCCGTACTTACCCAAACGAGGCAGACTGGAAAACCGAACGCCCCCTCGGCCGGCGGCTCCTCAGGACGCGTCCGCCACCGCATCGCTGGTCCTGCTCGAGCGCGTGCGCGCCGGGGATACCGTTGCGCTCAATCGGCTGATGGACCGCTACCTGCCGAGGCTGAGCCGCTGGGCCTCAGGGCGGCTGCCGCGCTGGGCGCGCGACCTCTCCGACACTGACGACCTCGTCCAGGACACGCTGATCCGCAGCGTCGCGAACCTCGAACATTTCGAAGCCAGAGGGGACGGCGCGCTGCAGGCGTATCTGCGTGGCGCGGTGATGAACCGCATTCGCGACGAGATCCGCCGCAAGCGCCGAACGCCGGCGCTCGGCCCGCTCGATTCGACGATCGCCTCTGACGGCCACTCACCGCTCGAAACGGCGATCGGTAGCGAGGCACTCGCCAAGTACGACCGCGCGCTCGAGCGGCTCGACGCTGAAACGCGCGAGGCGGTGATCGCGCGCATCGAGATGGGGTGCTCGTACGCGGAGATTGCGGAATCGATGGGCAAGCCCAGCGCCGATGCGGCGCGCATGACCGTGAGCCGCGCGCTGGTGCGCCTGGCCGAGGAGATGCGTCATGGCTGACGACACGCTGCTCAGCGCGGCCGGCCGCATTGCCGATGGCGAACAGCTCGACTGGGGATCGATCACCTCGTCGCTGCCGTCGGATGACGAACGGGCCGTCGCCGAAGAGCTCGCGGTAGTCGCGCAGATCGCCGCCGGCCATCGTCAGCTGCATCAACTGCTGCCGGTTTCGGCGGATACACCGCCCAACCTGATGCCCGACCGCGCGCGTTGGGGTCACCTCGATCTGCTGAACATCGTCGGCCGCGGATCGTACGGCACCGTCTACCGCGCGTGGGACACGCGGCTCGAGCGGCTGGTGGCGCTCAAGCTCTTCCACGGCGCGTCGGATCCGGATTCCGTGATGCAGGAAGGCCGCATGCTCGCGCGCGTCCGGCACGAGCACGTCGTGACCGTCTACGGCGCCGACGTGGTCGACGGCGTGGCGGGACTGTGGATGGAGCTGGTGCACGGCGAGACGCTCGAGCACCTCGTGAAGGCCCGCGGACCGATGAGCGCGATCGAGGCGGCCACGCTCGGCGCCGACGTGGCCGCGGCGCTCGGCGCGGTGCACGCTGCCGGACTGCTGCACTGCGACATCAAGGCCCAGAACGTGGTGCAGGAAAGCGGCGGCCGCGTCGTGTTGATGGATCTGGGCGCGGGCCGCGTCGTGCCGGAAGCGCAGGATTCCGATCAGCTGTCTGACGTGGCAGGCACACCGCGTTACATGGCACCGGAGCTGTTCCACGCCGGCGCGACGTCGACGAAATCGACCGACATCTACAGCTTCGGCGTGATGCTGTACTACCTCGTCTCCGGCAGTTTCCCGGTCGACGGCAAGTCGCTGGGCGAGTTGAAGCGGGCTCACCAGGAGCTCCGCGTCCACGCGCTCGATCAGGTGCGCGCGGGTCTGCCGCCGGCATTTCTCGACCTGGTGGCGCGGGCGCTCCATCGCGACCCCGCGCAACGCCCCTCATCCGCGATGGATGTCCAGTCAGCGCTCGCCGCGATCGCCGCGCCGATGGCGGCGCCGGCGCCGGAACCGCGATCGGTCGGATGGTGGGCGGCTGTTGCCGCCGTTGTGGGCTTGCTGGCGCTGGTCGTCGTGCGCCCGTTCTTCACACCGGCCGCCCCCCCGGCCCCTGAAGTCCGATCGATTGCGGTGCTGCCGATCAAGAACCTGACGGGCGATCCCTCGAAGCAGTACCTGGCGGACGGGTTGACTGAAGTGTTGATCACACACCTGGCGCGCCTGCCCGGGCTCACCATTATCTCTTCGGAAACAATCGCCACGCTTCGAGGTTCGGCAGACGAGTCGCGGGCGATGGCCGAACGCCTGGGGGTACGGTTGCTGTTGGCAGGATCGGTCGTTCAAGCCGATGGGCGCATTGCACTGAGTGTGAAACTCGTCGATCCGTTCCAGGGTCGAACGGTGTGGGGCACCGAACTGGAGCGCCAGCCATCAACGATCCTGAGCGCCAGGTCGGAAATCGCCAGGCTCGTGGCCGCGCGGCTCGAGCTGCAACTCGATGAGGGCGACCGGGCGGACCTTCGCGAGCGCGCGTTGCAGCCGGAAGCGCAGGAGGCCTTTCTCCGCGGCCTCGTGGAAGCGGCCTCGGGGTCGGCCGCACGAGTGCCGATAGCGGTAGCTCATTTCGAAGAGGCCGTTCGGCGAGAGCCTACATGGGCCGAACCGTTGGCGCATCTGGCCTACGCGCAGCAACGGGCGATTGAATCCGGCGATCCGCTCGGGCGGAGTGCGCGTGCGGAGATCGTGCGGACCAACGCCCTTCGTGCCATCGAGCTGGACGCTCATGTGGCCACTAGCTACACGGCCCTGGCGGCGGTGCAGGCGTATCACGACTGGGATTTTTCAGGGGCAGAAGCCACGCTGCGGCAGGGGCTGGCTGCAGTCGCGCAGAATGGCGCCGCACGCAGCCGGTTGGCCTTGCTACTAGCGGCAGAGGGTCGGCTTCCGGAGGCGATTGCCGAGGCCGAGGCCGCCCGCGATGCGGAGCCGCTGATCCCCGAGCGTCACACGACGCTGGGGATCATTCGCTACTATGCGAACGATTTCGATCGAGCGCTCGATGACATGGAGCGCTCTCTTTCAATCGCGCCGAACTATGGACAGGGACATCTCGGCAAGGGCCGCGTCCTCTCGGGACTCGGACGTTACGACGAAGCCATTCGCGAGGTGCAGCTGGCTCTCGACCAGGCGCCGAACCCCGGTTGGCTGGCGGTCCTCGGCAACATTTACGCGATGGCCGGGCGGTTCGGTGAGATGAGCCAGGTCGAGTCGCGCCTGCGCGATCTCGAGAAGCAAGGGGTGTTCGCCGGCATCGACACTTACGCATACAATGCCGCCTACCAGGGGCGGTTCGACGAGGCGTTTACTCTGCTCGACGAGGCGGTCAGGCGGCGCTTGACCAACGTACTCTGGGTGGCGGTCGATCCCCGGGCGGGCCCGTTGCGTCGGGATCCGCGCTTCGATCAGTTGGTGATCCGAATGGGCGTGGCCGCCCGATAGACGCCGTTCCGGGATGCCCCCCGCTCCCGTGACGATCGTAATTCCGCCGGTGGGGAACTGGAGGAACCGTGCCGACGATCGTTCATGATCTGAAGTCAATGGTGGCTGAGCTGAACTCGAAGATTGCTGCACTCGAGTCAAAACAAGGCGAGATCCGTTCAGCACTGAGCCGCAACGTGGGCGTGAGTGTGAACAGCGCTGCACTGCAACAGGTCACTCAGAGCCTGATCGCCGCGCAGCTGGCAAAGAGAGCACTCCAGGAGAGCTGCTGCGATCAGGGCTGCAATATCGAGTGGGTCGCACCTGAGCCAGGCGAGTAGGCCCGTGGGCGGACCGGCGGCTGCCAGTCGTTACCGACGTTCGCCCGGCCTGGTGATTTACTGGGAGCACGGGCAGATGGTCGGCTACCGCTGGCAAACCGCCGGGCACGTTGCACTAACGGCCGAATCAGTAGCGATTCTGGATCGTCTTCCGGACTGGACATCCGTGGGCGATCTTCGCGATCGACTTACGCCCGGCGGCGACATCGCGGATGCCGCGGACCTGCTGCGTTTGCTCCACTCGCTCGGATTGGTCGAGCGCGATGGCGACGCCCCATCCAACGCGGAATGGATGGAGTGGAGTCCGGCTGCGGCGTTTTTTCATTTCTCGACTAAGAACGGCCGCTTCCCAGCAGACTTCGGGCAGCGCGATCGCGAGTTGGTCGAGAAGGCCGCTCTCCATCCACAGCCCGAGCCGACCAAACGTGTCGAGGGATCCCGCACGCCACTGGTCAACACCGTGCCGCTCGAGGGCACTCTCCAGACGGCGCTGACCGAGCGGCGCACGTGGCGCCGCTTCTCGAAGCAACCAGTCCCTGCCGCAGCGCTTGCGACCGTGCTCGATCGAACGTTCAGGGTCCAGGCGCGCGGGCGCGTCGCCGGGCAAGGCGAGGTGGTCGTGAAGACGTCACCGTCGGGCGGGTCACGACACCCGATCGAAGCGTACGTGCTGGCGTGGAATGTCGAGGGATTGAACGCCGGTGCGTATCACTACGACGGCGCGACGCACGAGCTCGTCGACCTGCGCCGACCGGTGTCGGCCGCAGACATTCCCGATCTGCTCGCCCACCAGACCTACTTCCTCGGCGCCGGCGCGGCCGTCATCATGTGCCCGGTGTTTGCCCGCACGATGTGGAGGTACGGGCACA
The DNA here is from genome assembly GCA_030650395.1 of Acidobacteriota bacterium. Lineage (GTDB taxonomy): Bacteria > Acidobacteriota > Vicinamibacteria > Vicinamibacterales > UBA2999 > 12-FULL-67-14b. The sequence continues at coordinate 7,991 of JAUSDY010000074.1, read as the reverse complement.
GCCGCGCGTATCGGACCGTCCTGATCGATGCCGGGCACCTCGGTCAGACGTTCTGCTTGACGGCCGTTGCGCTTGGCCTCGCGCCGTTCACGACGATGGCGTTCAGCGAGTCGAAGCTGGAGGCCTTGCTGGGCCTTGATGGCGTGCTCGAGTGTCCGATTTACGTGGCGGGCGTAGGTATGCCCGATGCCGGGGCCGGCGCAAGTCCTGGCCGGTGGCACGCGGTGGGTGGTTAGCCTGCGCCCCGGGAATTCACCCTCGCGGCGCGCCAGGCGTCGACAGAAATCTTCGAAACATCGGGTCGAACCCGGATAATACGACTTAATGAAAAATGACAGCGACTGAGTCCAGTAGAATCCGCAAAGTGAAGATGCTTCCGCAGACATCTCTCGACTGGGTGCTTCTCGCCGTCGGCACGCCCGCTCGAGCGTGAGTAACAGGGCGTGGCAATTCCCCACACGCTAATTCACTGGCTGCTCGCCGCGTCGGCTGCGGCGGCGACCATCTTCTTCGCGCTCGTGCTGACCTCGTATTTCGAGCGGGCGCGCCACCGCCCGGGCTGGGTCCGAGTCATTCACGGCCTCGGCATGGTGTTGTCCCTCACTCAGCTCGTTCTCATCCTTGCGCTGCCGCCGCGCGGCGATGTCTGGGCGTCGGCCAGCATTGTGATGAACACCGGCGCCGTGACGGTATGCCTCTCGGCGATCGAATCGGCGCGCCGCACGCGGCTGCAGCGCGCCTTCATCGACCAGCCGCTGCCCGACCGGTTGATCACCGACGGGCCGTACCGCTGGATCCGCCACCCGTTTTACCTCGGCTACATCCTCGGCGCTTTGGCGGGCCCGGTCGCGATCGATAGTCTCGCACTCGCGGTGATCGCCGCGCTCATGATCGCCATTACCGTCGCGGCCGCCATTCGCGAAGAGCGCGTGTGGCTGAACAGCGTGCACGGCGACGCCTACCGCGCCTACCGCAGCCGAACCGGCATGTTTATTCCGTTTATCGGTTAAGCCACCACAGCCGTATAATTGGGACTCGGTGGCCCTGACTCCCGACACCGTATTCGAGTGGGTGCTCGCCGTCGCCGGCGGCTCCACGCCGATCGTGTTCGCGGTCGCGCTTCAGAACTTCTTCATCCAGCCGGCCACGCTGACCAAGCCGCAACGTCTCTTCCAGGATTTCAGCGTCGTCCTCGGACTCGTTCACGGCCTTGCGCTGCTCATCGTGAATACCGCCGGAACGCTGTGGGCCGGCATCGGCATCGGCATGTTAGCGGTATCGCTGGCGCTGTTCCTCGGCGCGATCGAAGCGGCGCGGCGCGCCCCGATGACGCGCACGTTCGTGTACGAACCGCGGTGCGATCGCATCCTGAACACGGGCCCGTACCGTGTCATCCGGCACCCGATTTACGTGTCGTACTCGGTGGCGTGGCTGGCAGCGCCCGTGGCTACGCACAACCTGGTGCTCCTCGCCTCCGCGATTTTCATGATCGGCTGCCATGTCGTGTCGGCTATGGAAGAGGAACGCCGGCTGGTGACCGGCCCGCTTGCGGGTGAGTATCGCAAACACCTCGAGTCCACCCGACGGTTTCTTCCGTTCATCTACTAGGCCGTGGCCGTCCCGGCAGCCGTCCCTGGTATTTCGGCCCTCTTGTTGACATCCGACAAGAGCAGGTAGCGACGACAGTTGATCCGCTGATAGCTCTAAGAGCGGAATAATAACGGCGGCGTATCTCTTGAGCTGTTGATCTTTTGAGCAGATGATCTAATCGGAAGATCTGTTGACCTGGTGAGCTTGCGACCGATCTTTCGATCTCGTGGTTCGCGTTCAACAAATTCAATCAAGAGATCACTCGCTCACCAGATCGTGAGATTAGATCAAAGCTCACCAGATCAACAGCTCAAGAGATCTTCTTGTCGAGCATCTCGATGGTGGCGCTCGACGGCTGACGCGTTTTCTGCAGGCTCGCCGCGACTCTCTCAGCCTGCTTCATCACTCTCAGCACGTTCAGCCCCAGGATCTTCCTGATGTCGTCATCGGTGTAGCCGCGCTTGATCAGTTCTGCCGTCAGCGCCGGGTAGGTCGAGACATCTTCGAGACCGACCACGACCTGAGTGATGCCGTCGAAGTCGCCGCCGAGCCCGATGTGATCGATGCCCGCGACCTTGCGGATGTGATCGATATGATCGGCGACCTGCGACAGCGTCGCCTTTGGCTCCGGATTCTGCGCGCGCCAGCGTTCGAGGCCGGCGTTCACGTACGCCTCGTTGGTAGGAAACTCCGCGCGCAGCGCCTGCGTCTGGGCGGTGAGCTTCGTGCCGTAGTCGGCAACCGCCTGCGAGATGAAGCCCGGCACGAAGGTGACCATCACGACGCCGCCGTTCTTCGTCACCATTCGCAGGACGTTGTCGGGCACGTTACGAGGCACGTTGCAGATCGCCCGCGCCGACGAGTGCGAGAAGATCACCGGCGCTGCGCTGACGCGGAGGGCGTCTGCCATGGTGTCGGCCGAGACGTGGCTCAGGTCGACGAGCATCCCCATCCGGTTCATCTCGCGCACCACTTCCTCGCCGAACTTCGAGAGGCCGCCGAGCACGGCGGTGTCGGTGCTGGCATCCGCCCACGGCAGGTTGGCCGAGTGGGTCAGGGTCATGTAGCGGGCGCCCAGCGAATACATCATCCGCAGCGCCGCCAGCGAGCTGTCGATCGAGTGGCCGCCTTCCATGCCGATCAGCGAGCCGATGCGGCCGGCCTTGAACGCGCGCTCGATATCCGCGGCGGTCAGTGCGAGCTCGAAGGTCTCGGGCCACCTCTTCGTCATCCGGTGGACGATGTCGATCTGCTCGAGCGTGGCGCGAACGGCTTCCTTGCCCTGCATCGTCGCCGGGATGTAGACCGACCAGAACTGCGCGCCCATGCCGCCTTGCCGCAGGCGCGGAATGTCGGTCATCAGCGACGGCACCGGCCTGGTGATGTCGGCCTTCGCCAGGTCGCGTCCCGGATCGATGCCCCGCAGTGCCCACGGGTAATCGTTGTGCCCGTCGATCAGGGGAGATTGTTTATGAATGGCCCGCGCGCGCGCCAGGGGGTCGCCCTGGGCGGCGACTTGCAGGCATAGCCCGGCCACGAGCACGAATGAGATCAAACCGAAGCGGCTTCGATGCATGGCGAGATCCTGCCACAGCTGCCGTGTTGTACCATCGGACAATGTCTGACTCACGGGGCTGGAAAAACCCCAGCGCCCCTCCGTCTGCGAACCAAGCCTCGCTCACCCCCGAGCAGATGGCGGCGCGGCTCCACGAGATGGAGGCGTTGTGCGCGGATGTGTATTCCGCAGCGGTCGAGCTTGGTTTGCCGCGCGACCTGCTGAACCGGTTATGGGTTGTCGCCGGAAGTGGGACGGCGCCGCAGGCATTTGCGTTCGATCGCGCTCACGCCCAACAGCAGATTCACGCCCACGCGCCAAAAACCTCGGCTCCTCCGGCGCCTGCGAGCATGCCGCCGCTCAAGCGCCGGCGCACGGTGCTCGTCGCTGATGACGACCCTCGGATGCTGGAGCTGCTGATTCGGATTCTGCGGAAGGAAAATTACGAGTTGATCACGGCCGAGTCGGGTCCGGCTGCGCTCGCCGCGATGAAAGGCCGGCCGGCGCTCGATCTCTTGATCGCCGACGTGATGATGCCCGACATGATGGGCCCCGAGCTCGCCGGTAAGTTGCGGGCGACCTACCCGGACCTGCCCGTCCTGTATCAGACCGGCTTCAGCGACGAACTATTCGAGGGCACGCAGGACCTCGGCGATCGCTCGGCGTTTGTCGAAAAACCCTTCACCGCCCGCGGCCTGCTCGAGGCGGCGCGCATGGTGATGTTCGGTTCGATCAACCCGCGTAACGGTTAGTGATAGGCAACCCCAAAAAAGGGGTCGCCTCCACAGGGTGCGGTGTGGGGGCAACCCCTTCTTGGGGTTGCCTACTTGTACTTGAAGGTGCCCAGCACCGGGTAGTGATCCGAACCGAAACGGTTGTCGAGACGCTCGGTCCTCGCGCTCCATCCCTCGTCCAGCCTGAAGAACAAGTGATCGATGCGGCCCATCACATGCGTGTTGCGCTGGTTCTCGGCTGCCAGGCTGGTCGACCATGCGCGGGTTTCCCGGTAGGCGTCTTCGTTGATCCCGCGCGAAACGATGTTGAAGTCGCCGCCGAGCACGGTGCCGACGGAGGTGCCGCCGTGGCCGAACCGCGGCGTCTTGAGCAGGTCGAGGATCGCGCGCGCTTGAGGGCGCCGCGGGTTGCGGAAGATCCACAGCGACTTGGGCGAGCTCAAGGGCTCGAGGTGGGCGTCGAAGAGCTCGAGCCGCGTCGGCCGCCGATCGATCGTCACTTCAATCGCCGTGCTGATGGCCACGCGGCGCTGCCGCTCGAGCGGCAGTTCGAGCGCCAATGGATCGAGCAACGGCTCGGTCGAAACAATCGCGTTGCCGCGATCCTCGAGCAGCTTGGCGCCGTTCCTCATCGACGGCACGTAGAGGACCGACAGCCCCAGCGATGCGGCGTAGCTGCGGGCATCGGTCGCCTTCGGGTTGCGCGGCAGGATCGCGAAGGCCGTGCGCGCGCCGGGCATGAACGCCGGCACATCGTGGCCGCCGCGATAGAGCTCCTGCAGGAGCAGGACGAAGTGCTTCACCGGACGGCCCGACGTGAAGGCACCGGCGCGGAGGTCGGTGATCAAATCGACCAGGCGGCCCTCAGCGAGGTGGGCATTCCAGGTCACGACGACGAGCTCTTCGAGCGGGGGAGCAGCGGGTGCGGACGCCGCCGCCTGAACGAAGATCGGCCCGCCGACTGCGAGGCACCACTGCTCGAGCTCGACCGCATCACCCGCCCGGCCCTGGTGCCACGTCACGGGCACGCCGCCAGCCACGGCGGTGCGAGCCGGACAGGACGGCAGCGGGGCCGTGACGGTTTGTCCCGAGGACACCCCGGTCAGAAACATGGCTGCGCTACACACGCACGCAGCCACCGATAATACACGCATCCTTATTTGATGCGGCACCAGCTGAAATAGTTCCACCCGGGCTCACACAAGGCCACAGATAACGCAGAGCTAGTTCCTTTCCAAAACAGCCGCAGATGACGCAGATGACGCAGATAAGTTTTCTCACGCACGTCGTTCCGGACGAGCGAAACAGGCAAGCCAAGTTCTTTGGACTCTTGGTTTTTGCATCTGCGTTATCTGCGTCATCTGCGGCCGTATTTCGAGGAATTTGAATTTAGATCTGTGTCATCTGCGTCATCTGTGGCCGCGTTTATCTGCGTTATCTGCGGCCCTGTAACGTTCGGTACAATAGCCACTCTATGTCACGCACGGTCGATGTCTCCCGCCTGTCGGGCCTCGCCAGCCGCTTCGGCGCCTTCGTCGCGGAACGCTATCCGTTTGCGCTGGGCGTCGCGCTCGAGGCGTTCGAAAAATCCGGCGTCGGCGCGATCAAGGCCCGCGATGCGGTGAAGCTCGATTTGGCCCGCGTGCCGTTTCGCCGGGCACTGGCAAGCGTGTTGTACGCGCAGGTGACGGCGCCGGAAGGTATTGCCGAAACCACGCCGGGCACATCCGCGGTCAAGCGGCTCGAGCAGGCACGTGCCGAGCTGGTCGAGGCCTGCGACGGATTCCTGCGGCGCGCCGCCATCGAGGCGTCGCTCACCAAGGCCGAGCGGCGCGAGATTCTGAAGGGCATGTGCCTGACGCGCAGCGTCGACAATCGCCTCAAGCAGTTGTTCATGGGCGGGGAAGTGCGCTGGGGCGAGATGGCGTTCCAGGGCAAAGGCTTCCGCTCGCTCGGACAGGAAGCGATCTACGCCGGCGCGATCCGGCTGCATCGCGGCGCCAGCTATCGCAACAGCACCGGCGCCTGGGGCGGCGATGTGCTCGCGCCGGTGATTCGCGATCTGGGCATGACGCTGGCGATGCGCCACGACGAAGAAGCGGTCGCGATGATCCTGCGCGCGCAAATGGGCAAGGCCGGGCCGCCGATGGACGGCAAGGACCTGCACACCGGCGACTTCGACTGGGGCGTGCTGCCGGCCGCGGCGCCGCTGGCGGTCGGCTCGCTGTCGATGGCCGGCATGGCCATGGCCTTCGCGCTCGAGAAGAGCGATCTTGAGAATAGTAGGGTCGCGCTGTCGTTCATTGGCGAAGGCGGCTCGTCGCTTGGCGAGTGGCACGAAGCGATCAATACCTGCGCCGCCGCGAAGCTGCCCGCGATTTTCTGCCTGCAGAACAACCAGACGGCGCTCTCGACGCCGGTGCGCGACAATTCCGCGGCGCGCGTGTTCGCGGAGAAGGCCGCCGGTTATGGCATTCCCGGCATCACGATCGACGGCACCGATCCGGATGAAATCGCCGCCGCGTTCACGTGGGCGGCCGAGCGGGCGCGCGCGGGCGACGGGCCCACGCTGATCGAGGTCGTGGCGATGCGCATGTGCGGCCACGCCCATCACGACGACATGCTCTACCTCGGCAAGGATCAGCCGCCGTCGTGGGAATATCACCAGCTGTTCGAGAGCGGCTACGCCAATCGCGAACAGTACGAGTACTGGGCCAAGCGCGATCCGATTCCGATGTACGCGGCACGGCTCGAAGCGGAAGAGGTGATCAAGCCGGGTGACCTCGACGTGATGAAGACCTGGGCCGACGACCTCGTCGATCGCCAGGCGCAGCTCGTCATCCAGGCGCCGTGGCCGAAGGCCGAACAGGCCGGCATCGGCGTCTTCAAGAACGAGCCGCCGCGCGTGCGCATCGAAGTCCTCGATCCCGCCCGTCGTCTCACGCAGCCGGCCACTTCGGGCCTGCCCGCGCTCGAGCCGGGGCTGCCGTTCGACAAGAAGGGCAACACGCTGCTCGAGGCGGTGATGCTCGGCGTCGGCGATGCGCTTCGCGCCGACCCGCGCGTGTTCGTCTACGGCGAAGACGTCGGCGGGCGATACGGCAACGCGTTCCTGCTGCTGCGGCCGCTGCTGAAAGAGTTCGGCGATCGCATCCGCAATTCTCCGCTGGCCGAAGGCGCGGTGCTCGGCGTGTGTGTGGGCGCTGCGCTCGCCGGGCAGCGGCCGATCGGCGAGATGCAGTTCAACGATTTCGTCGCGACCGGGTTCAATCAGCTCGTCAACAACGCGGCGAAGATCCGCTACCGCTGGGGCGGGAGCGTGCCGATGGTCGTCCGCATGCCGTGGGGAGGACTGCGCTACGCGGGTCCGTACCACAGCCAGAACACCGAGCCGTGGTTCTATCGCACCCCCGGCCTCAAGATCGTCGTGCCCTCGACGCCGGAAGACGCGCGAGCGCTGATGGCGGCCGCGGTCGCCGATCCCGATCCGGTCCTCTACTACGAGCACATCGCGCTTTACCGCGATCCGCGCATCAGGCAGGTCCTGGCTGCCGAACCACCCGCGCCCTGCGAAATCGGCAAGGCAGCGCTACGCCGGGCCGGTGGCGATCTTGCGATGATTTCTTATGGCGCCTACGTGCATCACTGCATGCGCGTGGCCGAAACGTTGTCGGCCGACGGGATCGAGGCTTCAGTGCTGGACCTGCGCAGCCTGTCGCCGCTCGACAAGGAGGCGATCCTCGCCGTCACGCGTCACTGCAATCGCATCTTGATCGTCCACGAGGACTCGCGGACCGGCGGCATTGGCGAGAGCCTCGCCGCGATCATCCAGGAAGAAGCGTTCGAGGCGCTCGATGCGCCGATCCGCATTCTCGCCGCGCTCGACACGCCAGTCCCGTACTCGCCGCCTCTTGAAGAGTTTTTCCTAGTCAGCAAGGCAGAGATCGCAAACGCCGCGCGCCTGCTTGTGGCGTACTAACGATTACGCCGGAGCGGCCTGCCCCTGCCTTCCGCCGAGCGGTGTCGGTCCGAACTCGCTCTCGTTCGCCGGACAAATGTCGCTCAGCGCATTGAGCACCCCACGCAGGCGTCGTGCCGTCTTTGGCGCGTCC